>NZ_JAGOMQ010000003.1 GCF_017993425.1 Amaricoccus sp.
AGAAGGAAGAAGGGAGAAGGGAGAAGGGAGAAGGGAGAAGGGAGAAGGGAGAAGGGAGAAGGGAGAAGGGAGAAGGGAGAAGGGAGAAGGGAGAAGGGAGAAGGGAGAAGGGAGAAGGGGGCCGTCGGTTGTTCGCCGTGCCGCGCGCCGGTCCGGGAGGGGGGCGCGCGTCCGCCTGCGCCATGCCGCCCGGCGAGGGCGGGGTCGCGCCCCGCCCGGGCCGTGCCGCAGGCGAGGGCGCGGCCGCCTAGGCCGCGTCGATCCAGTCGCGGTCGAGGACCACGTACTTGATGGCGCGGCGGTGGAAGGTGAAGGCGAGGTGCAGGCGGCCGTCGGGGCCCTCGACCATCGCCGGGTAGGACAGCTCCTTGTTCTTGCCGTCGAGCGCGTTGTTGGAGAGGCAGGCGCCCGGCCCGTCCTCGACGATGCGGCGGCGCGGGAAGGTGCGGCCGCCGTCGGTGGAGACGCACAAGGTCAGCGGCGCGCGCGGCACGCCCCAGATCGCGGCGACGCCGCCGGCGGGATCGCCGCGGCCGTCGTCGCCCTCGCCGAGCTCGTCGTAGAGGGACTCGCGCCGCGCCGCCGAATCCGCCGCGCCGACCGGGTTGCACAGGAGCGCCACCCGCCCGTCGCCGAGCGCGATCGCCACGATCGAGGAGTTGTTGTTCGGCACGTCGGTCGCCTCGGGGACCGACCAGTTGCGCCCGCCGTCGGCGCTCTCGGTGCGGTAGACGAAGTCCGCCTGCCGCCGCCGGAAGAACGCGGCGATGCGCCCCGCTCCGAGCGGCACGAGCGTCATGTGGACGCAGCCGGTCGAGCCCGGCACCTCGACCACCTCCCAGCTCGCGCCGCGGTCGGCGCTGGTCGCCACGGCGGCCACGTCGTGGCTGCCGGTCCAGCGCGCCCCCGACGTGGTGCGGCAGAGGAAGAGCGGCAGCATCCAGGCGCCGTCGTCGCGGAGCGTCACCTGCGCCCGGATGAACGTCCCCTTGGCGAGGTCGAGCGTGCGCGGCGCGCCGGAGCGGACGCCCTCCGGCCCGCGCTCGAGCGGGCGGAAGCGCACCACGCATTCCTCCTGCCGGCCGCCGGGCTGGGCGGTGTGGAAGAGGCCGGGCGCGCCGGTGTCGGGATCGGAGAAGATCACCGGGTTCTGCTCCGAGCGGTCGGGGTCGTCGGAGACCCGGTCGGCGGCGCTCCATTCCGTCGCGCCCGGCGCGAGGGTGGCGAGATGCACGAAGATGTCGGAGCGCCCCTCCAGCGTGCCGCCGAACCAGGCGCAGGCGAGCGCGCCGTCCGGCAGCCATTGCAGGAAGGCCGCGTGGTTGTGGACCACCGGCGAGGCGAGGAACGCCTCCGCCCGCCCGGCCCCCGCCGGCTCGATTCGTCCAGTCATCCGCCGAGCGATCTCGTCCGGGGTCATCCGCGCGCCCTCCGTTGCGTCCGTGTGGCCTCCGAATGGACAACTTCGCGCACGTTGTCAAGTTGGAAATCGCGCGCCGCGGCGATGCGGCGCCAGTGATAAAATCTTTACATTACAACGCTTAACTAGTTTCCGGGCCTCCAAGAATAGGCAAGGAACCTGTGACATGACTTATCATGTTGACAACAGCGGCCCGCGATGGCAGGCTCTCCGGCGTCGGGCCCCCGTAACGGCGGGGGCCTGCGAACATCCTCAGGGAGGAAACCGGATGAACAGAACGCTGCTGCTGTCCACGGCGCTCGCGCTGCTGCCGCTCGCGCCGGCGCTGGCGCAGGACGTGACGATCGTGCTCGGCGAGGACATCGACCTCGTGGAGCCTTGCATGGCCACGCGGTCGAACATCGGCCGCATCATCATGCAGAACGTCAACGAGACGCTGACCCAGTTCGACGTCAAGGGCGGCGCGGGCGTCATGCCGCGCCTCGCCGAGTCGTGGGAGGATCTCGGGAACGGGACCTGGCGCTTCCACCTGCGCAAGGGCGTCACCTTCTCCGACGGCTCCGCCTTCGACGCCGGCGACGTCAAGGCCTCCTTCGAGCGCGCCACCAGCGACAAGCTGACCTGCGAGACGCCGCGCTACTTCGGCGACACCAAGCTCACCTTCAACGTCGTCGACGACAACACCGTCGACATCACCGCGGCCCCGGCCCAGCCGATCCTGCCGCTCCTGATGTCGCTCGTGACCATCGTCCCCTCCGAGACCCCGGTCGAGTTCGTCCGCGACCCCGTCGGCACCGGGCCCTACAAGCTCTCTGGCTGGGAGCCGGGCCAGTCGATCACGCTGGAGCGCCGCGACGACTACTGGGGCGAGAAGCCGGCGGTGGAGAAGGCCACCTACGTCTTCCGCACCGACCCGGCGGTCGCCGCCGCCATGGTCGCGCAGGGCGAGGCCGACCTCGCGCCGTCGATCGCCGCGGCCGACGCGACCAATCCCGACACCGACATCTCCTATCTCAACTCCGAGACGCTCTACCTGCGCATCGACAGCGCGATCGACCCGATCAGCGACATCCGCGTGCGCCGGGCGCTCAACATGGCGGTCGACCGCGACGCCTTCATCGGCACGCTCCTGCCCGAGGGCGTGGTCAGCGCCGTCGCCATGGTGCCGCCGACCACGCTCGGCTGGAACCCGGACGTGCAGCAGTATCCGTTCGATCCCGAGCAGGCCAAGGCGCTGCTCGCCGAGGCCAAGGCCGACGGCGTGCCGGTCGACGCCACGCTCTACCTGATCGGGCGGTCGAACCTCTTCCCCGGCGTCGTCGAGGTGATCGAGGCGATCCAGCAGATGCTCCAGGACGTCGGCTTCACCGTCGAGGTGCAGATGGTTGAGGTCGCCCAGCAGGAGGAGCTCTACTCCAAGCCCTACAAGGAGGGCCGGCCGCCGCAGATGCTCGCGGTGCAGCACGACAACAGCCGGGGCGACCCGGTGTTCTCGATGTTCTTCAAGTATGCGAGCGACGGCCGCCAGTCCGGGATCTCCGATCCCAAGGTCGACGAGATGATCGCGACCGCCACCGCGGCGACCGGGGACGAGCGGACCAAGGCCTGGCAGGCGCTCTTCGCCTACCTCCACGACGAGGTGGTGCCCGACGTGCTGCTCTTCCACATGGTCAGCTTCGCCCGCGTCGGCGACAAGATCGCGTTCACGCCGACGATCGCGACCAACTCGCAGCTCGAGCTCGCCGACATCGCCTTCAAGTGAGGCGCTTCCCGGGAGGCGGCGCGCCGTCGCCTCCCGGTCCCCAGCCAGTCGAAACCGGAGGAAGGCCATGCCCAGATACGCCACGCGTATCCTGTCGAGCTTCGTCTCGCTCGTCCTGCTCCTCGTCATGGTCTTCTTCCTCTCCCGGCTTACCGGCGACCCGGCGGCGCTGTTCCTGCCGGTCGACGCGTCGCAGGAGATGATCGACCAGTTCCGCGACCTGCACGGGCTCAACGATCCGCTGATCGTCCAGTTCGGGCGCTACGTCTGGGACGTCCTGCACCTCGACTTCGGCGAGAGCCTGCGCCAGGCGCGGCCGGCCATCGACGTGGTGCTCCAGGCCTTCGTGTGGACGCTCTGGCTCGCGGCCATCACCATGACGCTGGTCACCGTCGCGGCGATCGTCGTCGGCTCGCTCGCCGCCTTCCGCCCCGGGGGCTTGTTCGACCGCGCCGTGACCTTCATCTCGCTGATCGGCGCCTCGGCCCCGGACTTCTGGATCGCCATCGTCGGCATCACCGTCTTCGCCATCGGCCTCGGCTGGCTGCCGACCTCGGGCACCGGCTCGGTCGCCCACTGGATCCTGCCGATCGCCGTCCTGTTCATCCGGCCCTTCGGCCTGATCCTCCAGGTGGTGCGCGGCTCGATGGTGCAGGCCTTCGGCTCGGCCTACGTCAAGACCGCCCGGGCGAAGGGCGTCTCCGACCGCTCGATCATCTTCGTCCACACGCTGCGGAACGCCATGCTGCCGGTCATCACCGTGATCGGCGACCAGGCGGCGGCGCTCCTCAACGGCGCGGTGGTGGTCGAGACGATCTTCGGCTTCCCCGGCGTCGGCAAGCTGATGATCGACTCGATCCTCACCCGCGACTTCAACGTGATCCTCGCGGCGATCATGGTCACCGCGCTGGCGATCTTCGTCATGAACCTCGCGATCGACCTCGCCTACGCGCTGCTCGATCCCCGCATCCGGACGTGAGCACGATGACCATGGCGCCCCCCCTCACCCCCGCCCGCGAGAAGAGCTCCCTCGGCGTCGTCCTCGCCATGCTCTGGCGCGACAAGTTCGCCACCGCCGCGGTGCTGTTCCTGCTCCTGATGATCCTCTGCGCGATCCTCGGCCCCGTCCTCCTCGGCGAGGCCGCCACCAAGCAGAACCTCCGCGGCCGCAACCTCGCGCCCTTCAGCCTCGAGCACGGCTGGCTGATGATCCTCGGCGCCGACGCCCTCGGCCGGCCGCTCCTCGCCCGCATCGTCGTCGCGGCGCAGAACACGCTGACCATCGCCGCCGGCGCCGTCGCCCTCTCGGCCACCATCGGCGCCGGGCTCGGCCTGATCGCCGGCTACGGCCCGAAATGGGCCGGCGCCGCGATCATGCGCCTCGCCGACGTCATCATGTCCTTCCCCTCGCTGCTCCTCGCGGTGATCGTGCTCTACATGCTGTCGCCGTCGGTCGGGAACGTCATCCTCGTCCTCGCGATCACCCGCATCCCGATCTACCTGCGCACCACCCGCGCCGAGGTGCTCGAGATCAAGGAGCGCATGTTCGTCCAGGCCGCGCAGGTGATGGGCGCCTCGCCCTCCCGGATCGTGCTGCGCCACATCCTGCCGATGACGATCCCGACGCTCGTCACCATCGCCACCCTCGACTTCGCCTTCGTCATGCTCGCCGAGAGCGCCCTCTCCTTCCTCGGCATCGGCATCCAGCCGCCCGAGATCACCTGGGGCCTGATGGTCGCGCAGGGCAAGCAGTACCTCGCCAACGCCTGGTGGCTTGCCTTCTGGCCCGGCCTCGCGATCATCCTGACCACGCTCTCGCTCAACCTCCTCTCCAACTGGCTCCGCATCGCCCTCGATCCCGCCCAGCGCTGGCGCCTCGAAATCCCCCGCAAGGGAGCAGCCAAGTGACCCACCTCCTCGAAGTCCGCAACCTCTCGGTCCGCTTCCACACCGCCCGCGGCGTCGTCGACGCCGTCCGCAACGTCAGCTGGCACGTCGACTGGGGCGAGACCCTCGCCATCCTCGGCGAGTCGGGCTCGGGCAAGTCGGTCTCCTCCTCGGCGATCCTGAACCTGATCGACTGCCCCCCGGGCGAGATCGTCTCCGGCGAGATCCTCTTCGACGGCAAGGACCTGCTGAAAGCCACGTCCGAGGAGCGCCGCCGCATCAACGGCAAGCGCATCGCGATGATCTTCCAGGATCCGCTCAGCCACCTGAACCCGGTCTGGACGGTCGGCTGGCAGCTCCGCGAGGTGATGCGCGTCCACGGCGTCCCCGCCGCCGAGGCCGCCGCCCGCGCCCTCGACCTGATGACCCGCGTCGGCATCCCCGACCCGCAGGGCTCGCTCGACAAGTACCCGCACCAGTTCTCCGGCGGCCAGCGCCAGCGCGTGATGATCGCCATGGCGCTCGCCATGAAGCCCGACATCATCATCGCCGACGAGCCGACCACCGCGCTCGACGTCACCGTCCAGGCCGAGGTGCTGAAGCTCCTCGAGGAGCTCCAGGACGAGATGGGAATGGGCCTCGTCCTCATCACCCACGACCTCGGCGTCGTCGCCGAGGTCGCCGACCGGGTGGTGGTGATGAACCAGGGCGAGATCGTCGAGGCAGGAACCCCCGACCACATCTACCACCACGCCGAGCATCCCTACACGCGCAAGCTCATCTCCGCCGCGCCGGGCAAGGGCGCGATGGCCGACCCCGCCCCGGGCGGCGAGCCGATCCTCAAGGTCGAGCACGTCGTCAAGACCTTCGGGCCGTACAGGGCGCTCAACGACGTCTCCTTCGAGCTGCAGAAGGGCGAGGTCCTCGCCGTCGTCGGCGAGTCGGGCTCGGGCAAGTCCACCGTGGCCAAGGCCATCCTGCGGCTGATCGAGGCCGACTCGGGCCGCGCGCTCTGGAAGGGCCGCGACCTCCTCGCCATGCCGCCCCGCGAGCTCTACGCGATGCGCCGCGAGATCCAGATGGTGTTCCAGGATCCGACCCAGTCGCTCAACCCGCGGATGTCGATCTACCAGATCATCTCCGAGGCCTGGGTCATCCATCCCGACATCCTGCCGAAGCCGAAATGGCGCGGGCGCGTCGCCGAGCTGCTGGCGCAGGTCGGCCTCGCCCCCGAGCACGCCGACCGCTACCCGCACCAGTTCTCCGGCGGCCAGCGCCAGCGCATCGCCATCGCCCGGGCGCTGGCGCTGGAGCCCGAGCTGATCATCGCCGACGAGGCGGTCTCCGCCCTCGACGTCTCGATCCAGGCGCAGGTGATCGAGCTCCTCGGCAAGCTCAAGCGCGAGCTCGGCATCGCCTTCATCTTCATCGCCCATGACCTGCCGGTCGTGCGCGACTTCGCCGACCACGTCATGGTCATGGAGAAGGGCCGCGTCGTCGAGACCGGCCCGGTCCGCGCCATCTTCGGCGCCCCGCAACAGCCCTATACCCGCCGCCTGCTCGCCGCCGGCCTCGACCCCGACCCGGAGGTCCAGAAGGCCCGCCGGCTCGCGGTCGCCTGAGGAGGACCTCCCGATGCTCACGCTCGCCAGCCCGCTCGAGATGCAGCGCCCGCCCGTCGTCCGCTTCGGCGTCGGCCAGGTCGAGACCCTCGCCCCGTGGCTCGCCGCCGCCGGCGTCCGGCGGCCCTTCGTCGTCGCCGACAAGGTCAACGCCGCCCGCCTGTCGATCCTCGGGCTGAAGGACGCCACCCTCTTCGGCGACGTCAAGCCCGAGCCCGACCTCCCCAACCTCGAGGCCGCCGTCGCCGCCGCCAAGGCGGCGCAGGCCGACGCCGTCATCGGCTTCGGCGGCGGCAGCGCCATGGATCTGGCGAAGCTCGTCGCGGTGCTCGCCACCTCGGACCTCGCCCTTTCCGACATCTCCGGCCCGAACCGCGCCCCGGCGCGGCAGGTCCGCCTCGCCCAGATCCCGACCACCGCCGGCACCGGCTCCGAGGTCGGCACCCGCGCGCTGGTGACCGACCCGGCGACGCTCAACAAGGTCGCGACCGAGAGCGTCCACATGCTCGCCGACATCGCGATCATCGACCCGGCGCTGACCGTCTCGGTCCCGCCCGCCGTCACCGCCGCGACCGGCGTCGACGCCATGGCCCACTGCGTCGAGGCCTTCACCTCCAGGCGGTCGCACCCGATCATCGACGCCTACGCGCTGCAGGGGATCGAGCTCGTCGGCCGCTATCTCGCCCGCGCCGTCGAGGATGGCGGCGACCTCGAGGCGCGCGCCGGGCTGGCGCTCGCCGCCTTCTACGGCGGCGTCTGCCTCGGCCCGGTCAACACCACCGCCGGCCACGCGATCTCCTACCCGCTCGGCACCCGGCACAAGCTCGCCCACGGCATCGCCAACGCGCTGATCTTCCCGCACACCCTCGCGGCGAACGCGCCCGCCGTCCCCGACAAGACCGCGCAGATCGCCCGCGCCCTCGGCTTCGGCGCCGAGGGCCGCCAGCAGGTGCTCGGCGGGGCCACGGACTTCTGCCAGCGCCTCGGCCTCGACATGGCGCTCCGCGCCCATGGCGTGCCCCGGGACGACCTGCCCGCCTCGGCGAAGGAGGCGCACGCCATCCGGCGCCTGCTCGACTGGAACCCCGTCGACCTCTCCGAGGCCGACATCCTCGAAATCTACGAAGCCGCCTACTGAGGAGCGCCGCGCCCATGACCAAGCAAGCCTTCGTCGCCCTCGTCACCTGCTTCAACGACGACGAGACCGTCAACTACGCCGCCACGCGCGCCCAGGTCCGCCGGCAGGTCGCCGCGGGCAACAACATCATGTGCGCCGGCACCAATGGCGACTTCACCGCGCTGACCTTCGACGAGAAGGTCCGGCTCTGCGGCGAGGTCGTGGACGAGGTCGGGGGCAAGGCCCGGGTCATCGTCAACGCCGGGATGCCGGCGACCTTCGAGACGATCCTCCTCGCGAAGGCGTTCGCCGCGATCGGGGTGGACGGCATTGCCGTCATCACCCCGTTCTTCATCGCCTGCACCCAGGACGGGCTGATCCGCCACTTCTCCAGCGTCGCCGACGCGGTGACGACGCCGGTCTACCTCTACGACATCCCCGCCCGCACCCAGAACCACATCGAGCCGGAGACGGCGCGGGCGCTCGCCGCCCACGGCAACATCGCCGGCATCAAGGATTCGGGCGGCGCGCAGGCGACGCTGGAGGAATACCTCGCCGTCTCCCGCGACGTGCCCGGCTTCGAGGTCTACTCCGGCCCCGACCACCTCGTGCTCTGGGCGTTCGAGAACGGCGCCAAGGGTTGCATCTCCGGCCTCGGCAACGTCATGCCCGACACGCTGGCCGCCATCACCCGCGGCTTCAACGCCGGCGACCGCGCCGCCGCCGAGGCGGCGCAGGCCGCCTTCGGCGCCTTCCGCAAGGATCTCTACGGGCTCGGCTACCCGCCCGCGCTCGTCAAGCGCGCGCTCTACCTGATGGATCCCTCGGTCGGCGCCAGCCGTCAGCCGGCGCTCCTGCCCGACCCCGAGCAGGACGCGAAGATCGCGGACCTGCTCGTCCGGCACGGGCTGGCGGCCCCCGCGTAAGCGGCGGCCGCAGCCTGTGGATAACTACACATCACGAAGATTTATGGCCTGAATCAAAAGGTTAGATAGCGTCCCACTGTGTGACATCTCTCATGCCCGGCTCAGATCGATCAGCGCGCCGCCGAACAGGCGGTCGCGCGAATGCTCCAGGTGGCCGCGCATCAGCAGCTCCGCCGTTGCGCCGTCCCCGTCGCGGATCGCCGCGAAGATCGCCGAATGCTCGCCGAACACGGCCTTGAGCGCCCGCCCCCCGTCGGTCATCAGCGACTGGCCGTGCAGCTTCATGCCGACATAGATGTGCTCGCGCAGCGCCCGCATCGACGCCTCGAAATACTGGTTGTTCGCCGCCCGGGCGATCGCGAGGTGGAAGGCGAAGTCGGCGTCCTCGCGGTGCGTCCGCGAATCCGTCGCCCCCTCCATCAGCGACAGCGCCGTCTCGATCTCGGCGAGCGCCTCGGCGTCCCGCCGCGCCGCCGCCAGCCGCGCCGCCGTGGTCTCGATGCAGATGCGGAACTCGTAGCAGCGCTGGATGTCGGCGATCGTCTCCACCCGCGCGAAGCCGAGCGGCGCCGACCGCACCTCGCGCACGAAGCTCCCCGCCCCCTGCCGCGAATGCACCAGCCCCTGGTCGCGCAGCCGCTCCAGCGCCGCGCGCAGGATCGGCCGCGACACCCCGAACTCGTCGGCCAGCGCCTTCTCCGAGGGCAGCCGCTGGTTCGCCGGATAGTCGCCGTTGGCGATCCGGCTGTAGAGCAGGTGATAGACCCGGTCGGCGAGCCCCGGCCGCGCCCGCGCGCCCTCGCCCCGTTCCTCAGGTCCGCTGCCGTCCATCGTCACGCCGCCTCCCGCGGCCCGACCGCCGCCTCGACCACCTGCGCCAGCGCGTCCTCGCCGCCGAATCCGCCGGACTTGGTGACGAGCCGCATCGGCCGCCCGCCGGCAAGCATCGCCGAGACCGGGACGCCGGGCAAGATCTCGCCCTCGACCCGCAGCACCCCGACCCCGAGCGCGCCCAGGATCGCGTCCGCCGTCTCGCCCCCGCAGCCGAGGACGGTCGCGAAACCGCCCCGCTCCGCCATCCGGGCGATGCCCTCCGCAAACCGTGCCCCCGCCGCCGCCGGATCGAACCCGCGCCCCTCCGCCGCCGTCAGCCGCACCAGCGCCACAGGCCCCGCGGGCGCCGCCCCGCAGACGCCGTCCGGCGCCAGCACGGCCGTCCTCCCCGCCGCCTCGAGCCGCGCCACCTGTGCGAGCGTGATCGGATCCCGCGATCCGATGGCCAGCAGGATCGGCGCCTCCACCCGCGGCCGCGCCGCCGCCCCCTCGCGCCCCAGCCGCCGCCCCAGCGCCGCCGCCAGCCCCGCGGCCCCGACCAGCAGCGCCGGCGACCCGCCCAGCGCGCGCGCCACCGCCGCGTCGAAGTCCCCGTCGCCGTCGGTGTCGGGGACCTCCACCTCCAGCCCCGCCCCCGCGAGCGCCGCCGCGACATCGATCGGCGCCGCCACGCCCGGGCCCCGCAGCCGCCCGTCCGCCACCGTCCGCCCCTGCGACGGCACCCCTGGCGCCGCCACCGCCCGCGCCAATCCCGCGCGCGCCGCCGTCGCCGCGACCTCGACCGCGACATGGCCCTTGAGCCGCGAATCCACCTTCTTGAGCACGATCTCCGGCAGGACGCCCACGGCGTCCAGCGCCGCCGCCACCGCCTCCCGCGCCGCCGCCGCCCCGCCCTCGCGCGAGGCGGTGCTGACCGCGAGCACGTCCGGCCGCTCCGCCAGCGCCGCCGCCACGTCGCCCGGCCGCCGCGCCGCCACGACCGCCAGCCCCGCCGCCGCCAGCGTCACGGCGCTGTCGAGCGCCCCGGTGAGATCGTCGGCGACGATGAGCGCCCGCATGGCCAATCCCCGTTTGCTTTTGCTGGAGCTTACAGGTAAAGATGTAAAGTGTGAAGGGAAAAGCGCTTGCCGAACGGAAAGCTGGAGGCGAGACAAGACCCTGAGAATTAATGGATAGCTGAGTTCCGCCGAGGGGGTTTGGCTAGTTTACAACGCGAATCGCCGACAGAAGAGGAATGACGATGACCGTCTCGACCGACCGCCCGATCGTGATCACCATGGGCGACCCCTCCGGCGTGGGACCGGAGGTGACGGTGAAGGCGCTGGCGGCGTTGCCGGCGGAGGAGCGGCGGGCGTTCGCCGTGGTGGGGGATCGCGGGGTGCTCGGGCGGGCGCTGGCGGCGTCGGGGGTCGGGCTGCCGCTGGGCGCGCCGGGGGGCGAGGGGATCGCGGTGATCGACGTGCCGGTCGAGGGGCTGCCGGACCGGTTCGGGGTGCTGAGCCCGCGCTGCGGGGAGGCGGTGTTCCAGTATATCCGGACCGCGGTCGAGTGGGCGCGGGACGGGCGGGCGGCGGGGATCGTCACGGCGCCGATCAACAAGGAGGCGCTGAACGCGGCGGGGCATCATTATGACGGGCATACCGGGCTCCTGGCGCACCTGACGGGGCAGAAGGCGTCGTGGATGCTGCTGGCCTCGGAGCGGCTCAATGTCATCCATGTCTCGACCCATGTCTCGCTCCGGACGGCGATCGAGCGGGCGCGGCCGGAGCGGGTGCTGGAGACGATCCGGACCGGGCACCGGCACCTCAGGCGGATGGGGCTCGAGGCGCCGCGGATCGCGGTGGCGGGGCTGAATCCGCATTGCGGGGAGCATGGGCTGTTCGGGACCGAGGACGAGGAGTTCCTCGCCCCGGCGGTGGCGGCGGCGCGGGCGGAGGGGATCGACGTGGTGGGGCCGATCTCGGCGGACACGGTCTATCACCGCGCCTATAACGGGGCCTTCGACCTGGTGGTGGCCCAGTATCACGACCAGGGGCATATCCCGATCAAGCTCGTCGCCTTCGACACCGCCGTCAACGTCTCGCTGGGGCTGCCGATCGACCGGAGCTCGGTCGACCACGGCACCGCCTTCGACATCGCGGGGACCGGCAAGGCGAACCACGTCAACATGCTGTCGGCGCTCGCTTATGCCGGGCAGCTGGCGAAGGCCCGACGGGAGGCGCCGGCGGGGTGACCGGATCCGGCCGGTCGCCGGCTCCGCCCGACCGGGCGGGGCCGGCGCCGACTTCGTCCCCGGTGTTCACGCGTGAAAATTAGGCAAGCCTTTGATTTATATAAGTTTGTTATAATATAATAATCTGCTCCACACTGCACGACGCCTGTCTGCTCTGCTGCATCCACGGGGTGCCCGCGCCGACCGACCGACCAACCGAAGCGGGCTTGCCCGCGAGGCCCGGCGCGACAAGCGAAAGCATGGCTTTCGCCGCGCCGACGGCTGGAGCGCGGTTGCGCGCGGAAGCCGTCAGGGGCGCCGATTTCTGCGGAAGCGCGCAATCCGTCCGTGAGCGCCCCGGCGAGCGCGGCAACGCGCTCGCCCTCCGAGGGGCGATCGCGGACGGATTTGCCACGGGTCAAATCCGTCTGGCGGCGCCGTTGCGACCTGCTTCCGGCCGGGGCTCCGCTCCACTGTCGTGCAGTGTGATCTGCTCTTGCACGGGTGGCGCGACCGGGAGGGCCGATTGGTCCTTGTTCGCGGAAACGATGTTCAGGGCAGGGTTCGAGGCGATCGGCCCGATGCCGGAGGACGCCCCCCGCTTGTCGCCGCCCGCGTCGGGCGCATGAAGCGGCCCACAACCGCATGACGCGGTGAGCCGGCGCAGGGGATGCCGGGCCGCTCCGGCCCTCGTCGGCCCGACTGCGGCGCCGGGGTCCGAGGAACCTCAGGCGGGCGGCGGGGGGCTGGCGGCGGCCTTGCGCGCGACGCGGTCGCGGATGCGGTCGACGCTGATGCGGGGCGTCGCGGCGAAGAGGGTGCGGGTGTAGGGGTGCTCGGGGGCGGCGAAGATGGCGTCGCGGCTGCGGTACTCGACCGCCTCGCCGAGGTTCATCACCATGACGTCGTCGGCGACGTGGCGCACCACCGAGAGGTCGTGGGAGATGAAGACGTAGGTGAGGTCGTACTCGTCCTGCAGGTCCTGAAGGAGGTTCAGGATCTGCGCCTGCACCGAGAGGTCGAGCGCCGAGACCGGCTCGTCGAGGACGAGGAGCCGGGGATGGACCATGATGGCGCGGGCGATGGCGATGCGCTGGCGCTGGCCGCCGGAGAACATGTGCGGGTAGCGGTTGAAGTGCTGGGGGCGCAGGCCGACGCGCAGCAGCATCTCCATCGCCCGCTCGCGCCGCTCGGCGGCGGGCATCGCGGTGTTGAGCTTCAGCGGCTCGGCCAGCACGTCGCCGATCTTCTGGCGCGGGTTCAGCGAGCCATAGGGGTTCTGGAACACGATCTGCACCTTGCGGCGCAGGTCGTGGGGGACGGCGGCGCGCCCGATGTCGACCCTCGCGCCGTCGATCAGCAGCTCGCCGCCGGTGGGCGCGTCGATCATGGTGATGATGCGGGCGAGCGTCGACTTGCCGCAGCCGCTCTCGCCGACGATGGCGAGCGTGCTGCCACGCTCGACCTTGAGGTCGATGCCCTTGAGCGCGCGGACGGTGCGCGTGCCCCCGAACATGCCGCCGGACACGTAGTCGCGGATGATCCCCCGCGTCTCCAGCACCGGGGCGGCAGGATTGGCGGGCGCGCTCATCCGATCAGCTCCGCGGGCGGGACGAAGGAGGAGACGGTGGAGAGCCGGCCGCCCTTGGCGTTCTCCGGGAGCGCGGAGAGGAGCGCGCGGGTGTAGGGGCTCGTCGGATTCTCGAAGAGGGTCAGGACGTCGCTGTCCTCCATCTTGCGGCCGTTGTACTGGACCACCACGCGGTCGGCGGTCTCGGCCACCACGCCCATGTCGTGGGTGATGAGCACCAGCGCCATGCCGTGCTCGGCCTGGAGGCGCAGCAGCAGGTCGAGCACCTGCTTCTGCACGGTGACGTCGAGCGCGGTGGTCGGCTCGTCGGCGATCAGCAGGCGCGGCGTGCAGGCGGTGGCGATGGCGATCATCACGCGCTGGCACTGGCCCCCGGACATCTGGTGCGGGAAGGAGGCGAGCCGCTCCTCCGGCTGCGGGATGCCGACCTGGGCGAGGAGCTCGACGGCGCGGCGGCGGCGGTCGGCGGCGGAGAGGCCGGTATGCTCGCGCAGGGTCTCCTCGATCTGGAAGCCGATGGTGAAGCAGGGGTTGAGGCTCGCGATCGGCTCCTGGAAGATCATGGCGATCTCGCGCCCCGACATGGCGCGCCGCTCGCGCGGGGTGAGGCGCAGCAGGTCGCGGCCGTCGAAGCGCATGGCGTCGGCCGTCACCTCGGCGATCGGCGGCAGCAGGCCCATCACCGCCAGCATGGCGACCGACTTGCCGGAGCCCGACTCGCCGACGATCGCCAGCACCTCGCCGGCGTCGACCGAGACGTCGAGCCCCTGCACGGCGTGGAAGCGCCCGGCGGCGGTCGGGAAGGAGACGGTCAGGTTGCGGACCTCGAGGAGCGGCATCAGGAAGCCTCGGCGCGGGCGGCGTGGAAGGGACGCCGCGGGACGATGATATTGCGTTCGGCGGGCGCAGCCACGCCTGCGGCGCGGCGTGCGGGCGAGGGTTGCGGAGGCGACGGGCGACGACGGCTGGCAGGCGCGGGACGCGCCGTCGCGGAAGCCATGGCGCCGGTATTGAGCGCGCCCCGACTGCCGCCGGCGCGTTTTATGCGTTCTCGTCTCGTGGCCGGAAGATGGCGTGAGACCGGAGAGGAGGGATCCGTTCCGGCGATCGACGGAGCTTCGGCGCCATGACGTCGATCGGACGGGGAAGACCGCCCGATCTCGTTGTGGTCAGGCCGCGGAGGCGTGCACGATTTCTGCAAGAATTTTGTAAATTGCGCGCAAATATATTTCGAAATATTTTGAATATAAACGGTGAAAATCATTGCACCGTTATCAGCGCCGCATTTCGCGGCGCCGTGTGACTCACTTCGAGGTTCCGCCGTCCCCGTCCCGACCGCTCCGCGTCGAGCCGGGTGACATGCGCATGTCACCCGGCGGGCGCCGTCGTGGGACCGCGCTAGCCGCTCGGGAGGCGGGGAGGCCGGGAGCCCCTTCGGAAGCGAACGGGGTTCCCGCGTCTCCGTCCCGACCGCTGCGCGTCGAGCCGGGCGACATGCGCATGCCGCCCGGCGGGCGCCGTTGCGGAAGAAACCCCGGCGCTGGGGAGCGCGGGGTCCGCCCGGCTGGATGATGTCCGTCGCCCCCGGAAGCGCGGCGGCGATGGCCTGGGGTGGGAGACGATCGCCGCCCACGCGCTCAGCTCCGCTTCAGCTTGGGGTCGAGGGTGTCGCGCAGGCCGTCGCCGATCAGGTTGATGGCGAGGACGGTGACCAGGATGGCGAGGCCGGGCATGGTCACCACCCACCAGGCGCTGGTGATGAACTCGCGCGCCTCGGCGAGCATGGTGCCCCATTCCGGGGTCGGCGGCTGCGCGCCCATGCCGAGGAAGCCGAGGGCGGCGGCGTCGAGGATGGCGTTCGAGAAGGAGAGCGTCGCCTGCACGATCAGCGGCGCGAGGCAGTTCGGCAGGATGGTGACCAGCATCAGCCGCATGGTGCCGGCGCCGGAGACCTGCGCGGCGGTCACGTATTCGCGGGTCTTCTCCGCCATCACCGCGCCGCGGGTCAGCCGGGCGAAGTGCGGCTGGAGCACCACGGCGATGGCGAGCATGGCGTTGAAGAGGCCGGGGCCGATGATCGCGACGAGGACGAGCGCGAGGAGGAGCGAGGGGAAGGCGAGGATGATGTCCATCACCCGCATGACCAGCGCGTCGACCCAGCCGCCGAAATAGCCGGCGACCAGCCCGACGAGGATGCCGGAGACGAGGGCCAGGGTGACGACGACGAGGCCGATGGCGAGCGAGTAGCGCGCGCCGTAGATCAGGCGCGAGAGGATGTCGCGGCCGAGGGCGTCGGTGCCGAGCAGGAATTGCGGGCGTCCGCCCTCGACCCAGGCCGGGGGCACGAGGAGGGCGTCGCGGAACTGCGTGGCCGGGTCGAAGGGGGCGATCAGCGGCGCGAGGATCGCCATCAGCACCATGAGGCCGAGGACGACGAGGCCGATCACCGCCCCGCGGTTGGCGAGGAAGTAGCGCCAGTTCTCGCGGAGCGGCGAGACCGGCGGGGGGCCGAGCGGCTCCTGCTCGGCGGTTCCTAGGTGGGGATCATCTGTGGCGGACACGGGGGTTTATCAGTCCATAGAGGAGGTCGACGGTCAGGTTCACCACCATGACCACCGCGGCGATCAGCAGGAGCCCGCCCTGCACCACCTGGTAGTCGCGGCGGGAGATGGAATCGATCATCCACTTGCCGATGCCCGGCCAGGAGAAGATCGTCTCGGTGAGGATGGCGCCGCCCATCAGCACGCTGACCTGGAGGCCGATGGTGGTGACGACGGGGATGAGGGCGTTGCGGAGCGCGTGCAGCCAGATGACGCGGCGGGGGGCGAGGCCCTTGGACTTCGCGGTCATGATGTAGACCTCGCCCAGCACCTCGAGCATGGCCGAGCGGGTCTGGCGGGCGATCACCGCGAGCGGGATGGTGGCGAGCACGATCGTCGGCAGGATCAGGTGGTGGACGGCGGACCAGAAGGCGGCGGGCTTGCCGGCGAGCAGGCTGTCGATCAGCATGAAGCCGGTGACGGAGGGGAAGAACTGGGTGAGGGATATGCGTCCCGAGACCGGCGTCCAGCCGAGGGTGGTGGAGAAGAAGATGATGAGGAGGAGCGCCCACCAGAAGATCGGCATGGAGTAGCCGACGAGGGCGACGCCCATGGTCGCCTGGTCGATCCAGCTGCCGCGGCGGATCGCCGAGAGGATGCCGGCGGCGACGCCGAGGACGGTGGCGAGCACGATGGCGCAGAAGGCGAGCTCGAGCGTCGCGGGGAAGCGGGCCATGAACTCGGAGAGGACGGGTTTCTTCGTGGAGAAGGAGTAGCCGAAATTGCCGTGGAGCAGGCCCCAGATGTAGTCGCCATACTGCTTCCACAGCGGCTGGTCGAAGCCGAACTGCGCCATCAGCTCGGCGTGGCGCTCGGGCGAGACGCCGCGCTCGCCGGCCATCAGGATCACCGGGTCGCCGGGCAGGAGCCGGATGAACAGGAAGGCGACGAGGGTGATGCCGATGAAGGTCGGCACGATCAGCAGGAGCCGGTTGAGGATGAAGCGCAGCATGCCCGCCTCCCGTGGGGCGGGCGCCGGGGCGGCGCCCGCCGGTCGTGGGGGTTACTCGGTCTTGTCGACGCCGACGAAGCGGTGGATGCCCACCGGGTCCTGGGCGAAGCCGGTGACGTTGGCGCGCATCGGCACGGTGGCGATCGAGTGGGCGATGGTCGCCCAGGGGGCCTGCTCCTTGAAGACGACCTGGGCCTCGTCGTAGAGCTTCTTGCGCTCGGCCTGGTCGAAGGTGGTGCGGGCCTTCTGGATCAGGTCCTCGTAGGGCTGGTGGCACCACTGGGCGCGGTTGTTGGCGCCGACCGCGGCGCAGCCGAGCAGCACGCCGAGGAAGTTGTCCGGGTCGGCGTTGTCGCCGGTCCAGCCGAGGAGGACGGCGCCGTCGCGGTCCTTGGCGGAGGACTGGGCGAGGTACTCGCCCCATTCCATCGAGACGATCTCGGCCTTGACGCCGACCGCGGCGAAGTCGGCCTGCATCAGCTCGGCCATGCGGCGGGCGTTGGGGTTGTAGGGCCGCTGCACCGGCATGGCCCAGATCTTCATGGAGAGGTCCTTGACGCCCGCGGCCTCGAGCGCGGCCTTGGACGCCTCGGGATCGTAGGGGTCGTCGGTCAGCGCGTCGTTGAAGCCCCAGGAGGTGGGCGGCAGCGGCGCGACGGCGGCGGTGCCGACGCCCTGGAACACCGCCTCGATGATGGCGTGCTTGTTGATCGCCATGTTCAGCGCCTTGCGCACCTCGGCCTTGTCGAAGGGCGGCATCAGCGTGTTGTAGGCGAGGTAGCCGATGTTGAAGCCTTCCTGCTGCATGACGGTCAGGTCGGCGTTGGCCTTCAGCCCGTCGATGTCGGCCGGGTTCGGGTAGGGGATGATGTCGCATTCGCCGGCGACGAGCTTCTGCTGGCGCACGCCGGCGTCGACGGTGATGGCGAAGATCAGGTCGTCGATCGCCTGCTTGCCGTTCCACCACTCGGGGTTGGCCTGGTAGCGGATCACCGCGTCCTGCTGGTAGTCGACGAAGGTGAAGGGGCCGGTGCCGACGGGGAGCACGTTGAGCTGCTCCTTGGTCCCCGCCGCCTCGAGCTGGTCGGCGTATTCCTTGGAGACGACGGAGGCGAAGTCCATCGGGAAGGTGGCGAGGAAGGTGGCGTCCGGGCCGTTGAGGACGAACTTCACCGTCATGTCGTCGACCTTGACGATCTCCTTCAGCGAGTTCGCCATGGTCGAGTTGAAGTATTCCCAGGCGATGCCGGGGGCATACTCGTACCAGGGGCTGGTCTTGTCGAACTGGCGCATGAAGGTGAACACCACGTCGTCGGCGTTCATCTCGCGGGTGGGCGTGAAGTAGGCGGTGGTCTGGAACTTCACGCCGGGGCGGAGGTGGAAGGTGATCTCCGTGCCGTCGGGCGCGACCTCCCAGCTCTCGGCCAGGCCGGGCTCGGTCTCGGTCGAGCCCTTCTTGAACTCGATCAGCCGGTCGTAGACGGTGCGCGAGGCCGCGTCGAAGGTGGTCCCCGCGGTCCAGGGCGCCGGGTCGAAGCCCTCGGGCGAGCCCTCGCTGCAATAGACGAGCGTGCTGGCCTGCGCCGCGGCCGCGGACACGAGGCCCGCCGCGGTGGCCGCGAGGAGCGTCTGGATCAGTCTCATTGTCTTCCCCCCCTGGATTTCGGTCGCCGGCCGGTCTTGCCGCCGCGCGCCGCCGGCCGGGTCGTGCGGACCGGCAATGGCCGCCGCGCCCGGCACTCGTGATGGACTGCCTCACGTTAGGTGATACTAGGATCCCCGTGCAATAGGCTCGGGAGAGGCAGATGGGCGAAACCGGCCGGCTGGAGCGGCTCCGCGCCGCGATGGCGCGCGAGGACCTCGACGCCGTCGCCCTCGTGCCGGGCGCGAACTTCTATTACCTGACGGGGGCGAGCTTTCACCTGATGGAGCGGCCGACCCTGCTGGTCGTCCCGCGCGAGGGCGCGCTGCACGCGGTGATGCCGGTGCTGGAGCGCTCGCGCTGGCAGGCGTTCGTTCCCGACGCCGAGACGCGCTACTGGCAGGATTCGGACGGCTACGAGGCCGCCTTCGCCGCGCTGGCCGCGGGACTCGCGCCGCGGCGGATCGGCGTCGAGGGGCAGCGGATGCGGGTCTTCGAGGCCGAGGCGCTGCGGCGGGCCATGCCCTCCGCCGAGGTCGTCGACGCGCAGGCGGCGATCTCGGGGATGCGGCTGCTGAAGGAGCCGGGCGAGGTCGACGCGCTGCGCCGGGCGATCGAGATCAGCGAGACCGCGCTCGCCGCGGCGCTGGGCGCGGCCGCCGCCGGCATGACCGAAACGGCGTTCCGCGGCCGGCTCGCCGCCGAGATGCTGGACGCCGGCGCGGACGGGCTGTCGTTCGAGCCGATCGTGCTCGCCGGCCCGGCCTCGGCCGACCCGCATGGCTCGGCGAGCCCGGAGCGCAAGCTGGAGCGCGGCCAGCCGCTGCTGATCGACTTCGGCGCGGCCTGGGGCGGTTATCTGGCCGACATCACCCGCACGGTCTTCGTCGGCGCGGCGAGCGCGGCGCATCGCGACATCTACGAGGCGGTGCGCGCGGCGAACGCGCTCGGCCGGACGATCGCCGCGCCGCCGATGACGCTCGACGAGCTCGACCGCCGGGTGACCGGCAGCCTGCTCGGCTCGGGCTTCGCGGATCTGGTGGTCCACAAGACGGGGCACGGGCTGGGGCTCGACGTCCACGAGGCGCCGCAGGTGATGATCGGCAACCGCGAGGCGATGGCCGCGGGCATGGTCTTCACCATCGAGCCCGGGCTCTACCGCGACGGCGACATCGGGGTGCGGATCGAGGACGACGTGCTGGCGACGGCGGACGGCGCGGTGTCGCTGACGGGGTTCGAGCGGGCGCTGACGCTCGTGGGGTGAGGGGGCGGGCTTCGAGGCGGTCCGACCATACAGTTCCGACGGTCTCCCGGTGGCGGGCGCCCGAGCGGTGAAGTCGGTCCCGCGACGGCGCCCGCCGGGTGACATGCGCATGTGACCCGGCTCGACGCGGAGCGGTAGCGGCGGGAACGGCGGAACTGCTAAGTGAATCGAGCGGCGCCGCGAAATGCGGCGCTGAGAACGATGCAATGATTTTCACCGTTCATATTCAAAATATTTCGAAATATATTTGCGCGCAAATTGGCCGCCTGCCCCGGTCGCATCGACGCACTGGTTTAGTGCAGGGCATGCTCGCCAGAATTGTTCGATGATTGCTGCGTCGCACACTTGCGAACGACTCGAAAGCCTCGGTGCAGCCGGGCCGATCCGGTCCAGACGCGCCGCTCAGGTGAAAGCCGGTTTCAGCGGTCGGCGAACTTGATCGACTCGCCGCAGCCGCAGGCGTCGACGACGTTGGGGTTCTTGAACTTGAAGCCCGACTCGAGGAGGCCGTTCGCGTAGTCGATCTCGGTGCCGAAGAGGAACATCTGCGCCATGGGGGCGATCATCACCCTGGCGCCGTTCTGCTCGACCACCGCGTCGTGGGGGCTCACCTCGGAGGCGTATTCCATGGTGTATTCCATCCCGGCGCAGCCGCCCTTCTTCAGGCCGATGCGCAGGCCCTGCGCGCCCCTGGCCATCAGGCGGACGATCTGCGCCTCGGCGGCGGGCGTCATCGTGACGGGGGGATTGCCGGGGATGCCGAACATGGGAGCTCTTTCCTGACCTCCGCCCAAGGTAGGGTCTCGGGCCGCCGCCCTCAAGGGGCGAGGGCCCGCAGCGTCCATTGCGTGGCGAAGCCGACGCCGATCGCCCAGGCGAAGCTCGCCAGCGTGCCGATGATGACGTACTCGCTGGCGCGGCGGCCGGAATCCTTGTCGGCGTCCTTGGCGAGCTCGTTGAAGCGCAGGATCGACTTCGCGGCGATCAGCAGGCCGATGCCGTCGGGCTGGTCGGCGACCAGCAACATCAGGATCATCAGCCGCTCCAGCCTGCCGATCAGCTGGCCGCCGTTCGGCAGGCTGTCGTCGGCCTCCGGGTCGGCCGGCAGGCCCTTCAGCCCGTGCATCATCTCGCGCACCGCGTAGCCGCCGGCCCAGACCGCGGCGGCGAGGCCGGCGGCGATGGTCATCGCCGCCGGGAGCCGCCCGAGGCCGGGAAGCCGGTCGAGGAGCGCCGGCTGCGCCCAGAGGCCCTGCGCCCAGAGGCCGGGCCAGAGCGAGGCGACGAGCCAGATCGCCGCGAGATGCGCCGCCTGGTCGAGGGCGAAGCCGGCGAAGCCGCGGGGCGCGAGGCGCGCCTTGGCCGCGTCGGTCGCGCCGTGGGCGAGGACGAGGAGGAGGAGCGGCGCCGGCGCGAGCGGCAGGCCCAGCGCCAGCCAGCTCGTCGCGGCCACCACGCCGAGATGGGCGGCGAGGGAGGCGGGGCGCGCCTTCGTCGCCGCCATCCGGTCGCTCTGCAGCAGGAAGTCGGCGAGGAGGTGGGCGAGGACGAGGGCGGCCGCCGTCTCGATCATGGCGCGACGTCCCTTACAGCCGGATCCGGTTGTATCGGGGAATACAGCCCGATCTGGCTGTAATATGAAAAACAACCGGATGGGGTTGTTCGCCGAGGACACAGCCGGATCGGGCTGTATCGGGAATAACAATCGGATATGGTTGTAATGGTCACCCGGCCTCCTCGACGGCGCGCAGCGCCTCCTGGAGCGCCCAGTCGCCGCCGCCGGCGAGGTGGGAGGCCACCGCCTGCTGGGTGACGTCGAGGTCGCGGGCGAGCGCCGCCTGGCTGGGGCGCTGGCGCTCGAGGAGCAGGCGGGCGAAGACCCGGGACTGGCCGGGCGTCCAGTTGCGCGAGACCTCGTCGGCGAGCGCGAGGACGGCGCGGAGCAGCGCCGCGTCGGCGGGGGGGCGCTCCCAGGCGATGGCGAAGCGGCGGGCGTGCTCCATGGCGTCGAGGCCGCGCCCGGAGATCTCGAAGGCGGGGCCGGAGGCGGCGTTGAGCTGGCGGTCCTGCGGCAGCCAGCCGCGGCCGACGCCGATGGAGATGCGGGTGTCGAACTGCCGCCCGAGCGCCCCGAGCCGGGCGCGCAGCAGGAGCGCGGCGCGCAGCGCCAGCCGCGGCGCCGGGGCGAGGCATTGCCAGCCGTCGCCGCGGAAGGCCGAGAAGCGGGCCTCGCCGCCCGACCAGGCGCCGGCGAGCTCGCGGGAGCCCGCCTCGAGCGCCCGCATCGCCTCGGCGAGGTCGGCGGGGGCGAGCTTGGTGGAGCCGACGAGGTCGCCGGTGAGGACGACGAGGTTCTCGGTCAGCTCCATCCTGGGGTCGGGCCTCGGGTCGGGCCGGGGGTCGGGCATGGTCGGCCTCGCGTGGCGCGGCGCGGACCATGGCCGGCCCGCGCCGCCGCGGCAAGCCTGAATGGCGCCTGGGCCTCGCCGGTTCGTCCGTCAGGGGCGGCGCCGGGGGGGAATTCATCCGCGATCGGCCGGAGCGCCCTGGCCCGTGGCCGGGCGATGAAACCCCGCCGATGCGCGCGCATGGGGCCGGCAGGCGCCTCGCGCCCCGTCCGGCGCGCCCGGGATCAGGGGAGGTCGGGGGATTCGGGCGCTACCGACGGCGCGGGAGGCCGGGACGGACGGCCGTCCGGGGGCGATCGTCCGGCGCCGTCACATGAAGCCGAGCTCGAGCCGGGCCTCGTCGGACATCATGTCCATGCCCCATTGCGGCTCCCAGACCAGCTCGACGTCGACGTGGCGCACGCCGGGGATCGGGGTGATCGCCTCGGCGACCCAGCCCGGCATCTCGGCGGCGACCGGGCAGCCCGGGGCGGTGAGCGTCATCAGCACGCGGACGTCGCCGTCCTCGGCGATCTCGACGGTGTAGACGAGGCCGAGGTCGAAGATGTTGACCGGGATCTCGGGGTCGAACACCGTGCGGCACGCCTCGACGACCTCGTCGTAGAGGGGATGGTCGGTGGTGGAGGGCCGGATGAGCGGGGTCCCCTCCATCGGGGCGTCGGCTTCGGCGTTCATGGCTAGGGCTCCCAATCCCGAGCGATCATATAAGGATTTTGCAGCACGGGTAAAGGCGGCGGGTTTCGTGGGCGGCCGGGAGCGGGTAGAGGCGGGCGGATGACGGGAACAGGTTTCGAGATCTTCGCGCGGGACGGAAGGGCCCGGACCGGCGTGCTGCGCACGCCGCGGGGCGAGATACGGACGCCCGCCTTCATGCCGGTCGGCACCGCCGGGACGGTGAAGGCGATGCTGCCGGAGAGCGTGCGGGCGACGGGCGCGGACATCCTGCTCGGCAACACCTATCACCTGATGCTGCGGCCCGGGGCGGAGCGGGTGGCGCGGCTCGGGGGGCTGCATCGGTTCATGGGCTGGGAGCGGCCGATCCTGACGGATTCGGGCGGGTTCCAGGTGATGAGCCTCGCCGATCTGCGCAAGCTGAGCGAGGCGGGGGTGACGTTCCGCAGCCATGTCGACGGGGCGCGGCACGTGCTGTCGCCGGAGACGAGCATGGAGATCCAAAGGCTTCTCGGCTCGGACATCGTGATGTGCTTCGACGAGTGCCCGGCGCTGCCGGCCTCGGAGGCGGAGGTGGCGCGGGCGATGCGGCTCTCCATGCGCTGGGCGGAGCGGTCGAAGGCGGCGTTCGGGGACCGGCCGGGACATATGCTCTTCGGGATCCAGCAGGGGGGCGTGACGCGGGAGCTGCGGGAGGAATCGGCTAAGGCGTTGGTGGATATCGGGTTTGACGGGTATGCGATCGGCGGGCTGGCGGTCGGGGAGGGGCAGGCGGCGATGTTCGGGGTGCTCGACCATGCGCCGGGGATGCTGCCGGAGGACCGGCCGCGCTACCTGATGGGGGTGGGCAAGCCCGACGACATCGTCGGCGCGGTGCTGCGCGGGGTGGACATGTTCGACTGCGTGCTGCCGACGCGGTCGGGGCGCACCGGGCAGGCGCTGACGCGGCGGGGGGCGGTCAACCTCAAGAACGCGCGGCATGCCGACGATCCGCGGCCGCTGGACCCCGAGTGCTCGTGCCCATGTTGCCGGGGGTATTCCCGGGCGTATCTGCATCACGTCCTCAAGGCGGGAGAGATCATCTCGGCGATGCTGCTGACCTGGCACAACCTGCACTATTACCAGGAGCTGATGGCGGGGCTCCGGGGGGCGATCGCCGAGGGCGGGCTCGCAGCCTTCGCCGCCGGGTTTGCGGCGGCGCGGGCGGAGGGGGATCTGGAGCCGGTGTGAGCGGATCCGGGGCGAGGCGGCCCGCGGGCAGGCAGGCCCTTGGGGCGGCTCGGAAAAACCGGGCTGGAAGGCGGCTGGAATCGGGCAGGAAGCCGGCTTGCCGGTTTTTCATCGGCGGTTAACGGATGGGGGCCGGGTCGCGGGGGGCGTCGAGCCCCCCGCGACCCGGCGCGCGCAAGCGCGCGCGGGAAGGAAGAGGCTCCGGGGAACAGGCCCTTGCCGGGGCGCTGGTGGAGGGGGCGCTGGGCGGGCCCGCGGCGTGGCGACGTCCATGTTCAGGCGCATGCGACGGGAGGGGCCCGGGTTTGCCGGGGGACGGGCCCTTGCAGGGGCGCATGACGCGCGGAGGTGGGCTCCGTCTGGTCCTTGGGGCGTCTGCCGTCCGCGCTCGAAGCGCCGCCCGGGCGGTGCGTCGGGAAAGCGGGTCGGCTTGCCGGGGCGCTTGGGAAGGGGAGGTCGGGCGGGTCGCAGGAGAGGCGACGTGAGGCGCGCCGGCCTGCGTGATGCGAAGGGGTTCGGTTCGGGTGGGGCGGGGAACGGTCCCTTGCCGGCGTGCGGGGGGCGCCTGCGATCCGGGACGCGCTGGTGCATGTGACGGGGGCTCGGGCGCGCCGGCGCGGCTTCGGGCGCGCCCGCGCCCGCGCAAGGGGGTCGGCGACACGGGTCCACGACGGCTCGGAGCCGGGGCGACTCCGGCGTCCCCGGACAAGAGCCCGGCGGCGCTCGGCGGTGCGGCGCCGGCATCGTTTCGCGGCTCCTGGCGCCCGCGCAGGGGCGCGGGTGGCCGCGGGTCAGGCGGCCATGGAGGCGACGAAGCGCTCGAAGAGGTAGAAGCTGTCCTGCGGGCCGGGGGAGGCCTCGGGGTGGTGCTGGACAGAGAAGACCGGGCGGTCGGTGAGCGCGATGCCGCAGTTCGAGCCGTCGAAGAGCGAGACGTGGGTCTCGACCACGCCGGCGGGCAGGGTCTGGCTGTCCACCGTGAAGCCGTGGTTCATCGAGGTGATCTCGACCTTGCCGGTGGCGAGCTCCTTGACCGGGTGGTTTGCCCCGTGGTGGCCGTGGTTCATCTTGATCGTGCGGGCGCCGACGGCGAGCGCCAGCATCTGGTGGCCGAGGCAGATGCCGAAGATCGGGATGCGCGAGCGCTCCATCACCTCGCGGATCATCGGCACCGCGTAGACGCCGGTCGCCGCCGGGTCGCCGGGGCCGTTCGAGAGGAAGAGGCCCTCCGGCTCCAGCGCGAGGACGTCCTCGGCCGTTGCGGTCGCCGGCAGCACGGTGACGTCGCAGCCGGCGGAGGCGAGGCAGCGCAGGATGTTGCGCTTGGCGCCGTAGTCGATGGCGACGACGCGGCGGCCCGGGCCCTCGCGGCGCACGTAGCCCTCCGGCCAGGCCCAGCGCATCTCGTCCCAGCGGTAGCTCTGCGCGCAGGTGACGTCGCGGGCGAGATCCATGCCGACGAGGCCGGGGAAGGCGCGCGCCTGCGCCAGCAGGTCGTCGAGGTCGAAGGCGCCGTCCGGCGCGTGGGCGATCGCCGCGTGCGGCGCGCCTTGCAGCCGGATCGCCCGGGTGAGCCGGCGGGTGTCGACGCCGCCGACGCCGATGCGGCCGCGGCGGGCGAGCCAGGTAGAGAGCGGCTCGGCGGCGCGCCAGTTGGCGGGCTCGGTCGGATCCCACTTCACCACCATGCCGGCGGCGACGGGATCGGCGGCCTCGTCGTCGTCGGGATTCACGCCGACGTTGCCGACATGGGGGAAGGTGAAGGTCACCACCTGCCCCGCGTAGGACGGGTCGGTCATGATCTCCTGGTAGCCGGTCATCGCGGTGTTGAAGCAGAGCTCGGCCACCGCGGCGCCCTCCGCGCCGAAGCCGCGGCCGTAGAAGACCTGGCCGTCGGCGAGCACGATGCAGGCGGTGGCCCCGAGCGCGCCGTCGGGCGCGACGGCGAGGGCCCGGTCCGAGGGGGCGGGACGGTCGGTCATGGCGGAGACTCCTGATCGGCGCGAAGCTACGCGGGTCGGGCGGTGGGGTCAAGGTGGGGGAGGAAGTGCAGCAAGATCAGAGGTTTGCGCGCGGATTGCGCCCGGGGCGGGCGAGGCGTATAGAGGCGCTTTCGCCGGCGGGGCCCGGCGCGGCGCACGGGTGAGGGATGCTCAGGGAGCGGCTTTCCGCGGATCTGAAGGACGCGATCAAGGCGAAGGACGCGGCGCGCGTCTCGACGCTGCGGCTGATCGTGGCGGCGATCAAGGACCGCGACATCGCGGCGCGCAGCGAGGAGGGGCCGGACGGCGTGCCGGATTCGGAGATCCTCGCCATCCTCGCGCGGATGATCAGGCAGCGCCAGGAGAGCGCCAAGGCCTATGGCGAGGGCGGCCGGGTCGACCTCGTCGACCAGGAGCTGGCGGAGATCCGGATCATCAAGGACTACCTGCCGCGGCAGATGAGCGAGGACGAGGTGCGGGCGGCGGTCGGCAAGGCGATCGCCGCGACCGGCGCGAGCTCGATCCGCGACATGGGCAAGGTGATGGCGGAGCTGAAGGCGCGCCATACGGGGAAGATGGACTTCGCCCGGGCCTCGGCGGCGGTGAAGGAGTCGTTCGGGGGGTGAGGCGGGCGCCCGGAGGGTGGGGCGCCGTCCCTGGACGGGGCCGGCCTGCACGGGCCGCGCGCGCGCAACTTTGGCCAGGTTATTGATGTCAAATCGGAATTTTAGCGGCGCCAACGGTTTCTTCGGAAAGGTTGACGAGGCCCCGGGGGGAGCGCACGTCCGGGTGATCCCTCCTTCGACCGGGATCTGCGCCGCGTCGTGCCGGTCGTCTCCCCGGACTGCGTTGGCGCGGAGGGGCGAGGGGCGCCGGGCGTCGCCGTCGGATGCCGGTCCGCGAAGCGCCCGGTTGAAGGGTCATGCCCGATCTCCGGGTGGCGCGGAGCAATGTATCAGGGGGCGGCGTCGCGTCGGGCGGCTTCGATGGCTTCCACTATCGCCGGGGCGAGGAGGCGGGCGCCGGCGTTGTTGAGGTGGCTTTCGTCGAAGTAGAGGGGCTGGTCGCCGAGGCTCTGGACGCAGCGGCCGGGGACGGGGCCGTCGCAGAAGGTCTCGGCGGGGCGGACGCGCCAGAGGCGGGGGTGGTCGAGGGCGTCGAAGGCGGCGACGATCGCGGCGTTGCGGCGGGCGTAGGCCTCGGCGGGGATGGAGAGGGTGACGGGGGCCTCGCTCTCCGCGCGGCGGCGGGCGAGCTCCTCGGGGACGTTCCAGCCGGCCTCGGGGATCGGGTAGACGAGGACGACGCGCAGGCCGCGGTCGAGCAGGTCGCGGACGGCGCCGGTCATGCGGGCGATCACCGACTCGGCGCGGGCGGCCTCGTCGGGCGGGGCTGCGCCGATCGGGGTGAGGACGTCGCCCGGGCGGGGGTCGACGCCGCCGTCGAGGTTGTCGAAGGGGGCCCAGCCGATGCCGGCGGACCAGCGGGCGGCGAGGACGGCGACGGCGTAGCCGTCGGCGAGGACGTAGGCCTCGACGCCGCGGTTGAATTCGTCGCAGCCGGGCGAGGCGGCGTCGCCGGTGCGGGTGAGGCCGGGGACGGGCGGGCAGGCGCTGCGGGTGACGGAGTAGAAGGGCAGGCCGGCGGCCTCGGCGGCGGGGAAGAGCGCGCCCTGCAGCGTATCGGCGTGGCTGTCGCCCCAGAAGGCGACCTTGGGGCCGTCGCCGGGGAGCAGGCAGCCGGGGCGCGGGTGGGTCGGGTTCGCCTCGGCGAGGCCGGTCTTGCAGCTTTCGCGCCACGGGTTGACGTCGGTGATGGTGGCGAGGATGGCGCGGACGGCCGGGGGCTGCGCGGTGGCGAGGCCGCCGGTGGCGACGCCGGCGGCGCCGAGGGCGGCGAGGCCGGCGAGCGTCGCGCCGGCCCAGGCGAGGGGCCGGGCCGGGGCGCCGGGGCCGCGACGGCGGAACGGTTGCTCGACGAGGGCCCAGGTCGGCCAGGCGACGAGGATCGCGGCGAGGCCGATCGCGGCCGTCGCCCAGAGCGGCAGGTCGTCGCCGAGGCGGATGCGGGCGAAGGCGAGCATCGGCTGGTGCCAGAGATAGGCGCTGTAGCTGACGAGGCCGACGCCGACCGGCAGGGGATGGGCGAGGAGGCGCGAGGCGGCGAGGCCGGGGGCGCCGTGGCGGAGGAGGAGCGCGGCCCCGGCGCTGGCGAGCGCCATGGCGGGGAGGCTGGTCAGGAGGCCGAGCGGGATGGCGGCGATGGCGGCGAGGATCGCGGCGAGGCCGGCTCCGGCGCGGAGGCCGCAGGGGGCGGCGGAGCGGGTCGCGGCGACCGCTACGCCGGCGCCGGCGAGGAGCTCCCAGGCGCGGAACGGCAGCAGGAAGAAGCCGGCGGAGGGGTGGGTCGCGAAGGCCCAGGCGGCCGCGGCGAGGCTGAGGGCGCCGGCGAGGAGGAAGGGCAAGGCGAGGCCGGCGCCGGAGGGACCGGAGCGGCGCCAGAGGAAGGCGAGGGCGAGGGGGAAGAGGAGGTAGAACTGCTCCTCGACGCCGAGGCTCCAGGTGTGCAGGAGCGGCAGGCGCTCGGCGACGGGGCCGAAGTAGTCGAGCTGGAGCCAGTAGAGGATGTTGGAGACCGAGAGCGCCGCGGCGATCGTGCCGCGGGCGAGCTCGGCGAGCTGGGGCGGCGACATCCAGGCGAGGCCGAAGGGGATGCAGGCGAGGAGGACGAAGGCGAGCGCGGGGACGATGCGGCGGGCGCGGCGCTCGTAGAAGCGGGCGACGGAGAACCGGCCGCGCTCGAGGTCGCGGAGCAGGATGCCGGTGATCAGGTAGCCGGAGATGACGAAGAACACGTCGACCCCGAGCCAGCCGCCGGCGAAGGCGGGGACGCCGGCGTGGAAGAGGATGACCGGCAGCACGGCGACGGCGCGCAGGCCGTCGACGTCGCGACGATGCGCGAGCGCCGCGCCCGGCGCGGCGGGCCGGGCGACGGGTCCGGCGTCGGCGGCGACGGTCAGGGTCGGGCTCCTCCTTGGCTCCCCGCCAGCTAGGGCGCGCGGCGGGCCGAGACAAGGGAGATGTCCGGCACGGCCGGCGAAGGTGGGTCGGCGTCGAGGGGCGGTCAACAGCGGTCGTCCCTGTGTTCTTGTCGCTCCGGGCGTGGCCGAGGGGGCAGGGGCAATGCTTGGAGCCTTGAGCAGGGGGCCGAGACGGGGCGTTCCCCCGGCCGGGGAGTCGTGCTCACCACGCACCCGAGTGCGTGGCCGATGAGCGCTTCGTCCCCCTTACCCGGCCCCGACAGCGGCGAGAGCTTGCCGACAGGAGGAGGGACGGAGGATGGGGGAAGCAATGGCGCCGCCGCGCGGCGACGGCTGACGGGGCCCTTCGGGCGATCACGGGACGGCGGCGGGGCGGGCGGCGCGGGATGGCGGGTTGCGCGGCGCGGCGTGGGGCTGTCATGGTGGCGGGGCGTCCTCGCTCATCGACCGAACGCATCCGGGGAGGTCCGAATGACCCTGAAGAGCCTGCTTCTCGCGTCGGGCGCGCTGGCGCTCTCCGCGCCGGCGAGCCTCGCCTTCACGCTCAACATCCTGCACGTCAACGACCAGCACAGCCGGATCGAGTCGGTGACCAAGACCGACTCGAGCTGCAACGCCGAGGGCGAGGCGGCGGGGGAGTGCTTCGGCGGCGCGGCGCGGGTGAAGGCGGCGGTCGAGGCGGCGCGGGACAAGCTGGCGGCGGCGGGCGAGCCGGTGATCGTGCTCGACGCCGGCGACGAGTTCTCGGGCTCGCTGTTCTTCACCACCTTCAGCGGCGCGGCCGAGGTGGAGATGCTGAACCGGCTCGGCGTCGACGCGATGGCGCTCGGCAACCACGAGTTCGACCGGGGGCCGGGGACGCTCGCCGACTTCGTCGAGAAGGCGGACTTCCCGGTGCTGTTCGGCAATGTCGACGCCTCGGGCGACAACCGGCTGGGGCCGCTCGGCGAGGACTGGGTGGTGCTCGACGTCGGCGGCGAGAAGGTGGGGATCATCTCGGGGCTGACCCAGGAGACGGCGGAGATCTCCTCGCCGGGGCCGAGCGTCAAATTCGGCGACGTGAACGCCCACCTGGCCGAGGCGGTCAAGGCGCTGGAGGCGCAGGGAGTGAAGCACATCATCGCGCTGACCCACCAGGGCGACGTGGCGGATTTCGCGACCGCGGCGGCGGCGCCGGGGATCGACGCGATCGTGGGCGGGCACTCGCACACGCTGTTCTCGAACACGATCGACGGGGCGGCGCATCCCTATCCGGTGATGGTCAAGGGTCCGGGCGGGGTCGAGGTGCCGGTGGTGCAGGCCGGCTCGTACTCGAAGTATCTCGGGCATCTGAGGCTCGAGTTCGACGACGCGGGCGTGGTGACGGCGGCGAGCGGCGACGCGACGCTCCTCGACAAGGCGGTGACGCCGGACCCCGACACGGCGGCCCGGATCGCCGAGATGCGGGCGCCGATCGCGGCGCTGATGGAGCAGGTGGTCGCCGAGGTCTCCGCGCCGGTCGACGGCAGCCGCGAGACCTGCCGCGCCGGGGAGTGCCAGATGGGCAACCTCGTCGCCGAGGCGATGCTCGACCGGGTGAAGGGGCAGGGCGTCGTCATCGCGCTGCAGAACGGCGGCGGGCTGCGCGCCTCGATCGACGGCGGGCCGGTGACCAAGGGCGAGGTGCTGACGGTGCTGCCGTTCCAGAACACGCTCTCGACCTTCAACATCCCCGGCTCGGCGGTGGTGGCGGCGCTGGAGAACGGGGTGAGCCAGGTCGAGGAGGGCGGCGGCCGCTTCCCGCAGGTGGCGGGCCTGCGCTTCACCTGGGACCCGTCTGTCGCGCCGGGGCAGGGGCGGATCAAGTCGGTGGAGGTGAGGGAGGGCGACGCCTGGGCGCCGATCGACCCGGCGAAGACCTATGCCGCGGTGACCAACAACTTCATGCGGAACGGCGGCGACGGGTATTCGGCGCTGCGCGACCAGGGGACCAACGCCTACGACTACGGGCCGGGGCTCGAGGACGTGCTGGAGGATTACCTGGTGGCGCAGGGGAAGTACGAGCCGTTCACGGACGGGCGGATCAAGAAGGCGGAGTAGGGGTGTTCACGCGTGAATATTCGCTAAGCCATTGATTTTTCGTGAGGCGAGGTGTGGTCCACCGGGGCGGGCGCACTGCGCGACAGTGGAGTGGAAGCCCGGCCGGAAGCAGGTCGCGACGTCGACCCCTAGACGGATTTGACCCGTGGCAAATCCGTCCGCGATCGCCCCTGCGGGGGGCGATCGCGTTGCCGCGCTCGCCGGGGCGATCACGGACGGATTGCGCGCTCCCGGAGAAATCTGCGCCCCTCACGGCTTGCGCGCGCAACCGCGCTCCAGCCGTCGGCGCGGCGAAAGCCGTGCTTTCGCTTGTCGCGCCGGGCCTCGCGGGCAAGCCCGCTTCGGTCGCTCGGTCGCTCGGTCGCTCGGTCGCTCGGTCGCTCGGTCGTTCGGTCGCTCGGCGCGCGCGCCCCGTGGATCCGGCAGGCAGGCGTCGTGCAGTGTGCAAGGCGGGGGGCCACACTCCGCGACGCGAGCGGGCGCACCCTTGTGGCGATCGCCTCCCGGCGGGCGCCGTCGCGGGACCGACGTTGCCGCCCGGGAGAGCCGGAGACGCCGGAAGCCCTTCGGAACCGAATAGCTGGATCCCTTGCGACATGCGCGTGTCGCAAGGGGAGACGTCGCCGCTGGTCCTCGCTCGCCGTCCCCTGTCGCACAGGAGGCGGGGCGGCGCGGCCGGCTCGGGTCAGTCGAGGGGCTTGCGGAAGTAGACGCGGCTGAAGCCGTCTTCCGTGTGGCGGGCGGTCTCGACGTAGCCGAGGCGGGGATACATCGCGAGGTTCGAGGTCATCCTCTCGTTGGTGTAGAGGCGGACCTCGGCGAGGGCGAGGCGGCGGGCGGCGGCCTCGCAGGCGGCGATCAGCGCCTTGCCGACGCCGCGGCCGGCGGCGGCGGGCAGCACGGCGACGGCGTCGAGGAGCATGGCGGGCGGCTCGGCGCGGAAGGCGACGTAGCCCTGGAGCGCGCCGGCCGGGTCGGCGGCGACCCGGATCTCGCCGGCGGCGATCTGCGCGGCGAAGTTGGCGTCCATCGGCGCGGGCCGGCGGCCGATCAGCGGCACGTAGCGGGCGAAGGCCTGCGCCGCGCAGGCGCGGATGGCGGGCTCGTCGGCGGCGGCGGCGGGCCGGATCGCGACGGAGGCCGCAGCGGGGGTTGCGCCGGGCGGGTCAGTCGAAGTCATAGGCGAACCCGTCGTCGCCGGCGGTGACGGTGACGCGGGCAAGGGGGCGGCCCTCGAGGGCGCGGGCGAGGACGCCGCGGCTGAGCTCGGGAAGCACGGTGTTGGTCAGGATCGCGTCGATCATGCGGCCGCCGGATTCGAGGTCGGCGCAGCGGGCGCGGACGGCGTCGATCACGCCCTCGCCGAGGACGAGCTCGGCGCCGTGCGTGTCGCGCAGGCGGCGGGCGACGCCGGCGAAGCGGTGGCGGGCGATCGTCTCGATCATGTCGTCGGAGAGCGGGTAGTAGGGGATCGTCACCACGCGGCCGAGGAAGGCGGCGGGGAAGGTCTGGAGGAGGGGCGGGCGCAGCGCGGCGTCCAGCGCGTCGATCGCGCCGCGGCGGCGGCCCTCGTCGGTCATCCGCATGATGACCTCGGAGCCGACGTTGGAGGTGAGCAGGATCAGGCAGTTCTTGAAGTCGATGCGGCGGCCCTCGCCGTCGTCCATCATGCCCTTGTCGAAGACCTGGAAGAAGATCTCGTGCACGTCCGGGTGGGCCTTCTCGACCTCGTCGAGGAGGATCACGGACCAGGGCCGGCGGCGGACGGCCTCGGTCAGGACGCCGCCCTTGCCGTAGCCGACGTAGCCCGGGGGGGCGCCCTTGAGGGTGGAGACGGTGTGGGCCTCCTGGAACTCGCTCATGTTGATCGAGATGAGGTTGTCCTCGCCGCCGTAGAGGGTTTCGGCCAGCGCCAGCGCGGTCTCGGTCTTGCCGACGCCGGAGGGGCCGCAGAGCAGGAAGACGCCGACGGGCTTCTCGGGGGCGCCGAGGCCGGCGCGGCTGGTCTGCACCCGGCGGGCGATCATCTCCATGGCGTGGTCCTGGCCGACGACGCGCTCGGCGAGGATGGAGGCGAGGGCCAGGGCCTTCTCGGTCTGGCTGGTGAGCATCCGGCCGGTGGGGATGCCGGTCCAGTCCTGCACGACGGCGGCGACGGCGTTGCGGTCGACGGAGGGGAGGATGAGCGGGGTCTCGCCCTGGGCCGTGGCGAGCTCGGCGGTGAGCGCGCGCAGGCGGGCGAGGTCGGCGGCGCGCTCGGCGACAGGGTCGGCGGCTGGGTTGGGAGCGGGGACGGCCGGCGCTTCGGCGGCGGCGGGGTCGGGCGCCTCGACCACCGGCGCGGGGGCCTCGGGAGACCCGGGGGCCGGGGTCGGGGGAGCCTCGCCTGCGGGACAGGGCGCCGCGGCGGCCGGAGCGGGGGCCAAGGGAGATACGGATGCGGCGGTCTCGGCCGCAGGGGCGGGCGAGGGCGTGTCCGGGGATCCCGCGGCGGTCGTCGGGGAAGCGTCGGGCTGCGCGGGCGAAGGGGCGGGGCCGGAGGCAGGGTCGGAGGGAGGTTCGGTCCGGGGCGTCCCGGCGTCGGCGGCGGGAGCGTCGAGGGGGGCGCCTTCGCCGCGGAGCCTGGCGCGCAGCGCGAGGATCTCGGTGACGAGGGCGCGCTCGGCCTCCCAGCGGGCCTCGGCGGCGGCCAGCGCCGCGTCGACCTCGGCGAGGCCGGCGGCGACGCGGGGGGCGCGCTCGCCGGTGTCGATGCCGATGGCGGCCTCGCGGGCGACGATGCCTTCCTCGACCTCGAGGGCGGCGCGGCGGCGGCGGAGGTCCTCGACCTCGGCGGGGGTGGCGTGCTGGGAGACGGCGACGCGGGCGCAGGCGGTGTCGAGGAGCGAGACGGCCTTGTCGGGGAGCTGGCGGCCGGGGATGTAGCGGTGCGACAGGCGCACGGCGGCCTCGATGGCCTCGTCGAGGATCTGCACGCGGTGGTGGGCCTCCAGCGTGGCGGCGACGCCGCGCAGCATCAGGATGGCGGGGGCCTCGTCGGGCTCCTCGACCTTGACGACCTGGAAGCGGCGGGTCAGCGCGGGGTCCTTCTCGATGTGCTGCTTGTACTCGGCCCAGGTGGTGGCGGCGATGGTGCGCAGCTCGCCGCGGGCGAGCGCCGGCTTGAGGAGGTTGGCGGCGTCGCCGGTGCCGGCCGCGCCGCCGGCGCCGATCAGGGTGTGGGCCTCGTCGATGAAGAGGATGATCGGGGTCTCGGAGGACTGCACCTCGTCGATGACGGATTTCAGGCGCTTCTCGAACTCGCCCTTCACGGAGGCGCCGGCCTGCATCAGACCGATGTCGAGGAGGTGGAGGGCGACGCCCTGGAGCTGCGGGGGCACGTCGCCGGCGGCGATCCGCAGCGCGAAGCCCTCGACGACGGCGGTCTTGCCGACGCCGGCCTCGCCGGTGAGGATCGGGTTGTTCTGCCGGCGGCGCATCAGGATGTCGACGATCTGGCGGATCTCGGGGTCGCGGCCGAGGACCGGGTCGATGCGGCCGTCGCGGGCGCGGGCGGTGAGGTCGGTGGCGTATCTCGCCAGCGCGCCGTCGCGGGCTGGGGGCCGCCTTGGGGCGTCCGTGGGGGCGGCGGGCGCGGGGGCGGCGCTCTCGGTCGAGCCTTCGGTGAGGTCGGCGAGGTTGGCGGCGACGGCGGCGGCGTCGATCTTGTCGAATTCGGGACTGATCCTGCCGAGGAGGGCGGCGAGGACGGGGGTGCGCAGGCAGGCGAGGAGGACGTAGGCGGAGCGGACGGTCTCGTCGCCGCGCTCCAGCGCGCCGAGGCTCCAGGCCTCCTGGATGGCGTGGAAGATGTGGTCGGAGAACTCCTCGATCGAGGTCGCGCCGTAGGGGAGCTTGTCGAGGGCGCGGGTGGTGTCGGCGGCGAGGCGGCTCGCGTCGACGCCGGAGGCGGCGAGGATGAGCTGGACGTCGGAGCGCTCGGCGAGCGCGAGCTGCTCGATCCAGTGGACGAGCTCGACATAGGGGTTGCCGCGCTGCTTCGCCGCGTCGGCGGCGGCGCGGAAGGCGCGCAGGCAGGTGGGGTCGAGCTTCGCGAGAAGCTCCTTGCGCTTCAGGGTCGCCGACTGGGTGCGTTGCGGCATTTGCGGAGCCTCCGGTGCAAACGAGACCAATTCAGTTGATCCGACGCCTCCGGGGGCTTAGCCTGCCACAATCGCGCAGGAATTGATAGCGCGCCCTGCCTCGCGTGAGGGGCTCATGGTCGATCCGCTTCCCGGGGACATCTTCCGCAAGGGGCAGGTGCTCAACAACACCTACGAGATCGAGGGCGTGCTGGGGCGCGGCGGCACGGGGGAGGTGTACCGGGCGCGCAACCAGATCACCGGGCGGGTGGTGGCGATCAAGGCGCTGAACCGGCAGTTCTCGCAGAACGACGCCTATCTGGAGCTGATGAAGCGCGAGGAGGAGATGCGCACGATCACCCACGACGCGGTGGTGCGCTACACCGACTGCAACCGGGCGGACGGCGGGGCGGTCTATCTGGTGATGGACTACGTCGACGGGGCGCCGCTGTCGGAGCTGATGGAGGGGCGGGGCGTCGGGGCGCGGGAGCTGCTGGTGGTGGGGCACCGGGTGGCGGAGGGGCTGGTCGCCACCCATGCGCGCGGCATCGTGCATCGCGACCTGTCGCCGGACAACGTCATCCTGCGGGGCGGCGATCCGGAGCAGGCGGTGATCATCGATTTCGGCATCGCCAAGGACAGCGGGCCGGGGGCTCGGACCATCGTGGGGAGCGACTTCGCGGGGAAGTACGAGTACGCGGCGCCGGAGCAGATGCACGGGCGGGCGGAGCCGCGGTCGGATCTCTATGCGCTGGGGGCGTCGCTGCTGGCGGCGTTCCGGGGGCAGGCGCCGGCGGTGGGGGGGAGCCCGGGCGAGGCGCTGCGGGCGAAGGAGCGGCCGCTCGACGTGGAGGGCGTGCCCGAGCCGCTGAAGGGGCTGATCGCCGACCTGACCCAGCCCGATCCGGCGCGGCGGCCGCCCTCGGCGGCGGCGGTGGTGGCGCAGATCGACCGGATGCTGCGGCCGGTGAGCGCGGCGGCCGCGGCCGCGGCGGCGCGGCCGCGGCGGCGGGCCTGGCCCGTGCTGGCGGCCGTGGGGCTGGCGGTGGTCGCGGGCGGGCTCTGGGCCGGGGGGGCGCTCGACCGGCTGACGGCGCCGGCGCTGCCGGTGGCGCGGCCCTACGTGCTGACGGCGGGGGTGGACCTCGACGGGGTGGCGACGCTGACGGGGAACGCGCCGGACGCGGCGGCGCGGGACGAGATCGCGCGGAGCTTCCGCTCGGTGTCCGGGCGGGCGGCCTCGGCGGACGGGCTGGCGCTCGCGGACGGGGCGCCGGGGCCGGACTGGGCGGCGGGCGCGGAGACGCTGATGGGGTCGGCGCGGGGGCTGGAGGACTGGCGGCTGGAGGTGGTCGACCGCGACGCGGGCCTGAGCGGCACGGCGCCCGACCGCGAGACGCGCGACGCGGCGGTTGCGGCGTTCGACGCGGCGGCGAAGGCGGGCGGCTTCGCCGGGCGGGCGCAGATCGCCGCGGGGCCGCGCTGGCTCGACGCCGACACGGTGCGGGAATGGCTCGCGCCCCATGCCTCCTGCGGGCCGCTGGCGGTGGCGGAGCCGGAGGGCGGGCGGTTCCCGCTCGACGCGACGGTGAGCGTGACGGGGCAGGTCGCCGAGGCGGACGCGGCGGGGCGGATCAAGGCGGCGATCGCGCCGCGGCTGGGCGACCGGACGCTGGCGCTGCGCCTCGACGCGATGAACCCGGCGTTCTGCGAGGTGGCGGCGGCGCTGCCGGAGGACGCGCCGCAGGCTGGCCACTTCGCGCTCGCCCAAGGCGACGGCGCGGCCAATCCCACCGGCATCTATTCGGTCGGCGACAATCCGGTGATCGACGTGGTGTTCCCTGCCAACCTGGAAGGCCACCTCTGGGTCGGGATCGCCGACGTGGGCGGCAACGCCTATAGCCTCCTGCCGAGCCAGGCCCTGCCGGAAACGCGACTCGCGCGGCTCGGCGAGGTCGTGGGCGGCATGCGGACGATCCGGGTGGCGTATCCGGACGCCGAGGCCGGGCCGGGACGGCTGACGTTCGAGGTCGACGACACCTTCGGCAAGACCCTCGTGATCGCTCTCGTCACGGACGAGCCGCTGTTCGATCCGCCGCTCCCGTCCGAACAGACCGTCGAATCGCTGGAGAAGGCGCTGCGGGACCGGCTGGCCGGCGGAGCCGTGAGGATTCTCGGCCGGACGACTCAGGAGATCGACTCGCGACGGTAGAGCCGGCGCGCAGCAAACTTGCGCGACTCGATTGCCTGTGGCACGCTAATTCGTGGTCCCGGTGCATTATTTTCGCGGGGTTCCCTGTTGTTTGACTTGTCGCCTTGGCTTGCTCCCCTCGATGGCGCCAACCCGTCCGGGGAGAACCTGCGCAACGATCACCGGTTTCACGAGCTCGAGCGGCTCATGGAGCGGCGCGTCGAGGTCGTGCGCGACGACCGCAACGCCGCGGTCGGCCAGACCGAGCTGCCGGTCGACTGGGCCGAGGTGCTGCGCCGCGCCGAGGCGCTGCGCGGGCAGGGACGCGACCTGCGGCTGCTCGTCATCGTCGCGCGGGCGCTGGCGAACGAGCGCGGCCTCGCGGGGCTGGCGGACGGGCTGACGCTGATCGCCCGCAACGTGGACGAGCATTGGGACACCATGCATCCCGACCTGCGCGAGGGGATGGCCCCGCGCGAGGCGGCGCTGCGGCGGATCAACGCGCTCGCGCAGCTGGAGAACGAGCAGGACGGGTTGCTCGGCGACCTCGCCGCCGCGGCCTGGCTTTCGCCGCGCGGGATCGGCCCGGTCACCGGGCGCGACCTGGAGCGCGGGATGCTGGACGCGCGGGCGATCCTCGCGGAGGCGCCGGGAGGGCTGAGCGAGGCCGAGCGGGGGCGGATCGCGGCCGAGCAGGACCAGCTGATCTCGCGGGTGCGCTCGGCCTGCCTCGCGGCGGCCGACGAGGCGCCCGAGGCGCTTGCGGCGTTGCGCGCGGAGGCGGTCGCCGCCGGCGCGGCGCTCGGGGAGGTGCAGAAGTCGCTGGCGGCGCGGATCGGCGAGGGCGACGTGACGCCGCGGCTGACGCGGTTCCTGTCGCGGCTGACCGCGACGGTGGCGCATGATCGCGGCGGGCCGGCGGCGGTCGCGGCGGCGGCGCCGGGAAGCCCGGAGGCCGCGGTCGCCACGGCGGCGCCGGCGGCCGGGGCGGCGGCTGCGGCGGGGCCGATCCCCGACCGGCTGGGCAGCCGCGACGAGGTGATGCGCTGCCTCGACCTCGTGATCGCGTTCTACGACCGCACCGAGCCGGCGAGCCCGATCCCGCACCTGGTGCGGCGGGTGCGGCGCATGGTGCCGATGGATTTCATGCAGCTGATGGAGGAGCTCGCTCCGGCGGGCCTCAAGGAATTCAAGCTTCTCGCCGGCGTCGACGAGAAGAAGAAGGCGCAATCCTGACGAGAGGGCCACGGGATGAGCGAAACCAAGGCGAAGGTGATCGAGCGCAATCGCGCGCCGCGCGTGCAGATCGCCTACGAGGTCGAGCATTACGGCAGTCCGACGACGATCGAGCTTCCCTTCGTCATGGGCGTGATGGCAGACCTCGCCGGCGCCTCCGAGACGGCGGAGGCCTCGAGGCAGGTGCAGGACCGCAAGTTCGTCGACGTCGACGCCGGCCGCTTCGGCAAGTTCATGGAGGCGCTCGGGCCGCGGGTGAAGGCGCGGGTGCGGAACGTCATGCCGAAGCCCGAGGGCGCCGAGGCCGAGGAGGAGATGTTCGTCGACCTGAGCTTCGGCTCGATGGGCGACTTCGCGCCCGACAAGGTGGCCGAGCAGGTGCCGCAGCTCGCCGAGCTGCTCCGGATGCGCCGGCAGCTCGTCGAGCTTCTCGGCTTCATGGACGGCCGCGTCGATGCGGAGAAGCGCATCGCGCAGCTCCTCAATAACGAGCCGTTGCTGCAGCAGGTCGCGGACGCCGCGATGAAGGCGGAGGAATAGGCGATGGCCGACGACAAGGAACCGGAAGGGCCGGGCGTCGCCGAGGCGCAGGCCGTCGATCTCGACGAGTTCAGCGAGCTGCTGGAGAAGGACTTCCGCGTCAAGAAGGACGACAGCGACCGGCTGAGGACGCTGGTGGCGAACCTTGCGGTGGCGGCGCGGGCGCGCTCGGAGGCGACGACGATCTCGTCGAACGCGATCAAGTCGATCAAGTCGCTGATCGCCGGCATCGACGGGATCCTGACGGAGCAGATGAACGAGATCCTGCACGCGCCCGAGGTGACGGCGCTTGAAGGGACCTGGCGGGGGCTCTGGTATCTCGTCAACAACACCGAGACGGACCAGAAGCTCAAGATCAAGGTGATGAACATCACCAAGACGGAGCTGGCCGACACCCTCGAGGATTACGAGGGGCAGATGTGGGACAAGAGCCCGCTGTTCAGCAAGGTCTATACGGACGAGTACTCGATGTTCGGCGGCGAGCCGTTCGGGGTGCTCCTCGGCGCCTACGAGTTCTCGAACCATCCGAAGGATGTCGGCCTGTTGCGCAACCTGTCGGGGATCTGCGCCTCGGCCCATGCGCCGTTCATCGGCGCCGCCTCGCCGCGGCTGTTCCGCATGGACAGCTGGCAGGAGCTGCCGAACCCGCAGGACCTGCAGCAGATCGTCTCGAACCCGTCCTACGCCTCGTGGCAGTCGCTGCGGGAGAGCGAGGATGCGCGGTATATCGGGCTGACCATGCCGCGGGTGCTGGCGCGGCTGCCCTACGGCGCGGACACGACGCCGGTGAAGGGGTTCTCCTTCGAGGAGGTGGCCGACGACCACGAGAGGTACGTGTGGATGAACGCGGCCTTCCCGATGGGGGTGAACATCAACCGGAGCCACAAGCTCTTCGGCTGGGGGACGCAGATCCGCGGGGTGGAGAACGGCGGGGCGGTGATGAACCTGCCGGTGCATTCCTTCCCGACCGACGACGGGTCGATCGCGATGAAGTGCCCGACCGAGGTGGCGATCGACGACCGGCGCGAGGCCGAGCTGGCGAAGCTCGGGCTGATGCCGATCCTGCACCGCAAGAACACCGACCTCGCGGCCTTCATCGGCGCGCATTCGCTGCAGGACGACGAGGCGCGGGCCGGGCGGCTGGTCGATCCCGACGCGCAGGCCAACGAGCGGCTGAGCGCGAACCTGCCCTACCTGTTCCCGGTGTCGCGGTTCGCGCATTACCTGAAGGCGATCGCGCGGGACAAGGTCGGCTCGTTCAAGGAGCGGGCGGACATGCAGGTGTGGCTGACCGAGTGGATCAACCGCTACGTGCTGAACAACCCCGCCTTCGCCGACGACAAGGCCCGCGCCAAGCGGCCGCTGGCCGCGGCGGAGGTGCAGGTCGACAGCGTCGAGGGGCGGCCCGGCTACTACGCGGCGCGGTTCTACCTGCGGCCGCACTACCAGCTCGAGGGGATCAATGCGTCGCTGCGGCTGGTCTCGGAGCTGCCCTCGATGAAGCAGTGAGGCGCGATTACGCCTGATTTGAGAGAGCAAGGGGATTTGCGATGAAGATCGACGGCTTTCTGAAGGTTCCGGACTGCCCCGGCCCGAGCACGCGCGACGGGCACGAGGAGGAGATCGAGATCCACGCGATCAGGTTCACCATGGAGGCGCCCTACGACCCGAACACCTTCGGGCGGCGCGGCCGGGTGGCGATGGGGCTCGTCACCTTCGTGAAGTACTGCGACATGGCGACGCCGCCGCTGGCGCAGGCGCTGTTCCAGAACAAGACCCTCGACGAGGTGAAGTTCACCGCCCGGCGCACCATCGAGGGCGAGACGGTCGACTACTTCACGATCACGTTGACCAAGGCGACGATCCTCAAGTTCGACATGCACCAGCCGGAGGAGGCGGCGGAGGCCGACCTGATCGAGGAGGACGTCTCCTTCGCCTATCAGAAGATCGAGCTGCTCTACGTCGACGGCGACCCGCAGCCCATGGACGTCCAGGTCGGCAAATGACCGCCCGGGTTCCGTGAGGGCGCGGCGTGGAAGGCGGCGCCGAGGGCATCCGGGCGACCCGCGAGGCGGCGCAGCCGTCGCTGTGGGACCGGCTGGCCAACGACCTCCCCGGCGTGCAGTCGGAGATCGCCGGGCTGGAGGCCGCGCTGGCCGCGGCCCTCGGGGGCGAGCGCGTGGCGGCGCTCGTCGCCGGCGGGCCGCGGGCGATCGAGGCGGAGGCGGGGCTGGGGCCGGCCGAGCGGCGGGGGCTGATGCGGCTCGTCGGGCTCGGGCGGCGGCGGGCGGAGCTGGAGGCGCGGGGCATCGTCGTCTCGGCGGACGTGCTGCGCCGGGCGGTCTGCCGCGACATCCAGGCGCTCTTCAACGCCGAGCGCTTCGACGCGCGGCCGCTCTGGAGCGACCGCGAGGCGGCGCTGGCCGGGGACGACCCGCCGTCGCTGGCGGATTTTCCCGAGGTGCGGCGGAGCGTGGTCAACTTCGGCGTGCCGCCCTTTGCCGGGCGCTCGGCGCGGGACTTCGACCGCGAGGGGCTGGCGCGGGAGATCAAGGCGATCCTCGCCGCCTTCGAGCCGCGGTTGCGCGAGAGCGCGACGAAGGTCACCGTCTCGACCGGCGAGCGGAGCGGGCTCGCGATCGAGATCGACGCGCTCCTGATCATGGCGCCGGCTCCGGAGCGGCTGCGGCTCCGGACGATGGTCGACCTCGACAGCGGCCATGCCGAGACCCGGATCGCGGACGGCTAGGCGATGGACCGGGTGTTTCTCGAGTATTACGAGGACGAGCTCGCCCACTTGCGCCGCCTCGCCGTCGAGTTCGCCGACCTGCATCCCTCGGTGGCGCGGAACCTGTCGCTCGATACGGTCCCCTGTCCCGACCCTTACGTGGAGCGGCTGCTCGAGGGGGTGGCCTGGCTCGCGGCGCGGACGCGGCTGCGGCTCGACGGGGAGGCGTCGCGATTCGCGCGGGCGACGCTCGACGCGCTCTATCCCGACCTCGTCGCGCCGGGGCCGGCGGTGGGCCTGGTGACGCTGCGGCCCGGGCGGCAGGTGCAGGGGATGGCCGGCGGCCACGTGGTTGCGCGGGGGGCGCGGCTGGTGGCGGGGCTGCGGCCGGGGCTCGCCACGCGGGCGACCTATGTCACGGCGCAGGACGTGACGCTGTGGCCGCTGGAGATCGCCGGCTGCGACTACGTGCGCGACCGGGCCGGCCTCGCGGCCGCGGGGATCGCCGCGCCGGGGGCGGAGGCGGCGCTGCGGGTGACGCTGGCGCGGGTGGGGCCGGGGAGCCTCGCCGAGCTGGCGCTCGACCGGCTGGACCTGCATTTCCGCGGCCATGCGCCGGCGCTCTTCGACGCGCTCTACGGCGCGGTGGTCGCCGTGGGCGCGCGGCCGGCGGGCGGCGCGCCGGGGCCGCTCGCGCCGGCCGGGATGCCGGAGATGGTCGGGATCGCCGACGCCGAGGCGCTGCTGCCGCGGACGCGGGCGGGCTTCGAGGGCTATCGGCTGCTGCGCGAATATTTCCTGATGCCGGAGCGGTTCCATTTCGTCCGTGTCGCGGGGCTCGGCCCGGCGGTGCGGCGGTCGGACCGGGCGGTCGAGCTGGCGTTCCTGCTGCGCCGGCCGGCGCCGGAGCTGGCCGACGTGACGCCGGGCGACCTCGGGCTTTTCGTGACGCCGGTGGTCAACCTCTTCGAGCGCGACTGCGACGTCATCGACGTCGATCCGCGGCGGACGCGGCAGGTGCTCCATGCCGACCGCACCCGGGCGCGCGACTTCGAGATCTGCCGGGTGCTCAAGGTCGAGGACGCCGATGCGGACGGACCCTCGGCGGAGCTGCCGGCGCTGTTCGGGCTCGCCGCTGCGCCGGCCTCCGGCTGGATGCACTCGGCCGAGCGGCGGCCGCGGCGCCCCGCGGAGGACGAGCGCCGGCAGGGCCAGCTCCGCAGCTCCTATGCCGGCGACGACGTGTTCCTGTCGCTGTCGCGGCCGCCGGGGGCCGCGGGTCGGCCGCTGCGGCGGCTGGCGGTGCGGGCGCTGTGCAGCAACCGCGACCTCGCGCTCCTCGACGACAGCCCGGCGCTGACGCTCGATTCCGGCGATCCGGTCGAGGCGGTTTCGCTGATCGGCACGCTCAGGCCGCCGCGGCCGTCGCTTGCCGCCGCGCCGCCGCGGGCGCTCGCCGGCGAGACGCGGGCGGACGAGCTGGCCTGGCGGCTGGTGGCGCAGCTGTCGCTGGATTTCCTCGGCCTGGCCGAGGGGCCGCGCGGGGCGGAGCCGCTGCGGGCGCTGGTCGGGCTCTATGCCGATCGCGGCGACCAGGCGCTGGCGGCCCATGCGCGGGCGCTGGCGCGGGTCGAGGCGCGGCCGGTGCTGGAGCGGCTGCCGCTCGCCGGGCCGATGTGCTTCGGCCGCGGCACGGAGGTGACGCTGACGGTCGACGAGGCGGCGCTGGCCGGGCACGCGGCGCTGCTGCTGCCGGCGGTGCTCGCCCAGCTCTTCGCGCGCTACGCGGCGATCAACGCCTTCGTGCGCACCCGCATCCGGCTCGTCCAGCGACAGGAGGAGGCAGCATGGCCGATGACGCCGGGCCGACGCCCGACGATCTGACCGCTTCCGTCGCCGACGCCGGCCCGGGCGGGCTGGAGTTGGGAGGGCTGGCGTTGGGAGGGCTGGAGGCGAGCGAGCTGCTGCGCCGGCTGGAGCGCGGCGGCGGGCGGTTCGGCCATGCCGGGCCGCCGGCGCGCGAGCCGGCCCGGCTCGGCCAGCAGCTGCGGCTCGCCTTCGCCACGCGGGACGTCGCGGAGGTCGTGCCCGGGGCGGAGGGGCGGCCGGCGCGGGTCGTCGTCGCCTCGCCCGGGCTGCTCGGCCCGGAGGGGCCGCTGCCGCTCCACCTGAGCGGCTGGGTGCTGGAGCGGCTGTCGCAGCGCTGGTTCGCGGCGGGGACGGAGGGGGGCGCGACCAGCGACACCACCTTCCTCGACTTCGCCAACATGCTCCAGCATCGGCAGATCGCGCTGTTCTACCGGGCCTGGGCGGATGCCCGGCCGGAGGTGCAGGCCGAGCGGGCGGGCGGCGGGCGGCCGCGGGCGATCGTGGCGGCGCTGGCCGGGATGGGGCTGCCGGGGACAGCGGACCCGGAGCTCGGGGCGTTGCGGCTGGCGCTGGCGCCGGCGCTGGCGCGGCAGGTGCAGGGGCCGGAGCGGCTGACCGGGCTCCTCGCCGCGGCCCTCGCCGTGCCGGTGGCGCTGGCGGAGTTCGTGGGCGCCTGGACGCCGGTTCCGGCGCGGTTGCAGACGCGGCTCGGCGGGGCGGCCGCGGCGCTGGGGCGGGGGGCGACGACGGGGCCGCGGACGTTCCGGCGGCAGGACCGGATCGAGGTCCGGCTGGGGCCGCTGACGCGGGGCGAGTTCGAGCGGTTCCTGCCTGGGGGCGCGGGGCTGGCGACGCTGGCGGCGGCGACGCGGCGCATCCTCGGCGACACGCTGGAGGTGGCGGCGCGGCTGGCGCTGCGGCCGGGCGAGGTTCCGGCGGCGCGGCTCGGCGCGACGCGGCTCGGGCGCGACGGCTGGCTGGCGCCGCAAGCGGGCCTCGGGGCGGAGCTGCGGCTCGGCCGGCTGGTCGCGGGCGAGGGGGCGTCATGAGCGTGGTGCTGACCCTCGAGGGCGGGCCGCGGCCGCAGGCGGTGCGGCAGATGCGGCTCGACGCGGGCGCGCTGGTGATCGGCCGCGGCGCCGAGGCCGACTGGCGGATCGACGATCCCGACATGTTCGTCTCGCGGGCGCATTGCACGATCGCGGCGGGGCCGGACGGCTATGTGGTGACGGACACCTCGACCGGCGGGCTCTTCGTCGACCAGGCGCGGGCGCCGCTCGGCAAGGGGAACGCCGCGCGGCTCGCCGACGGGATGCGGCTCAGGCTCGGCGACTACGTGGTGAGCGTGGCGCTGCGCGACGCGGCGGGCGCGTCGGCGGGGGCGCCGCGGGAGGCGGCTGCGGCGGGGTTCGACGACTTCTTCGCGCCGCGCGCCGCGGAGCCGGCGCCGGCCCGGCCCGCGAGCCTGCCCGATCCGTTCGATGCGCCGTCGCGCCCGGACTACGCCGAGCCGGAGGAGCGCGCGGAGCGGACCGGGCTGCCGGTCTTCGACGATCCGTTCACCCTCGATCCCTGTCCCGCCGCGCCGTCTGGCGGCGGGTTCAGCTTCGATCCCGGCCCCGCCGCGCCGACCCCGGCGCCGTCTGGCGGCGGGTTCAGCTTCGACTGGGACGCGCCGGCGCCGGCCGTCGAGACGCCGGCGCCGGAGCCGAGGCGGGAGGCGGCTCGGCCGCCGCCGGAGCCGGCGCCTGTCCCGCCGCCCCGTCCGGCGGCGCTGTCGGCGGATGCGGGGCGGGCGGCGTTCCGGCGCGGGCTGGGGCTCGACCCGGGCGCGCCGGCGGCGGACGTGGAAGCGGAGATGGAGGCGCTGGGGCGGGCGTATCGGCTGATGGTCGAGGGCTACATGCACCTCCTGCGCAAGCGCGCCGAGGAGAAGGGCGAGGCGCGGGTGGCGCAGACCACGATCGGGGCCGTGTTGGTCAATCCGCTGAAGTTCATGCCGAACGCCGATGCGGCGCTCGACGTCATGCTGGCCGGGCGGGCCGGCTTCCTCGGGCCGGAGGCGGCGGCGCAGGGCGCGGTGCGCGACCTCGCGCAGCACCATGTCGCGGCGTGGCGGGGGGTGCAGGCGGCGCTCCGGCGGATGATCGACCGTTTCGCGCCGGCGGCGCTGGAGGAGGAGCTGAAGCAGCGCTCGGCGCTGGAGACGCTGCTCGCCGGCGGGCGGCGGGCGAAGCTCTGGGAGCTTTACGAGGCGCGGTATCGCGAGATCGCCCGGAGCGCGGAGACGCGCTTCCTCGGCGAGGTCGGGACCGACTTCCGCGACGCCTACGAGAGGGGCGGGGAGGAGAAGGGGGAATGACGATGATGATGCGTCGGACGATGCTGGTCCTGACCGGGGCGGCCGGGCTGGTCGCCGCCTGCGGCGGGCCGCCGGGGCCGTCGGCGGTGACGCTCGCGTTCACGGCGCAGCCGGGGGCGAACCCCGGGCCGGACGGCGTGGACCGGCCGATCACGGTGCAGATCCTGCGGCTGCGCGATCCGGGCGCCTTCGCGACGGCGGACATGTTCGCGCTGACCGCCGATCCGGCGGCGGCGCTGCCCACCGACATTGTCGGCATCGACCAGGTGGCGCTGCAGGCGGGCGCGTCGGTGACCAAGGCGATCTCGGTCGAGCCGGAGGCGACGGCGGTGGGGCTCATCGCGCTCCTGCGCGAGCCGGGCAGCAAGGTGTGGCGGACGAGCTTCCCGGTGTCGCCGGGCTCGAAGGTGAAGGGCGCGGTGACGCTGGGGCCGGGCGGCATGACGCTCGCGCTCGGCTGACGGGGCAGAGGCAGGGAACAGGCAGGGGCAAGGGCATGGCCGAGGCGGACAAGGTGCTGTGGTCGGAGGGCCTTTTCCTCCGGCCGCAGCATTTCCAGCAGCAGGACCGCCATGTCGAGGCGCTGGTGCGGGCGATCCTCGCCGCGGCGCCGCTGCCGGCCTTCGGCTTCCGCGAGGTGAGCGTCGACCGGGCGCTGCTGGAGACGGGGCGCGTGGCGGTGGTCTCGGCGCGCGGGGTGTTCCCCGACGGCACGCCGTTCGCGATCCCCGAGACGATGGACCCGCCCGAGCCCGTGGCGATCCTGAGGGACACGCCGCCCGGGCCGGTGCTGCTGGCGCTGCCGCTGGAGTCGCCGGGGGGCGCGACCTTCGATCCGGCCCATGCCGCGCCGAGCGGGGCGCGGTTCCGCGGCCGGATCGAGCGGCTGCGCGACGCGGTGGCGGGCGGGGCCGAGCCGGAGGAGGTGGAGCTGGCGCGGCCGCAGGCGCTGCTGCTGGCGCCGGGGCGCGACCCGGGCGGCTACGCGACGCTGCCGGTCGCGGGCGTGGCCGGCCTGCGGGCCGACGGGGGCGTGGCGCTGGCGGAGGGGTTCCTGCCGCCGGCGCTGGCGATCGCGGCGGCGCCCGAGTATGCGAGCCTGCTGATCGAGACGATCGCGGGGCTCGACCGCGTGGCGGAGGCGCATGGGCCGGTGGTCCTCGCGCGCGCAGGGAGGAACGTCGAGAACCTGCTGGCGCTGGAGCTCGCCAATATGGCGCGGCCGCGGCTGGCGCATCTGCTGGCGCAGAACGGCTGCCATCCCTCGGACCTGTTCCTGGAGCTGGCGGGGCTGGCGGGGCGGATGGCGACCTATGGGGCGGGCTCGCGGCGGATGGCGGAGCTGCCGGCCTATGAACATCTCGCGCCCGGGCCGGCCTTCGCGGCGCTGACGGACACGCTGAGGTCGCTGATCCTGACCCTGCGCTACGTCGAGCCGAAGTCGCGGGCGTTGGAGGTGAGGAAGCACGAGACCAACGTCTGGAAGGTGCGGCTCGAGCCGGGGCTGCTCGCGGCCAGCCGCATCGTGCTCCGGGTCGGCTCGGATATGTCGGAGGAGGCGCTGCGGCGCATCTTCGTCAATCAGGTCACCGTCGGCTCGCCGGACGAGTTTCCCGGGCTGTGGAGGTCGCGTCTGCGCGGCATCCGGTTGAAGCCGCTGCATTCCCAGCCGCGGGAGATCCCTTATGACGGCGACCGGCTGTGCCTGGAGCTCGACCGGGGGAGCGAGCACTTCGCCTCGCTGGCGGAGGCGCCGGGGTTCATGATCGGCGTCGCGGGGGTGCTGCCCGCCGAGCCGACGCTCGACTGCTACGCGGTCAGGAGGTGAGCGTGGAGCGCCGGGCGGCCTTGGGAGTCCGGGAGCGCGAGCGCCGCCGTGTGTCCGTCGCCTGGCTCGTGCGCCGCGCAGGCAAGAGCGATGCGCGTCGCACATGCAAGGGCCGGGGCCTCCGGGCGGCGGCAGGCATGGTCCGATGAGCGACGACGACCCCTTCGGGCTCTCAGAGGATTTCGGCCGCACCCGGGTCCGGCCGCCGCCCTCGGGCGCGCGGCGGGCAGCGGCGGCGCCGGCCGCGCCGGTGGTGCGCGACCGGGCGCATCCCAATCCGTTCGTCGTCGCCTTCGGGCCGCTCCTCGAGTTCGCCCCGGAGCTGGAGGCGGCGCAGGCCCCGGACGATTCCGACCTGCTGCGCGCCCGGCTGGAGCGCGAGCTGGTCGCCGGGCGCGACGCGGCGGTGGCGGCCGGGGCGCCGATGGCGCGGGCCGACGCGGCCGCCTGGGCGGTGGCGGCGCTGCTCGACGACCTCGCCATCAACACGCCCTGGGGCGGGGCCAGCGCCTGGCCGAGCCAGCCGCTTCTCAACGCGCTCTACGGCCATGTCGACGCCGGGGAGCAGTTCTTCACCCGGCTGGAGACGCTGGAGCGCCACCCGAGCCGTGACCGCGACCTGCTGGAGCTGCATTACCTCTGCCTCGCGCTCGGCTTCCGCGGCAAGTACCGGGTGCCCGGTCGGGCCGGCGACCGGCCGCTCGCCGCGGTCAGGACGGCCGCCGCGGCGGCGCTGCGCGATCCGGAGACCGAGGCCGCGCCGCTGTCGCCGCACTGGCGCGGGGTGATCGCGCCCGACGCGCCGCGCCGCTTCGCCGCGCCGATCTGGGTGCTCGCCGTCGCGGCGCTGGCGCTCGTCACGGCGATCTATGTCGGCCTGTCGCTCCGCCTCGCCGGCCGGTCGGAGGAGCTGGCGCTGCTCGCCCGCGCCGTGCCGCCGCCGGAGCGCGCCGAGGTGTTCCGCGTCGAGACGACGGCGGCCGCGGCCCCGCCCGAGGCGTTGCAGCCGGTCGAGTTCGAGCTCTTGCCCGCCTTCGTCGCCGCCGCGCCCGAGGGGCTGCGCCCGGCGCTCGGCGGCCGCGAGAGCGTCTCGCTGACCACGCTCGTCATCCAGTGGACCGACCCGGAGGTGTTCCAGTCGGCCCGCGCCGCGCTCACCCCCGGCTTCGAGCCGCTGATCGCCGCGCTGGCGCAGGTGATCGTCGAGAACGCCGACGTCATCGGCGGCGTCACGGTCGTCGGCCATACCGACTCGATCCCGCTGCAATCCTCGAACCCGCTCAGCTCGAACCAGCGCCTGTCGGAGGCGCGCGCCGAGACCATCGCCAGGCTCCTCGTCGCCGGCGGCGTGCCGGCGGAGCTGGTTCATGCCGAGGGCCGCGCCGCGACCGAGCCCGTCGCCGACAACGGCACGCGGCAGGGCAGGGCGCTCAACCGCCGGGTCGAGGTGCTGGTGGAGAAGCGGATCTGATGGCCATCCTGCGCTTCCTCTGGTCAATCGTCTCGTCCCGCTGGCTCTGGACCGCGATCGGCCTCGTGCTGCTCTCGGCGCTGATCTGGCTGTGGGGCCCGGCGCTGGCCTTCGGCGAGGCGGCGCCGCTCGCATCAGAAGGCGTCCGCCTCGGGCTGATCGGGGCGCTGCTCGTCTCCTGGCTCCTGTGGCTGATCCTGTCGCGGCGGCGGGCGATGCGCGCCAACCGCCTGTTCGTCGCCGAGCTGGCGCAGGCGCCGGAGAAGCCGAATGCGCCCGGCGAGGAGAACGTCGCCGCCGTCGGCGCGAAGTTCCGCGAGGTGCTGGCCGAGCTGCGCCGCCGCAAGCTCGGCGGCCGGCGCTTCCTGCGCGAGATGCCGTGGTACGTGATCATCGGCCCGCCGGCGACCGGCAAGACCACGGCGCTGCGGCAGTCGGGGCTCTCCTTCCCGATCGACCTGACCGACGACCTCCAGGGCGTGGGCGGCACCCGCAACTGCGACTGGTTCTTCACCGAGGATGCGGTGCTGATCGACACCGCGGGCCGCTACGTGCTGCAGGAGAGCCAGCCCGAGGTCGACGCCGCCGAGTGGATGGGCTTCCTCGACCTCCTGAAGAGGCATCGCGGGCGCCGCGCGCTCAACGGGGTGATCGTCGCGCTCTCGGTCGAGACGCTCTCCGACGGCGACGCGGCGATCCGCGCCCACGGAGGCGAGATCCGCAAGCGGCTGAACGAGTTGCAGCTGAAGCTCGAGATGCGGCTGCCGGTCTATCTGATGCTGACCAAGGCCGACCTCGTCGCCGGGTTCGAGCCGTTCTTCGGCGAGCTGACCACCGCCCAGCGCGAGCAGGTCTGGGGCGCGACCTTCGCCCCCGGCGCCCGCGTCGACGGGGCCGAGGCGGCGCGCGAGCTGGTCGGGCTCGCGGCGGAGCTGGAGCGGCGGATCGTGCCGCGGCTGGAGGCCGAGGAGCGGGCCTCCGTCCGCGCCGAGACCTTCCGCTTCCCCGCCCAGGTGGCGAGCCTCGCCGAGCCGCTGCGGATCCTCGTCGACAAGGTCTTCGGCGAGAGCCGCTACGAGGAGAGCGCCTGGCTGCGCGGCGTCTACCTGACCTCGGCGACGCAGGAGGGCGCGCCGATCGACCGGCTGACGGCGGCGCTCGCCTCGTCGTTCGGCCTGCCCGCCGGCCCGCCGCCGCCGCGCCAGCGCACCGAGCGGCGGAGCTTCTTCCTCAAGGACCTGATGACCGAGGTCGTGTTCAAGGAGGCCGGGCTCGGCGTGCTCGACCCCGCGGCCGAGGAGCGGCGGACCTGGATCTGGCGCGGCGCGGCGGTCGCCTGCGCCGCGGCGGCGCTGGCGGCGGGGCTCGTCTTCACCCTCGCCTACCTCTCGGGCCGCGGCGCGGCGGCGGCGCAGGCGGCGGCGCTGGAGCGCCTGCAGGCGACGCTCGCGCCGGTGGCGGCGCGGCAGGCCCCGGTCGATCCGCTCGACCTCGACGTGGCGCTGGAGGCGATGACCACGATCGAGAACGCCGCCGTCCCGGCGCCCGGCGGGCTCGCCGGCGCCGTCGGCCCCTCGCCGGCGGCGGAGATGGCGGCCGCGCAGGCGACGGCCTACGAGCGGGGGCTGAGGAACATCCTCGAGCCGCGGATGGTGGCGCTCCTCGAGGCGACGATGTGGCGGCATGTCCGCGACCCGGACTTCCTGCTCGACGCGCTGAAGACCTACCGGATGATGACCGGCCTCGCCCAGATGGACCCGGCCTTCGCCGCCGAGTGGTGGACGACGCGCCTGCCGGAGTTCGCTCCGCTGAACCCGTTCCCGACGGCCGCCGCGGCCGATCACCAGGTCGCGGCGCTGCGGCGGATGGCGGTCGAGGAGAGCTACATCGCCCCCGACGAGGCGCTGGTCGGGCAGGCGCTCGCCTCGATCTGCTCGATCCCGCTCTCGGTGCGCGCCTACAACGCGCTCCGCTCCGACCCGGCCGCGGTGGCGCTCGAGGACTGGATTCCGGCCGCCCATGCCGGGCCGAACGGGCCGCGCGTGTTCACCCGGATCTCCGGCAAGACGCTGCGGGTGGGGATCGACGGCGTCTACACCTATGCCGGCTTCCACGACGTGGTGCTGGCGCGGATCGACGACGTGGCCGCGCAGGCGGCGCTCGACCGCTCGGTCTTCGCCGGCGGCTGCCCGGAGAGCTCCGACCCTTCGGTGACGGCGCTCGCCGACGACATCATGAAGCTCTACTACGAGGACTTCATCGCCCGGTGGGACGGGCTCCTGCGCGACATCCGCCTCGCGCCGTTCACCGACCTGACCGTGGCCGGCGACAACCTCAAGGATCTCTCCAGCGCCGATTCCGCGCTGCGCCGGCTGGTGACGGCGGTGGCGGCGGAGACCGACCTCGCCCGCCCGGCCGACGCCGGGGCGGCGGGGGGGCCGCCGCCCAAGGCCGCCTCGAAGATCCTCGCCAAGCTCGGCAAGCTCGGCAAGCTCGCCAAGCAGGGCGCGAAGCTCGTCCCCGCCGCGGGCGCCGCCTCGCAGGGGGCGGTCAGCGGCCAGCTCGTCTCCGACCACTTCAAGCCGATCCGCGCCGCGGTGCAGGAGACCGACGGCCAGCCGCCGCTCCTGACCGACGTCGAGGCGGCGCTGACCGCGCTCTCGAACGTGCTGCAGACGGTGGCGGCGAGCCCGAACCCGGAGGAGGCGATCAAGCAGCAGGGCGGCCTCGCCGAGCTGACCGGGCAGGTGGCGAACCAGGCGGCGATCCTGCCCGACCCGCTCGACGACTGGCTGGCGGGGATCGCCGGGGACACGATCGGGCTGACCGAGGCGGCGGTGGTGTCGCGGCTGAACGCGATCTGGAAGGCCGACGGCAAGCCGCTCTGCGACGCGGCCCTGGCCACGCGCTACCCCTTCGTGCGCGGCTCGATGATCGACGTGACGCTCCTCGACTTCCAGCGCATGTTCGGGCCGGGCGGCGTCTTCGACGCCTTCACCAACGACGAGCTCGCGCCCTACATCGACACGGCGAGCCGCCCCTGGCGCTGGCGGTCCGACCTGCGTCGCGACCCCGCGACGCTCGTCCCCTTCGAGAAGGCGCGCCGGCTGCGCAACGCCCTCTTCGCCGGCGGATCGGGTCCGGTGATGGCGTTCACCGTGCAGCCGACGCTGTTGTCGCCCAATGCGGCGCGGATGACCCTGAATATCGGCGGGACGGCGCTGATCTTCTACGGCAACCCGCTGCTGGCCGTGCCGGTGACCTGGCCGGGCGAGGCCGGCGCGGTCTTTACCGCGACGTTCTATCCCGCCGACGGCTCGCCCGAGGTCATGATGAACCAGAGCGGCGACTGGGCCTTGCTGCGGGTTCTCCAGGCGAACCGGCTTTCGCCGACCGCCCAGCCGGAGGTCTTCACGCTCCGCCTCGGCAAGGGCGGCTACTGGGCCGACCTCGAGCTCCGCGCCGCCTCGGTCGAGAACGCGCTCGACCTCTCGATCTTCGAGGGCTTCGCATGCCCCTCCCAGATCTGACCCGCCCCCCGTCGCTGCACGGGCGATCCTCCCCCGAGGCCCGCCCATGACCGGCTTCTTCGGCAAGATCCCGGCCTCGGGCGACTTCGTGAGCTGGAACCTCCCCCGCTCCTTCACCGACCGCTGGGACTGCTGGTTCTCCGCCGAGCTCCTCGCCCGCCCCGACGTCGGGCCCCTCGACCCCCGCGCCTGGCGCTTCGTCGTGCCGGCGGGGGTGTTCGGCGATCAGCCGGTCGCCGGCGTGTGGCGGATGAGCGAGGACCGGGCGGGGCGAAGGTATCCGTTCGTGATCGCCCGGCTGGGGGAGACGCCGGATCCGGGGGATGCGTGGTACGGGCACATTGAAGGAGCCCTTGATGCCGCTGTGGCAGGCTCGTGGGCGCCAAACTTCATAGCGGAAGACATTTCGAGGCACAGCGCAGATATTTCAGGGAGTTTAAAAGCGCCTCGCATTTTCTTCTGGAGCGAGGGTTCGGACGTCGTCGAAGTAGACTTTCGTCGGCCAGATTCCTTGATGAGAGAGGGATTGGCCTTTATGCGGGCCCGAGTTCCCGACGAAGAGGACGTATAGTGTCCTGCACAGTCTTCGCCGAGGGGATGGGGCCCTTTCACAAGGGAAGCGGCGGCAGTGCGACCGCGCCGGGCGATGTATGCCTGACGCCGCCACCGCCGCCGGCGGGGCCGCTGCCGGTGCCGTACGTCAACAAACTTTCGGCCGGCGACCTCACGAAAGGAAGCCGCACGGTCAAAATCCAGAGCAATCCCACTGCGTTGGAGGATGGATCCGAGGTAAGCACCAGCGTGGGCAACGAGGCTGCTACACAAGGCGGCGGTGTAGTCACCCATAAAACGAAGGGCAAAGGTCACTTCACCCTCTGGTCCTTCACGGTTCAGGCCGAGGGCAAGGGCGTCTGCTGCCATGGTCACCCCATGATGCAGAACACGAGCTGCACTCCGCCAAATATAGTATGCGTGCAGGCAAAAGTTGCGAAAAACCTGAAGAAGCATAAATTCGATAAAAAATACAAATGCACCAAGTGTGAAGCTGAAGCTTACAAGCACCACAGGCCGACGGATAAGCAAAAGGAAAAGGCAAATAAGGATGGAAGGAAATCTGGATGCTGGACGCCAAATTGTCCAAGGGGCATGGTAAATACGTGGACGACCAGCAAGGGGAAGAAGAAGACATCACCAAACTGGACGGCGGATCACCAGCCCCCGCAGGCGTACGTCTGGCATCATATGGGCGGATGCAAAGGCGCATGCGACAAGAACAAAAAAAACAAAGCAAAGGCGCTAAAGAAATTCAAGGACTGGGCGCAAGATCTAGACACATGCAAGCCTCACTGCCGGATATGCTCCAATTCCCAAGGGGGGTATACCGCGAATTATTGGGGAGACAATTTTGTGGATAAGCTGCTGAATCTGATGAACAAAGCTCCAAAATGACAAACGACGCATACGACGAGATCGCCAAGAGGTACGAGGCGGAGCTTCGGGGCGTCATACCGTCCCTGCTGGCTTGGTGGGAACGGATTGCAGAAAACAATCAGGGGGGTACAAGCCGCGAACTCCGTTGGCCCATGGGGCCATGCTCCCATCCGAGATTCATCGAGATATTTCGGCGGTACTACCTCGAGATTCAAGCAGAGAACGAAAAGAACGAATCCGACGAAGAAGCCGTGGAAGCCGCGCCTATTACCGATGACATGTGGGGCGCAGAGAGCGCTGAGGACGAAGAGGGCGCGTACGTCAACCCCAATGGGGTCCTGTTGGCAGAAATGATCTCGAAGGACTCGAAACTGAAGGATTTCCTAGGGTTCTTTGTATTTATTCCGGTGGATCCAGGGGAATACTGATGGAAAGGAACAAATACGATAAATATTTGGCTCACGACGTAAGGCTAGGTTATATGAGGCTGTATTATGCGCCGTTTGACCTGAGGGATGGGCGGGTTTCACAACATGCTTTTAAGGATATCCGGAATGCGCCAGAGATCCTTAGGAAGCTCTTTCTGCGGTATGTCTCCGATATGGAGCGTGTGTCCGATGATGCGCTCGAGGCATGGATTGCGCTCGTTCAGGGGCAGCTAACGGGGGATCGCAGCCTTGCCGAGGCAAGAAGGGCCGCGTTCGCCCAGTGGCCGGCAGGTCCGGCGAGCCAGGCCGACGTCGTCTCAACCGTGCGGAATTATTGGCTGGAGGTGGCGGACATCGTCGCCGATCTTGGCGTATCCGCCGATCTATTGCCGCAGGACCTCCTCTTGAAGTGGCCTTCAGACGTTAGGAAGGATCACGTCGTGGCGGTCATCACCGCCATGCCCTACTGGCCGATCGGCCTCGACGAAAACGGGAACTGGTGCTGATGGCGTTCGCGGTCTGGCTCGAGAACCGGACGCCGTTCGCCGCGGACACGCATGTGCAGGTCGACGCCGAGGGGCAGGAGGTGCTGGTGCTCATGCTCTCGGCGAGCTTCGAGGCCGGCGCGGAGGGGCTGCGGCCTGCGGCGGAGCAGACGCCGGTGGCGTTTGCGGACGTGCCGAGCGGGGATCCGGCGCTCTCGTCCACCCGCTACGAGGCGGACATCGCGCCGGTGAAGCCGGCGGTGGACGTCATCGTCAACGGCTGCGCCCATGCGCCGGGGGGGCGGGCGGCGGCGGAGGTGCAGGTGGGGATCCGGGTCGGGACGGTGCGGAAGGTGCTCAGCGTCGTCGGGGACCGGGCGCGGGCGGCCGGGGGGTACAGCGCGGCGCGGCCGTTCACGGCGATGCCCGTGGTCTGGGAGCGGGCCTGGGGCGGGACGGCGGAGGACGGGCAGTGCGAGGTGCGGAACCCGGTGGGGATTGGGTTCAAAGGGGCGCGGTCGGCGGATCCGGGGGTGTTGAGCGAGGCGCCGAACGTGCTCTATCCCGGCGAGGCGGGGGCGGGGCCGGGAGACAGGCCGCGGCCGGCTGGGCTGGGCGTGGTCGGGCGGGGGTGGCGGCCGCGGATCGGCTATGCGGGGACCTATGATCAGGCGTGGATAGACGGGCAGTGGCCGCTGCCGCCGAAGGACTTCGATCCGCGGCATCATCTTGCGGCGCCGGAGGACCAGCAGGCGCCGGCGCTGCCGCCGGGGACGGTTGCGACGCTCGTCAACCTGACGCCAGAGGGGCGGTGGGAGTTCCGGCTGCCGCGGATCGCGGCGCCGGTCAGGCTGATCTATGACGATCGGGTCGAGGAGACCGCCTTCGAGCCGGACACCGTGCTGATCGAGCCGGAGCTGAAGCGGGTGACGTTGAAGGCGCGGCGGGCCTTCGTGACGCGGCGGAACGCCCCGGCGCTGCGGGAGATCGCCTTCGGGCATGTCTCGCCGGTCTGGCTGAACGCGCGGAGGAAGCGCAAGGCCTACCTCAACCCGCTCGGCGGCGACGGCACGCTCACCGACCGGCCGACATGGGCGCCCTGACGCCCCCGCTCTGGATCTGCGGGGCGGGGGCGGTGACCCCGGCCGGGCTCGACGCGGCCCAGACCTGCGCGGCGATCCGGAGCGCGCTGTCGGCCTTCGAGGAATACATCCGCAACGATCCGTTCGGCGCGGTGCAGATCGTGGCGCGCATTCCGGCGCATTGGCGGCTGCGGCGGACGGAGGGGGAGTGGCTGGTCAACATGGCGGGCCGCGCGCTCGCGGAGGCGCTGGCGAGCGGCGGGGTGGCGGCGGAGGAGAGCGTGGTGCTGCTGGCCCCGCCGGAGAGCTTCCGCGGCCATCCGGCCTATGCGGACGTGGCGCCGGAGCGGTTCCTCGCCGCGGTGCTGGCGGCGGCGGGGGTCGTGGCGCATCCGGCGTCGCGGGCGGTGGACGGCGGGGCGGCGGCGGTGGTCGGGCTGCTCGCCCATGCCCGGGACGCGCTCGGCGCGGGGGCGGCGCAGGTGCTGCTCGGGGGCGTGGACAGCCTCGTCAACGCGGCGGACCTCGCGCGGCTCGACAAGGCCGGGCGGCTCAAGGGCGACGACAACGCCCAGGGGCTGGTGCCGGGCGAGGGCGCGGTCTTCGTGCGGCTCAGGGCGGTGCGCGAGCCGGGCGCCGCGGCGGCGGCGCTCGGGGTGGGAAGCGCGGCCGAGGCGGAGACGGTGGTCGGCTCGGAGCGCTACAGCCAGGGGATCGCGCTCCGCGCCGCGCTGGAGGCGGCGGTCGAGGCCCCGGCGCCGGCCGAGCCGGCGATCGACTTCGTGGTGTCGAACGGCAACGGCGAGCGGTACGCGGCCTGGGAGGCGATGATCGCCCGGCCGCGGTTCTACCGCACCCGGCGGGAGACGCTGCCGACGGCCTATCCGGCGATGACGGTGGGCGAGGTCGGCGCCGCCGGCGGGGCGCTGGCGCTGATGGTGGCGGCGGACGCCTTCGCGAATGGCTATGCGCCGGGGCGGACGGCGATGATCGAGACGGCGTCGGAGGCCGGCCTGCGCTCCGCGGCGGTGGTGGCCGGGGCGGGGTAGCTCCGCGGGGCTCTGCGGCAGTCGGCGAGAGACCGGCGCGGCGGCGATGGCCGCCGGGACCCGGTTTCGCCGCAGGCGCGGGCGCCGCGGCATTCGGGAGAGGGCAGCAGCCGGCGCGGGTCAGCTCCAGGCGGGGTAGGGGCGGGTGCGGCGCCAGTCGGCGAGGGGGGCGTCCGGCGTGGCGGCGGCGGCGCGGAGGGCGGCGAGGCGGGACTGGCGGAGCGGGACGAAGGGCGGCGCGTCGGGGGCGCCGCGGGTGCGCTCCCACCAGGCGGCCGCGCGGTCGGCGATCGGGACGGGGCTGTCGGCGGCCGCGAAGGCCGGACCGAGCGCCTCGGGGTCGGCGGCGAAGACGTCGGTGGCGTCGAAATCCACGGCGAAGAGATCGCGGAAGGCGCAGCCGGCGGCATGGGCGAGGGCGGGGTCGCGCATCCGCTCGAGGAGCCAGGGGACGGCTGTGCGCTCGCCGATGGCGCCGATCGCCGCGACGAGGAGCGGGTCGTCGGGGCGGCGGGCCAGCTCGGCGCGGGCCCAGGCCACCGCCTCGGCGCGGGGCCAGGCGACGAGGCGGAGCTCGATCGCGGCGGCGCGGAGGGGGCCGTCGCGGGCGGCGCGGCGCTCGACCTCGGCCGCGGCCTGCGGGCGCAGGCCGAGGAGGCAGGCGGCGCGGGCGGCCTGCCAGCGGGGCCCCGGGTCGGGGCCGGCGAGCGCCGCGGCGACGGCGGGGGCGAGGTCGGTGCGGCCGAGCTCGGCCGCGAGGCGGAGGGCGCGGGCGCGGACGGCCGGATCGGGATCGGCGAGGAGCGCGGGGAGGCGGCGGCCGGGATCGACGCGGTGGTGGGAGAGGGCGCAGACGGCGAGGCGGCGGAGCAGCGGCGCGGCGGCGTCGAGCCACGGGCCGACCAGCGGCCGCAGGCGGTCGGCGCCGTGCCGGGCCAGCGCGCCGGAGAAGCCGCGGAAGGCGCCCGGGGCCTCGGCCAGCGCGGCGAGGGCGCGCTCGACGAGCGCCGGCTCGCCGGAGCCGAGCGCGAGCCAGGCGACGACGAAGAGCTCGCCCGCCTCGGGGAACTCGGCCAGGCGCGCCAGCGCCAGCTCCCAGCCGGCCTCGCCGGAGGCCGTCATGCCGGCGAGGTTCGCGGTCAGCCGCTGGTCGAGCCGGCCGAGGTCGGCCTCGCCGAAGAGCCGGCCGTCGACCTGCCGGGCGCGCTGCGTGAACAGGAAGGCCGCGTCGTCGGCGTGCTGGGCGACGATGGCGGCGATCGTCGCCGGGCGGAGCATGGCGGCCGTCAGGCTCAGAGCCCCGGGGCTGGCCGCGCCGGCCAGCCCCGGGGCGCGGCCGGGTTGGGGCCGCGCGCCGGCGGCGCGCAGGGGCTAGCACGCGTGTTAGCCGGATCAACATATTGAAATAAAGTCATAATTCCAAATCCGTCAACCCTTCCGCAACCAAGGTTAACGCCGGTCCGGAGGGGCCGGCGGGAGGCCCTCGCCTCAGTTGAGATGCACCGAGCCGCCGCGGACGCGGTTCGCGCCGCTGGCGTGGCTGACCACGGTCGCGCCGCGGATGACGATGCGGCCGTCCTTCTCCATCAGGATGGTCGCCGCGCCGCAGCGCAGCTCTATGCGCTCCTCGCCGACGATGCTGACATGGGCCGCCCGACGCTCGGCCTCGGGCGCGGTCCCCGGCCGCACGATCCGCCCGACGATGAGCGGGCGGCCGGGATCGCCGTCCTCGAAGAGCAGCGCCACCTCGGCGCCGAGGTCGTCGGAGCCGAGCGGCGCGAGGCTCCGGGCCGGCACGCCGGCGGGCTCGCGGTTGCCGGGAAACACCACCAGCGGCCGGCCGTCGACGAGGCCGAGCAGCATCCCGATCGCCACGCCGTCGATCCGCTCGCGCACCGCCTCCATGACGCCTCTCCTCAGTTGTTGTGGACCGTCGAGCCCTTGACCTTCGCGTCGCCGGTCGCGTCGGCGAGGAACTTGCCGGACGCCTTGGCCGTCACGTCCTTGCCGTCGATCGTCACCGTGCCGTCGCTCTTCATCACCAGCGTCGCCGAGCCGCATTTGAGCGTGATCTCGTCGGTGGCCTCGATCATCAGCTTCTTGCCGACCTTGATCGAGGCGCCGCCGGTCACGTCGAGCGCGCTGTCCTTGCCGACCTTGACGGTCCGGCCGCCGGTGACGTCGGTCCCGTCGTCGCCGCCGACCTTGGCCGTGCGCGCGCCCTTGACGTTGGTCGACTGCGCGCCGCCGACGTCGATGCCCCGGTCGGCCTTGACCTTGATCGTCTGCCCGGCGCCGACGTCCCAGCTGTCGGACGCGCCGATGTTGTGGCTCTGCGCGAGCTTGACGCCGACGCTGCGGATCGCGCCGATCTCGTTGACCTGCGCGCCGATCACCGTGCGGCTCTCGGCGGCGCCGACGAAGTCCACCCGCGCCGCCTTGACGGTGATCGTCTGCACCGCGGTCACGGTCTGGGTGTGGTTCGCGCCGATCGTCTCCGTCGAGTTCGCGGTGACGCTGATCGTCTCGTCGGCGCCCACGCTGAGCTTGCGGTTGGCGCCCACCGACTCGGTGTCATTCGAGAGGATCTTGACCGTGCGGTCGACGCCGACGGTCGTCGTCTTGTTCTTGCCGACGTCCTCGTCGAGGTTCACGCCCACGGAGTGCTTGGCGTTGTTGTCGATCCGGTCGGACTGGTCGTGCTGGACGAGCTTGGCGCGGTCGTTCTTGACGAGGAGGACGTGGTCCTTCTGCGCCTGGAAGCTGACCAGCTCGGAGCCCGCCTTGTCCTCGAACATCAGCGCGTTGTAGCCGCCGCCGCCCGGCGAGGAGTTCGACTTCCAGCCCGACTGCGTCTCGTTGCCGGGGAGCCCGTAGGGCGGCGTCTCGGCGCCGTTGTAGACGCGGCCGGTGATGATCGGCCGGTCGGGGTCGCCCTCGAGGAAGTCGACGATCACCTCCTGGCCGATGCGCGGGATCTGGATGAAGCCCCAGCCGCCGCCGGCCCAGGACTGCGAGACGCGGATGAAGCAGGAGCTGTCCTGGTCGCGCTTGCCGAGGCGGTCCCAGTGGAACTGCACCTTCACGCGGGCATGGGCGTCGGTGTAGATCTCCGCGCCGCCCGGGCCGGTCACCGTCGCCGTCTGCACCCCGCGCATCGCCGGCCGGGGCGTGAGCCGCGGCGGGCGGAAGGGCAGGGCCGAGGGCGCGAGCTCCAGCGTGACGAGGTAGGTCTCGCCGACCGCCTCCGCGGCGGCGCGGTGCTCGGGGTCGACGAGGCGGTAGTCGGCCCGGAGCACGAAGTGCTCGGCGTTCTGGTCGGCGCGCGGGAAGCCCTCGAGCTTGAACGACACCCCCGCCGCCAGCCCGCGGGCGTTGCCGGCGGCGCGGACGCGGATGTGGCCGGCCTGCGCCTCCTCGCGGCGCACCCGGGCCAGCGCGTCGCCGCGGTCGAGCTCGCGGTGGGCGCCGGGGTAGTGGTAGATCTCGCCCTTGGCCTGCGCGTGCTCGAAGGGCGCGGTGGCGGTCGCGGCGAGCGCCAGCGCCGGGCGGGTGAAGTCGTAGTCGGTGTGGACGTAGCCGCCCGCCCGCGCCGTGGCGACCGGAGCCCAGTCGGCGAGGTGCTCGCGGTCGTGCTGCGGCGGGTCCTCGCGGTAGTGGAAGGGCACGGTCTCGTAGCCCGGGGCCGGTTGCAGCGCCGGCACGTCGTCGACGAGGACGAGGGTGTGGCCGCCGTCGGCGTACTCGAAGAACCACCAGATGCCCTCGTCCTCCAGCAGCCGCGACACGAAGGCGAGGTCGCTCTCGCCGTACTGGACGCAGTATTCCCGCGGCGGGTAGCTGCCGCGCAGCCGCTTCTCGAACTTCGCCTGCGGGCAGGCGGCGAAGACCTTCTCGACGATCTCCACGGTGCTGAGGTTCTGGAACACCCGGTTGTCGGCGCCGAGGCCGAGGAACCACAGCCAGGGGCGGATCTCGGCCTCGTAATGGGCGATGCGGCGCTCGACATGGGCGAGGCGGAAAGCGGCGACCTGGCCGGAGAACCAGCGCGGCGGGTCGCCGGCCTCGGCCTCGATGGAGATCTCCTCGCCGAGGAGCTTGAGGGGGTCGATGTCGAAGTCCTCGCTGATGAAGCGCAGCGTGAACTCGAAGCAGCGGCTGATCGCGTCGAACCCGTCCATGCGGGCGAAGGCGAGCCCCTCGACGGGGGTCTTGGCGACGATGTAGCGGGTCTCCGGCATCGGGAGGTAATTCTCCGGCTGCGCCTCTTGCCGCGAGCGTAGCACAACCGGGGGCCGTCGCGCGCGGAAATCCTGCGGGTCCCGTCGGGGGCGTGTCGGGCCGTTTCCGGCCGGCGCCGCGGCCCCCTGGGGGCGCGGCCGGAGAGGCGTCCCATAGTGGGACATTGGTCAACCATATGAAATCAATTATATATATGGTGCGGACGTCTTTTCGCGCCCTGCGGGACAGTGGAGACAGGGCGCGGCCCTAGGCTGGTCGCGACGTAGAAGCCAGACGGATTTGACCCGTGGCAAATCCGTCCGTGATCGCCCCTGCGGGGGGCGAGCGCGATTCCGCGCTCGCCGGGGCGCTCACGGACGGATTGCGCGCGACGGGGAAATCTGGACCCCCGCCGGCCTCCGCGCCAACGCGCTCCGGCCGCCGGCGCGGCGAAAGCTGTGCTTTCGCTTGTCGCGCCGGGCCTCGCGGGCAAGCCCGCTTTGGTCGGGCGCCCAGTCAGCTCCGGGACAGGGCGTCGAGGATGCGGGCCCAGGAGCGGATGCCGCGGTGGAAGCTCGCGAGGTCGTATTTCTCGTTCGGCGAGTGGATGCGGTCGTCGTCGAGGGCGAAGCCGGTCAGGACGACGTCCATGCCGAGCGTCTCCTTGATCTCGGTGGTGATCGGGATCGAGCCGCCCATGCCGAGCATCGCCGGGGGGCGGCCCCATTCCGCCTCGAGCGCCGCGGCGGTGGCGCGGAAGGCCGGGCCGTCGGGCGAGAACGCCGTCGCGCGGCCGGAGCCGTGCTCGGTGAACTCGACCTTGCAGTCCGCGGGAACGCGCGCCCGCACGAAGTCGCGGAAGGCGGCGCGGACCTTGTCGGGGTCCTGGTCGAAGACCAGCCGGAACGACACCTTGGCCGAGGCGCGGCTCGGGATCACCGTCTTGAACCCGGCGCCCTGGTAGCCGCCGCCCATGCCGTTCACCTCGGCCGTGGGCCGCGAGGTCACCTGCTCCAGCACGCTGCGGCCCTTCTCGCCGGCGGGGATGGAGAGGCCGATGGGGCCGAGGAACTCCGCCGCGGAGAGGTCGAGCCGCGCCCAGCTCTCGCGGATCGCGTCGGGCAGCTCGCGCACGCCGTCGTAGAAGCCGGGGATGGTGACGCGGCCGTCGTCGTCGTGGAGGTCGGCGAGGATCCGCGCCAGCACGTGGTTGGGGTTGCGCGCCGCCGAGCCGTAGGCGCCGGAATGCAGGTCGCGGTCGGCGCAGGTGATGGTCACCTCCTCGCCGCAGAGGCCGCGCAGCATGGTGGTGATCATCGGCGTCTGCGGGTCCCACATGCCGGTGTCGCAGATGAGGCCGATGTCGGCCTTCAGCTCCGCGGCGCGGGACTTCAGGAACGGCGGCAGGTGCTCGCCGCCGCTCTCCTCCTCGCCCTCGATCAGCACGCTGAGCGGGATGGGGAGCCGGCCCGTGACCGCCTTCCAGGCGCGGCAGGCCTCGACGAAGGTCATCACCTGGCCCTTGTCGTCGGAGGCGCCGCGGGCGCGGATCTGCCGCGTGCCGTCCGGGCCCGCCTCGATGGCGGGGTCGAAGGGGTCGCGGGTCCAGAGCTCCAGCGGGTCGACGGGCTGCACGTCGTAGTGGCCGTAGAAGAGCGCCGAGGGGCCGTCGCCGTCGCGCAGGTGGCCGAGCACGATGGGGTGGCCGTCGGTCGGATGCGCGGCGGCCGCGAAGCCGATCGAGGCGAGGTCGCGCGCGTGCCAGTCGGCGCAGTCGCGGCAGGCGCCGGCGAAGGCGGGGTCGGTCGAGATCGAGCGGATGCGCAGCGTCTCGAAGAGGCGCGCGAGCGCGTTGTCGAGGTCGGCGTCGATATGGGCGAGGACGCGGTCGAGGTCGGACATGCTTCTCTCCTGAAATCCCGCCGGCTCAGACCCGGCCTTCGGCGGCGCGCCGGTAGAGGTCGAGCGCGTCGGCGACGGCGAGCTCGCGGGGGTTCCCCCCGGCGGTCGGGTCGACCACCGCCATCGCGGCCATGGCGTCGAAGCGCGCGTCGTCGACGCGGATGCCGCCGAGGTCGTGCGGCACGCCGAGCTCGCGGCGCAGCTCCAGCACCCAGTCGATGAGCCCGTCGAGCCCGCCCGCGAGCCCGAGCCAGCCGGCGAGGCGGTCGGCCTTGTCGGCGATCCCGGCGCGGTTGAAGGCGAGCACGTAGGGCATGAAGACGGCGTTGGTGAGGCCGTGGTGGGTGTCGTAGAGGGCGCCGACCGGGTGGCTGAGCGCGTGGATGGCGCCGAGGCCCTTCTGGAACGCGGTCGCGCCCATGGCGGCGGCGGAGAGCATGTTCCCGCGCGCCTCGAGGTCGGTCCCGTCGTGGTAGGCCCGCGGCAGGTATTCCTTGACCAGCCGCACGCCCTCGACGGCGATCCCCTCGGCCATCGGGTGGTAGGAGGGGGCGAAGTAGGCCTCGAGGCAATGGGCGAGCGCGTCCATGCCGGTGCCGGCGGTCAGCGCCGGCGGCAGGCCGACGGTCAGCTCCGGATCGAGGATCACCTGCGCCGGCAGCATCTTCGGGTGGAAGATCACCTTCTTCACGTGCTCGGCGAGGTTGGTGATGACGCCGGCGCGGCCGACCTCGGAGCCGGTGCCGGCGGTGGTCGGCACGGCGACGATCGGGGCGATGCCGGCGGGGTCGGCGCGGGTCCACCAGTCGCCGACGTCCTCGAAGTCCCACATCGGCCGCGACTGCCCGCGCATGAAGGCGACCACCTTGCCGCAGTCGAGCGCCGAGCCGCCGCCGAAGGCGACGACGCCGTCGTGGTCGCCCGCCCGCAGCGCGGCGATGCCGGCCTCGACGTTGGCGTCGGTCGGGTTCGGCTTCACGTCCGTGAACACCTCGGGAGCGAGCCCGTCGGCGCGCATCACGTCGAGGGCGCGGGCGGCGATCGGCAGCGGCGCGATGCCGGGATCGGTGACGAAGAGCGGCCGCGCGATGCCGGCGGCCTTGCACGCGGCCCCCAGCTCGGCGATGCGCCCGGCGCCGAAGCGGATCGCGGTGGGATAGCTCCAGTTGGCGGTGGTCATGATCGGTCTCGCAGGCGGCGGGAGACCAGTTACGGGCAAGCGCGTCCGGAGTTCAACGCCCCTTCGGCGCCGCGTCTCCGCCGCCGAGCTCGACCCCGGCCAGCAGGTCGTCGACGAAATGCGCGATGAGCTGCGCCCGCCCCGCCACGCCGGCCTTGCGGTAGACCGCCGCCCCCTGCGCCCGGACGGTCCCCTCGCGCGCGCCGCGCAGGGCCGCGATCTCGGCGGCGGAGAAGCCCTTGAGGGTGAGGAGCGCCACCTCGCGCTCGGCCGGGGTCAGGCCCCAGGCGGCGAAGGTCTCCGTGACCAGCGCCGCGAAGGCGCCGCTCGCGGCCTTGAGCCGGTCGCTCATCCGCTCGGCCCGCGCCTGCATCCGCCGGACCTCGCCGGCGATCAGCGCCGAGCCGAGGAGCAGCGTCGTCACGATGGCGACCTCCAGCGCCGCGTGGCCGTGGTCCGTCGCCAGCTCGGGGAGCTCGGAGAGGATGTCGACGAGGAGGAGCACGCCGCAGAGCGCCTGGAGCGCGGCGGCGAGCCCCAGCAGCCGCCCTCGCGTGAGCCAGGCCGACACTTGGCGCCTCCCTCAGGGCCGCTTGCGGCCGGTGATCATCGCCAGGACGAGGTTCTCGCGGTGGCGCAGGCTCTCCCAGGCTACGCCCAGCCAGTGCAGGACGACAAGGCCGACGCCGAGGTCGGCGATGGTCTCGTGAAGTTCCTCGAGCCAGCCCGCGCCCCAGAAGCGGTCGAGGCCCATCATCCAGCCGGTGGCCCCGAGCCCCGCCACCACGGCGAGGAGCGCGACGACCATGGCGCCCCCGGCGGGGTTGTGGCCGAGATGGCGGGGCTCCGTCCCGCGCAGGACCGCCCGGGCGTAGGCGAGGAGCCCCGCCGGGCCGGGGACGAAGTCGGCGAAGCGGGCGCGGCGCGGGCCGGCGAAGCCCCAGAGGATGCGCGCGGCCGCCGCGGCGACGGCGATCCAGCCGAGGGTCTCGTGCGTCCCGCGCGGCGAGGTCAGCGCGAAGGCGCCGAGGAAGCCGGCGGCCAGCGTCCAGTGCAGGACCCGGAGCAGCGGGTCCCAGACCCGGACGGTCGCGCCCATGCCCCCGCCCGCGCCCGCCTCGCCCGGCATCAGTCCTCCTCGCGCTGCAGCTCGGCCCCGGTGGCGGGGTCGTAGTAGATCTCGAGCTTGGTCTCGCCGTTCTTGCCGTAGATCTCGTAGCAGCCGTCGCTGACCTTCATCTCGCGGATCGCGCCGCCGGCCTCCTCGAAGCCCTTGGCGACCTGCCACATCGGCAGGGACATCGGCGTGCCGGAGCAGTTCGGGTCGGCGAAGGCCGGCGCCGCGGCGAGCGCGGCCGCGAGGCAAAGGGCGGGTTTCAGCATGGCGGTCTCCCATCGGCGTCGTCCGGCCTCATCGCCGGCGGGACAGCAATGGCGACGCCTGCGGGCGCGGCGCCATCGGCGTCGCGCTTATAAGCGGGCGCATAAGCATTCGCTTATGGGGGCGTCAGCCGGGGAGCTGCTTGCGCAGGTGGTAGGATTTCGGCCGGGTGAGGCTGAGCCAGCCGAGATAGGAGAGCGAGGTCCCGCGCCCGGTCTCCTTGCAGCCGGTCCAGCACAGCGCCGGGTCGAGGTAGTCGGCGCGGTTCATGAACACGGTGCCGGTCTCGACCCGCGCGCCGATCTCCGCCGCCGCCGCGACGTCCCCGGTCCAGATCGACGCGGTCAGCCCGTAGCGGCAGTCGTTCATCAGCGCCACCGCCTCCTCGTCGCCGGAGACGGGCATGATGCCGACGACGGGCCCGAAGCTCTCCTCGGTCATCACCCGCATGGAATGGTCGACGCCGACCAGCACCTGCGGCGCGAGGTAGGCGTCCGTGCCGGTGTCGGCCGGGAACAGCGCCGGATCGACCAGCGGCCGGGCCCCCGCCGCGACCGCCTCGGCGACCTGGCCACGGACCGTCTCGGCGAAGCGGCGGTTGGCCATCGGGCCGAGGGTGGTCGCCTTCTCCAGCGGGTTGCCGAGTCTCAGCCCCGAGGCCCAGGCGGCGGCCTTCTCGACGAAGGGGTCGAAGAGGCTCTGGTGGACGTAGATCCGCTCGATGCCGCAGCAGCACTGGCCGGCGTTGTACATCGCGCCGTCCATTAGCACGTCCACCGCGGCGTCGAGGTTGGCGTCGGCGCGGACGTAGCCCGGGTCCTTGCCGCCGAGCTCCAGCCCCGTGCCGACGAAGGTCCCCGCCGCCGCCCGCTCGATGGCGCGGCCGCCCTCGACCGAGCCGGTGAAGTTGATGAAGTCGAACGCGCGCCCGGCGATCAGCTCCGAGGTGGCGGCGTGGGTGAGGTGGAGGTTGGTGAACACCCCCTCCGGCAGGTGCGCGAAGGCCTGCGCCAGGCGCTCGCCGGCCAGCAGGGTCTGGCTCGCGTGCTTGAGCGCCACCGCGTTGCCGGCGATCAGCGCCGGGACGATGGTGTTGATCGCGGTGAGGTAGGGGTAGTTCCACGGCGCGATCACGAGGACGAGCCCGAGCGGCTCGCGGGCGAGGTAGCGCAGGAACCGCTCGCTCTCCTCGATCACCCGGGGCGCGAGGTTCTCCTCGGCGATCCCGGCCATGTAGGCGGTGCGCTCGCGCACCCCGCCCATCTCGCCGCCGTAGCGGACGGGGCGGCCCATCTGCCAGGCGAGCTCGGTCACCACGTCGGCGTTGACCCGGTCGAGCCGCGCCACGCCCTCCTGCACGAGCGCGATCCGCTCCTCCAGCGGCCGTCGCGCCCAGTCCTTCTGCGCCGCCCGCGCGCGCGCCAGCCGGTCGCGCGCCGCGCCCACGCTCTCGGCGGGGCGCTCGGCATAGACCGATCCGTCGATCGGCGAGACGCAGCGGATCATGTCGGTCACGATGCTCGGTCCTCAGCAGGGCAGGGCGGCCACGTGGCCGGCCCGGGCGTAGTCCAGGATGGCGCGGTCGCGGGTCAGGATGCGGAACTGGCGGCTACGCGCCGTCGCCAGGATGATGCGGTCGGCAGGGTCGCGGGGCGGCGCGCCCGGCAGGCTCGACGAGTCGATGAGCACGTCCGGGTCGAGGGCGCAGAGATCGATCCCCGGCTGCGCGAGCACCCGCCGGAACCACGCCGATGGATGGGCGGAGAGCGAGACCCGTCCCCGGGCGACGAGGAGCCCGATCTCCCAGGCCGAGATCGGCGAGACCCAGATGGTCCGGTCCGCCTGCCAGGCCTCGTCGAGCGCGGCCGCGGCGGGCCTGCCGATCTCGCCGCCGTCGGCGAGCCAGAGCATGGCGCAGGTGTCGAGCAGCAGCTGCACGCTCAGCCCGGCGTGTCGGCGCCGCCCCAGTCCGGATCGGCGGGCTCTCCGGGCCGGAAGTCCGGGGCGAAGGTCACGGTGCCCTTCATGCAGCCGAGCAGCGGATGGCGTCCCGGACGCGGGGTCCCGACCTGCTCCACGGCGGCGAACCGGTGGAAAACCAGACGCCCGGCGGCCATGTCGACCTGCTCCGTCTGGAAGCCGGCGTCGAGCCAGGCCCGGGTGATGGCGCTGTTGGATGCGTTGTTGCTCCACCACGTGCGATGGCGGCGCGACGAGGCCGGCAGGCTGAAGCCGAGGATCGCCTCGATCTCGTCGAAGGCCATCGGCACCTGCTCGCGCCGATGCCGCTGGAGATGGTCCCGCAAGGGCTCATACTTGCTCATCCCCGGGCTCCGCCTGCTGCCGGTCCGAAGAAACTCACACCGAGGCGCACAAAGGTCAAGTGTGTGTTGGTCACGCCCGCTCGAAGCCGCGGGCGCGGTCCCAGTCGGTGACGCAGCGGTCGCTCTCGGCGATCTCCCAGCGGGCGGCGTGGACGTAGTGGTCGACCACGTCGTCGCCGAGGGCGGCGCGCAGGACCTTCGACTTGCGCAGCGCCTCCGCCGCGTCGCGGAGGTTCGTCGGGATCTCGCGGGCGCGCGCCGCGGCGTAGGCGTCGCCGCGGAACTCGGGCTCCAGCTCCAGCTCGCGCTCGATCCCGTCGATCCCGGCGGCGAGCAGCGCCGCATAGGCGAGGTGCGGGTTGAGGTCGGCGCCGCCGACGCGGCACTCGACGCGGATCGCCTTCGTCTCCTCGCCGACGATGCGATAGCCTGCGGTGCGGTTGTCCGCCGACCAGATCGCCTTGGTCGGCGCGAAGGTCCCCGCGGCGAAGCGCTTGTAGGAGTTGACGTAGGGCGCGAGGAAATAGGTGATCTCCGAGGCGTGCGCCAGCAGCCCCGCGAGATAGCGCCGCATCAGCGTCGACATGCCGTAGGGCCCCGCCGGGTCGAGGAAGGCGGGCGCGCCGTCGAGCGTCCACAGCGACTGGTGGATATGCGCCGACGACCCCGCCGCGCGGGTGTCGGGCTTCGCCATGAAGGTGAGCGCCCGGCCCTTCGACCAGGCGATCTCCTTGCAGCCGTTCTTGACGATGACGTGGTTGTCGGCCGAGACCAGCGCCTCGGCGTAGCGGACGTTGATCTCCTCCTGTCCGGCCGAGGCCTCGCCCTTGGAGTTCTCGACCGGGATCCCCGCGGCGTTCAGCCCGGTGCGGATCGCCCGCATCACCTCCTCCTCCTTCGAGGTCTGGAAGATGTGGTAGTCCTCGTTGTAGGCGCTGATCGGCGTCGGCCAGCGGTAGCCGGCGGCCTGCACCTCCTCGAAGCTCTCGCGGAACAGGAAGAACTCGAGCTCCGAGGCCATCATCGCCCGGAGCCCCATCGCCTCCAGCCGGGCGCGCTGGCGCTTCAGGATGGCGCGGGGCGAGTGCGGGATGTCGTGGTGGCGGTGGTCCTGCACGTCGGCGAGGACCAGCGCCGTGCCGGGCAGCCAGGGGGTGACCCGCAGCGTCGAGAGGTCGGGCTTCAGGGCGTAGTCGCCGTAGCCGGTCTGCCAGCCCGTCGATTTGTAGCCCGGGACCGTCTCCATCTCGAGGTCGGTGGCGAGGAGGTAGTTGCAGCCATGGGTCTCGCGATGGCCGCTCTCGAGGAAGAACTCGGCCTGGAACCGCTTGCCCATCAGCCGGCCCTGCATGTCGACGAGCGCCACGAGGACCGTGTCGATCGCGCCCTCCGCGACCGCCTGCTGCAGCTCTTCGATCGTGAGCGCGCCCCGCATTCCGTTCCCCCGCCGCAGCTTTCGGCGCGAGGCTATCGGGGCGCGCGGGACCGCGCAAGGCGGGCGCGGCGGCGGGGCTCCGCCACGCCATGGTCGCAAGGCGGGCGCGGCGCGGGCGCCGCGCCGGGGCGGGTCAGATCAGCTTGCCCATGGCGACGGCGGTGTCGGCCATGCGGTTGGAGAAGCCCCACTCGTTGTCGTACCAGGTGAGGATGCGCACCATCGTTCCGTCCATCACCTTGGTCTGGTCCATGTGGAAGACCGAGGAATGCGGGTCGTGGTTGAAGTCCGACGACACGTTCGGCTCGTCGGTGTAACCGAGGATGCCGTTCAGCTCGCCGTCGGCCGCCGCCTTGATCGCGGCGTTCACCTCGTCCTTGCTGGTCGCCTTGCGAGCGATGAAGACGAGGTCCACCACCGAGACGTTCGGCGTCGGCACCCGGATCGCCACGCCGTCGAGCTTGCCATTCAGTTGCGGCAGCACGAGGCCGACGGCCTTGGCGGCGCCGGTCGAGGTCGGGATCATCGAGAGCGCCGCGGCGCGGGCGCGGTAGAGGTCCTTGTGCATCGTGTCGAGCGTCGGCTGGTCGCCCGTGTAGGAGTGGATCGTCGTCATGAAGCCCTTCTCGATGCCGACGGCCTTGTCGAGCACGTAGGCGACCGGCGAGAGGCAGTTCGTCGTGCAGGAGGCGTTCGAGACGACGAGGTCGTCCTTGGTCAGCGTCTTGTCGTTGACGCCGAAGACGATGGTCTTGTCCGCGCCGGCCGAGGGCGCCGAGACGAGGACGCGCTTGGAGCCGTTCTGCAGGTGGACCTTCGCCTTCTCCTTGTCGGTGAAGATGCCGGTGCATTCCAGGGCGATGTCGACGTCGCCCCAGGGCAGCTCGGCCGGGTTGCGGACGGCCGTCACCTTGATCGGGCCGCGGCCGACGTCGATGGTGTCGCCGGAGACGGTGACCTTGCCCGGGAAGCGGCCGTGGACGCTGTCGTAGCGCACCAGATGGGCGTTGGTCTCGACCGGGCCGAGGTCGTTGATCGCGACCACCTCGATATCGTCGCGTCCCGATTCCACGATCGCGCGCAACACGTTGCGTCCGATGCGGCCGAAGCCGTTGATGGCGACCTTCACGGCCATGGCGTCCCCCTATCTGCGTTCCCGAAACGACCGAGGAATTCGGCTCGCGTGGGATACAGCCCCCCGCGCCGCGCCGCAAGCGCGGGCGCGGAAGGCCGGGCGGCGCCCGGGCCGACGCGACGGGCAAGCGGCTGGCCGGCCGGGATTTTCGCGATGCGCGGGGCATGCACGATCCATGGACCGCAAGCCCAAGGCGCGGATGCTCCCGCCCGACTGGCGGACGCTGGAGAAGGCGGCGCCGACCCGGCCGAGGAAGACGCGGATCACCGCGGCCTTCGACGCCGACGTTGCCCGCTGGCGCCGCGGCCTCGGCGAGGGCTGCCAGGCCCGCATGAACGCGGTCCTGCGCGCCTACATGCTCGCGGTGGTCTCGAAGGAGATCGAGCGGCGGGGGGGCCGGGACTGGAAGGGGGATTTGATCTGAGGAGAGGCGCTTCGCCGATATGGCCCGGCAGGTCTGCGGTGAGGTCAGCCGATAAGTTGCCCGCCGCTTTTCTTTGCCCGTCCATACTGGTCCTGTAGCGGCTTAGCTACTCTCTTTGTCTTCTTTCAATTCCGCCGCAAGCGCAGCCGCTCCAGCCAGTCGATCTTCTGCGAGACGCGCGCACAGTTGCTCAACGATCTCGGACACTTGCTCTTCTGTACCGGCGGATGGATCAAATGAAAGGCCGCCATATTTCGCATCGTCTGTAAAGAACCCAGATTTCACCGTCCGATATCGAATGGGAATAACTTCATTTGAGCCGAATCTTTCTCTAAATGCGTCACTCTCGAACTTGGTCCAAATTCTGGTCGGATACTCGGGTGACATGAGGGCAATCACGTATTTAGCTTCACTTCTATAAATAGGCGCTAAATAATCCTCTACATTTTGTGCAATTATTCTGTGCTGCTCATTTTCGTCGTAGAATACCTCCAATTCGTGCTCCATAAGTTTTTCAAAAATGGCGAGCGCAACATCTCTGTCAGCCCCGGCGAAGGAAAGTGCAAAGTCATACCTATTGGGGAAGTATTCAGCTTTGTATCCAACCTGTTTAGTAAAAACACGCCAAACGAGGTTCTTTAAATAGAACACTAGTCTAGGATCTTCAACTGAAAGTACTGAAGTTGATATCTCGTAGTGAAAGTACGAATCTAACCCTTTTTCCTTGTCCGCCAAGAGGGTCGCGAGGTGTCCCTTATCCAAAACCTGCCCTATGCTTCCCTTCATGTGCGGGTGCACGGCCACTGCGTCAGTCAGGTCCACCGACCACTCGTCGCTTTCCGATAGCCACTTTAGCATGTGAAGATAAGGGGCTCGACCCTCTCTTCGAATTTTTGAGCCACGCGCAAAATTTACCGTAACATCCTTAAAGACTCTAGATAAGTCGCCGAGTATATCCTCGACAACTCCGTTTACCGACGTGGTGATCTCTATCTTTTGCTCGCTAGTTATTGAAATTCCGCCCAAAACGCAAACCTTATGACAAATAAGCTGAGCTAGCTGGAAGCTCCCCTGACATCTCCTTATTATATCTTCTTTGGAGTTAATTACAACATTGAGCGCACTCTCGCCAAGTTCAATTAAATCATATATGGACTCGTCAGGATTAGACTCTAGGCGGTACACGTCCAATCTAAGGCCAAGATCATGCGCAACCTTCACAAGTTGCTGTCCAATTTTGTTTATCCCAATCAAAACTAGCTTTGAATTTGCATCCTCACTATCTGCTAGAACCTTCATGTAGTCAGATAGGCTGGCCTTTGTCTCATCGCTAAGTCGGTGAAAATCATCCACTACAACTGTACCAATGCTTGCCAATTCTGGAATGCTCTCTATGTACTCTACGTCGTTCGGTCTTCGTGCTGACAAAAACGATGCTTGAGCTTCTAATCCAAGCTCTTGAAGTATACGAATAACGACGGAGGTTTTACCAATTCCGGATGGACCCTCGATCACAAGGCATCGTCCAGGGGTCCTCATAGAGACAAGTATCTCGGCATAGCGTGTCGGCTTTACAAATGTAAAGGTTGGAACTCCGGACAGACGAAATACTTCTTCTACCTTAGCCAATGAAGCTCTCCCGTTTGGTGCTAAAGAAAATCATAGAAAGATATGCGAGATTCTCGGAGATTTATTGTAGATCTCGCCCCCTATACCGCCAATCGGACGCCAACGAGCGTGCAGTTCGCGAACAGCGTTTGGGTTGCACAACAGGCTACTGGTATATTGCTTGCGTTCGTTGGGGCATCCCAGATGGCGCACGTCTAACTACCTCCACCACTCAACGTCCGCTGCACCGCATCCAGCCACCCCGCATATTTCGCCTCCCGCCGCGCCTCGTCCATCGCCGGCTCGAAGCGGCGGTCCAGCGACCACGACCGGGCGAACTCCTCCGGGCCCGGACATACCCCGGCCTGCATGCCGGCGAGCCAGGCGGCGCCCATCGCCGTCGTCTCGCGCAGGCGCGGGCGGTCCACGGGCGCGCCGAGGATGTCGGCGAGGCCCTGGAGCAGCCAGTCGTTCGCCGTCATGCCGCCGTCGACGCGCAGCACCGGGGGCGCGCCGTCACCCGGCCAGTCGCGGCGCATCGCCTCGTAGAGGTCGCGGGTCTGGAAGGCGACGCTCTCCAGCGCCGCCCGGGCGAACTCGGCCGGGCCGGAGTTGCGGGTGAGGCCGAAGATCGCGCCGCGGGCCTCGGCGTCCCACCACGGCGCGCCGAGGCCGGTGAAGGCGGGGACGAGGTAGATGTCCTGGGTCGGGTCGGCCTGCATGGCGAGGCCTTGCGTCTCGGCGGCCTCGCGGATCAGCCGCAGCCCGTCGCGGAGCCACTGCACCACGGCGCCGGCGACGAAGATCGAGCCCTCGAGCGCGTAGGTAGGGCGGCCGCCGAACTGGTAGGCGATGGTGGTCAGCAGCCGGTTCGCGCTCGCCGTCGGCGCATCCCCGGTGTTGAGGAGCGCGAAGCAGCCCGTCCCGTAGGTGGCCTTGAGCATCCCGGGCGCGAAGCAGGCCTGCCCGACCGTCGCCGCCTGCTGGTCGCCGGCGACGCCGAGGATCGGGATCGGCCGGCCGAAGAGGTCGGGACGCGTGGTCCCGAACTCGGCGGCGCAGTCGCGCACCTCCGGCAGCATCGCCATCGGCACGCCGAGGAGGCCGCAGATCTCGGGGTCCCAGCGACCCCGCCGGATGTCGTAGAGCAGCGTCCGCGCGGCGTTGGTCGCGTCGGTGACGTGCGCGGCGCCGCCGGTCATCCGCCAGATCAGGAAGCTGTCCACGGTGCCGAAGGCGAGCTCGCCCCGCCCGGCGCGGGCGCGCGCGCCCTCGACCGCGTCGAGGATCCACGCGACCTTGGTCCCGGAGAAATACGGGTCGAGCAGGAGCCCGGTGCGCTCGGCGATCATGGGCTCGTGGCCCTCGTCGCGCAGGCGGGCGCAGGTCGGCGCGGTGCGGCGGTCCTGCCAGACGATGGCGGGGTGGATCGGCTCGCCGGTGGCGCGGTCCCAGACGATGGTGGTCTCGCGCTGGTTGGTGACGCCGATGGCGGCGATGTCGGAGGGCGCGAGGCCGGCGCGCTCGACGGCGGCGCGGGCGACGCCGGCGGTCGAGGACCAGATGTCGGCCGGGTCGTGCTCGACCCAGCCGGAGCGGGGGAAGTGCTGGGGGAACTCCTTCTGCGCGGCGGCGACGAGGCCCAGCCTTTCGTCGAAGACGAGCGCGCGGCTCGAGGTGGTGCCCTGGTCGATGGCGAGCACATGGGTCATGGCGATCCCCTCCCGGCGCGCCTCTGGCGGGCGGCGTCGCCCGAGCCTAGCGGCGTGCGGGGCGGGCCGGCAAGCCGTTGCCGCGCCCGGCGCGCCTCTGGCGGGCGCGTCGCGGCGGGCGGGGCGCGCGGGGGCCGGCAGGCTGTTGCCGCGCGGCCGGGGCCGGCCTATGAGGGAACGAGCTGGGTTACGAGGCTAGATGGCCGTCAACTTCCGCCATTCCGAGATCCTGACCCTCGCGCGCGAGCACGGCAAGGTGACGGTCGAGGGGCTGGCCGCGCATTTCAGCGTCACGGCGCAGACGATCCGCCGCGACCTGACCGAGCTCTGCGACATCGGCCAGCTGACCCGCGTGCATGGCGGGGCGATGATCCCCTCCGGCGTGATCGCGCTCGGCTACGAGGACCGCCGCAGCCTCGCCTCGGAGGGCAAGGAGGGCATCGCGCGGATGGTGGCCGAGCAGATCCCCGACGGGGTCTCGCTCTTCATGAACATCGGCACCACGACCGAGGCGGTGGCCCGCGCGCTCCTCAAGCACCGCAACCTGATGGCGGTGACCAACAACCTCAACGTCGCGAACATCCTCGCCACCTCGCCGAACATCGAGGTGATCGTCGCGGGGGGCATCCTGCGGCGGGCGGACGGGGCGCTGGTCGGCGACGTGACGGCGGAGTTCATCGGGCAGTTCAAGGTGGACTACGCGATCATCTCCTCGGCGGCGGTCGATCCCGACGGCTCGCTCCTCGACTACGACTTCCGCGAGGTGCGGGTGGCGCAGGCGATCATCAAGAACGCGCGGCGGAGCTTCCTCGTCGCCGACCACACCAAGTTCAAGATGGCGGCGCCGGTGCGCATCGCCTCGCTCGCCGAGCTCGACGGCTTCTTCACCGACGTCACGCCGCCGAAGTCCATCGTCCAGCTCTGCGCCGACAACGACGTCTTCATCCGCACCGTCGAGCATTCGGGGCGCGGGCGCTAGGGCCGGCTCCCCGGGCCTGCGCGGGGTCCGGACCGGCCGTCCGCCGACCCCTGACGGCGGGGAAAGCGCGCGGTTCCGACCGGCGCGGTCCCGATGCGTTTCGGCCGGCGCCCGCATTTCGCTTGCTTTGTCGCGCCGCAGGCGCCATGCCGCATCGGCTACGTTATGACGTTCGACCTGCTGTTTCCCCCTGAGCGGCCTCAGCTTCGACCTTCCGCTGACCGAGCCAGGCCGCCGCATCCTGCGGGCGGCGCCAAGAGGAGACGATCACGATGGCCAAGGGCACCGTGAAATGGTTCAACGCCACCAAGGGCTTCGGCTTCATCCAGCCCGAGAGCGGCTCCAAGGACGTGTTCCTGCACATCTCCGCCGTCGAGCGGGCTGGTCTCACCACCATCGCTGACGGCCAGAAGGTCACCTACGACCTGGAGCGCGGCCGCGACGGCCGCGAATCGGCCGCGAACCTCGCGCTCGACTGACCCGACCCTGCGGCGCCGCCCTCCGGGGCCGGCGCCGCATCGCTCCGGGCCGCTGGCCGGGCCTGCCCGGACCGGCTCCGCGGCCGGAGCATGAGGAATTCCCCGCTGTCGCCCGATCGCGCCGCGCTCGCGGTCGCGGGTCCGCGCCTCCGGAAACCGCTTGCGAAGCCGCGCGCCCCGTCGCCCGGCGCGACCTGAGGCCAGCCGAAAGAGGTGGACCGTGGCCGACGCTGACGTGACCGCCGGCCCGCGGGGCGCGAGGGGCGGGGCGTTGAGCGGGGACCGCCCCTTCCTCGGCGTCATGCTGATGCTGGCCTTCTGCGCCCTCGCCCCCGGCGGCGACGCGCTGGCCAAGCTGATCGGCGACCGGATGCCGCTCGGGCAGGTCGTGCTGGTCCGCTTCGCCCTCCAGGCCGCCATCCTCGCGCCGCTGGCGCTCGCCCTCGGCGCCGAGATGCGGCTCAGCCGCCGGGTCCTGGCGCTCACCGCGCTCCGCACCGTCGTCCATATCGCCGCGGTCGCGGTGTTCTTCCTCGCGCTCCGGGCGCTGCCGCTCGCCGACGCGGTGGCGATCGCCTTCGTCATGCCCTTCGTCATGCTGCTGCTCGGCCGGGTCTTCCTCGGCGAGCGGGCCGGGACGCGCCGGCTGCTCGCCTGCGCCGTCGGCTTCGCGGGCACGCTGATGGTGATCCGCCCGAGCTTCGCCGAGGTCGGGGCGGCGGCGCTGCTGCCGCTCGTCACCGCGCTCCTCTTCGCGCTCTTCATGCTCACCACCCGCGCCATCGCCCGCGAGGCCGACCCGATCGCGCTGCAGGCGGCGAGCGGCGCCATGGGCGCGGCCATGCTCGCGCCGATCCTGCTCCTCGCGGACCGCGCCGGCCCGCCCGGCCTCGGCTTCGCCGCGGCGCCGGCGGAGGTCTGGGCCCTCCTCCTCGCGCTCGGCCTCCTCGGCACCGTCGCGCACCTGCTGATGACCTGGTCGCTGCGCTTCGCCCCGGCCACCACGCTCGCGCCGATGCAGTATCTCGAGATCCCCTTCGCCACGCTGATCGGCTTTCTCGTCTTCGGCGACCTGCCCGACGGCATGGCCGCCGCCGGCATCGCCGTCACCGTCGCCGCCGGCCTCTACGTCATCCACCGCGAGCGCCGCGCCGGCGCCGCGGCGGCCTGACGGCCACACCTGCGGCGCGTCCGCCATCTTGCGCTGGCCTCGCGCGGCGTTTGCGGATAGCTTCCGCGCCAAAGCTGGCGAACAAGGCGCGACGAGGCCATCGATGCAGCTCCTGCGGACGGCGAACCTGCCGCGCTGCCTTGCCGCGGCGCTGATCCTGCTCGTCGCCGGCTGCACCCTGCCGCGCTCCGGCCCGACCGCCAGCGAGATCCTCGACGCCGGCGACACCGACGTCCGCATCGTCCAGGTCACCCCGGCCGTCGCCCGCGCCGCCAGCACCGACGCCGCCCTCGGCTTCTCCGCCGCCTTCCTGCGCGCCGGCGTGGTGTCGCCCGACGCCATCCGCGCCGGCGACCGCGTCACCGTGACCGTCTGGGAGAACGTCGACACCGGCCTCCTCGCCGGGGTCGGCCAGAAGGTCACCTCGCTCGACGAGATCCAGGTCGACAGCCAGGGCAACATCTTCGTGCCCTATGTCGGCGTGGTCCCCGCCGCAGGCCGCTCGCCCGACGAATTGCGCCGCGAGATCACCGCCGCGCTGGAAAGCCGCACCCCCGAGCCGCAGGTCGAGGTCCGCCGCGCCAGCGGCGTCGGCTCGACGGTCAGCGTCATGGGCTCGGTCACCAACCAGGGCGTCTTCCCGATCGAGGAGCCCACCCGGCGGCTCTCCTCGATGATCGCCCAGGCGGGCGGCGTGACCATCGTCCCCGACGTCGCCCAGGTGCGCGTCGAGCGCGACGGCCGCACCGGCTCGGTCTGGCTGCAGGACCTCTACGACAACCCGCGGAACGACATCGCGCTGCGCGCCGGCGACCGCATCATCATCGAGCAGGACCGCCGCTCCTACACGGCCCTCGGCGCGGCGAGCGTGCAGCGCCGGGTGAACTTCACCAAGCGCGACCTCTCCGTGATCGAGGCGCTCGCCGACGCGGGCGGCCTCGACGGCCGCGCCGCCGACCCGACGGGCGTGTTCCTCTTCCGCATCGAGAGCCCGGAGGTCGCCCGCGTCGTCACCGGCCGCGCCGACCTCGTCGGGCCGCAGCGCGTCGCCTACGTGATGAACCTGACCACCCCGGACGGGCTCTTCGCGGCGCGCGAGTTCATCGTCCGCGACGAGGACACCATCTACATCACCGAGGCCCCGCTCGCCTCGTGGTCGCGCGTCCTGAGCCTCGCCGGCCAGGCGGTGAACTTCGGCAGCTCGGTGACGGTGCTCGAGAGCCGCTTCTGATCCACCCGGCCCGACTGCTGCGCCCGGCCCGGCCCGCAGGCGCCGGCTTCCACCCATCGTCGCGCGTGATGAGGGCCATCTCGAACATTCGTTCGAGTGATGCGCGCCTTGGGTATATCCTCCTGCCATGGCTGCAAGGCAGCAGCCGGGAGACCCGCCATGACGATGATCGCCCCCGGGCCGCGGCGCGCCGCGGCCCCTCTCGCCGGCATGCCGCGGCACGCCGCGGCCCCCTTCGCCGGCATGCCGCGGCGCGGCGCGGCCGCCCGGACGGGCGCGCGCGGCCACCTGACCGCTGCGCTCCTCTTCGCCCTCGCCGGCGCCCTCCTCCTCCTCGCCCCCGCGCCCCCCACCTCCGAGCCCGGCCTCGCCCGCCCGGAACAGGCATGGAGCGTCGGCGGCCTCGACCCGTTCGCGCGGTAGCCGGCTACCCCGCCCGCTCCCACCGCGCCCGGACGTCGCCGCCCACCCGGCTGACCTCGGCCAGCCGGAAGCGCGGCGCGTCGGCGAGCGCCGCCACCTCCATCGCGCCCACCGCCGCGACGCCCTCGCCGCCGAGCGCCAGGCCGGCGACGAAGGCGACCACCTCGTCGACGAGGTCCGCCGCGAGAAGCGCGCCGGCGAGCCGGCCGCCGCCCTCGCACAGCACCCGGGTCAGCCCGCGCGCGCCGAGCTCTTGGAAGAGCGCGCCGAGGTCGAGCTGGCCGTCCGGCTGGAACGGGACCTCGATCAGCGTCGCCCCCCGCTCCGTCCAGGCGGCGCGCCGGGCCGGGGCCGCCTCGGCGTGGTGCGCGAGCCAGAGCGGCGCCTCGCCCGCCGACCGGCCGAGATGGCTGTCGCGCGAGAGCCCGAGCGCGCCCGCGACCACCACCCGCACCGGCTGGCGGTCGCCGAGCCCGATGTCGCGCACGTCGAGCCGCGGGTCGTCCGCCCGCGCGGTCCCAGACCCGACGAGCACCGCGTCCGAGGTCGCCCGCATCAGATGCACCTCGCGCCGGGCGAGCGGGCCGGTGATCCAGCGGCTCTCGCCGTCGGCGGTGGCGATCCGCCCGTCGAGCGAGGTGGCGAGCTTCAAGGTCAGCCGCGGCCGGCCCCGCCCGATCCGGCTCAGGAAGCCCGCGTTGAGCGCGGCGGCCTCGGCGGCGAGGAGCCCGGTCGCGACCTCGACCCCGGCGGCGCGCAGCATGGCGTAGCCCTTGCCGCTCACCCGCGGGTCGGGGTCCGGAATCGTCGCGACCACCCGCGCGATCCCGGCGGCGGCGAGCTCGGCGGCGCAGGCCGGCGTCCGCCCGACATGGGCGCAGGGCTCCAGCGTCACGTAGGCCACGGCCCCGCGCGCCCGCGCCCCCGCCACGTCGAGCGCCATCGTCTCGGCGTGCGGCCGCCCGCCGGGCTGGGTCCAGCCCCGGCCGACCACGACGCCCTCCGCCACGATCACGCAGCCCACCGCCGGATTGGGCCAGACCCGCCCGAGCCCGCGCCGCGCCAGCCCCAGCGCCGTGCGCATGTGGCCCGCGTCGATCTCCGCGTCGATCTCCGCCCGGCGCGCCATGGCGCGCCTAGTCGTCCGCGCTGGTCGGCCGCAGCTCGGAGACGAACTCCTCGAAGTCGTCGGCCGCCTGGAAGTTCTTGTAGACGCTGGCGAAGCGCACATAGGCGACCGTGTCGATCCGCGCGAGCGTCTCCATGACGATCTGCCCGATCGCGTCCGAGGGCACGTCGGTCTCGCCGAGGCTCTCCAGCCGCCGCACGATGCCGGAGACCATCTGGTCGACGCGGTCGGGCTCGATCGGGCGCTTCTGCAGCGCGATGCGGATCGAGCGCTCGAGCTTGTCGCGGTCGAAGGCCTCGCGCCGGCCGTTCTTCTTGATGACGACGAGGTCGCGCAGCTGCACCCGCTCGTAGGTGGTGAAGCGGCCGCCGCAGGCCGGGCAGAAGCGCCGCCGCCGGATCGAGACATGGTCTTCCGCCGGGCGGCTGTCCTTCACCTGGGTGTCGATGTTGCCGCAGAACGGACAGCGCATGCCGAGATCCCCGGGGCCGTTGAGCTCACGATCGCACCGGACTATAGGCGGCGGTCAACCTCTTGGGTAGGGATTTCTCGCGGCCACTAGATGCGCCGCGCCCGGGGCGTCGCCGCCAGCCGGACGACGCTGCGAAAGGTCTGCAACGACAGTTTCGTCTCGCAGGCCCGCCCCTCCTGGCTGCCCACCCAGATCTCGTACTTGCCCTCGCGCGGGGCGGCGATGCGGATGCGGGCGTTCCGCTCGCCGCCGTTGTCGTCGTCGAAGAACCAGCGCCCCGTGGGCGTGCGCAGCAGGATCACCGTGTCGCAGTCGCCCTCGGTGCGCACCTCCAGATCCATGCGCTTGCGGTCGGCGACGTAGAGGATGCTGGCGCTCGGGTCGAAGGGGATGTTCCCGGTCCCCGGCACCCCGTCGCAGAGCTCCAGCGGCACCGTTCCGCCGGCGCGCACCTCGGCGGTGAGCGGCGTGCGCAGCCGACCGGCCAGCACGTGCAGCGGGTCGATGGCGGTCGGCCCGCCCGGACAGGCGTCGGCCACGCCGGCCCAGACCATCAGGCACAAGAGCCCCAGAACCGCCCGCAGCATCGCCCCGCCCCCGCGCCGTCACCCCTTAACGCCACGTTAACGCCGCTCCCCTGCGTTCACCAAGCGCGGCGCGCGACACTGCTTAATCCGGCGACCGGGCCTGTGGGCAAGTCCACACTGCACGACAGTGGAGAGGAAGCCCGGCCCGAGGCTGGCCGCGACGCCGACGCCAGACGGATTTGACCCGTGGCAAATCCGTCCGCGATCGCCCCTGCGGGGGGCGAGCGCGTCGCCGCGCTCGCCGGGGCGCTCACGGACGGATGGCGCGCTCCCGGAGAAATCGGCGCCCCTCACGGCTTCCGCGCCAACGCGCTCCAGCCGTCGGCGCGACAGGCGAAAGCCGTGCTTTCGCCTGTCGCGCCGGGCCTCGCGGGCAAGCCCGCTTCGGTCGGTCGGTCGGTCGGTCGGTCGGTCGGCGCGCGCCCCGTGGATCCAGCAGGGCAGACAGGTGTCGTGCAGTGTGGGGCAAGTCTGTGGATAACCTGAAATCGCAGGTATATCAGCTATTTGACTCGCGTCCCGCTGTGGGACACCCTGCCGGGTCAGGCCGAATGCGCCGCCTCGGCGAGGCTGCGGACGAAGGCGAGCACCTCGGCCGGGCTCTCGCCGGCGCCGATCCGCTCGACGATGGCCGAGCCCACCACCGCCCCGTCGGCGATCGCGGCGATCGAGCCTGCGGCCTCGGGGCTGCGGATGCCGAAGCCGACGCAGACCGGCAGCGGCGTGCCCGCCTTGATCCGGGCGACCTCCGGCGCGATCGACGCGGCGTTGGCCTCCGCCGAGCCGGTGATCCCGGTGATCGAGACGTAGTAGACGAAGCCCGAGGTGTTGGTCAGCACCTTCGGCAGCCGCTTCGCATCGGTCGTCGGCGTGGCGAGGCGGATGAAGTTCAGCCCCGCCGCCTGCGCCGGCAGGCACAGCTCCTCGTCCTCCTCGGGCGGCAGGTCGACGACGATCAGCCCGTCCACCCCCGCCCCGGACGCCTCCGCGAGGAAGCGCTCGACCCCCATCGAATAGATCGGGTTGTAGTAGCCCATCAGCACCACCGGCGTGGCGTCGTCGTCCTCCCGGAAGGCGCGAACCATGTCGAGGGTGCCCCGGAGCGTCTGTCCCGCCGCGAGCGCCCGCTGCCCGGCCCGCTGGATCGCCGGCCCGTCGGCCATCGGGTCGGTGAAGGGCATCCCGAGCTCGATCACGTCCACCCCCGCGCCGGGCAGGCCGCGGACGACGGCGAGCGAGGTGTCGGGGTCGGGATCGCCCGCCATGACGAAGGCGACGAAGGCCTTGCGGCGCTCGGCGCGCAGGCGATCAAAGGCGGCCTCGATGCGCGACATCCCGTCCCTCCGGCGTTTCGCCGCCTTCTGCGCGAACCCGCCGCGAAACGCAATCCCGCCCGCCCGCGCTCCCGCCCGGGCCCCCCGCCGCGGCCGATCTCCTGCGTCCGCGACCGGTCGCGAATCCGGGCGCGAATCCGGTCCCGGGCCGCGCCTGCGGCGTCGGGCCGGACGGGGCGGCGGCTCGCCCGGGCGGGGGGCCGCCCTCCTCGCCACGGAGGGCGGCCGTGCGGGCGAGAGATCGGGCCGGCGGCGGTCCGGGCCCTCGCCCGGGTCCGAGGATCCCGGAGGCGGTTCAGGGTCCGGCGAAGATCGTCTTCCAGTCGTCCTTCATGCTGATGACCCGCCAGTCGCGACCCTTCGCCTCGTCCATCAGCGACTGCGAGAACGTGCCGATCCTGCTGTCGGGGAGCCCGCCGGCCGGCCCGTAGGCGAACTCGCGGTCCTTGTCGTCGTGGAGGACGAGGAGGCCGAGCCGGCGGCCCTCGCCGGCGGTGGTCCATTCCAGCATCTGCCGGTCGCCGTCGGAGTTGCCGAAGGCGATCTGCGGGCGCTGGCCGATGAAGAGCTCGATGCCCTGCGCCTTGCCGGGACCGTCGTCGACGAAGAAGATCTTGGGCTCGCGCAGGAGTTGCGGCTTGCCGTCCACGATCTCGTATTTCGTGGCGATGCTGGAGCCGACCACCTGCTCGGGCGGGACGCCGTAGACGTCCTCGGCATAGACCCGGACGAACTCCTGGCCGCCGCCGGTCACGAGATAGGTGCGAAAGCCGTTGTCGCGCAGGAACGCCATGACCTCGCGCATCGGCTGGTAGGTGAGCTCCGTCACCGGCCCGCGCTTCAGCGCCGGGTTCCGCGACTTCGGCAGCCAGTCGGCGACGAGGCCCGCGAAGTCGGCCGTGCTCATCCCGGCATGGGTGACGCCGATGATCTCGACCAGGTCCTTCTCGGAGAGCTTCGCCATCGCCGCGTGGTCGCCGGACAGGATCGCCTTGAAGGGCTCGGCGTCCTTCCACTCGGGGTGCTGCGGCGCCATCTCGGCGAGTCGGTCGAAGGCGAAGAGGCCCTGGGCGTACATCGGCTGCTCGACCCAGGTGGTGCCGTCCTGGTCGAAGGTGGCGACCCGGTCGCCGGGCTCGACATAGTCGGGGCCGCCCTCGGTGGTGACGGCCGCGACGAGGTCGAGGATCGCCTGCTTCGTGGGCGTGTCGTTCCACGACGGCAGGGGGTCGTCCTCGGCGAGGGCGGCGAGCGGCGCCGCGAGCAGCGCCATGCCGGCGATCGCGCCGAGAAGCGCGCGTCGCGTGAGGTGCAGGAGGTCGTGCATCGGAGGCCTCGGTGGCAGGGGGATGCGAAGGATAGCCGCAATGGCCTCCGTTGTCGCGGCGGTCGTTTCCGTCGGCGCGACGGGCGCCGGAGAGGCGCCGCGAGGCCATGCCTCGCCATGGGCGAGTCCAAGGCTGATGCGAGATGTGTGACGCTCCCGCGCGCAAACGCGCCCCCCTCAGCCCGCGGCGCGGCGCTCGCGGGCGATGTGGGCGATCACCGCGTCCCGGGTCAGGAGGTCGGCGTATTTCTGGCCGATGTCGTGCAGGTTCGCCTCGTGCGCGGCGGCGCTGCGGTCGCCCACGCAGTCGACCGCGACGATCGGCCGGAAGTTGTGGCTGATCGCGTCCACCACCGTGGCGCGCACGCAGCCGCTGGTGGTGCAGCCTGCGAAGATCAGGGTGTCCACGCCGCGCCGGATCAGGTGCGAGGCGAGGTCGGTCCCGAAGAACGCCGAGGGGAGCTTCTTCTTCAGCACCCGCTCGCCCGCCTCCGGGGCCAGCGAGGAGATGAACCGGCTCGATTCCGCGCTCTCGGTCAGCTGCCGCAGCCGCGGGGCCTTCACCGTCCAGAACCCGCAATCCGAGCCGTCGTCGGCATAGGCGATGCGGGTATGGACGATCGGCAGCCCCGCCTCGCGGGCGGCGAGCAGAAGCGGCCGGGTCCGCTGCGCCGCCTCGGTGATCGCCGGGTACTGGCTGCGGTAGAAGAAGCCGTTGACGAAGTCGATGATGAGGAGCGCCGGCCGCTCGCCGAAGCCGATCGAGCCGCCCAGTCCTTCCGTGCTGGCCTCCGGGCCCGGCATGGTCTCCTCCGTCGCCGCCACTCTATCGGGCGGCCTCGCCCCATTGTTGCGCCAAGCCCGCGACGGACGCAACCGGCTCGGCTGTCGCTCAGCTGTCCGGCGCGGGGCTCGCGTCGGGACGGAACAGCCCCTGCTGCTTCAGCGCGTCGGCGACCTCCTTCGGCATGTAGCTCTCGTCGTGCTTGGCCAGCACCTCCGAGGCGACGAACACCCCGTCCTCGATCTCGCCCGACGCGATCACCCCCTGGCCTTCGCGGAAGAGGTCGGGCAGCACGCCCGAGAAGCGCACCGGCGTCGTGTCGCTGCCGTCGGTGACCACGAAGCGCACCTCCGCCCCCTGGCCGCGCAGCACCGATCCCGCCTCGACGAGCCCGCCGAGCCGGAAGCGCTCGCCGGCGCGGGGCGGGTCGAGGGCGACCTGCGAGGGGGTGCGGAAGAACTCGATGCCGTCGCGCATCGCGTAGCCGATGACGCCGGTCGCGACGGCGAGGAGCGCCGCGGCGACGACGACGAGCTGGATGCGGCGGCGTTTCCTGAGGCCGACGGCCACGGCTGGGCTCCCCCCTTGGCTCGCGCCTATCTAGGCGCTCGCGGCCGCGGCTCCAAGCCCCTCAATCCGCCGGCCATGTCCCCTGCGGCCGCGGATGCGGGGCGAGGCGGTGGAGCGCCGCGTTGAGCTCGGCCCCGTAGATGATCGTCACGGCCGTGATGTAGAAGAACATCAGCGTGATGATGACGCCCGCCAGCGTGCCGTAGGTCACCGTGTAGGTCGGCGTGAAGCTCAGGTAGATCGAGAAGCCGCTGGCGGTCGCGAGCCAGATCACCGTCGTGGCGACCACCCCCGGCCAGAGGCTGCGGAGCGCGATCTTCCGCCCCGGCAGGGTGAGGTGCATGGTGAGCACGAACCCGGCGAGCACGATCACCCCGAAGCCGTAGGTCAGCCAGCCGGCGACGAGCGGGATCTTGCGGTTGGCGAAGTCCTCGGCCGTCGCGAGCATCAGCGGGCTGAAGATGATCAGGAGCCCGAGCAGCGCCGAGACGATCGCGCCCACGAACACCATCACGATGGCGAGCGCCCGGTTGGTGAACCAGCCGCGCGGGTCCACCACCGCATAGGCCCGGTCGAAGGCGATGCGGAAGCTGTCGACGGCGTTCGAGGCGACATAGACGGCGAAGGCGGCCGAGAGCGTCAGCACCCCCCCGCTGCGCTTGGCCAGCACCTCGAGGACGACGGGCTCCAGCGTCAGCGCCACATGCTCCGGGGCGATGGCGAAGAGCGCGTCGATGATCTCGGCCGAGCGGGTGCTGCCGACCAGGATGCCGATCAGCGTCGCGGCGAAGATCAGGAAGGGAAAGATCGACAGGAGGCCCGAGAAGGCGATCGAGCCCGACATTACCCAGCCGTCGTTGAGGTTGAAGCGGTCTTGCGCGTCCCAGAGCGCGCGGAGGAACCGCTTGAGCCCCTTCACGGAAAGAGAGGCGCCGCCATCAGGCCCGTCGTCTCCGGCAGGCCGAGCATCAGGTTGGCGTTCTGCAGCGCCTGGCCCGAGGAGCCCTTGGTCAGGTTGTCGAGCGTCGAGAACACCATGACCCGCCCCGGCCGGCGGTCGGCGATCACGCCGAGATGGACGAAGTTCGAGCCGCGCACGTGCCGCGTCGCCGGGGCTTCGCCGAGCGGCAGCACGACGAGGAAGGGCTCGTCCGCATAGGCCTCGGCCAGCGTCGCATGGATGCGCTCCGCCTCGCCCCGGACGTAGATCGTCGCGAGGATGCCGCGGTTCTGCGGCAGCAGGTGCGGCACGAAGGTCACCTCCACCGGCTTGCCGGCGGCCAGCGCGAACTCCTGGTCGAACTCCGCGAGGTGGCGGTGCTTCGCCACGTTGTAGGCGGCGTAGCCCTCGGACACCTCGGAATGGAGCATCGCCTCCTTCGGCGAGCGGCCGGCGCCGGAGACGCCGGTGGCGAGGTCGATCAGGATGTCGTCGGTCTCGATCACCCCGGCGCGGAGCAGCGGGATCAGCCCGTACATGCCGGTCGCCGCGTTGCAGCCGGTCCCGGCCACGAGGCGCGCCGCCTTGATCTCGTCGCGGTAGAACTCGGTCAGCCCGTAGACCGCCTCGGCCTGGAGGTCGAGCGCGAGGTGCTCGTGGCCGTACCACCGCGCATAGACCGCGGGGTCGCGCAGCCGGAAGTCGGCGGAGAGGTCGACGATCTTCAGGTCCCGGGGCAGGGCGGCGATGACCTCCTGGCTGGTCGCGTGGGGCAACGCGCAGAAGGCGAGGTCGATCCCAGCGAGGTCGGCGTCGGGAATCGTCCCCAGCCGCGGCAGGTCGAGATGGCGCAGGTGGGGGAACACCTCGCCCATGGTCTGCCCGGCCTTGCGGTCGGCGGTGAGCGCGGCGATGCGCAGGGACGGGTGGGTGGCGATCAGCCGCACCAGCTCGGCGCCGGTGTAGCCCGACGCCCCGAGGATCGCGACGCGAAACTGCCTGTCCAACTTCGAGCCCCCTTCTGGCCGGGGCCGATCCCTAGTGGAAACCCCGGGCGCGATCAATCCGCCGCGTGGCGCAGCCGGCCGCCGGGTCGCCAAAAGCGCCGCACAGTGCGACATGGGGCAATTGTCTGGAATAAAACGGAAAAAGTGTTAACAGGGCAGTTATCCACAGGGTCGGCGCCGGGCGTGCTCCGGAACGGAAAGGCGCCGGCGTCGTCCGGGCTCGCTTGCCGGCCTTCCCTCCACGGCGCTCCGGGCCAAACGCGCCGGGGCGAGGACCGGCGCGCGGCGGCGCGTCGGGGAAGGTGGCCTCAGGCCGGCCCGAAGGGCAGGGGCTCGCCCATGAAGCGGGCGGCGCTGGCCCCGACGGCGGCGGGGTCGCCGGTGGTCAGGTAGGAGAGCCGTCCCGCGCCGCTACGGAAGGCCGGGTGGCGCCGGAGATAGTCGGCGAGGCTCTCGGCGACCACCTCGGGCTGCGAGACCAGCGTGGTCGTGGCCGGCAGCGCTGCGCGGAAGGCCGCCTCGACCAGCGGGTAATGCGTGCAGCCGAGCACCGCCGATTGCGGGCGCGGCAGGCGGGAGAGCAGGGCGGCCACGTGCTCGCGGGCCACGGCCCCGGCGCGGCCCATGTCGCCCGCCTCGATCGCCTCGACGAGCCCGACGCAGGCCTGCGGCTCCACCCGAACGTCGCGGGCGCGGAACTTCAGCTCGCGCGGGAAGGCCCCGGAGGCGACGGTGGCCGGGGTGGCGAAGAGCGCCACGTCGCGGAGGCCCGTATGGGTCGGCGGCCCGTCGTCGCCCCAGTTGCGCCGCGTCAGGTGCTCGATGACCGGGACGAAGACCCCGAGCACGCGGCGGCGCGTCGGATCGAGCCAGTCGGTCTGCAGGTCGTGCAGCGCCACCGCCGAGGCGGTGTTGCAGGCGAGGACGACGAGGTCGCAGCCCTCGCGGAACAGCCGCTTGACCCCCTCGACCGTCAGGTCGTGGATCTCGCGCGGCGGCCGGCGGCCGTAGGGCGCGTTGCGGTTGTCGCCGAGATAGACGAAGTCCTGCTCCGGCAGCCGCCGCGCCATGGCGCGCAGCACCGTCAGCCCGCCGAGCCCGCTGTCGAAGACCCCGATCGCCAAGATGACCTCTCCCGTCCATGCCGCGCGCGCCCAGCGTTCTATTGCGGGCGCGGACGCGGCGCGAGGGGCATCTGCGGCGCCCGTGCGGGAAACGGCCGGGACGGGCCGGCGGATCGCATCCGGCGCAGGAGCCGGTCGGCTCCGTCCGCCTCGCCGGCCGCGCCCTGCCGGCCTGCGGCGTCGTGGCGCCCGGCGCGTCGGCGCAGCTCAGCCCTTCGGCCGGCGCGCCGCCTTCTCCGCGACGCCGGAGACGCCCTCGCGCCGCTCGAGCTCGGCGAGCACCGCCGCCCAGGCGACGCCGGAGGCCGCGAGCATCACCTGGAGGTGGTAGAGCGCGTCGGCCGCCTCGTGGGCCAGCGCGGCGCGGTCGCCCTGCGCGGCCGCGACGATGGCCTCGACCGCCTCCTCGCCGAACTTCTCGGCGCATTTCCCCGGCCCCCTCGCCAGCAGCGCCGCGGTGTGCGAGGCGGCCGGGTCGGCCCCGGCGCGGGCCTCGATGGTGGCGTAGAGGCGGGCGAGAACGTCGCTCATGTCAGCCTCACCGGGATGCCGGCGGCGGCCATCGCGGCCTTGGCCTCGCCGATCGTGTGGGTTCCGAAGTGGAAGATCGAGGCGGCGAGCACCGCCGAGGCGTGCCCCTCGGTCACCCCCTCGACCAGATGCGCGAGCTCGCCCACGCCCCCCGAGGCGATGACCGGCACCGGTACCGCGTCGGCGATGGCGCGGGTCAGCGCGAGGTTGTAGCCCGCCTTCGTCCCGTCGCGGTCCATCGAGGTCAGCAGGATCTCCCCCGCCCCCCGCGCCGCCATGTCCCTCGCGAAGGCCACCGCGTCGATCCCGGTCGCCCGCGTGCCGCCATGGGTGAAGATCTCCCACCGCCCCGGCGCCACGGTCTTGGCGTCGATCGCCACCACGATGCACTGGGCGCCGAACTTGTTCGCCGCGGCGTTGACGACGTCGGGCGTCGCCACGGCGGCCGAGTTGAAGCTCGCCTTGTCGGCGCCGGCGAGCAGGAGCTGCCGCACGTCCTCCGGCGTCCGCACGCCGCCCCCGACCGTCAGCGGCATGAAGCACTGCTCGGCGGTGCGCGAGGCGAGGTCGAGAAGCGTCCCCCGGTTCTCCAGGCTTGCCGCGATGTCGAGGAAGCAGAGCTCGTCCGCCCCTTGCGCGTCATAGGCGCGAGCGGCCTCGACGGGGTCGCCGGCGTCGCGCAGGCCCTCGAAGTTCACGCCCTTGACGACGCGGCCGTCCTTGACGTCGAGGCAGGGGATGACGCGGACCTTGAGCATTGACCCTCCGGGCTCACGGCCGATCCGATAGACGACCGCCCGCCGCGCGTCCAGCGAGCCGCGGCGAAACCTTCGCCCCCACGCCGCGTTCCGCAGGCGGAAGCCTCACCATGCTCGCCGACAGGTCGATCAGGCCCGGCGACGTCATCTCGCTTGGCGAGACCTTCGGCTGACCGAAGGGCGCCGCGAAGTCAGCCCGAGGGCTGGGCGTCGGGCTGGTTCACGTAGATCAGCACGAGCAGAATGGTGACGTAGAAGCGGAACGCCGGCTCCTGCCCGTTCCATGTCGGCGATTGCCACATCTCGAACCACTCCCCGCCGATCGCCATGAAGCCGAGGAACCAGACGAGAAACCCCGCCAGCGCGCCCGGATGCGCCAGCGCCTTCGCCCGCGCGAAGTCGGCGGCCGGCGCATTCCGCGCGGCCAGCATCCGCAGGCCCGCGGCGGCGAAAAGCAGCGCGGTCAGCGCCTCGCCGGCGATGATCAGCCAATAGCCGGCGGTCACGGCCCACGGCGCCTCGATGGCGCGATACGCCACGGCCGGGTCGCGGAACGTGGTGTCCATGCTGAGCACATGGCGCCCGAAGGGCGCGTTGCCGCCGTAGTCGGTGACGTTGGTGAAGGCGACGAGGAAGGCGAAGACCGCGAGGCAGAGCACCATCGCGATCTTGGTCCAGCGCGCCGCCATCAGGCGTGCCGCATCGTCGCCGCCGCCGCCCCGGCCGCGATGAGCGCCGTGCCGCCGGCGCGGTTGACGAGGCGGATGGCGCTCGGGCTCGACGCCAGCCGCCGGGCGCGGGCTGCGAGCAGCGCGTAGCCGAAGGCGTTGGCGAAGGCGAGGGTGACGAAGGTCGCCTCGAAGATCGCCATCTGCGGCCAGAACGCCCGCCCCGGGTCGAGGAACTGCGGCAGGAAGGCCACGAAGAACACGATGGATTTCGGATTGAGCGTGGTCACCAGCCAGGCATGGCCCAGCATCCGGGCGGGATGGACCGGATCGGTGCGCGCCTCGGCGTCGATCATCGCGCCGGCGCGCCAGAGCTTGATCCCGAGCCAGACGAGGTAGCCGGCGCCGATCCACTTCAGCGCCGTGAAGAGCGCCGCCGACGAGGCGAGGAGCGCGCCCACGCCCAGCATGGAGAGCGTCATCGCCGTCAGGTCGCCGAGCGCCACCCCGGTCGCGACCGGGGCGGCCACCTTCCAGCCGCGGCCGAGCGCGTAGGAGACGACGAGCAGGATCGTCGGCCCGGGGATCATCAGCAGCAGGGCCGAGGCGGCGACGAAGGCGGCCCAGGTCTCGATGGCCATCTCAGTCCTCCAGCAGGCGGACGGCGGCGGCGAGGTCGAGCTTGCCCTCGTAGAGGGCGCGGCCGGAGATGGCGCCGTCGAGCGGCGCGCCGGAGGCCTTCAGCGCCGCAAGGTCGTCGAGCGAGGACACCCCGCCCGAGGCGATCACCGGGATCGCGACGGCGCGGGCGAGCGCGGCGGTCGCGGCGACGTTCGGCCCGGCCATGGCCCCGTCGCGCTCGATGTCGGTGTAGATGATCGCGGCGACGCCCGCGTCCTCGAAGCGGCGGGCGAGGTCGGTGGCGGTCGTCGCGGTGGTCTCGGCCCAGCCCTCGACGGCGACCCTGCCGTCGCGGGCGTCGATGCCGACGGCGACGCGGCCGGGATGCGCGGCGGCGGCTTCGCGGACGAAGGCCGGGTCGCGCACCGCGGCGGTGCCGAGGATGGCGCGCCGCACCCCGCGGTCGAGCCAGGCTTCCAGCGTCGCCCGGTCGCGGATGCCGCCGCCGAGCTGCACGGGCACGTCGACCGCGGCGAGGATCGCCTCCACCGCCGCGGCGTTCCGCGGCGCGCCGGCGAAGGCGCCGTCGAGGTCGACGAGGTGCAGCCAGCGGCACCCCGCCGCGACGAAGGCGCGGGCCTGCGCCGCCGGGTCGGTCCCGAACACCGTGGCCTGCGCCATGTCGCCGCGCAGCAGCCGCACGCACTGGCCGTCCTTGAGGTCGATGGCGGGGTAGAGGATCATCGCTCGGCGCTCGCGCAGGGAACCGCCGGGGGGATAGCCGCTTTCGCCCGCGCCGCCAAGCGGCCGCCGTGCCGGCGGGGGTTGGGGCTCCGCGGCGACGTCCCTCGGACGCCGCACGTGTGGACAGGCCGGCCCCGTCGCGGCAGGATGCCGGGCCATGTCCCACGGGTTCTTCGACCTCGACCACCCGTTCTTCCGCCCGCTCTGGATCCGGGCGGGGATCGTGGTCCTGTGCGGGGTCTGGGCCGGGCTCGAGGCGTTCACCGGCTCGATCGCCTGGGCGATCCTGTTCGGCGCACTCGGCGTCTACGCCGCCTGGCGCTTCTTCGTGACCTTCAACCCGCGCGAGAAGCCCTGACGGGCTCGACCGGGATCTCGCGGCCGAGGACGACGCCGCGCGGGCTGAGGTCGGCGACATGGGCCACCGCCTCGACCCCGGCGGCGCGCGCGGCGGCGAAGGCCGCCGCATAGGCCGGGTCGAGGTCGCCCGCGACCCGCATCCGCGCGCAGTCGCCGCGCTGGACGAGGTAGAGCATCACCGAGCGCGCCCCCTCCGCGACCATGGCGGCGAGCTCGCGCAGGTGCTTCGCGCCCCGGGCGGTCACGCAGTCGGGGAACTCGGCGAGCCCGGGCGTGCGGCTGAAATGCACGTTCTTCACCTCGACATAGGCGGGCGGCAGGCCGGGCCCGGTGGCGAGGAAGTCCACCCGGCTCGCCGCTCCGTAGCGCGTCTCCGGCCGGAACGCCGCATAGCCCGCGAGGGCCGGCACGCGGCCCACCGCCAGCGCCTCGGCGACGACCCGGTTCGGCAGGCTCGCGTCGATGCCGACGAGCCCGCCGCCCTCGGTCTCCGCCAGCCGCCAGGCGAAGCGCAGCGACCGGCGCGGGTCGTCGTTCGGCTCGACCCAGACCGCCTGCCCGGGCGCGACGAGCCCGAGCATCGCGCCGGGGTTCGGGCAATGCGCCGTGACGGCAACCCCGTCGTCGAGCATGACGTCCGCGAAGAATCGCTTATACCGTCGCACAAGGCGGCCACGGACGAGGGGGCGGGCAAACTCCATCCCCCGACCGTGGCCCGCCGCTGCAGCGAGGGCAAGCCGATGCCGAATCCGACCGCCGCCATGCTCGTCGTGGGTGACGAGATCCTGTCCGGGCGCACGCTCGACACCAACACCAACCACCTCGCCCAGGCGCTCGCCGCCGTCGGCATCGACCTCCGCGAGGCCCGCGCGGTGCCCGACGAGGCGGCCGAGATCGTCGCCGCGGTGAATGCGCTCCGGGCGCGCTACGACCACGTCTTCACCTCGGGCGGCATCGGCCCCACCCACGACGACATCACCGCCGACGCGGTGGCCGCCGCCTTCGGGGTCGGGATCGACATCCGCGAGGACGCCCGCGCCATCCTCGCCTCGAACTACGCCGACCCGGAGCGCGAGCTGAACCCCGCGCGGCTCCGCATGGCGCGCGTCCCCGACGGGGCGACGCTGATCCTGAACGAGGTCTCCAAGGCCCCGGGCTTCACCCTTGGGAACGTCCACGTCATGGCCGGCGTGCCGCGGGTCTTCGTCGCCATGGTGGCCTGGCTGCTCCCGCAGCTCGCCGCCGGCGTGCCCGTCGGCAGCGTCTCCCGCCGCATCCGCCGGCCCGAGGGCATCATCGCCGGCCCGCTGGCCGAGCTCGCCGCCCGGCACCCCGCGGTGGCGATCGGCAGCTATCCCTTCCGCGACGAGGCGGGCTTCGGCGCGACCATCGTGCTCCGCGCCGCGGACCCCGCCGCCCTCGCCGCCGCCGAGGCCGGCCTCGCCGCCCTCGCCGCCGAGCTGGAGGCGCCGGCGTAAGCCCGGCCGGGAACCCGACGCCTCCGGGGACGTTTGTTCCCCGACGGCCGACGACGTGGCCGGCCCTGAAGGAGGACGCGATGAACTGGGACCAGATCGAAGGCAAGTGGAAGGAATACACCGGCGCCGCGCAGAAGCGCTGGGGCAAGCTCACCGACGACGATCTACAGATGGTCAAGGGCAATCGGCGCGAGCTCGCCGGCAAGATCCAGTCCGCCTACGGCGTGACCAAGGAAGAGGCCGAGAAGCAGGTCGACGACTGGGCCAAGAAGCACTGACCGGCTCTTGAGGATTTCTTTCGGGGCGCTCCATCTGGAGCGCCCTTTCCGTTTCAAGATCGCCCTGAAGTTGCAGAAACGCTCATTTCATGCACGGCTTTTTCGGAACCCCGGCCGGACCGGGGCGTTGTTCAGGCGGTCCGGAGCCGCTGGCTTCCGGCAAGAACAGAGACTGAAGGAGTAATCCATGTTCAAGACCGCTCTCGCCTTCGCCGCCGTCGCCGCCCTGATGACGGTCGGCGCCCAGGCCCAGACGCAGCCGGCGGATCCCGCCGCTCCGGCCACGCCTCCCGCGGTCGCGCCGGCGCCGATGGAGCCGGCCGCCGACCCGATGGTCCCCGAAGGCTACACCGCCGCGGAGCTCTCGACGATCTCCACCGACCAGCTGATCGGCGCGAACCTCGTCAACCACGAGAACGAGACCGTGGCGTCGATCGACGACGTGCTGATCACCGACGCCAACGCGGTCGAGGGCGTGGTGGTGACCTTCGGCGGCGTCCTCGGCTTCGGCGCCAACAAGGTTCTGCTGCAGCCGGACGAGATCCAGGTGCTGAAGGACGCGAACGGCGCGCTCATCGTGCGCACCAGCCTGACGCCGGAGAGCATCGAGAGCCGGCCGCTCTACGAGGGCTGACCTCGCAGGGCCTCGCACGGATCGGGCGCCGCTCCCGGGAGCGGCGCCCTCTTCTTTTGCGCCCGTTTCTCTTGCGCGACGAAGAAGGATCAGCTCGCGAAGGCGCGGGTCACCACCGGCGCCGAGGTCGCCGCGTCGGGGCCATAGTCGCTCGCGCCGGCGACCCCGAGCAGATCCTGCAGCCGCGTCCGCGCCCGGCTGACCCGGCTCTTGACCGTGCCGACGGCGCAGCCGCAGATCGCCGCCGCCTCCTCGTAGGAGAAGCCCGCGGCGCCGATCAGCAGCAGCGCCTCGCGCTGGTCGTGCGGCAGCCGGTCCAGCGCCCGGCGGAAGTCGGCGAGGTCCATGCGCCCGTCATGGCTCGGCGCGACGCCGACCTTGGCCGAGAACGCGCCCTCGACGTCCTGCACCTCGCGGCCGCGCTTGCGCATCTGGCTGTAGAAGAGGTTGCGCAGGATGGTGAACAGCCACGCGTTCATGTTGGTGCCGAGCGTGAACGCGTCCTGCTTGGCCCAGGCGCGCGTCACCGTCTCCTGCACGAGGTCGTCGGCCTGGTCGTGGCGGCCGGTCAGCGACATCGCGAAGGCGCGCAGGGAGGGCAGCGCGGCGATCAGCGACGTCTTGAAGCTCGGTGGCCGGGATTCCTCAGCGGTCACGAGCGGCTCCGCGGCGCTCGACCTCGTCGAGGCGCTCCAGAAGCTCGATGATCTCGGACGGGATCGGCTCCCGCTCGAGCTCGGTGTAGAACTCACGGAGCCGCGCCCCGATCTCGCTCTCCGGCCCGAGGAGCTTCTTCCGGCGCGGACTGGCCCGGCGGAAGGCGGGGGGCGGGGGAGGGGTGTCGTCAGGGGGGGGCTCGGTCACGGCGCCTGATCTCAACTCTCTAGTCCTCGTCGTCGAACATACCCCGGCAAGCGCCGCAAGCCGAAAAGGTTCCGGGGCCGACGGAACTTTTGGCGCCAGCGTGCGTTTCAAGCCATACTGCCCGTTCGAAAGCCCGAGCGCGCACCTGCTATGCGCCTACACGGAGCCGCCATGTCCCTATCCACGCGGATCGCACCGCATCTCCCGTATCTGCGCCGCTATTCGCGCGCCATCACGGGCAGCCAGGCCTCGGGAGACGCCTATGTCCGGGCGCTCCTCGAGATGCTGATCGCGGACATCTCGATCTTCCCCGAGGCGTCGAACGACCGGATCGCCGTCTTCAGCCTCTACGCCCGCAGCTTCGGCGAGTTGCAGGTCGCCATCGAGCCGACGGCCTCGTCCTCGGCCTGGGAGCGCCGCTCGGCCGGCAATCTCGCCCAGATCTCGCCGCGCTCGCGGCAGGCCTTCCTGCTCGCCGCGCTCGAGGGCTACAACCGCGAGGAGGTGGCCGAGATCCTCGGCGTCACCCCGGAGGAGGCGACGGAGCTGCTGCGCCGCGCCTCCGAGGAGATCTCCCGGCAGGTCGCCACCTCGATCCTCATCATCGAGGACGAGCCGCTGATCGCCATGGACATCGAGCAGATCGCCGTCTCGCTCGGGCACCGGGTGACCGGGATCGCCCGCACCAAGGACGAGGCGCTCGAGCTCTACCGGGCCGATCCGCCGGGCATGGTGCTCGCCGACATCCAGCTCGCCGACGGCTCCTCCGGGATCGACGCGGTGAACGAGATCCTCGCGGAGACGCCGCTGCCGGTGATCTTCATCACCGCCTTCCCGGAAAGCCTGCTCACCGGCGAGAGGCCCGAGCCGACGTTCCTCGTGAACAAGCCGTTCAACGAGGACCAGGTGAAGGCCTATATCAGCCAGGCGCTGTTCTTCAACGACGCCGCCCGCGCCGCGGCTGCGTGACGCTCGGCCGCCCGGAACCCTTCCCCGCGCCGCGGCGTTGCGGAGGGTGACGGGCGCCGAGGCGGGCGACCCTGGCGGGACCGGCTTAAGATGGGCGAAGGCGCGAAGGAACGGACGCGAACGCTGCTCCGCGGCATCCGGAGCGGCGGGATCTGCGTGCTCTACCACGACGCCGACATGGCGCTCCGCACCATCGAGAACGTCCCGGCGAGCTGGCCCGACATCGAGGCGGTCATGCTCGGCGGCGACGCCGCGATCTTCGATCCGTTCACCGCCGAGCGGGTGATCGCGGTCAAGCGCGACGTGCTGGTCTCCGGCCGGCCGCGCCGCCTCGAGGCGATGCAGCAGCGCGACGGCGAGCCGCCGGTCTGGTTCGAGATGAGCGTCGAGCGCGACGAGGGCCCGGATGGCGCGCCCCGCGGCCTCTTCGTCTCGGTCGCCGACATCAGCCTGCTGAAGCGCCGCGAGGCGGCGCTGCGCGAGCTGCTCTACGAGGTCAGCCACCGCTCGCGGAACCTCCTCGCCATCCTGCAGAGCATCCTCGGCCAGACCGCGAGCAGCGCGACCAGCGTCGCCGAGTTCGAGGAGAAGTTCCGCGGCCGCATCGCCTCGCTGGCGCAGAGCCAGGACCTGATCACCTACGCCAACTGGCAGGGCGTGCGCTTCCGCCGGCTGGTCGAGGTGCAGACCGAGGCCTTCGCCGCGGACGCCGGGGTCGCGGTCGAGGTCGAGGGCCGGGATCCGGTCCTGCCGCCGAACGTGACGCTGCATCTCGGGCTCGCCCTGCACGAGCTCGCCGCCAACGCCCGCAGCTTCGGGGTGCTGGCGGCCGAGGCCGGGCGGCTGCGGGTGCGCTGCGAGATCATACCCGGCGGCTGCCGGATCGAATGGATCGAGGAGCCGGACCGCCCGGTCGGCCGGGTGCAGGCCTGGGGCTTCGGGCGGACGATCCTGCAGAACGTCACGCCCCGCGCGCTCTCCGGCGAGGCGCATTACTCGGTCGGCCCGGAGGGGGTGCGCTACAGCCTCGACTTCCCCGTCCGCGAGGAGCAGGAGGCCGCGTCCTGACGGGCGCGGCGCCCGACCGGGCCGTCGCGGCGCCGGCCGGACAGCTGCGGGCCGGCAGCGTCAGGGCCGGGTCAGCGCGATCAGCCCGCCGTCGGGGAGCGAGGTCAGCTCCGCCTCCGGCAGCGTCAGCTCCGCCCGGAGCCCGAGCGGCGTCTGGCGCACCTTCAGCGGCGCGCCGAAGCGCTCCTCGAGGAGCGGCAGCAGGCTCGCGCCCGCGCCGAGCCGCAGCCCGCTCTCGACCGGCGGCCCGCCGATGTCGCGCCACGAGATCCGCAGGCCGGAACGCCAGCGGCTCCACGCCACCAGCACCCGCCCTTCCGCTCCCGACAGCGCGCCGCGGCGCATCGAGAGGCCGGCGAGCTCGAAGAGCGTCAGCGCCACCAGCCGCGCCGCCTCGGCCGAGACGCCGACCGCGGGGCCGCCGGCGGCGATGCGCGGGCCGGCGCCGGTCTCGAAGGGCGCCAGCGTGCGCTCGACCAGCGCGGCGAGGTCGCTGCCGCCGCCGACGGTCTCGCCGGCGGCCAGCGCCTCGCGCATCCGGCTCGACAGCGCGTCGAGCCGCGCCGAGGCCTCGGCGATGTCGCCCGCCTCGGCCAGCGCACGCCGCGCCAGCGCCTCGACGACGTCGAGGAGCCCGCGGCTGCGCTGGGCGAGCGCCTCGGCGATCTGCGTCTCGGCCCGCAGGGCGGCGCGGAGGAGGCCGAGTTCGCCCTGGCCCCGGTCGGGCGGTCGCGCCGGGGTCTCGCCCCGGCTGCGGATTGCGGTCATCGAGAATCCCTCCAATGCCGGCTGTGCCGGCTACGCCGCGACATTGCGCTCGTTCGCGGGGGGGCGCATTTAACTGTGACATAGGAGGAGGGTTCTCCCCGGTGCCCGTCGATTGCCGCGACTGTCCGCTGCGCCGCCGCAAGGCGTTCCAGCCGTTCACGGACGCCGAGCTCGCCTTCATGCGGCGCTTCAAGGCCGGCGAGCTGGTCGTCTCGCCGCGCACGACGATCCTGCTCGAGGGCGCCGCGAGCCCGCAGCTCTTCACCGCGCTGGCCGGCTGGGGGGTGCGCTACAAGCTGCTGCCCGACGGCGGGCGGCAGGTCATCAACTTCGTGATGCCGGGCGACCTGATCGGGCTCCAGGCCGGGCTCCTCGGCGAGATGCAGCACGGCGTCGACGCGGTCACCGACATGACGCTCTGCGTCTTCGCGCGCGCCGACCTGTGGAGCCTCTTCCGCGACATGCCGTCGCGGGCCTACGACCTCACCTGGCTCGCCGCCCGCGAGGAGCATTTCCTCGGCGACATGCTGGCGACGATCGGCCGGCGGAGCGGGCTCGAGCGGGTGGCCTGGGGGCTGGTCACGCTCTATCGCCGCGCCGAGGCGCGCGAGCTGGTGAAGGGCGGCCGGATGCCGATGCCGTTCCGCCAGCAGGATCTCGCCGACGCCTTCGGCCTGTCGCTCGTCCACACCAACAAGACGCTGCGCACGCTGCGCGCGCGCGGGCTCATCCGCCTGTCCGACGGCACGCTGCACATCCCGGACCTCGCCCGGCTGGAGGCCTGCTCGAACATGGAGGTCACCCCCGAGCCCCCGCGCCCCCTGATCTGACCTGCCCCCTGATCTGACCCGCCGCCGCCCGCGCGCCGCGTAGGCGCCGCGGCCGTGCGAAGTCCCGCCTCTCGGCGCCACGCCCCTCGACCTTCCCTGTCGTGCGAGGCCCCCCGCCCGCCCGCCGCACGTCCACCGCACGACGCCCCCGTCCAGGTCGCCTTCTCGCCCCGAACCCCCGCCCGATCGCCCGCAGCCGCCGTTGACGCCCGCCGCCGGCTCGGCGCAGATGGCCCATGCCCGACGCCGCCGTCCCCGCCGAGCCTGTCGCTCCCATGCCGGGCGCCGCCGCCGCCGCGCTGCCGCGCCGGCCGCTCACCGGCGTCGCGCTCCTCGCCGTCGCGGTGCTGCTCTTCGCCTCGATGGACACCACGACGAAGTATCTCGTCGGCTCCTACGACCCGCGCCTCGTCGTCGCGGTGCGCTACATCCTGCACTTCCTGCTGATGCTCGCCATCGTCGGCCCCATCCACCGCACCCGGATGGCGCGGACGCGGCGGCCCGGGCTCGTGCTGGTCCGGGCGGCCTGCCTCGTCCTCGCCTCGCTCCTCATGGGGCTCGCGCTGCGGCGGATGCCGGTCGCCGAGGCCACGGCGATGGTCTTCCTGGCGCCCATCCTCGTCGTCCTCGCCGCGCCCTGGGTCCTGCGCGAGCGGTTCAGGGGCGCCGACGCCGCGGCCGCGGCGGTCGGCTTCGCCGGGGTGCTGCTGATCGCCCGGCCGGGAAGCGCGCTCGACCCGCTCGGCGTCCTCCTCGTCCTCGGCGCCGCGGCGCTCAGCGCCGGCTACATGCTGCTGTCGCGCCACCTCGCCAGCACCGAGACGACCATGGTCCTGCTCTTCTACACCGCCCTCGTCGGCGCGGTCGCCTGCGGCCTCGCCCTGCCGTGGTCGGTGGGCGGCCCCGCGCCCACGGCGACGCAGCTCGCGCTCTTCCTCTGGACGGGCTTCGTCGGCGGCGTCGGCCACTACCTCTTCACCGCCGCCCACCGCTACGCCCCGGCGTCTTTCCTCGCGCCGGTCAACTACCTCCAGATCCTCTGGGCCGGCCTCCTCGGCTGGCTGGTGTTCGGCCAGGTCCCGGACGCGATCAGCGTCGCCGGGATGGCGCTGGTCGTCGCCGCCGGGGTCGCCATCGCGCTCCGCTCCGCGGCCCGCCGGAGCGCGTGAGACGAAGAGGGGCCGCAATCAGGGAGAGGCAGCAGGATGGACGTCACCCGCATCGGATCCGCCCCGCCGCGCCGCGGCCCGGCGGAGTACTTCACCGGCGAGGTCCGCATCGACCCGGTCGCCGAGCCGCCCGCCCCGGCGCGGGTGGTCGCCGCCAGCGTCAGCTTCGAGCCCGGGGCGCGGACGGCCTGGCACACCCACCCGCTCGGCCAGACCCTCGTCGTCACCGCGGGCCTCGGCCGGGCGCAGGCCTGGGGCGGCCCGGTCCGCGAGCTCCGCCCCGGCGACGTCGTCTGGTTCCCGCCCGGCGAGAAGCACTGGCACGGCGCCGGCCCCGGGACCGCGATGACCCATCTCGCCATCCAGGAGGCGCTCGACGGCCGCGCCGCCGACTGGCTCGAGCAGGTCGACGACATCCAGTACCGCGTCGAGCCCGTCGACGGCACGCCGTAGCGTCGAGCCCCTCGACGGCACGCTGTAGCGTCGAGCCCCGCGACCGCACGCAGCAGCGTCGAGCCCCGCGACGGCGCGCAACGCCGCGGCGGCTGACGCGCCCCTTGCGGGCCTGCGCGCGCCGCGACAAGGTGCGCCCCGCGCCGGCGCGGGACCGGCCCGAGACCCGGGGGGAAGCGATGATCCGAGCCGTCGTCTGGAACGAGTTCCAGCATGAGCGCGAGAACGAGGTGGTGCGCGCGATCTATCCCGACGGGATCCACGCCGCCATCGCCGCGGCCCTCGCCGCCGACCCGGGGATCGAGGCGACGACGGCCACGCTCGACGAGCCGGAGCACGGGCTGCCGCAGGCCCGCCTCGACGCCACCGACGTCCTCGTCTGGTGGGGCCACAAGGCGCATGGCCGCGTCTCCGACGAGGTCGCCGCCCGCGTCGCCTCCCGCGTCCACGAGGGGATGGGCCTGATCGTCCTCCATTCCGGGCACTTCTCGAAGCCGTTCATCCGGCTGATGGGCACGCCCTGCTCGCTCCGCTGGCGCGAGGCCGGCGAGCGCGAGCGGCTCTGGGTCCTGAACCCCGCCCACCCGATCCTCGCCGGCGTCGGCGACCGGATCGAGCTCGCCAGCGAGGAGATGTACGGCGAGCCCTTCCTGGTGCCCGAGCCGATGGAGACGCTGATGATCTCGTGGTTCGAGGGCGGCGAGGTGTTCCGCTCCGGCCTGACCTGGAAGCGCGGCGCGGGCAGCGTCTTCTACTTCCGCCCCGGCCACGAGACCTATCCCACCTACCACGACGCGACGATCCAGCAGGTGCTGCGCAACGCCGTGCGCTGGGCCCATAACCCGGCGCCCGCCTGGAAGGCGGTCGGCGAGGCCCCGAACGTGCCCGTCGACAAGGCCCCGGAGAAGATCGTCCAGAAGGGCGGCTCGCTGCACAAGGCCGGCGAGGAGGGCTATCGGTGATCGCCGAGCCGCGCATCCTCCTCCTCGGGACCGGCTCGATGGCGAACAGCCACGCCGAGCGCTTCGCGACGATCCCGGGCTGCCGCCTCGTCGCCGCGGTCGACGTCGACGCCGGCCGCGCCGCCGGGTTCGCGACGCGGCACGGCATCCCGCAGGCGTTCGGCGATCTCGGCGAGGCGATCGCCTGGGGCGGCTTCGACGCCGCGGTCAACGTGACGCCCGACGGCGCGCACAAGGCGACCTCGCTGGCGCTGATCGCCGCCGGCAAGCACGTCCTCTGCGAGAAGCCGCTCGCGGTGAACCACGCGGACGCCGTCGAGATGGCCGACGCCGCCGAGGCGGCGGGCGTCATCAACATGGTGAACTTCACCTACCGCAACGCCGCCGCCCTCCAGGCCGCCCGCGCGCTGGTCGCGGCCGGCGCGATCGGGCCGGTCCGCCATCTTCAGGCGAGCTACCTGCAGAGCTGGCTCACCGCCAAGCACTGGGGCGACTGGCGCACCGACGAGCGCTGGCTGTGGCGGCTCTCCTCCGCGCACGGCTCGATGGGCGTGCTGGGCGACGTGGGCGTCCACATCCTCGACCTCGCCACCTACGCCGCCGGCGAGCCCGTCGTGGCGCTCGGGGCGCGGATGAAGGTGTTCGACAAGGCCGAGGGCGGCGCGATCGGGAAATACCGTCTCGACGTGAACGACAGCGTCGTCATCAACGTCGAGCTCGCCGGCGGCGCGCTGGGGGTGGTCCACGCCACCCGCATGGCGACCGGCAAGGCGAACGAGCTCGACCTGCTGCTGCACGGCGAGCTCGGCGCCCTGCGGCTGTGGACGGACGGCGGCTCCTCGACGCTGGAAGCCTGCCTCGGCCCCGACATCGAGATCCAGCGCTGGCGCCCGGTCGAATGCGCCCCGCCGCCCCGCATCGCCGACCGTTTCGTCGCGGCGTTGCAGACGGGCGTCAACGGCGAGCCGGACTTCCGCCGCGGGGCGGAGATGCAGCGCCTCGTCGATCTGGTCGCCGCCGCCGACGCCGAGGGGCGGACGCTCCCGGTCTGATCAGCCGATCCCGACGAAGGACAGGACGGCGATGACGATCACGACCAGGCCGACCATGTAGATGATGCTGTTCATCGGGCGTTTCCCCTCCCTTGCCTGGAAGGGGAAACGTGACTCCGCCGGCTTTGGTTCCGCGCAGCATGGCGCGGCGCCGGGCAAGCCGGTGTTGCCACACGACCAGACGCCGGTTGCCCCCCCCGGGACGCCGACCGACCGAAGCGGGCTTGCCCGCGAGGCCACGGCGCGACAAGCGAAAGCACGGCTTTCGCCGCGCCGGCGGCCGGAGCGCGTTGGCGCGGAGGCCGGCGGGGGTTCAGATTTCCCCGTCGCGCGCAATCCGTCCGTGAGCGCCCCGGCGAGCGCGGAATCGCGCTCGCCCCCCCGAGGGGCGATCGCGGACGGATTTGCCACGGGTCAAATCCGTCTGGCGTCCCCGTCGCGGCCTGCTTCCGGCCGGGCTTCGGCTCCACCGTCGTGCCGGATGATCTGTTCCGGTCGGTGGCGGGATCGGCAAGGCTCGCCCCATGCGTAGGCAGGTCGGAGCCGACCCGCCGGATCCCTGCTCACACCGCCGGAGGAATGCGGGCGCGGTCGGCCTTCAGCAGATCGCGGATCTCGATCAGCACCTCCTCCTGCGTCGGGCCGGCGGGGGTGTCCGCCTTCTTCTCCGAGGTGTCGACGGTGGCGCGGACCTTGTTGACCGCCTTGACCAGCATGAACACCACCCAGGCGATGATCATGAAGTTGATGACGGCGGTCAGGAAGGCGCCGTAGCGGAAGGTGGCGGCGTGCTCGCCGCCGCCGAGCGACAGCTGGTAGCTCGAGAAGTCGATGCCGCCGATGACGAAGCCGATCAGCGGGTTGATCAGGTCGTTGACGAGGCTGGTCACGATCGCGGTGAACGCCGCGCCGATGATGATGCCGACGGCGAGGTCCATGACATTGCCGCGGGCGATGAAGTCGCGGAATTCCTTGAGCATCCTGAGGATCCCTTCTTGCTGCCGGCCGAGTATCGGGGCGGCGGCCCCGGGGTTCAAGCCATGCGTCCGCGCCGGTGCGGCGCGCCGCCGCCGCCGCGTCCGAGGGCCGGATGCGCCGCGTTCCGCCACGCGGCCGGCTGCGGGGATGGCGCGGCCGCGGAGCGTCGCGGCCCGCTTTCGGGACGGGTCCGGTGACTGTGCGGCCCGATTCACATTGCACGACACCTGCCCTGCCGGATCCACGGGGCGCGCGGGCGACCGAAGCGGGCTTGCCCGCGAGGCCCGGCGCGACAAGCGAAAGCATGGCTTTCGCCGCGCCGACGGCTGGAGCGCGGTTGCGCGCGGAGGCCGTCAGGGGCGCAGATTTCTCCGGAAGCGCGCCATCCGTCCGTGAGCGCCCCGGCGAGCGCGTCCGCGCTCGCCCCCCGCAGGGGCGATCGCGGACGGATTTGCCACGGGTCAAATCCGTCGGGCTTCACCGTCCCGCACCCTCCCGACCGATATTTCTCTCCACTGTCGTGTAGTGTGGGCCCGATTAGGTTCACATTAACCACTCCAATAAAATCAATGGCTTGGATAATTTTCACGCGTGAACAGCACGCGATTGCGCGGGCCGTGACCACGCGCCCGACGGGTTGGCGTCACCTCGGGGACGGCGGCGGTGAAGCCGCTCCCGCCATGCCTCGCGCGGCTCAGCGGATGTTGAACTGGACCGGCGCGGTGATGTCGCGGGGCGCGCCGGGCGGCGGGGCCGGGACGGGCGAGGCGCGGCGGACGAGCGCCACCACCTCGGCGTCGAGCTCCGGGAAGCCCGAGGACCGGCTGAGCCGCACCGACCGCACGTTGCCGCTGTCGTCGATCGAGAAATGGACATGCGCGACCCCTTCCTCGCCGCGCTTGCGCGCGCCGGAGGGGTAGCGCTTGCGGCGCTCCAGATGGGCCATCAGCCGCGCCTGCCACTTCGCCGGCGACACCGCGCCCGAGCCGCCCGCCGAGGGGGTCGGCGAGGGGGCGGCCGCGGTCTCGGCCGGCGGCGCGATCGCCTTCGCCTTCACCGCGGCCTTGGAGGGCGCGGGCGGCGGCTTCTTCTCGACCACCTCCTTCGGCGGGTCGGGCGGCTGCTCCAGCCGCAGGTCCGGCGGCCGCGCCGTCGGCGGCTCGACGACCTCCGCCGGCTGCGGCGGCGTCTCGACCTGCGGCGGCTGCGGCAAGGGCGGCTCCGGCGTCGGCGGCGGCGGCACGTCGGGCGGCGGCTCCTCGAGGAGCGGCGGCGGGTCGAGCGGCGGCGGCGGCTCGATCGGCGTCGCCTCGGTCAGCTCGACCCCGGTCGTCAGGTTCTCCGGCGCCTCGACCATGTCGGGCGCGATCTCCTCGATCTCGGCCGGGGGCGAGAGGATCTCCGGGGCGAGCTCGATCATCATCGCCGGCGGCGCGGATTCCGCGACCGGCTCCGGACGGTGCCGCAGCGCCCAGGCCGCGGCGCCGGCATGGGCCGCGACCGCCAGCACCGCCGCGCTCGCCCAGAGCAGCGCGGGACGGGCGAGGCTCTCGCCGCCGGGAGGGTTCGTCATGGCGAGGCTCATTGCGTCGCCGGCCCCAGCGTCTCCAGGGTGACCAGCGCCACCTTGAGGTAGCCGGCGCCGCGCATCTGGTCCATGACCTTCATCAGCTCGCCATAGGGCACCGCCTCGTCGGCCCGGACGAAGATCCGGGTCTCGCGGTCGCCATTGGTGACGCTCTCCAGCGCCGGCCCGAGCCCGCCCGCGGGGACGGGCGCCTCGCCGAGGGTGAGGCCGAGGTCCTGCCGGACGGTCAGGTAGATCGGGTCGGCGGGCCGCGGCTGCGGCGTGGCGGCCGAGCTCGGCAGGTCGACGGGGATGTCGACCGTGGCGAGCGGGGCGGCGATCATGAAGATGATGAGCAGCACCAGCATGACGTCGATGAACGGCGTCACGTTGATCTCGTGGGTCTCCTCGATCTCGTCGCCGCCGGCGCGGCGCGGCTCCAGGCTGCCGGCCACGGCGCTACTCCGCCGCCCGGGCGAGCAGCGTCGGCGCGAGCCGGCGGTGGTCGAGGTCGCGGCTCACCAGCCGCTCCACCGCCGCTGCCACGTCGGCGAGCCGGGCGCGGCAGGCGGCGATCCAGCGGGCGAAGAAGTTGTAGATCACCACCGCCGGGATGGCGGCGACGAGGCCGATCGCGGTGGCGAGCAGCGCCTCGGCGATGCCCGGGGCCACGACCGCGAGGTTGGTGGTCTGCGCCTCGGAGATGCCGATGAAGCTGTTCATGATGCCCCAGACGGTGCCGAAGAGGCCGACGAAGGGGGCGGTGGCGCCGATGGTGGCGAGAAGCCCGGTGCCGATGGCGAGCCGCCGCCCGGCCATCGCCTCGATCCGCGAGAGGCGCGATCCGACGCGGGCGAGGAGGCCTGGGCCGCCCCCGTCGGCGGCGAGGGCCTGCGCGGAGACCGCGGCCTCCTCGCGCGCCGCGAGCACCATGCGCGCCGCCGGGCCGCGCCGCCCGGCGAGCGCGCGGTCGGCCTCCTCGAGGTCGGCGGCGTCGGACACGACGCGGAGGCCGCTGCGGAGTCCGGCCCCGGCGGCGAGGAGCTCGAGGCTCTTGGCGATGAGCACGGTCCAGGTGACCACGGAGGCGAAGGCGAGGCCGACCATGACGCTCTTCACGATCATGTCGGCGGCGAGGAACATGCCCCACGGCGACAGGTCCTGCGGCAGGAGGCTGTCCTCGTGGCCGATCCCGGGCGCGCCCGGGGCGGTCGCCGGGCCGGGGTCGGCCGTCGTCGCGCCCGGCTGGCCCCCGGCCGCCGGAGCGGCGCCGGCGGGGGCCGGCTGGCCGGCGATCGCGGCGGGGGCCGGGGCTGCGGCGGGGTCCGAGGGCGCGGCAGGGGCATCCGCTGCGACCGGCGCGGCGACGGGCGGGGCGTCCGCGGGCGCCGGAGCGACGGCCGGCGCCGGGGGCGCGGCCGCCGGCGTCGCGATGGCCGGCGGCGTGTCCGCGGGCTGGGCGTCCGTCATCGGGGCAGGGGTCGCGGCCGCCGGCGCCGGCGGCGAAGCGAGGGTCTGGCTCGCGCCCGTCTGGTTCGCGTCCGTCTGGGTCTCGCCAGTCCGGGCATCGCTCGTCTGGGCGGCGGCCGGGGCGGACAATGCCGCCGCGACGAGGATCGCCACGCCGATGCGCCGCCACGCCGCGCGCGGCTCCGCCTGCGACCGTCGCCGCTTCGCCATGAAGACCTCCACCAACGCTGGCGCGCCGCTCCGGGAGCGGGACGCGCTTGCGCGCCCGGGCGGGCGCGCTACCCCTGACCTTGCCGGACTTGGCTGACGCGCGTCGCGCCTGGCTGGCCCGCGGCGGCGGCGCCGCCTCTCGTGCATTCCCGCAGAAATTAGTCGGGTTAACGGGGAATGCCAAGAGCGCCTGTCCGGGCGGCGGAGCAGGGGCTCGCGCGGCGGCGGCCGGGAGGCTCTGGCCGCGGCGGGCGGGGCGGGGTAGACCTGCGCCCGCCCGTCCTGCGCCGCGTCGAGGCCGATGCCCGAGACCCTGTCCCTTACCGGCACGATCTTCGTCCTGATCGGCGTCGGCTACCTCGCCGTGCGCGGCGGCCTGCTCGGCCCGGGGGCGGCGGGCGCGCTCGGCGGCTATGTCGCCAACCTGGCGCTGCCGGCGCTGATCTTCGCCGCGCTGACCACCCGGCCGCTCGGCGAGGTGGTCGACGCCGGCTATCTCCTCGCCTATGGCGCGGGGTCGCTGGCCGTGCTCGGGCTCGGCTACGGCTGGAGCCGGGCGAGCGGCTACACGGCGGTCGCGAGCACGTTCCGCGCCATGGGAATGTCCTGCGCGAACAGCGGGTTCATCGGCTATCCCGTGCTGATGATGGCGCTGCCCGCGGTGGCGGCGCCGGCGCTGGCGCTGAACATGATCGTCGAGAACCTGCTGCTGATCCCGCTGGTCCTCGCCCTCGCCGAGGCGGCCCGGGGCGGGGCGGGGGGCGGGGCCGGCCCTATCCTGCGCCGGCTGTCGCGGAACCCGATCATCCTCGCGCTGGTGGCGGGCGTGGCCGTGTCGGCCGCCGGCGTGGCGCTGCCGGGGCTCGTCGCGCGGAGCGTCGGCCTCCTCGCGCAGTCGAGCGCGGCGGCGGCGCTGGTGGCGATCGGCGCGTCGCTCGCGGCGCTGCCCGCGGAGGGCGCGGCGGGGGGCAGGGGGCTCGCCGGGATCGCTCCGGTGGCGCTCGGCAAGCTCGTGCTCCACCCGCTCGCCGTGCTGGCCGGGCTCGGGATCGCGGGGCGCATGGGCCTCGCCGTCGCGCCGGATCTGGCCAAGGCGGTGGTGATCATGGCCGCGACCCCGGCGATGGGGATCTACCCGATTCTCGCCGGCCAGTATGGCGAGGGGCGGCCGGCCGCGCTGGCGATGCTCGCGATGACCGTCTGCGCCTTCGCGACGCTCAACGCGCTCCTCGTCATTCTGGGACCGTGACGGCCTCCGCCAGGGCGTCGACGACCGCCTTGCGGCAGGCGGCGACCATGTGGTCGATGAAGAGCCGGACCTTGGGATCCTGCAGGCGCTTGTGCGGGAAGAGCGCGGCGAGGCTGACGCTCTCGGGCGGCGTCTCCTCGGCGACGACGACGAGCTCGCCGGAGCGCAGGTAGTCGACGATCTCGAAGACCGGCTTCAGGACGATGCCGCGCCCGGAGAGCGCCCAGCCGGTCAGCACGTCGCCGTCGTCGGATTCGAAGGGGCCGGAGACGTCGAAGCGCTGCGGGCCGGCGGGGGTGACGAGGGTCCAGACGAACTCGCGGGTGCCGGGAAAGCGCAGCATCAGGCAGCTGTGGCGGTCGTCGACGAGGTCCTGGCCGCCGCGCGGCTTGCCGCGGCGGGCCACGTAGTCCGGCGAGGCGACGAGCGCCCGCGGGCAATCGGCGATCGGGCGGACCCGCAGGCTCGAATCCTCGAGCGCGCCGAGCAGGAAGGCGACGTCGAGGCCCTCCGCGGTGACGTCGACGCGGCGGTCGGACAGGCGCAGGCGCACGTCGATCTGCGGGTAGAGGTCCTTGAAGCCAGGAATCAGCGGCGCGATCAGGCGCTTGCCGATGCCGAGGGGGGCCGCGACGTGGATCGAGCCGCGCGGGCTGCGCGAGACGTCCGCCACCGCGGCCTCGGCTTCCTCGATCGTCTCGAGGATCTTGATGGCGCCCTTGTAGAAGATCGCGCCCTGCTCGGTCGGCTGCAGGCTGCGGGTGGTGCGGTTGAACAGGCGCACCCCGAGATGCCGCTCGAGCTCGGCGACGCGCGCCGAGGCGACGGCGGCGGAGACGCGCTGGTCCCTCCCGGCCGCCGACATCGAGCCGAGCTCGTAGACCCGCACGAACGTCCGGAGCGTGTTGACGTAGGACATCGCCGGGACGCTACCACTTTCTTGGAAATCGCGAAAGTGCTGTGGCGCTTGCGGGATTTTCGCGGAGAGGGTTCTCGGTCATTCTGCGCCGATCGGGTTTGGGAGGACCGCGCATGTACGATTTCGCCGTCGTCTGGGAATGGCTCGCCTTTGCGGTGCGATGGCTACACGTCATCACCGGCATCGCCTGGATCGGGTCGTCGTTCTACTTCGTGGCGCTGGACCTCGGTCTGCGCAAGGTCCCCGGCCTGCCGGCGGGGGCGCATGGCGAGGAGTGGCAGGTCCACGGGGGCGGTTTCTACCACATCCAGAAATACCTGGTGGCGCCGGAGCGGATGCCGGAGCACCTCGTCTGGTTCAAGTGGGAGAGCTACGCGACCTGGCTCTCGGGCTTCGCGATGCTCTGCATCGTCTATTATGCCGGCGCGGAGATCTTCCTGATCGACCCGACGGTCTGGGCGCTGTCGGTGCCCTTCGCCATCCTGATCTCCATGGCGTCGCTGTCGCTCGGGTGGCTGCTCTACGACAACCTCTGCAAGTCGCGGCTCGCCGAGAACCCGACATTCCTGATGGTGCTGCTCTTCGGCATCCTCGTCGTCATGGCCTGGGGCTACACCCACATCTTCACCGGGCGGGCGGCGCTGCTGCATCTCGGCGCCTTCACGGCGACGATCATGTCGGCCAACGTGTTCTTCGTGATCATGCCGAACCAGCGCATCGTCGTCGCCGACCTGAAGGCCGGGCGGTCGCCCGATCCGAAATACGGCAAGATCGCCAAGCTGCGCTCGACGCACAACAACTACCTGACGCTGCCGGTCCTGTTCCTGATGCTGTCGAACCACTACCCGCTGGCCTTCGCCACCGAGTACAACTGGCTGATCGCGAGCCTCGTGTTCCTGATGGGCGTCACCATCCGGCACTACTTCAACACGATCCACGCCGGCGGCGGCAACCCGACCTGGACCTGGCCGGTCACCGCCGCGATCTTCGTCGCCATCATGTGGCTGTCGACGATCGGCGGCCCGACCGAGACCAACGAGGACCAGGCGCTGACCGCCTTCCAGCAGCAGTTCGCCTCGGTGGACGGCTTCGGGGATGTGGCCGACACGGTGCGGGGGCGCTGCTCGATGTGCCATGCCCGCGAGGTCTACTGGCCCGGGCTGATCCATGCGCCGAAGTCGGTCTATCTGGAGACCGACCAGGACATCGCCAGCCGGGCGCGGGAGATCTACCTCCAGGCGGGACGGTCGCACGCCATGCCGCCGGGCAATGTCAGCGGCATGGAGACGGTGGAGCGGCAGCGCATCGTCGACTGGTACCGGACCGCCGTGGCGGGGTGATCCGGTCCTCGTTAAGCAAGGTCTGGACGGGGGGCTTCACGCGCCCCCCGCTTTGCGTTAGTATGTTGCACGTGCGAAATGGGTGCTGTGCGCCGCGGGGGGGATTCTGCGGCCTGTGTGCGAGCGAGCGACATGAACGCGATGACGGGAGACGAGTACCGCCGGTCCGGCCGGGGCGGCGCCGGCAGGCTTGAGCCCGTCATGGTCGATCTGCCTCCCGATCCCTTCGAGGACCTTGCCGCCCCGCCGATGCGGCTGGGGCCGCCGCCGCCCCGACCGGCGCCGGCGCGTCCCGTGGAGCCGGTCGCTCCGCCGGCGCCGCCGGCCGTGTCGCTGGCGTCGCACGAGGATCTGGCGGACCATCCGTTCGAGCTGACCGATGCCGGGCCGGAGGCGCCGCATGAGGGCGGCGCGGCCGAGGCGCGGCCTTCGTTCGAGGCGACGTTCGCCGGCGTCTCCGACCCGGTTCCGCAGCCGGCGCTGGCGGTGCGGCAGCGGGCGGCCGTGGCGCCGCCGCCGGCGCCCGCGTCGCGGGGGCTGCGGCAGCTGCGGGCGGCGGTGCTGGTCGGGCTGCTCACCGCGGCGGCGATCGTGGCGCTGGCGGTGATGTTCCGGCCCGAGCCGGCGGCCGAGGTCGCGGCCGACGCCGCGGCGGTTCCGACGGAGCTCGGCTCCGGGCCGGTTCCCGCGCCTGCCGCCGCCGGGCCGGCGGCGACGGCGGTCGCCGCGGCGAAGGTGCGGCTGCGGGTCGATCCCGACATGCCGGAGGCGCGGCGGGCGGCGCTGGGGGCGGCGATCGACACCGCCGGCTATGGCGCGCTCGAGGTCTCGCCGACCACGGCCCCGATCGACCGCGGCCGGGTCGAGTATTTCCACCCCGCCGACGAGGCGGCCGCCGAGGCGCTGGCGCGGAGCCTCGCGCCGCTGACCGGCGGGCCGCTCGACGTGCATGACCTGTCGGCCATCACGCTGGGGGCCGAGCCTGGCCGCATCGACGTCTGGGTCGCGCAGTAGGCCCCTGCGGGCCGGGGGGGCAGCGCGGCAGGGGGCGTGCCGGCCGGCGGGTCGCGTGGGCGGAGAGCGCCGGTCAAGCGGTTTGGAATCACGCCGTGGGCGCCGGGTTCCGTACAGCGTGTTCACGCGTGAAAATTACCCAAGCCATTGATTTATCATGATTTGTTATAATATAACGTCAACGGAATACGCTGCAAGACGGAGGCGGCAGCGGTCGACCAGCGGCGAGGTCTCGCCTTCCCGACGGGTCCCACAGGGTGACATGCGCATGTCAACCTGCTCGACGCGGAGCGGGTGGGGCAGGGAGGGCGCCAGTTCCAAGGGAGTCGAACGGCGCCGCGAGATGCGCCTCGTGTCCCGTAGTGCGTTGGCGAGATCCGGCACAAAAAAGGGGCCCGCGAGGCGGGCCCCCGGATTCGGAGCAGAGAGGTCAGATGCCGAGGATGCCGCCGAGGTGGCGGGCGTCGCGGAGGCGCTGGTCGATCTGCTGGCGGAGGTCGTCGCTCGCGCCGGCGAGCTCCTTCTCCACCGCCGCGATCATGTCGGCGATCATCTCCTTGGCGCCGGCGTCGCGGGGCGTCGCCTGCTCGGCGAGGATGGTGGCCGCCTCGCGCGAGACCTCGGCGAAGCCGCCGGTCACCACGAACTCGGCCGTCTCGCCCGCCGATTCGACCCGGACGACGCCGGGCCGCAGCGTGGTCAGGAACGGCGCGTGGTTCGGCATCGCCGTCATGTCCCCGGACATGCCGGGGATGACGACGCGCGTCGCCGCCACCGAGGCGAGCTTGCGCTCGGGGCTGACGAGGTCGAACTGGAGGGTGTCCGCCATCGGATCAGGCCGCCTCGGCCGCCATCTTCTCGGCCTTCTTCACCACCTCGTCGATGCCGCCGACCATGTAGAAGGCGGCCTCCGGAAGGTGGTCGAACTCGCCGGCCACGACGCGCTTGAAGCTGTCGATGGTCACCTCGATCGGCACCTGCACGCCGGGCGAGCCGGTGAACACGGCGGCCACGTCGAAGGGCTGCGACAGGAAGCGCTGGATCTTGCGGGCCCGCGCCACGGTGAGCTTGTCCTCCTCGGAGAGCTCGTCCATGCCGAGGATGGCGATGATGTCCTGGAGCGACTTGTAGCGTTGCAGGATGCCCTGGACCTGGCGGGCGACGTTGTAGTGGTCCTCGCCGACGACCTGCGGGTCGAGGATGCGCGAGGTCGAGTCGAGCGGGTCCACGGCCGGGTAGATGCCGAGCTCGGAGATGGCGCGCGACAGCACCGTGGTGGCGTCGAGGTGCGCGAAGGAGGTGGCCGGCGCCGGGTCGGTCAGGTCGTCGGCCGGCACGTAGATCGCCTGCACGGAGGTGATCGAGCCGTTGCGGGTCGAGGTGATCCGCTCCTGCAGCGCGCCCATGTCGGTGGCGAGCGTCGGCTGGTAGCCCACGGCGGAGGGGATGCGGCCGAGAAGCGCCGACACCTCAGAGCCCGCCTGGGTGAAGCGGAAGATGTTGTCGACGAAGAAGAGCACGTCGGTGCCGCTCTCGTCGCGGAACTGCTCGGCCATGGTCAGGCCGGAGAGCGCGACGCGCATGCGGGCGCCCGGCGGCTCGTTCATCTGGCCGAACACCAGCGCCACCTTGGACTTCGAGAGGTCGTGCTCGTCGATGACGCCCGATTCGATGAACTCGTGGTAGAGGTCGTTGCCCTCGCGGGTGCGCTCGCCGACGCCGGCGAAGACCGAGAAGCCGGAATGCACCTTGGCGACGTTGTTGATCAACTCCTGGATCAGCACCGTCTTGCCGACGCCCGCGCCGCCGAAGAGGCCGATCTTGCCGCCCTTGGAGTAGGGGGCGAGGAGGTCGATCACCTTGATGCCGGTGACGAGGATCTCCTTCTCGGTCGCCTGGTCGGCGAACTCGGGGGCGGGCTGGTGGATCGGGCGGCGCTCCTCGGCCTCGACCGGGCCCTTCTCGTCGACGGGGTCGCCGACGACGTTGAGGATGCGGCCGAGCGTCGCCTTGCCGACGGGCACGGCGATCGGGCCGCCGGTGTCGGTGACCACGGCGCCGCGCACGAGGCCCTCGGTCGCGTCCATGGCGACGGCGCGGACGGTGGCCTCGCCGAGGTGCTGGGCGACCTCGAGCACGAGACGCGCGCCGTTGTTCTCGGTCTCGAGCGCGTTGAGGATCTCCGGCAGATGCCCTTCCTCGAACTGCACGTCGACGACGGCGCCGATGATCTGGGTGATCTTGCCCACGGGGTTTGCCATGGCGGCCTCCGTCCCTTTCCTAGAGCGCCTCGGCGCCCGAAATGATCTCGATGAGCTCGCTGGTGATCGCCTGCTGACGCGACCGGTTGTAGGTGATGGTCAGCTTGCTGATCATGTCGCCCGCGTTGCGCGTGGCGTTGTCCATCGCGCTCATGCGCGCGCCCTGCTCGGACGCGCCGTTCTCGAGGAGCGCGGTGAAGATCTGCGTCGCCACGCCGCGCGGGAGCAGGTCGGCGAGGATCGCCTCCTCCTCCGGCTCGTACTCGTAGAGCGCGGCCCCGCCGCCGCCCTCGGGCTTCTCGAAGACGGCGGGGATCAGCTGGCGCTGGGTCGGGACCTGGGCGATCACCGACTGGAAGCGGTTGTAGAAGATCGAGCAGACGTCGAACTCGCCGGCGTTGTAGCGGTTCAGCACGTCCTGGGCGATGGCCGAGGCGTCGCCGTAGCCCATGCGCTTGACGGCGGAGAGATCGACATGGCCGATCAGGTAGCGCGCGTAGTCGCGGCGCAGCTGCTCGCGGCCCTTCTTGCCGACCGTGAGGATCTTGACGTTCTTGCCCTCGGCGATCAGCCGCGCGGCGCGCGCCTTGGCGAGCTTCACGATCGAGGAGTTGAAGGCGCCGCAGAGGCCGCGCTCGGCGGTGGCGACGACGAGGAGATGCGTCTCGTCCTTGCCGGTCCCGGCGAGGAGCCGCGGCGCCGAGGCGCCGCCGGACACGCCGCCCGCGAGGTTGCCGAGGACCGCCTCCATGCGCTCGGCGTAGGGCCGGGCGCTCTCGGCGGCCTCCTGGGCGCGGCGGAGCTTGGCCGCCGCGACCATCTGCATGGCCTTGGTGATCTTGCGCGTCGACTTGACGCTCTCGATCCGGATCTTGAGGTCCTTCAGGCTCGGCATGGGCCGCGCTCCCTAGTCGACGCGGCTCAGGCGAAGGTCTTCGAGAAGGAGTCCAGCACGTCGCGGATCTTCTTCTCCAGCTCGCCCGCGATCTTCTGGTCGTTGGTGCGGATCTCCTCGAGGAGCCCGGCCTGGTTGTTGCGCAGGTGGGCGAGGAGGCCGCGCTCGAACCGGCCGACGTCGGCGACCGGCAGGCGGTCGAGGTAGCCCTGGGTGCCGGCGAAGATGACGATGACCTGCTCGGCGTTGGTCAGCGGCGAGTACTGCGGCTGCTTCAGGAGCTCGGTCAGCCGGGCGCCGCGGTTGAGGAGGCGCTGGGTGGCCGCGTCGAGGTCGGAGCCGAACTGCGCGAAGGCCGCCATCTCGCGGTACTGGGCGAGCTCGAGCTTCACCGAGCCGGCGACGGACTTCATGGCCTTGGTCTGGGCCGAGGAGCCGACGCGGGACACGGAGAGGCCGACGTTCACCGCCGGGCGGATGCCCTGGTAGAACAGCTCGGATTCGAGGAAGATCTGGCCGTCGGTGATCGAGATCACGTTGGTCGGGATGTAGGCGGAGACGTCGCCGGCCTGGGTCTCGATGACCGGGAGCGCCGTCAGCGAGCCCGAGCCGTGGTCGGCGTTGAGCTTCGCGGCGCGCTCCAGCAGGCGCGAGTGGAGGTAGAACACGTCGCCCGGGTAGGCCTCGCGGCCGGGCGGGCGGCGGAGCAGCAGCGACATCTGGCGGTAGGCGACGGCCTGCTTGGAGAGGTCGTCGTAGATGATGAGCGCGTGCATGCCGTTGTCGCGGAAGTACTCGGCCATGGCGCAGGCGGCGTAGGGCGCGAGGTACTGCATCGGCGCCGGCTCGGAGGCCGTGGCGGCGACGATGATCGAGTAGTCGAGGGCGCCCGACTGCTCCAGCGTGCGGACGAGCTGGGCGACGGTGGAGCGCTTCTGGCCGACGGCGACGTAGACGCAGTAGAGCTTCTGGCCCTCGTCGGAGCCGGCGGCCTCGTTGTAGGACTTCTGGTTCAGGATCGTGTCGAGCGCCACCGCGGTCTTGCCGGTCTGGCGGTCGCCGATGATCAGCTCGCGCTGGCCGCGGCCGATCGGGATCAGGGCGTCGATCGCCTTGAGGCCGGTCGCCATCGGCTCGTGGACCGAGCGGCGGGGGATGATGCCGGGGGCCTTGACGTCGGCGACGCGGCGCTCGGCCGCCTCGATCGGGCCCTTGCCGTCGATCGGGTTGCCGAGGGCGTCGACGACGCGGCCGAGCAGGCCCTTGCCGACGGGGACGTCGACGATCGACCGGGTGCGCTTGACGACGTCGCCTTCGCCGATGTCGCGGTCGGAGCCGAAGATCACGACGCCGACGTTGTCGACCTCGAGGTTCAGCGTCATGCCGCGGATGCCGCCGGGGAACTCGACCATCTCGCCGGCCTTGACGTTGTCGAGGCCGTGGACGCGGGCGATGCCGTCGCCGACGGAGAGGACGCGGCCGACCTCCGCAACCTCGGCCTCCTGGCCGAAGTTCTTGATCTGCTCCTTGAGGATCGCGGAGATCTCGGCGGCTTGGATCGACATTATCCGACCTCTTTCATGACGTTCTGCAGCTTGGCCAGCTTCGAGCGGATCGAGGTGTCGATCATGCGCGAGCCGATCCTGACGACGAGGCCGCCGATGAGGCTCTCGTCGACCTTGACGTTGAGCTCGACGTCCTTGCCGACGCGTTCCTTGAGCGTGGCCTTGAGCGCGGCGGTCTGCTCGTCGCTGAGCGCCGTGGCGGAGGTCACCTCGGCGGAGACCTGGCCGCGCTCGGCGGCGATCATGCCCTTCACCGCGGCGATCAGCGCCGGGGCGACGAAGAGGCGGCGGTTCTTCGCCATCAGGCCGAGGGTGTTGGCGACCTCGGGGCCGAGGCCCATGCGGGCGGAGAGCGCCTTCACCGCCGCGGCCGTCTCGTCGCGGGGGAAGACCGGCGAGGCGATGAGCTGGCGCAGGTCGGCGCTCTCGGCGAGGGCGGCGGAGACGGCGTCGAGATCGGTCTCGACCGCGTCGAGCCTGCCGCCTTCCTTCGCGAGTTCGAAGAGCGCCGTCGCGTAGCGGCCGGCTATTCCGGAGGTCAAGGATTCAGAACCGGCCACGACCACCCTTCCGTTCCAGAGACCCCTCGGCCCCGCCCGGCGCGCGCCTTCGCAGTCGCGAGAAGCTCACGGCCCGGTGAGGTCGGCGCGGTGATAGCAGAGGGATCGCAGGGTGGCAATACGGCCGAGCAACTTCCGTTCGCGGTCGCGGGAGCCGGCTTTCCGCGGATTTTCAGCGCCCCGCCCGGGAGTTCCGGGCCGCGACGGCGGCGCGTCCCCGGACGGGCTCCGGGCGCGGGCGCGCCAGGCCCTCGAGCGCCTCGAGCGGCCCGAGGATCGACGCCTTCGCGCCGGGGCGCGGCCGCGCATAGACCTGCTTCGTCGCCTCGACGAGCAGCGCGCCGGCGACGAGGTGGGGGTCGAAGCGGCGGCCGAGGCGCTCCCAGAGATGCGCCGTCTGCAACCAGAAGCGCCGGTGCGAGGGCGGCGCGTAGAGCGCCGCGGCGTGGCGGCCGGCGGCGAGGCCGTGGCGGTCGAGAATCGCCTCGACCTGGCCGAAGGTGTAGGGACGCCCGAAGCCGAAGGGGGTGCCCTCGCGCCGCGCCCAGAGGCCGGAGCGGTTCGGCACGATGAAGGCCGCCTGGCCCTGCGGCGCGAGGACGCGCCAGATCTCGGCGAGGAGCGCGTCGGGCCGCTCGCAGGTCTCGAGCCCGTGGGCGACGATCAGCCGGTCGACGGAGCCGGTCTCGATCGGCCAGCGCGTCTCCTCGACCAGCGCGCTGACGTTCGGGCCGCCGACCGGCCAGTGCATCACCCCCTGCTGCGCCGGCATCAGCGCCACCACCCGGCGGGCGTCGGCGAGGAACGGCCGCAGCATCGGCGCGGCGAAGCCGAAGCCGACCACGGTCATCGCCCGCGTCTCCGGCCAGAGCCCGCGCAGGGCGTCCTGCAGCGCGCGCTGCGTCGTCCGGCCGAGCTTCGTCCGGTAGTAGAAGGCGCGCAGGTCGAGCACGTCGAGATGCATTGCGCGACCCTAGCCGATCCGGCAGGGTGCCGCCACGCCGAAGACCGCCACGCGAAGGCCGGGAGGCCGCCATGCCGCTCGAGATCGTCACGGTTCCCTGCCGGACCGACAACTACGCCTACCTGGTCCGCGACGCCGACCTCGGGACGACGACGCTCGTCGACGCGCCGGAGGCCGGGCCGATCGCGGCCGAGCTCGACCGGCGGGGCTGGGGGCTCGACGCGATCCTGATCACCCATCACCACGACGACCACATCGCGGCGGTGGACGCGCTGCGCGATCGCTACGGGGCGGAGGTCTGGGGCGCCGCCGCGGACGCGCGCCGGCTGCCGCGGCTCGACCACGCCGTCGCGCCGGGCGACAGGGCCGGGCCGGTGGGCGCCGAGGTGCTGAAGGCGCACGGGCACACGCTGGGGCACGTCGCCTATCATGTGCCGGCGGCGGAGGCGCTGTTCTCGGCCGACAGCCTGATGGTGATGGGCTGCGGCCGGCTCTTCGAGGGGACGGCGGCGGACATGTGGGAGACGCTGGGCCGGCTGTGCGCGCTGCCGCCGGCGACGCGGCTCTATTCCGGGCACGAGTATACGGAGGCGAACCTGCGCTTCGCCCGCTCGCTCGGCTCCGACGCCGCGCTGGAGGCGCGGGCGGCGGAGATCGCGGCGACGCGGGCGGCGGGCCGGCCGACGATGGGGCCGACGCTGGCGCTGGAGCGGGAGACGAACCCGTTCCTGCGCGCCGCCGACGCCGACATGAAGGCCCGCGTCGGCATGGCGGGCGCGCCGGACGTCGAGGTCTTCGCCGAGATCCGCCGGCGCAAGGACGCCTTCTGAGGCGACATGCGCTGGAGCGCCTCGCCCCCGGGCGGGGCGCGGCGGGCGCCCCCATCCCCGCCGATGCTCCCGCGAGATGTCGATGGGCCGGGGCGCAACCGCCGACGCGGGAGCGGGCGCGGCGCTCGTCCGGGGCCCCGCCGGCGCGACCGGCGCCAACGGATCGGCCGTCTGTCGCCCGCGGCGTGACGCCCCGCGCGGCGAGCCGCCGGGGACCCCTTGCGCGGGGCGGTCGCGGCGCCGATATGAGCGTCGTCTCCCACCCCTCGCGACCCCGGAACGCCGGAAAGGCGTTGTTCCGGCGCCGCCGCCCCGGGCAGGAAGGCGTTCCGGCTGTCCGGTGCGTGACCAGAACGTGACACCCGGTAACCTAGCCGAATAAGTGTTTTGCCCTTTGCCCGACGCGTGGGCATAATCCTTCCCCAGCGGCCCTTGAAGGATGGTGGGCAAAACCGAAGTTTAAGGGACGACGGGTAAGGATCGAGGTCACTTGCCCGCGCCGGCGGGAACCGCTGGCGGGTTTCAGACCGGAAGGACGTGGATTATGCCCTCTTTCTCGAGTACCCTCGAAGCCGCCATCCACAACGCGCTCGGGCATGCGAACCAGCGCAAGCACGAGCTTGCGACGCTGGAGCATCTCCTGCTCGCACTCCTCGACGAGCCCGAGGCCGCAAAGGTGATGCGGGCCTGCGGGGTCGACATCGAGAAGCTGCGCAAGAACATCGTCGCCTTCCTCGACGAGGAGCTCGACGCGCTCATTTCCGACGTCGACGGCTCGGAGGCCGCGCCGACCACCGGCTTCCAGCGGGTGATCCAGCGCGCGGCGATCCATGTCCAGAGCTCGGGCCGCTCGGAGGTCACCGGGGCGAACGTGCTGGTCGCGATCTTCGCCGAGCGCGAGAGCCACGCCGCCTATTTCCTGCAGGAGCAGGACATGACCCGCTACGACGCGGTCAACTACATCAGCCACGGCGTCGCCAAGGACCCGTCCTACGGCGAGAGCCGGCCGGTGAAGGGCGCCGAGCCCGCGCCGGAGCAGAAGCAGTCGGCCTCCGCCTCCGCCTCGAAGGAGGGCGAGGAGACGGCGCTGCAGAAGTACTGCGTCGACCTGAACGAGAAGGCCCGCAAGGGCGACGTCGACCCGCTGATCGGCCGCGACCTCGAGGTCGAGCGCTGCATCCAGGTCCTGTGCCGGCGGCGCAAGAACAACCCGCTGCTCGTGGGCGACCCGGGCGTCGGCAAGACCGCGATCGCCGAGGGCCTCGCGCGCAAGATCGTCGACGGCGAGACGCCGGGCGTGCTCGCCGACACCACCATCTTCGCGCTCGACATGGGCGCGCTCCTCGCCGGCACCCGCTACCGCGGCGACTTCGAGGAGCGGCTGAAGGCGGTGATGAAGGAGCTGGAGAACCACCCGAACGCCATCCTCTTCATCGACGAGATCCACACGGTGATCGGCGCGGGCGCGACCTCCGGCGGCGCGATGGACGCGTCCAACCTGCTGAAGCCGGCGCTCCAGTCGGGGACGCTGCGCTGCATGGGCTCGACCACCTACAAGGAGTATCGCCAGCACTTCGAGAAGGACCGGGCGCTGGCGCGGCGGTTCCAGAAGATCGACGTGAACGAGCCGTCGGTCGAGGACGCGTTCAAGATCCTCAAGGGGCTGAAGCCCTATTTCGAGGACCACCACGACGTGCGCTACACCCAGGACGCCATCCGCTCGGCGGTGGACCTGTCGGCGCGCTACATCCACGACCGCAAGCTGCCGGACAAGGCGATCGACGTGATCGACGAGGCCGGCGCGGCGCAGCACCTGCTGCCGGAGAGCCGGCGGCGCAAGACCATCACCTCGAAGGAGATCGAGGCGGTGGTGGCGAAGATCGCGCGGATCCCGCCGAAGAACGTGTCGAAGGACGACGCCGAGGTGCTGAAGGATCTCGACACCACTCTGAAGCGGGTGGTGTTCGGCCAGGACGCGGCGATCGAGGCGCTGGCCTCGGCGATCAAGCTGAGCCGGGCCGGGCTGAGGGAGCCGGAGAAGCCGATCGGCAACTACCTGTTCACCGGGCCCACGGGCGTCGGCAAGACCGAGGTGGCCAAGCAGCTCGCCGACAAGCTCGGCGTGGAGCTGCTGCGCTTCGACATGTCGGAGTACATGGAGAAGCACACCGTCAGCCGGCTGATCGGCGCGCCGCCGGGCTATGTCGGCTTCGACCAGGGCGGGCTGCTGACCGACGGCGTGGACCAGCATCCGCATTGCGTGCTGCTGCTCGACGAGATGGAGAAGGCGCATCCGGACGTCTACAACATCCTGCTGCAGGTGATGGACCACGGCAAGCTCACCGACCACAACGGCCGGACGGTGGATTTCCGCAACGTCGTGCTGATCATGACCTCGAACGCCGGCGCGGCCGAGCAGGCGCGGGAGGCGATCGGCTTCGGGCGGTCGCGGCGCGAGGGCGAGGATTCGGCGGCGGTCGAGCGGATGTTCACGCCGGAGTTCCGCAACCGGCTCGACGCGGTCATCAGCTTCGCGCCGCTGCCGCGGGAGGTGATCCTCCAGGTGGTGGAGAAGTTCGTGCTCCAGCTCGAGGCGCAGCTCCTCGACCGCAACGTGCAGATCGAGCTGACGCCGGAGGCGGCGGACTGGCTGGCGGAGAAGGGCTACGACGACAAGATGGGCGCGCGGCCGCTCGGCCGGGTGATCCAGGAGAACGTCAAGAAGCCGCTGGCCGAGGAGCTGCTGTTCGGCAAGCTGACCAAGGGCGGGCTGGTGCGGGTGACGGTGGCCGACGGCGCGCTGAGGCTCGTCATCGAGGCCGCCGAGGCGCCGCGCATCGCCTCCAAGCGGCCGCCTTTGCTGACGGCGGAATAAGCGGCGGCGGGGACCTTCGCGACGACAGGGCCCGGGCGGCGACGCCCGGGCCTTTTGCTTTCGGGGCGGGCGGATGCCCCGATTGGATCGGCGCGACGATCGTGACGAAGCGTTACGCACTTAGCCACCGCGACGGAATTTGTGTCTTGGCTCAGGATGAAACCGGCGGTAGGTCTGAAAAAATTTCAGGCTGGCGCACTCTCAGTGCGAGGGACAAGGCTTGTTGTTCTTCGCCGCTCGCGCTGCGCTTGCGCTCAGCAATCTCGCGTATTTGATCCTCAGGCATCGACAACAACGACGAGAGTTGAGCAAGATTGACTCCCGAAGCTTCGATTGCCTGATTCAATCCGATGGCCCAGCGGCGTACGTCTTGGTTAACGGAGAAAAAATCGGAACCTATGGTCGATATTCTGGTATATGCCCGCTCCGAAAGCATGCCCGAGACAATGCCTACAAATGAAATAAAGAATGGATCTAACGGAACCTCCGCACCGGAAGCATTTATGGATAGCTGTCCAGCCTTAAGAAAAACCAATATGATCAGTGCGCTCATGCTTCCTATAAATGGAAGAAGCATAAATCGTCTAGGGGAAAGATCGTCGTCCATACGGACAAAGGACCATGTCATGGCTATAACGCTTCCAAGTAAACCCATAAACATCATCAATAAAAGTGTAAGAATTTCTTGAGGAAGTTTTATTAGCTCGCCATAAAGCGGGATCTCTTCATAAAATCTGCGCACGTCGAAGAATCTGGTTAAATTGTGACTGCTCTTTATTTTATCAATTTCTGCTAGCTTCGTGGCTTCAAATTGCGCAAACCTTTCGGCCTCGCCCTCCGAATAGAGGTTGTCACGCGTCTGCGCGGCGGCAGTGAACCGAGCGAATGCATCGCATCTCTCGTCTCGGGGCCCTTCGCCACTACCGCAGTTTTCTATAAGACTCTGAAAAAGGGGGGATACCACAAAGTCCTGCTCGTCTATCCAGAAATTCCCTTCCGTCATTACATTTAGAGCGCTTTCAATCTCCCCTTTAACTCGGTAGAGTTTGTCATTGTGCTCTATTTCCTGATAGACGCGAGCAATGGCTCGTGTCACATTTCCTTCCGCATCGAGCAAATCCTCGTAACGTAGCACTTTCAGGTCGCTCATAGCTTCTCGCACCTGCATAGTACTTAACAAGCCAACCACAGAGAAAACTGCAATCGCGTAGAGGACCAGTAAATAAATCCCAGAAAAAACTGAATATAAAAAACGAATAATTCGAAGCATATCGTGAGCCTCATTCTGATCGAGCGGATCGTCTCCAGAAAAAATGACGTAGTCTAAAATTGTATCACAATTAAATCAAAAAATCAATACACATCAACCGCAGCTAAGTCGCCTTCCATTTGCCCACCCGCGCCACGCCCAGCACCGCCAGAACCTTCGCCTCGATCTGCTCGGCGTTCATCGCGGCGGCGGCGTACATCTTCGCCGGGCTGTCCTGGTCGATGAAGGTGTCGGGCAGGACCATGGAGCGGAACCGCAGGCCGCGGTCGAAGACGCCCTCCTCCGCCAGCAACTGCGCGACGTGGGAGCCGAAGCCGCCGATGGCGCCTTCCTCGATGGTGATCAGCGCCTCGTGCTCGCGGGCGAGGCGGAGGATCAGGTCGCGGTCGAGCGGCTTGGCGAAGCGGGCGTCGGCGATCGTCGGGGCCATCCCGCGCGCCGCCAGCGCCTCGGCCGCCTTCAGCACCTCGGCGAGGCGGGCGCCGAAGGAGAGGATGGCGACGCGCGCGCCCTCGCGGATCACCCGGCCTCGGCCGATCTCCAGCGGGCGGCCGCGCTCCGGCATCTCGACGCCGACGCCGTCGCCGCGCGGGAAGCGGAAGGCGGAGGGGCGGTCGTCGAGCGCCGCGGCGGTCGCGACCATGTGGACGAGCTCGGCCTCGTCCGCCGCGGCCATCACCACGAAGTCGGGCAGCGAGGCGAGGAAGCCGATGTCGAAGGCGCCGGCATGGGTCGGCCCGTCGGCGCCGACCAGCCCGGCGCGGTCGATCGCGAAGCGCACCGGCAGGCGCTGGATCGCCACGTCGTGGACGACCTGGTCGTAGCCGCGCTGCAGGAACGTCGAGTAGATCGCGCAGAACGGCCGCATCCCCGCGGCGGCCAGCCCGGCGCAGAAGGTCACGCCGTGCTGCTCGGCGATGCCGACGTCGAAGCAGCGCCGCGGAAAGCGCTCGGCGAAGAGGTTCAGGCCCGTGCCGTCCGGCATCGCGGCGGTCACCGCGACGATGCGGTCGTCCGCCTCGGCCTCGCGGATCAGGCTCTGCGCGAACACCTTGGTGTAGGAGGGCGCGTTCGACGGGGCCTTGACCTGTGCGCCGCTCGTGACGTCGAACTTCGCGACGCCGTGGTACTTGTCCGAGGCGCGCTCCGCCGGCGCGTAGCCCTTGCCCTTCTTCGTCAGCGCATGGATCAGCACCGGCCCGTCGGCGCGGGTCTTCACCGTGCGCAGCGTCGCGAGGAGCTGGTCCATGTCGTGGCCGTCCACCGGGCCGACATAGGAGAAGCCGAGCTCCTCGAAGAGCGTGCCCCCGACGGTCGCGTGCTTCACCATGTCGCGCGCCCGCTTCGCCCCCTCCTGCAATGGCGGCGGCAGCAGGCGCACCGCCCCCTTGGCGACGGAATAGAGCTCCTGGAACGGCTCGCCGGCGTAGAGCCGCGCGAGGTAGGAGGACATCGCGCCGACCGGGGGCGCGATCGACATCTCGTTGTCGTTGAGGATGACGATCAGCCGCTTCTTCAGATGGCCGGCGTTGTTCATCGCCTCGTAGGCCATGCCCGCCGACATGGCGCCGTCGCCGATCACCGCGATCACGTCGCCGACGTCCGGGGCGCCGAGGTCGCGCGCCACCGCGAAGCCGAGCGCGGCGGAGATCGAGGTCGAGGAATGCGCCGCCCCGAACGGGTCGTAGGCGCTCTCCGCGCGCTTGGTGAAGCCCGAGAGCCCGCCGCCGGCCCGCAGCGTGCGGATGCGGTCGCGCCGCCCGGTCAGGATCTTGTGCGGATAGCACTGGTGGCCGACGTCCCAGATCAGCTTGTCGGTCGGGGCGTTGAAGACCGCGTGGATCGCCACCGTCAGCTCCACGACGCCGAGCCCGGCCCCGAGATGGCCGCCCGTCACCGAGACGGCGGAGATCGTCTCGGCGCGCAGCTCGTCGGCGACGGCGCGCAGCTGGGCGTTCGACAGGCCGCACAGGTCCGAGGGCAGGTGGATGCGGTCGAGATGCGGGGTGTTCGGACGGGGGTCGCTGTTCAGGGGGTCGCTGGACATCTGGCTTCCTTCGCGCGTCAGGCCGGGCGCTCGACGACAAACGCCGCGGCCTGCCGGAGGGTTTCCGCCGCCGAGCCGTAGGGCGCAAGGGCGTCGCAGGCGCTGGCGGCGAGCTCGCGCGCCCGCGCCCGCGCCCCGTCGAGCCCGAGCAGCCCGACGAAGGTCGCCTTGCCCGCCGCCGCGTCCTTGCCGACGCGCTTGCCGGCGGTCTCGGGATCGCCCTCGACGTCGATGATGTCGTCGCGGATCTGGAAGGCGAGGCCGAGGTCGGCGGCGTAGCGGCGCATCGGCTCGGGGTCGGAGCGGCCGAGGATCGCGCCCGCCTCCGCCGCCCAGACGATCAGCGCCCCGGTCTTCAGCGCCTGGAGCCCGGAGATGGCGGCGAGGTCGAGCGGCTCGGCCGCCCGCTCGGCGGCGAGGTCGAGCGACTGCCCGCCGACCATCCCCGCCGCCCCGGCCGCCTGCGCCAGCCGATGGATCAGCCGCACCTGCATCCGCGGGTCGATGCCGCCCTGCGGCGCGGCGAGGATCTCGAAGGCGAGCGCCTGCAGCGCGTCGCCGGCCAGCACCGCGGTCGCCTCGTCCCATTTGACATGGACGGTCGGCTGGCCGCGCCTTGTGTCGTCGTCGTCCATGCAGGGCATGTCGTCATGGACGAGGCTGTAGGCGTGGACGCATTCCACCGCCGCCGCCGCCCGCAGCGCCTGCGCGGCCGGGGCATGGAACAGCGCCGCGCTCTCCATGGCGAGAAAGGCGCGCAGCCGCTTGCCGCCGCCCAGCGTCGCGTAGCGCATCGCCTCGGCGAGCGGCGTCTCCGGCGGCGGCAGCAGCGCCGCGAGCGTCGCCTCGACGGCGGCGGCGTGCGCGCGCAGGCGCTCCGTGAAGCGGGTCAGCGTCGCCTCGTCCATGGCTCAGGCCGGGTCGAGCGGCTTCGCGCCGATGGCGGTTCCGTCCGGCCCGGCGACGATCTGCGCCACCCGGGCCTCGGCGGCCTTGAGCTTCGCCTCGCAATGCCCGCGCAGCTCGGCGCCGCGGGCGTAGAGCGCGATCGATTCCTCGAGCGGCGCGGCGCCCGATTCCAGCCGATGCACCACCGCCTCGAGCTCGGCCAGCGCCGCCTCGAAGCTCATCTCCCCGACCGGGGTCTCCTCAGCCATGGCCGCGCTCCATCAGCACGCGCACATGCGCCGCCACCGAGCCCGCCAGCGCCCCGAGGTCGTAGCCGCCCTCCAGCGTCGAGACCACGCGCCCCTCGCAGCACATGTCGGCGAGGTCGCAGAGCCGGCTGGTCGCCCAGGCGAAGTCGGCCTCGGTCAGGTTGAGGTTCGCCATCGGGTCGCGGGCATGGGCGTCGAAGCCGGCCGAGATCAGGATCAGCTCCGGCTTGTGCGCCTCGATCGCCGGCAGCACGCGGCCGATGAAGCCCGCGCGGAACGCCGGCCCGCCGGCGCCCGGCGGCAGCGGCACGTTGACGATCTGCCCGTGCGCGCCGACCTCCTCCGCCGCCCCGGTGCCGGGATAGAGCGGCATCTGCTGCGACGAGCAGAACAGGATGCGCGCGTCGTCCCAGACGAGGTCCTGGGTGCCGTTGCCGTGGTGGACGTCGAAATCGACGATCGCCACCCGTTCGAGCCCGTGCGCCTCCAGCGCATGGCGCGCGCCCACGACGACGTTGCCGAAGAAGCAGAAGCCCATGGGCGTCGCCTTCTCGGCATGGTGGCCGGGCGGGCGCACCGCGCAGAAGGCGTTGTCCACCTCGCGCCGCACCACCATGTCGACCGCCGCCACGACCGCGCCCGCCGCGCGCCGCGCCGCGGTCAGCGAGGCCGGTCCCATGAACGTGTCGGCGTCGAGCTCGACCCAGCCGGCGTTGGGGGTGCGTGCCGTCAGCTGCGCGAGATGCCGCTTCGGATGCGCGCGCAGCAGCTGCTCGTCGTCGGCGAGCGGCGCGTCGACCCGCACCAGATAGGCGAACTCCTCCGCCTCCAGCGCGGCGCTGATCGCCTGCAGCCGCTCGACCCGCTCCGGGTGGCCCGGCGGGTTGACGTGCAGGAGGCAGTCGGGGTGCGAGATCAGCGCCGTCGTCATCGGCGCGACGTTATTCCGCCCGCCCGGCGGGTTCAAACGCTATTCGGCCGTGCGGGCGGACTACCGCGGACGATCGTCCCACGCTAGGATTCGCACGCGGCGCGGGCGGAGAGGACGACGGGGGAATATGGGCAAGGCGTTGATCCGGCATTTCCGGGCGATGGCGCGCAACAACGCCTGGGCGAACGACCGGCTGCTCGCGGCCTGCCGCAAGCTCGGGCCCGGCGAGTTCGAGGCCACCCGCACCAGCTTCTTCCCCTCGATCCGCGAGACGCTGAACCACAACCTCCTGGTCGACCTCTACTATCTCGACGCGCTGGAGGAGGCGGGCAGGGGGCGCGCCATCGGCCGCGACTGGCGCGCCATCGGCACCGCGCGCGGGCTCCGCACGGCGCAGGCGCGGGCGGACGCCCGCCTCGTCGCCTTCTGCGACCGGCTGACCCCGGACGCCGCCCGGCGCAAGGTCGACGTCGACCGCGGCGATCCCGTGCCGGAGCGCGTCGACCACCTGCTCGCCCATCTCTTCCAGCACCAGATCCACCACCGCGGCCAGGCCCACGCCATGCTGGCCGGGACCTCGGTCAGGCCGCCGCAGCTCGACGAGTTCTTCCTCGACTACGACCGCGACCCGAACGCCGTCACCCTCGGCCACTGGCCGGTCCCCGACTGAGGCCGACCGAGGCCCGACTGAGGCCCGACCGCGGACTGGCGGGCCGCGGCGCGGGGCGCTACATCAGGCGGGCGACACGGGCGGGGAGGTGAGCCATGCGCTTCGAGACGGTCGGCATCGGCGGCTTCATCCTGCTCGCCCTCGACATCTGGGCGATCATCTCGATCGTCGGCTCGGGCGCCAGCACCGGGTCGAAGGTGATCTGGGTCCTCGTCATCCTGTTCCTGCCGCTCCTCGGCTTCATCGCCTGGCTGCTGTTCGGCCCGCGCGCCGCGAGGAGCTGATGCTCCAGCAGGTCCACCGCCGCACCACCCCCGACGCCGCCGCGCCGCGGCTGGCCCGGCTGCGGGCGGCGATGGCCGAGGCCGGGGTCGACGCCTTCCTCGTGCCGCGCGCCGACGCCCACCAGGGCGAGAACGTCGCCCCCCGCGACGAGCGCCTCGCCTGGCTGACCGGCTTCACCGGCTCGGCCGGCTTCGCCGTCGTCACCCGCGACGCCGCCGCGGTCTTCGTCGACGGCCGCTACCGCCTCCAGGTTCGCGCCGAGACCGACCCGGCCTGCTTCGCGAGCCAGAGCCTCCCCGACGACCGGCTCGCCGACTGGCTGGTCGCGGCGCTCCCCGGCGGCGGGCGGGTCGGCTTCGACCCCTGGCTGCACGGCGCCGCCGAGATCGAGGCCCTCGCCGCCGCGCTGGAGCCGCGCCAGCTCGCGCTCGCCCGCGTCGCGAACCTCGTGGACGCGGTCTGGGACGACCAGCCGCCGCCCCCCGCCGCGCCGCTCGCCGTCCAGCCCGACGCGCTCGCCGGGCGCAGCGCCGCCGACAAGCGCGCGGCCATCGCCGCCGACCTTGCCGGCCGCGGCCTCGCGGCGGCGGTCCTCACGCTCCCCGATTCGATCGCCTGGCTCCTCAACGTCCGCGGCGCCGACGTCGCCCGCACGCCCGTGCCCCTCGCCTTCGCCGTCCTCGCCGCCGACGGGACGGTCGATCTCCTCGTCGACCCCGCCAAGCTCGGCCCCGAGGTCGCCGCCCATCTCGGCGCAGGGGTGCGCGTCCGTCCCGAGGCGGAGCTCGGCGCCGTCCTCGACGGCCTGACGGGCCGCGTCGCCGTCGACCGCGCCACCGCGCCGGTCTGGGTCTCCGACCGCCTGCGCGCCGCCGGCCGCGCCGAGGTCGTCTGGACCCCCGACCCCTGCGCGCTCCCCAAGGCGACCAAGACCCCGGCCGAGATCGCCGGGACCCGCGCCGCCCATCTGCGCGACGGCGCGGCGATGGCGCGCTTCCTCGCCTGGCTCGACGCGGCCGCGCCCGCGGGCGGCCTGACCGAGATCGACGTCGTCCGCCGGCTCGAGGACATCCGCCGCGACACCGGCGCGCTCCGCGACATCTCCTTCGACACCATCTCCGGCGCCGGCCCCAACGGCGCCATCGTCCATTACCGCGTCTCCGAGGCGACCAACCGCCCGGTCCGCCCGGGCGAGCTCCTGCTCGTCGACAGCGGCGCGCAGTACCAGGACGGCACCACCGACGTCACCCGCACCATCGCCGTCGGCGCCCCGCCTCCCGGCGCCGCCGCCGCCTTCACGCTGGTGCTGCGCGGCCTGATCGCCATGAGCCGGCTGCGCTGGCCGCCGGGCCTCGCCGGGCGCGACATCGACGCCATCGCCCGCGCGCCGCTCTGGGCCGCCGGGCTCGACTACGACCACGGCACCGGCCACGGCGTCGGCAGCTATCTCGGCGTCCACGAGGGCCCGGCCGGCCTGTCGCGCCGCTCGACCGAGCCGATCCTGCCGGGAATGATCCTGTCCATCGAGCCCGGCTATTACCGCGAGGGCGCCTTCGGCATCCGCATCGAGAACCTCGCCGTGGTCCGCCCCCCCGAGATCCCGGAGGGCGGCGAGCGCCCGATGCTCGGCTGGGAGACCCTGACGCTGGCCCCCGTCGACCGCCGCCTGATCGACCCCGCCCGCCTCGACGCCGGCGAGCGCGCCTGGCTCGACGCCTACCACGCCCGCGTCGCCTCCGAGCTCGCCCCGCTCGTGCCGGAAGACGTCGCCCCCTGGCTCCGCGCCGCCTGCGCGCCGCTCTGATGTCACACGGGCGGCGGGGGACCGGCGGCGGCGCCTCGCCGCGCGACGGCTCCCGCAGGTCGACATGCGCATGTCGACCTGCCCGACGCGGAGCGGCCGGGGGCAGGGAGGGCGCAAGCTTCAAGTGAGTCGAACGGCGCCGCGCCCGGCCTCGGCGCCGTGCCGGGGGTGCGCAGGGTGAACCAACCACGTGACCCCTCCGCGCCTCTGCGAAGCCGGCCCCCCCCCGTCGCCTCAGGACAGCACGCCCCCGTCCGCGTCGTCGCCCGATTCGTCGATCAGCCGCAACAGGTCCGGCACCCGCACCATGCGGTTCTCGCCGAGCTCGACCAGCTTGTCCCGGCGCAAGGCCGAGATCTGCCGGCTCACCGTCTCGATGGTCAGCCCGAGATAGTCGGCCATCGCCTCGCGGGTGATGTAGAGCGGGAAGATCAGCTCGCCCGGCCGCCGCTCCCGGTTCAGCGCCGCGTCCCGCCGCGCCATGATCACGAAGAGGCTCGCGATCTTCTCCCGCGCCGTCTTGCGCCCGAGGAGCAGCATCCATTCCCGGGCGCTGTCGAGCTCGTCCAGCGTCATCTGCAGCAGCCGCCGCTCGATCTGCGGCATCCGCGTCACCAGCCGCTCGAACTCGGGCTTCTGGAACATGCAGAACACCGTGTCGGTCGCCGCCACCACGTCGTAGGCGTTGGTCCCCCGCCCGGGCCGCCCGAGGAAGTCCGACGGCAGCAGCAGCCCCACCATCTGCCGGCGCCCGTCCGCCAGCGTCCGCGACAGCATCGCCACCCCGGAGACCACGCTCCCCACCATCACCATCCGCTCGCCCGCCCAGGCGATGGTCTCGCCGGGCTCGTAGCTGCGGTAGGTCTTGATTCGGTCGAGCTCCTCGAGGTCGTCGTGCTCGCAATACGCGCAGACCGCGCGGCGCCGGATCGGGCAATCCTCGCAATTGGTCTCTACCGTCTTGTGCGGAAGGCTGACCGCCAATTTCCTCGCCCCCGAGCCTGTTCTAGCGAAGCTAGTCGCCCGCTTGATCAGGATCAAGGCGCGGCGGCCGCTTGCGTAAAGGCTGCGGCCATGACGACCGCCGTCCAGACCGGGGAGCCCCCCGCGCGGGAGCGCCTCGCGCCCCGCTACGCCACCTACCCGACCGCCGCGCGCTTCCGCGCCGACGTCGGCCCCGCCGACAGCGACGCCTGGCTCGCCGCCCTGCCGCCGGGGCCGGCGCTCGCGGCGCGGGTCCACGTGCCGTTCTGCCGCCAGCTCTGCGCCTTCTGCTGCTGCCGCACCCAGCACGCCCGCTCCGCCGCGCCGGTCCTCGCCTATGCCGGGGCGCTCGTCGCCGAGATCGGCCGCGCCGCCCGGCTCCTGCCGGCGGGCGCGACCCTCGTCGCCGTGGCGCTGGCCGGCGGCTCGCCGACGATCCTGCCCGCCCCGGCGATTCGCGCCCTCGGCCGCGCGCTCGACGACCTCGCGCCCCGCGCCCCGGACGCCCGCTTCAGCGTCGAGATCGAGCCGCACGGCGTGGCGCGCGACCGCCTCGACGCGCTCCTGGCGATCGGCGTCGACGCCGCCGTCATCGGCCTCCAGGACCTCGACCCGGCCGTGCAGGACGCCATCGGCCGCGAGCTGCGGCTCGACCGCGTCGCCGCCACCGTCCGCCGGCTGCGCGCCGCCGGCGTCCGCCACCTGACGATCGAGGTCCTCTACGGCCTGCCGCGGCAGACCGCCGCCTCCTTCGCCGGGACCTGCGCGGCCGCGGCGGCGCTCGCCCCCGACCGGGTCGTGCTGACGGGCTACGCCCACGTCCCCTGGATGGCCAAGCGCCAGAGCCTGATCCCCGAACTGAGCCTGCCCGCCGAGCCCGGGCGGGCGGCCCAGTTCGCCGCCGGCGCGGCCGCGCTGGCCGCCGCCGGCTTCGCCCGGCTGGGGATCGACCTCTTCGTCCGCGCGGGCGATCCGCTTTCCGCGGCCGCCGCGGCGGGCGCGCTGCGCCGCGACCTCGCCGGCTGGCTCGCCGCCCCGGTCGACGCGGCGCTCGGCTTCGGGGCCGCCTCGATCTCGCGGCTGCCGCAGGGCTACGTGCAGAACCTCGCCGAGACCGGCGCCTACGTCGCCCGCGCCGCCGCCGGCGCCTCCGCGACGGCCCGCGGGCTCGCGCTCGGGCTGGAGGACCGGGTGCGCGGCCGCGCCATCGAGATGCTGCTCGCCGGGCGGCGCATCGACCTCGCCCGCCTCGCCGCCGAGTTCGGCGACTTCGCCCGCCGGGTCGAGCCCGCCTGCGACGCCGCCGCCCGCCGCTTCCCGGCGATCGCGACGCTGGGCCCCGACCTCCTCGAGATCGGCCCCGTGCCGCCCGCCGACCTCCGCGAGATCGCCCGCCTCTTCGACGCGCACGAGGGCTGACGCCGGGCGGGCAAGGCTCAGAGGCTGCCGCCGTCGATGAACTTGCCGTTCGTCGTGCCGTCGGCGGCCATGTTGCAGACGCCCTGCCGCTTGCCGGAGACCACCTCGATCAGCCACGTCCCCGCCGCGCCCTTGCGGGCGTCGGTGGCGTAGATGCTGCTCTTGCGCAGGCTCCAGTTGCTCGCCGCCTTGTCGACGCAGCCCTTCATCGCCTTCTGCGGCACGCCGGAGAACTTCGCCCCGCCGCCCCCGCCCTGCTGCGCCTTGCGCTCGCGCTGCCCGGCGTCGTAGCCGGCGCCGTAGGTATTGGCGGGCAGGCTCTTGCGATAGCGCGCCCCGGCGAGCCCGTCGCGGTAGCCCGCCTCGAACTCCGCCTTCTGCTGGCCGGTCGCGAAGGTCTTGCCGGGCGGATAGTCGCTGTCGTCCTGCGCCAGCGCGGCGACCCCGAGCGCGGCCGCCGCCGCCAGCGCCACGGCGGCCGCGACGTTCTTCGACTTGTTCCCGGCGGCGGCCGGCGTCCCCGCGGCGGCGAGCGTCACGCTGGCGAGAATGGCGATGGCGATCCTGGTCACGGGCGCTTCCCTCCCTGCTCGACGGAGCCTCGCACGGCTCCGGCCCGAACGCCAGCGCCCGGCCGGCCACGCGTCGGCCCCGGCCGGGCCAACGCCTGCCGCTGACACACTGCACGACGCATGCCCTGAGGGCGCGCGGACGCCGAGCGACCGAAGCGGGCTTGCCCGCGAGGCCCGGCGCGACAAGCGAAAGCATTGCTTTCGCCGCGCCGACGGCTGGAGCGCGGTTGCGCGCGGAAGCCGTGAGGGGCGCCGATTTCTGCGGGAGCGCGCCATCCGTCCGTGATCGCCCCGGCGAGCGCGGAATCGCGCTCGCGCCCCGAGGGGCGATCGCGGACGGATTTGCCACGGGTCAAATCCGTCTGGCGGCGCCGTCGCGACCTGCTTCCGGCCGCGCTTCGGCTCCACCGCAGTGCGGCCGCTAACGCCCCATTAACCCGCGCTCACGTGAAATCAATCACTTAGCGAGTTTTCACGCGTGAACACGCTCAGCGCAGCGGCAGCTCGGCGAGGGGGCGGCGGGCGCGCTTGCGGTTCAGCTCCAGATGCCCGAGCGGCGTCCAGCCGGCGATGGTCGTCTCCACCCCGTCGCGGCGCAGGGCCGCGGTCAGCGCCTGCTCGATGCGGCCGCGCTCCGCCTTGGCGAGCGGCGCGAGGTCGACGACCACCTGCCCGCCGAGCCCCCGCAGCCGCAGCTGCCGCGGCAGCTCCCGCGCCGCCGCGACGTTGGCCGCGATCGCCGCCGCCGGCGAGGCGTCGCCGCCGGTGTTGACGTCGACCGCCACCAGCGCCCGCGTCGGCTCGATCGCCATCCAGGCCCCGCCCGGCAGCGCCGCCTCGGGCCGCAGCAAACCCGCCGCCGTCTCCCAGATCCCGGCCCGCGCCAGCGCCTCGGGATGGACCTCCACCGCCTCGTCCGCCGCCAGCGGCCAGTCGCGCGCCGCCTCCCCGGCCGCCCCCGGCGCCGCCGCAAGCAGGCCCGGCGGATCGGAGCGCCCGCCCGCCGTCAGCCCCTCGACCCGCGCCCGCAACCCGGCGATCTCGGCCGCCAGCGCCGCCGGGTCCGCGGTCGCGGCCAGCGAGCGGACGATCAGCCCCAGCCCGGGCTCCGCCCCCGCCCCCGCCATCGTCGCCGCGGCCGCCGCCGCCAGGGCCTCGCGCGCCGCGCCGTCCTCGATCGCCCGCGAGATGTTCACCCCCGGCGCCTCCGGGGTCAGGATGGCGAGCCGGCCCTTCAGCCGGATCCGCGTCGTCACCGGCGCCGCCTTGCCCGGCTCGGCCCAGGTCGCGACCTGCACGAGGAGCCGCGCCCCCGGCGCCGGCAGCCGCGCCCCGCGCAGGAACCCGGTCGCCCCGCCGCCGAGCTCGACCATCACGCCGCCGAGCCCCTTCATCGGCCGCCCGGCCACGGCGCGATAGATCGCCTCCGGCCGCGGCGCCGCATCGCCCGGGGCGGGATCGACCAGCAGATCCTCCAGCCGCCCGTCGACCACCAGCGCCGCCGCCGCGCCGCCGCCCGCCCGGGGCTCCACGAGGATCTGCCGCCCCCTCACGCCCGCCACCCCGCGACGGCGAGCAGCGCCGGCGCGTCGGCGATCGGCAGGCCGCAGGCGACCAGCGCCGCCGCCGCGCCGCCGCCCGCCCGCGGCTCGACGAGGATCTGCCGCCCCCTCACGCCCGCCACCCCGCGGCGGCGAGCAGCGCCAGCGTCTCGGGGATCGGCAGGCCCACGACGGCGCTGTAGGAGCCGGCGAGCCACGGCGCGAAGGCCGCCGCCCGGCCCTGGATGGCGTAGCCCCCCGCCTTGCCGCGCCACTCGCCGGACGCGACATAGGCCTCGATCTCGCCCGGGCTCAGCACGCGGAACCGCACCACCGTCTCCACCGCCCGCGCCCAGTCCCTGCCGCCGCGCCGCACTGCTACGCCGGTCGTCACCCGATGCCGCCGCCCCGACAGCAGCCGCAGGAACGCCGCCGCCTGCTCCGGCCCCTCGGGGCTGCCGAGCAGCCGCCGGCCGCAGGCCACCACCGTGTCGGCGGCCAGCACCACGTCGTCGGGCCCGGCCGCCACGGCCGCGGCCTTCGCCGCGGCGAGGCGCAAGGCGCAGGCCCGCGGCAGCTCGCCGGAGAGCGGGGTCTCGTCGATGTCGGCGGCGGCGACCGCGTCGGGCGTCACGCCCACCTGCGCCAGCAGGTCGCGCCGCCGCGGGCTCGCCGAGGCGAGGATCAGCCGCGGCTGCACGGGGGCCACGACACGGGCGACGGCTTACTTGAAGCGGTAGTTGATGCGACCCTTGGTCAGGTCGTAGGGGGTCATCTCGACCTGGACCTTGTCCCCGGCCAGCACGCGGATGCGGTTCTTGCGCATCTTGCCGGCGGTATGGGCGATGATGACATGGCCGTTCTCGAGCTCCACCCGGAAGGTCGCGTTGGGCAGCAGCTCGGTCACGACCCCGGGAAACTCGAGAAGCTCTTCCTTGGCCATGTGGGATCCGATGCAATTGGAACGGGCGGAAGCGCGCCAGGGCGCGTCCGCGCGCCGTACATGATCCCCCGGCCGGAAAGAATCAAGCGATAACCGCGTGATCCCGCCACAGGCCGCATTGTTTCGGCCACAGCAGGCCGCCCGCTCAGTACTTCTGCGGCACGTAGAGCTTCGGCGGCAGCACCTTGCGCTCGTATTCCGGGTTGAACACCCGCTCCGGCAGCGCGATCTCCGTGTGCGGCACGTCCTTGTAGGGGATGAGCCCGAGCAGGTGGTCGATGCAGTTGAGCCGCGCCCGCCGCTTGTCGACGCCGTCGACGATGTACCAGGGCGCCTCGGGGATGCTGGTGCGGGCGAACATCTCCTCCTTGGCCTTGGTGTAGGCCTCCCAGCGCACCCGGCTCTGCAGGTCCATCGGCGAAAGCTTCCACTGCTTCATCGGGTCGTGGATGCGCATCAGGAAGCGCAGCTGCTGCTCCTCGTCGGTGATCGAGAACCAGTACTTCACCAGCCGGATCCCGGAGCGGACCAGCATCCGCTCGAACTCCGGCACGTCGTGGAAGAACTGCGCGACCTCGTCCTCGGTGGCGAAGCCCATCACCCGCTCCACCCCGGCGCGGTTGTACCAGGACCGGTCGAAGAGCACGATCTCGCCCCCCGCCGGCAGATGCGGCACGTAGCGCTGGAAGTACCACTGCGTCTTCTCGCGGTCCGAGGGCGCGGGCAGGGCGACCACGCGGGCGACCCGCGGGTTCAGCCGCTGGGTGATCCGCTTGATGACGCCGCCCTTGCCGGCGCTGTCGCGCCCCTCGAACAGGACGACGATCTTCTCCTTGCGGTGGCTGACCCAGCTCTGCAGCTTGATCAGCTCCGACTGCAACCGGAGCAGCCCGCGGAAATACGCGGTCCGGTCGATCGCGTCGGCATGCCGGCGCGCGACGCTCCGCCGCAGCTCCACCGACAGCGCCGGCTCCGAGAGCTCGAGCTCGTAATCCTCGTCGAGCTCCGCCGCCAGCTCCGCCTCCAGCCAGTCGAGCTCCCCGTCCTCCGCCATGCTCCCCTCCTGCCGCAGCGCGCCGCCGGAATACCCCGCCGCCCGTTCCGCGGCAAAGTGAAGGTTCGATGACGCCTCCGGCGAGCGGCGGCAAGTCGCCTCAACCGGCCTCGGCCGAACCGCCCTTCGCCCTCCGCGACGCCGCCTTCCTTGCGGCGGCGGTCAAGCCGCCGATGGCGTCCCGCAGGTTGGCGAGGGTCTGCATCGCGGGCTCAAGCTCGTGACGGGGATGCTTGCGTCTCGACGCAAGAAGGTAACCAGGGCCTTGCGCTGGAGCGCGCCGAAGTCGGCGCGCCGGCTAACGCTTCCAAAAAGGTGGCAAGCCGGATTCCGGCCCGATTTTTCGCTCCGTCCCAAGGGATCGGCCGGCATCCCAGGGCCGCGAGGCGAAAACCCTCACTCGCCCCCTTCCGGCTCCTCCTCGTCCGGCGGCCCGAAGCGGTCGCGGATGCGCTTGTCGATCATGTCGCGGGTCTGGCGGTAGGCGGCGAGCTTGGCCTCGCGGCTCTCGCCGAGGCCGGTCGGGTCGAAGGTCGGCCAGTATTCCACGTCGATCGCGTGGTAGCGGGTGTATTCCTGGGCCTGCCGCATCGCCGACGGCGACAGCGCGATGATGAGCTCGTAGGCGTCGATCCGGTCGCCCCATTCCTCCATCTGGTGGAAGCTGCGCACCCGGTGCTTCTCGATCGTCACCCCGATCTCGGCCGCGACCGCCACCGAGAACCCGTCGACGTCGAGCTCGTTCTTCACTCCGGCCGACTGCACGTAGATGCGCTTGCCGTAGTACTTCTTCATCATGCCCTCGGCCATCGGCGAGCGCACGGCGTTGTAGTCGCAGCAGAACAGGACCGCGGTGGGCTGGGACAACGTTTCAGCCCTTGAAATGCAGCACGCAGATCAGGGTGAACAGCCGGCGGGACGTGGCCATGTCGGTCTCCACCTTGCCCTCCAGCCGCTCCATCAGGATGCGCGAGCCCTCGTTGTGGATGCCGCGCCGGCCCATGTCGATCGCCTCGATCTGCGCCGGGGGCAGGCGCTTGACCGCGTCGAAATAGGCCTCGCAGATCTGGAAGTAGTCCTTCACCACCTGGTTGAACGGCGACAGCGACAGATGGAACTCCCCCGCCTTCTCGCCCGCCTCGGTGTCGACGTCGAAGACCAGCCGCCGCTCCTGGATGGCGAGCTTCAGCCGGTACGGCCCCGCGGGCGGCTGCCTTCCCTCGCGGCCGGGCAGGCCGAAGCGGTTCTCCTCGATCAGGTCGAAGATCGCCACCCGCCGCTCCTGCTCGATCTCCGGCGTCGCCGGCGCGAGCCCGGTCTCGTCGAGCGTCACCCCGATCAGCCGCTCCGCCGGCTTCTCATCTTCCGCCATGGACCTACCCCTCGTTCAGCCGGTCGAGCCGCGCCCTGACCGAAAGCCCGTGCGCCTCCAGCCCCTCCGACCGCGCCAGCCGCTCCGCCGCCGGCCCGATCGCCGCCAGCGCCGCCGGCGTCATCCGCGCGAGGGTGGTGCGCTTCATGAAGTCGAGCACCGACAGCCCCGACGAGAACCGCGCCGACCGCGCCGTCGGCAGCACGTGGTTCGGCCCGCCCACATAATCGCCGATCGCCTCCGGCGTCAGCGCGCCGAGGAAGATCGCCCCCGCGTTGCGGATGCGCCCGGCCAGGCCCTCGGCGTCGGCCGTGCAGATCTCCAGGTGCTCCGGCGCGATCCGGTCGGCCAGCCGCGCCGCCTCGTCCCAGTCGCGCACGACGATCACCGCCCCGTAGTCGCGCCAGCTCGCCCCCGCCACCTCGCGCCGCGAGAGCGTGGCGAGCCGCGCCTCGATCGCCGCCGCCGCCCGGTCTCCGAAGCCCGCGTCGTCCGTGACGAGCAGCGCCTGCGCCGCCGGATCGTGCTCGGCCTGGCTCAGCATGTCGAGCGCGATCCAGTCCGGGTCGTTGTCCGCGTCGGCGATCACGAGGATCTCCGAGGGCCCGGCGATCATGTCGATGCCGACCCGCCCGAACACCCGCCGCTTCGCCGCCGCCACCCAGGCGTTGCCGGGGCCGACGATCTTGTCGACCGGCGCGATGGTCTCCGTGCCATGCGCGAGCGCCGCGATCGCCTGCGCGCCGCCGATGCGATAGACCGTCTCGACGCCGGCGAGCCTTGCCGCCAGCAGCACCAGCGGGTTGACCGCGCCCCCCGGCGTCGGCGCGGCGATGACCACCCGCGGCACGCCGGCGACCCGGGCCGGGATCGCGTTCATCAGCACCGAGGACGGGTAGGAGGCGAGCCCGCCCGGGACATAGAGCCCCGCCGCCCCGACCGCGGTCCAGCGCCAGCCGAGCTCGGCCCCCGCCGCGTCGGTCCAGCGGGCGTCCTCGGGCCGCTGCCGCCGGTGATAGGCCTCGATCCGCGCCGCCGCGAGCTCCAGCGCCGCGCGGTCCGCGGGCGCGACCGCCGCGCAGGCCGCGTCGATCTCGGCGGCCGAGAAGGCGAGCGTCTCCGGCGTCAGCTCCAGCCGGTCCCAGCGCGCCGTGCGCTCGATGACCGCCGCGTCGCCCCGCGCGGCCACGTCGGCGATGATCGCCGCCACCTCCGCGTCCACGTCGGCGTCGGCCTCGCGCTTCGCCGCGAGGAGCGCCGCGAAGCGGCCCTCGAACCCCGCCTCGGCCGTGGAAAGAAACACCGGCATCCGCGCCCTCCGTCTCCGGCGACATATCCTCCGCCGCGCGGCGCCTCAAGCCTCCGGCTTTGCGAAAAGGCGGCTCCCCGAACATGATCTCCGGCCCCGAGGCGCGATTGATCGTCCGCCTGTTAGCAAGCCTCCGCCGCCCGGCGCCTCAAGCCTCGCCGACGCCGCCGCCGCATCGCGCCGCCCCTTGCAGGGCGTCACCCCGGCAGGCGCGCACGGCCGAGCCTGTGGATAACTGCCTCGTTAACACTTTTATCCGGAAATTTCAGAGACATGATCCCCGTCCCACTGTGGGACGCTCACGCCTCGTCGTGCGAGGGGGGCCGGGGGGCGCTCGCGAGGTAGGGCTGGCTCACGTCGACCAGGGTCACGTCGAGGCATTCCACCTCGACCGCGATCTCGCCGTCGCCGGCGAGGATCACCCGCAGCACGCCCGCGCCGTCCTCGCCCGGCTCGAAGCCGATCGACAGGACCGAGACGGCGGTGTCGCGGTCGGCGGGGTCGACGCCGCTCGACCGGGTCTTCAGCGCGCTCCCGATCGTCAGGATCGACTGCACCCGCTCGAAGGGCCGGCCCTGCCGCTCGGCGGCGGGGGCGTCCTCCCAGCGGAACCGGCGCAGCAGCAGCGTCAGCCGCCGCCGCTTCGGCGTCCAGGCGACGTCGCTCACCGCGGCGACGGCGTCCTGCACGAGCGCCGACAGGACCGCGAGATCCTCCGCCGACGCCGCGGCCAGCCGCAGCGGCAGCTCCGCGCCGTCCTCGAAGCGGGCGTCCGCCGCCATCAGGCCGCCCGCTCCGTGACGCGCTCGATCTCGGCCCCGCAGGCGGAGAGCTTCTCCTCGACCCGCTCGTAGCCGCGGTCGAGGTGATAGACCCGCGCCACCCGCGTCTCGCCCTCGGCGCCGAGCCCGGCGAGGATCAGGCTGACGCTCGCCCGCAGGTCGGTCGCCATCACCGGGGCGCCCTTCAGCCGCTCCACCCCCGTCACCGTCGCCGCGCCGCCATGGACCTCGATCCGCGCGCCCATCCGGGTGAGCTCGGGCGCATGCATGAAGCGGTTCTCGAAGATGCGCTCCTCGAGCCGGCTGACCCCGTCGGCGAGGGTGAGCAGCGCCATCATCTGCGCCTGCAGGTCGGTGGGGAAGCCGGGATAGGGGGCGGTCTCCACGTCGACCGGCAGGATCCGGCCATTGTGGCGGGAGACCTTCACCCCCTCCGCCGTCTCCTCGACGGAGACGCCCGCCTCCTCCAGCTTGTCGGCGAAGGCCGCGACCAGCTCGCGCCGTCCGCCGACCAGCTCCACCTCGCCGCCGGCGATCGCCGGGGCGAGCATGTAGGTGCCGAGCTCGATCCGGTCGGCGACCACCGGATGCGTCGCGCCGTGCAGCCGGGCGACGCCCTCGATCTCGATCGTCTCCGTGCCCTCGCCGGCGATCTGCGCCCCCATGGCGCGCAGGCAGCGCGCGAGGTCGACGATCTCCGGCTCGCGCGCGGCGTTCCGCAGCACCGTCGTGCCCCGGGCCAGCGTGGCCGCCATCAGCAGGTTCTCGGTCGCGCCCACCGAGACCATCGGGAAGTCGACCACGCCCCCCCGCAGTCCGCTCGGCGCGCTGGCATGGACGTAGCCGTCGCGCAGCTCGAGCGTCGCGCCGAGCCGCTCCAGCCCCATCAGGTGCAGGTCCACGGGGCGCGCCCCGATGGCGCAGCCGCCCGGCAGCGACACCACCGCATGGCCGTCGCGGGCGAGCATCGGTCCGAGCACGAGGATCGAGGCGCGCATCTTGCGCACGATGTCGTAGTCCGCCGTATGGTTGGCGATCTCCTGCGCGCCGATCACCAGCACCCCGCCGGCCTGGAGGCTCGCCACCTCGCAGCCGAGGCTCTCCAGCAGCTGGCGCATCGTGCGGATGTCCGAGAGCCGCGGCGCGTTGGTCAGCGTCAGCGGGTCGTCGGTCAGCAGCGCCGCCGGCATCAGCGCCAGACAGGCGTTCTTGGCCCCGGAGATCGGAATGCGCCCGGCGAGCCGGCGCCCGCCGCGGACGAGAATGCTGTCCATGTTCCCTCGCTACTCCGCCCGGTCGCCGCCGGCCGCATCCTCCGCGGCCGCGCGCTTGCGCTTCTGCGCCTTGCGGCGGGCGAGATTGGCGCGCAGGGCCTCGGCCAGCCGGCCGGCCTTGTCCTTACCGGTATTGGGCCCGGAAGCGGGGCGGGCAGGCTTCGGCGGTTCGGGCGTCGCGCGCATGGCCGCCTCTCTAGCCCACCCCGCCGCCGCGGTCCAGAACGCCGGCCGGCGCCCGCGGTCGGCAAGCGCCGGAGCTGCGGAACGAGGGTCTCAGGGGGCTAACACACGTGTTATGATGGCAACGTATTGAAATGTTTGCGTAAATAGGATCCTCGCGTTTCGGCGAGGATCCCGCTGGATCGGCCGGGCCGTTCTCAGCGCGCGCCGCGGTTCCCGCGATGGAACATCGGCCCGCCCTTGCGGCGCGGGAAGCCGTAGCCGTGGATCTCCACGAGGTCGATGTCCCCTGGCCGCGTCGCGATCCCCTCGGCGAGGATCGCATCCCCCTCGGCCGCCATCTCGGCGACGAGGTGATCGGCGATGTCCGCGGGCATCTCGCCCCCGGCGATCTCGCCGCCGAGGAGCCGCGCCACCTCGGCCGAGGGCCGTGGCCTGCGGTCGCCTTCCGCGTAGTCGTACCAGCCGCCGCCGGTCTTCTGCCCCTTGCGCCCCGCGCGGACGAGAATGTCGCCCAGCGCCTCCGGCACGTCCTCGCCGCGCCCCCGCGCCCCCTCGCGCTGGAGGAAGGCGATGTCGAGCCCGCCGAGGTCCTGCGCCTCGAACGGCCCCATCGCGAAGCCGAAGCCGCGCATCGCCGCGTCGACCTCGGCGATCGCCACGCCCCGACGCACCAGCGCCTCCGCCGCCGCGCGGTAGCGCTTGAGGATGCGGTTGCCGATGAACCCGTCGCAGAGCCCCGCCTGCACCGGCACCTTGCGGAGCCGCGCCGCCAGCGCGAACCCGGTCGCCAGCGTCTCGGGCGAGGTCTCCGGCGTCGGCACGATCTCCAGGAGCTTCATCACGTTGGCCGGGCTGAAGAAGTGCAGCCCGATGAACCGCTCCGGCCCCGGAACGCCCTCGGCGATCGCCTGCGGGTCGAGATAGGAGGTGTTGGTCGCGAGGATCGCGTCCGCCCGGCACGCCTTGCCGAGCGCCTCGAACACCGCCCGCTTCACCGCGATGTCCTCGAACACCGCCTCGATCGCCAGATCCACGTCGGCGAGGTCGCCATAATCGGTCGTCCCCGTCACCCCGGCGATCCGCTCCGCCGCGGCCGCCTCGGCCAGCCGCCCGCGTCTCACGGCGCCCTCGAAGATGCCGCGCAGGTTCGCGAGACCCCGCGCCAGCGCCTCCGGGTCGCGCTCGACCAGCGTCGCCGGGATGCCGGCGTCGCGCAGCGCGGCGACGATCCCGGCGCCCATGGTGCCGCCGCCGATCACCGCCGCGCTGCGGACGGGCCGCGGCGCGACGCCCTTGATCGCCGCCGGCCGCGGCGCGGCGCGCTCGGCGAAGAAGACGTGCCGCAGCGCCGCCGCCTCGGGCGAGGCCCGCAGCGCCAGGAAGCCCTCGCGCTCGAACGCCATCGCCTCGGCGAAGCCGACCTCGGTGGCCTTGCGCAGGCTCGCCAGCGCCCGGAGCGGCGCCGCCTCGCCCCTGGCCGCTTTGGCGACCGCCTTGCCGGCCTCCTCCCAGTATCCCGCCGGCGCCGCCTTCGGCGTACGCGCCGACAGCGGCTCGGGCAGCGGCCGCGCCTCGGCAGCGAACGCGACCGCGGCGGCGCGCAGGTCGCCCTCGGCCACCGCGTCGATCAGCCCGAGCTCCAGCGCCCGCGCGGCCTTCACCGGCTTGCCGCCGGTGACGATCTCGACCGCCACCTCCGGCGCGACCAGCCGCGGCAGCCGGACCGTGCCGCCGGCGCCGGGCATCACCCCGAGCGTCACTTCCGGCAGCCCGACCACGGCGTCCGGCGCCGCGATCCGGAACCGGCAGCCGAGCGCCACCTCGAAGCCGCCGCCGAGCGCCGAGCCGTGGATCGCCGCCGTCCACGGCTTCGCCGCCGCCTCGATGCGGGCGACGAGGTCGGGCAAATGCGGCGGCTCCGGCGCCTTGCCGAACTCGTTGACGTCGGCGCCGGCGATGAAGGTCCGCCCGGCGCAGACCAGCGCCACGGCCGCGACCGACGGATCGGCGTCGAGCGCCTCGACGGCGTCCCAGAGGCCCTGGCGCACGGCCTGCCCAAGCGCGTTGACCGGCGGATTGTCCACCGTCACCACGGCCACGCGGCCCTCGCGGGCGATCGAAACGGGCGTGTCGGTCATGCTCAGATCCCCAGGTAGGCTTCGCGGATGCGCGGATCGGCGATCAGCTCGGCCGCGGACCCGCTCATGGTGACGCGCCCGGTCTCGAGGACGTAGCCGCGATCGGCGATCTTGAGCGCCCCGTAAGCGTTCTGCTCGACCAGCAGCACCGTGACGTCGAGCTCGCGCATCGAGCGGACCACATCGAAGATCTGCGCGACGATGATCGGCGCGAGGCCCATCGACGGCTCGTCGAGCAGGAGGCAGGACGGCCGTCCCATCAGCGCCCGGGTGATGGCGAGCATCTGCTGCTGGCCGCCCGAGAGGCCGCCGGCGACGAGGTTGCGCTTCTCCTTGAGGATCGGGAACATGGCGAAGGCGTTCGCCATGTCCTTCTCCACCCTCTCGTCGGCAAAGAGGAAGGCGCCGAGCCGGAGGTTCTCCTCAACCGTCAGGTTGGTGAAGATCTGCCGGCCCTCGGGCGACTGGGCGAGGCCGTGGCCGAGCCGCTTGTAGGCGGGCACGGCGGTGAAGCTCTCGCCCCGGAAGGTGATGCTGCCGCCCGAGACCGGCTGCACGCCGGACAGGCAGCGCAAGAGCGTGGTCTTGCCGGCGCCGTTCGCGCCGACCACGGTGACGATCTCGCCGGAGTTGACCGCGAGGTCGATGCCGTGCAGCACCTCGATGCGGCCGTAGCGGGAGCGCAGCCCCTCGACGCTAAGCATGGGTCGCCTCCGTCGCTTCCGTCCCGAGATAGGCCTCGATGACCTTGGGGTTGCGGCTGACCTCCTCGGGCTTGCCCTCGGCGATCTTCTCGCCGTGGTCGAGCACGACGATGTGGTTCGAGATGCGCATGACCATCTTCATGTCGTGCTCCACCAGCAGGATGGCGACGCCGGAGGCGGCGACCTCGGCGATCAGGTGGTCGATCTCCTCGGTCTCCACCGCGTTGCAGCCGGCGGCCGGCTCGTCGAGGAGCAGCACCCGCGGCTTCAGCGCCAGGGCGCGCGCGATCTCCAGCCGCTTCAGCGCGCCGTAGGAGAGCGAGCTCGCCTCCTTCTCGGCGGCGCCGGAGAGCCGCACGCGCTCGAGGAGCCCGCGCGCCTCCCCCGCCGCCGCCCGCGCCCGCGCCTTCATCGACGGCAGGTGCAGCAGATCGGCGAGGAGCGGGCCCTTCTCCTGCAGGTGGAAGCCGGCGATGGCGTTCTCCAGCACCGTCATCGTCTGGAAGATCTGCAGGTTCTGGAAGGTGCGGCTGAGGCCGCGGCGGGCGAGCAGGAACGGGTCCATGCCCGTCACGTCCTCGCCGTCGAGCCGCACGCTCCCCGTCGAGGGCTGGTAGACCCCCGAGATCATGTTGAAGAGCGTGGTCTTGCCGGCGCCGTTCGGCCCGATCACCGAGACGATCTCGCCCGGGTTGACGCGGAAGCCGACGTCCTGGACGGCCTTTAGCCCGCCGAAGGTGATGCCGAGGCCGGAAACTTCGAGAAGCGTGCTCATTTTTCCTTCCCCCGCAGCGCGCGCAGGATGCTGGGAAGCAGCCCCTCGCGCATGAAGATCATGCAGAGCATCATCACGAGGCCGAGCAGGATCTGCTCGTACTCCTGGAACACGGTCAGCACCTGCGGCAGCGTCGTCAGGATCGCCGCGCCGAGGAACGCGCCGAGCACCGAGCCGACGCCGCCCAGCACCGCCATGGTGACCATCTCGATCGAGTGCATGAAGCCGGCGACGTCCGGGGTGACGAACTTGTTCTGCAGCGCGAGGAGCGAGCCCGAGAGCGAGGCGTAGACCGCCGAGATGACGAAGGCCTGCAGCTTCGCCCGCGAGACGTCGATCCCGACCGTGCGCGCCGCGATCTCCGAGCCGTGGAGCGCGCGCAGCGCCCGGCCGCTCGGGCTGTCGTAGAGGTTGAGCGCCACCCAGCCGCCGAGGACCAGCACGAGGCCGGAGAAGAAGTACCAGAACTGCGAGTTGGAGAGGTCGATCCCGATCGCCTCCAGCACGTCGTTGAGGCCGAGGTCGGGCACCTCGATCCCGTCGGGGCCGCGGGTGAGCCAGGCCTCGTTGGCGAGGATCATCGAGACGAGGATGCCGAGCCCGAGCGTCGCCACCGCGAGGTAGTAGCCCTTGAGCCGCAGCACCGGCCGCCCGACCGCCCAGGCGAGCCCCCCCGAGACCGCTGCGCCGAGGATGGCCGCGAGCCCCGGATGCAGCCCGAGATGGATCGGCGCGAGCGCGCAGGCATAGGCGCCGATCCCGACGAAGCCCGCGTGCCCCAGGCTGATCTGCCCGGCGTAGCCGATCAGGATGACGAGCCCGGTCACGGCGAGGCCGTTGACGAAGATCAGCGAGCCGATGCGGTAGTAGTAGTTGGAGGGAAAGAACAGCGGCGACAGAATTACGATGGCCGCGAGGACGAGGAGCGTGACGCGCTTGCTGGCCATCGTCACACCCGGTCCGTCGACTTGCGGCCGAAGATGCCCTGCGGCATCACGAAGAGCACGACGAGGATCACGACGAAGGCCGCCGCGTCCTTGTAGACCGAGCTCAGGTAGCCCGCCGTCAGCGCCTCGATCAGCCCGAGCAGGATGCCGCCGACCAGCGCCCCCACCGGCACGCCCATGCCGCCGAGCATCGCCGCGGCGAAGCCCTTGAGCGCTAGCGGGATGCCGACGTCGTAGGCGGTGTTGGTGATCGGCGTGACCAGAACGCCGGCGAGCGCCCCGATCCCCGCGGAGAGCGCGAAGGAGAGCGTCATCACCCAGTTGGTGTTGATGCCGACGAGCTGCGCCGCGAGCCGGTTGTTCGAGGTGGCGAGCACCGCCCGCCCGGTCAGCGTCTTGGTGAAGAACGCCCAGAGGCCGACGAAGACGCAGATCGCGCCGAAGAGCACCCAGAGCGACTGCGGCAGGATGGTCGCGCCGAGGACCTGGATCGGCGTGTCGCCGGAGAACGCCGGGAAGCGGTGCAGCTGCTTGTCGAAGACGAGCTGCGCCACCCCGCGGATGAAGATCGAGGCGCCGATGGTGATGATGATCAGCGACACCACCGGCGCGCCACGCGCCGGCTCGATGGCGAGCTTGTTGAGCGCCACGCCCACCATGGCCGTCGCCGCGATGGCGATCAGCGCCGCGAGCGGCAGCGGCAGCCCCGCCATGCTGGCGAAGACGGTGATCATGCCGCCGAGCATGACGAACTCGCCCTGGGCGAAGTTCACCACGTCGGAGGCGTTGTAGATGATGGTGAAGCCGAGCGCGACGAGCGCGTAGACCGCGCCGACCGTCACGCCGGACAGCAGGAATTGCATGAGTTCGGGCATGGGGCGTCGAGCTCCAGCGGGAGGAGGGGGAAGGGGGCGGACGGCGCCGGGCGGGCTGCCCGCCCGGCGGTCGGCTGATGGGGCAGGGGGCGCGCGCCCGCCTGCCGGCGGCGTTACTCGGTGAGGGTCCAGTCGCCGCCCTTGATCTCCAGCATCCGGAACGCCGAGAGGTCGAAGCCGAGGTGGTCCTCCTTCGACATGGTCACGACGCCGGTGGTGCCGGCGAGGCCCGCCGTCGCCTCGATGGCGTCGCGGATGTCGGCCGGGTCGCTCGACCCCGCGCGCTTCAGCGCGTCGACCAGGATGGCGAAGGCGTCGTGGGCGTAGCCGCCGAAGGTCGAGGGCGCCTCGCCGTTCGCCGCCTGGTACTCCGCGACATAGGCCGCCACGACCGGCTTCTGCGGATCGCCCTCGGGCAGCAGGTCGCCGACGAGGAGAGCGGTGCCGGGCAGCCGCACGCCCTCCGCCGCATCGGCGCCGGCGAGGTCGATGAAGCCCTTCGAGGCCACGCCGTGGCTCTGGTAGAGCGGCAGCCCGACCGCGAGCTGCTGGTAGTTGCGCGTCACGATCGACGGCCCCTGGCCGAAGCCCGGGTTCAGCACCGCCTCGATTCCGGCGGTGTTCTTGATGTTGGTGAGCTGCGGCGTCATGTCCGCGTCGGTCGGCCCATAGCTCTCGTCCGCCAGGATCTCGATCCCGTAGTCCCCGACCACCTCGAGGCAATGCTTGCGCATCGAGGCGCCGAAGCCGTCGGTGCCGGAGATCATGCCGATCTTGGTGATCCCGCGCGCCTTCATGTCCTCGAAGATCTTCTGGCAGGCCATGCGGTCAGTGTGCGGGGTCTTGAACACCCATTCCTTGACCGGGTCGATGATCTCGATGGCGCCTGCGAGCGAGATGAACGGGATCTCGGCGTCCTCGACCACTGGGATGATCGACATCGTGGTGCCGGTGGTGGTGCCGCCGATGATCGCGACCACCTCGTCGTCCTCGACGAGGCGGGTGGCGAAGGTGCGCGCCTTGTTCGGGTCGCCGCCGTCGTCGTAGAGCGTCAGCGCGATCTCCTCGCCGTTGATCCCGCCCTCTGCGTTCACCTTGTCGGCCATCATCTTCAGCGTCTTCGCCTCGGGATCGCCGAGGAACGCGGCCGGGCCGGTCTCGGAAACCGTCACGCCGATCCGGATCTCGGCCGACGCCGCGGAGGCGAGGCCGAGCGCGGCGAGCATGGCGAGCGCAGTGGTGTTCAGGGCTTGCATTCGGGTTCCTCCCCCAGGGTTGCTTGCGTGGTTTTCTCAGGCGGCCTTGGGCCGACGCCACATCGCCCGCCGGAAGCGGCCGGCGACGAAGGCGGCGTCGGTCAGGCTGGCGTTGCCGGCCGGATTGAGGCCGGTGACGTGGTAGTCGCTGAAGGCGGCGCTCTGGTTCACGTAGATGCCGCCGGTCAGGTTCACGGACAGGTTGACCCCCGCGTGGGCGAAGGCCTCCGCGGCCCGCAGGATGCGGTCCTCGTCGGTGTCGTAGAGCGCCGCGGTGATCGCGCCCTTGCGCCGGGCGAGGTCCGTCGCGCGGGCGACGCCCTCGTCCGCGTCCGCGACCGCGACCACGAAGGCGATCGGCCCGAACCGCTCCTCGCCGTAGGCCGCTTCGTCGGCGGCGTCGACGGCGAGGATCAGCGGCGAGGCGGTGCGGCCCTCGCCGACCGGCCCGCTGTCGCGCACCACCTGGCCGAGGCCGCGCGCGGCGGCGACGCGCTCGAGCGTCGCCGGGTTGGCGATCGCCCCGCAGACCCCGGCGGCCCGCGCCGGATCGGCGAGGAGCGCGTCCGCCGCCGCCGCGATCCCGGCCGCCACCTCGTCGAAGCCCTTGTGCCCCTCGTCGGTCTCGATCCCGCCCCTCGGGACGAAGATGTCCTGCGGCGTCGTGCACATCTGGCCGGAGTAGAGCGCCAGCGAGAAGGCGAGGTTGTCGCACATCGCCGCGAAGGCGTCCGTCCCGGCGACGACCACCGAGTTGACCCCGGCCTCTTCGGTATAGACCTGCGCCCCGCGGGCGTTCGTCCGCACCCATTCGCCGAAGGCGTTCGATCCGGTGTAGTCGACGATCCCGACCCCCGGATGCGCGACCAGCGCCTTCGCCAGCGGCGCCTCCGCCGAATCGGCGGCCAGCAGCACGACGTCGCGCGGCAGCTCCGCCTCGGCGAGCACGTCGCGCAGCACCGCGACGGTCAGCGCCAGCGGCAGCGTCGCCGCCGGATGCGGCTTCACGATGACCGGGTTCCCCGTCGCGAGGCTCGCGAAGAGCCCGGGATAGCTGTTCCAAGTCGGGAAGGTGTTGCAGCCGATGACCAGCCCCACCCCACGCGGCACCAGGCTCCAGCGCTTCTCGATCACGAGCGGCGCCGCCTTGCCCTGCGGCTTCTCCCACACCGCGCCGGCCGGGCTCCGCGTCATCTCCGCCCAGGCCACGGCCACCGCCTCCAGCCCCCGGTCCTGCGCGTGCGGGCCGCCCGCCTGGAACGCCATCGCGAACGGCTGCCCGGTCGTGTGCATCGTGGCGGACCCGATCTCGAAGCTCATCGCGTTCAGCCGGACCAGCGCCTCGAGGCACACGCCGACGCGCAGCTCCGGCCCCGCGGCCGCCCATGCCGGCCCCGCCGCCTCGGCGGCCGCGACCAGCGCTTCTGCGTCCGCCGTCGGATACGAGATCCCGAGCGCCGGCCCGAACGGCGAGGCCTCGGCGCCGACCCGTCCCGATTCGGGATGGCCGGCCATCTCGAAGGGCTTGCCAAGCCGCGCCTCGAAGGCGGCGAGCCCGTCGGCCCGCGCGGTCTCGCCATAGATCTTCCCGCTCGGAACTTCCGGAAAAGGCGTCCAGAATCCGCGCGTGACCAGCGCGGCCAGCGCGTCGTCGAGCAGCGCCTTGTGGCGGGCGAGCAGGGTGCTCATTCTGGATTTCCTCCCGTTCGTTGGTTTTATCATTGACCGGCCGGTCGGTTTATGCAACATCTTTTTTCAGCGCAGGACAAACGGCGACGCCCCGAGCGCCGGGCCCGCAGGAGGAACCGGAAACGACATGGCCGACACGCTGCTGACTTCCCTCGACGCGGGCGTGCTGACGCTCACGCTCAACCGCCCCGACAAGCTCAACTCCTTCAACGAGGAGATGCATCGCGCGCTCCGCGCCGGCTTCGAGCGGGCCGCCGCCGACGCGGCCGTCCGTGCGGTCCTCCTCACCGGCGCCGGCCGCGGCTTCTCCGCCGGCCAGGACCTTGGCGACCGCGACCCGCGCAAGGCGACCCAGCCGCCGGACCTCGGCGTGACGCTCGACACCTTCTACAACCCGACGCTGCGCCTGATCCGCGCGCTGGAGAAGCCCGTCGTCTGCGCCGTCAACGGCGTCGCCGCGGGCGCCGGCGCCAACATCGCCTTCGCCTGCGACATCGTGCTCGCCGCCCGCTCGGCGAAGTTCATCCAGGCCTTCGCGAAGATCGGCCTCGTCCCCGACGCCGGCGGCAGCTGGTCGCTCGCCCGCATCCTCGGCGAGCCCCGCGCCAAGGCGCTGGCGCTCCTCGCCGAGCCGCTCCCGGCCGAGACCGCCGCCGACTGGGGCCTGATCTGGAAGGTCGTCGACGACGCCGACCTGCTCGCCGAGGCGACGGCGATCGCGAAGCGCCTCGCCGCCGGCCCGACCCGCGGCCTCGGCCTCACCAAGCGCGCCATCCAGGCCGCCGCGGGCAACACGCTCGACGCCCAGCTCGACCTCGAGCGCGACCTCCAGCGCGAGGCCGGCCGCACCGCCGACTACGCGGAGGGCGTCGTCGCCTTCCTCGAGAAGCGCCCGGCGGAGTTCAAGGGACGATGACCACGGCCGCCGCCCTCTCCCCCCAACAGCTCGCCGAGGCCTGCGCCGCGGCGATGTGGGCCGACGACAAGGCCTCGCAGCAGCTCGGGATGCGGATCGAGCATATCGCCCCCGGCGAGGCGACGCTCTCGATGGACGTCGCCGAGTTCATGCTGAACGGCCACGGCCTCGCCCATGGCGGCTACATCTTCACGCTCGCCGACAGCGCCTTCGCCTTCGCCTGCAACGGCCAAAACCAGCGCACCGTCGGCCACCAGGCCGCGATCACCTACCTCGCCCCCGGCCGCCGCGGCGACCGCCTGACCGCCGCCGCCCGCGAGCTGCACCGCGGCAGGCGCGACGGCATCTACGACGTCACCGTGACCAACGACCGTGGCGAGCGGATCGCCGTGTTCCGCGGCCATTCGCGCACCGTCAAGGGAACCCACCTGCCGGAGTGACCGGCGCCCGCAACGCATCCAGCAACGCATCTGGGAGGAAGCCTGACATGACCACCGCCACCCTGTCCCGCGAGGGCCTCCACGCCATCGAGAACGCCTCGCGCGACGAGATCGCCGGGCTCCAGCTCGAGCGGATGAAGTGGTCCGTCCGCCACGCCTACGAGAACTCGGCCTTCTACCGGAAGCGCTTCGACGACCACGGCGTCCACCCCGACGACCTAAAGACCCTCGCCGACCTCGCCAAGTTCCCCTTCACCGTGAAGCAGGACCTGCGCGACACCTATCCCTTCGGCATGTTCGCCGTCCCCCGCGAGAAGCTCAGCCGCATCCACGGCTCCTCCGGCACCACCGGCAAGCCGACCGTCGTCGGCTATACCGCCAACGACATCTCGACCTGGGCCGACCTGATCGCCCGCTCGATCTATGCCTCCGGCGGCCGCCCCGGCGACATCGCCCACATCGCCTATGGCTACGGCCTCTTCACCGGCGGCCTCGGCGCGCACTACGGGGCCGAGCGCCTCGGCTGCACCGTCGTCCCGATCTCCGGCGGCATGACCGAGCGGCAGGTCACCCTGATCCAGGACTTCAAGCCGCGGATCATCATGGTGACGCCGTCCTACATGCTGTCGATCCAGGACGAGTTCCGCCGCCAGGGCCTCGATCCGCGCGAGAGCTCGCTCGAGGTCGGCATCTTCGGGGCGGAGCCGTGGACGAACGCCATGCGCGAGGAGATCGAGCAGGCCTTCGCCATGGACGCCGTCGACATCTACGGCCTCTCCGAGATCATGGGCCCCGGCGTCGCCAACGAGTGCGTCGAGACCAAGGACGGCCTCCACGTCTGGGAGGACCACTTCTACCCCGAGATCATCGACCCCGAGACCGGCGCCGTCCTCCCCGACGGCGAGCTCGGCGAGCTCGTCTTCACGACCCTCACCAAGGAGGGCCTGCCGATGATCCGCTACCGCACCCGCGACCTCACCCGGTTGCTGCCCGGCACCGCCCGCTCCATGCGCCGCATGGAGAAGGTCACGGGCCGGTCCGACGACATGATCATCCTGCGCGGCGTCAACGTCTTCCCGACCCAGATCGAGGAGCAGATCCTGAAATGCGCCGGGCTCGCTCCGCATTTCCAGATCGAGCTCGTCCGCAAGGGCCGCATGGACGACATGATCGTCCACGTCGAGGCCGCCGCCGGCGCCGCCTCGGCGGAGGCCCGCGCCGCCTCGGCGAAGGAGCTCGCCCACCACATCAAGAGCGTGGTCGGCGTCTCGACGAAGATCGACATCGCCGACCCGAACAGCGTCCAGCGCTCCGAGGGCAAGGCGAAGCGGGTCGTGGACAATCGGCCCAAAGAATGATTTGACCGCCCGGACGGACAACGAATTGACCCGAGGGGGGCGGCCGCCTGCGGCCGTCCCCGAACCGCGTCCGGCTATGGGAACGGAACTGACGGCATGGCACGGACCCGCGCCAGCGACTTCGAGGAAAAGCAGCACGGCCTCCTGCTGAGCGCCGCGGCGGTCTTCGCCGAGCAAGGGATGGAGAAGGCCTCGATGGCCCAGATCGCCATCCGCTCCGGCGTCTCCAAGGCGCTGCTCTACCACTACTACCCGAGCAAGGACGTGCTGATCTTCGCGATCGTCCACGAGCACCTCGTCGATCTCGAGGCCGCCGTGGCGGATGCGATCGACCCCGGGCTCGCGCCGGAGGCGCAGCTCCGCCGCCTGGTCGGGGTGGTGCTGGAGAAGTACCGGGGCGCCGACGACGCCCACAAGGTGCAGCTCGTCGGCACGTCCGCCCTGACCGAGGAGCAGCGCGGCGAGATCCGGGCGGTGGAGCGCCAGATCGTCCGCCACTTCGCCGGCGTGCTGAAACGCGTCCGCCCTGACCTCGACCGCCCGGAGCGGCCGCTGCTGATGCCCGTCACCATGTCGCTCTTCGGCATGATGAACTGGGTCTACATGTGGTTCGACGACGGCGGCGCCGTCAGCCGCGAGGACTACGCCGAGGTTGCGACCACGCTGATCCTCGAAGGGATCAAGGGCGTCCGGTAGGCGCCCACGGCGGGACGCCGATGATCGTGCGACGGATCCACAAGTCGTCGCGCGCCAGGCGGGCGTGGAACGCGACGATCCATCCGGTGCGCTGCCGGATCGAGAAGACCTTCGGCACGAGCAAGCGCAGCCACGGGCCCGAGCGCGCCCCGATCCGGGGACATTGAGGAAGAGCCGGGAAGGCCCGCCCTGTTCAGTCCCCGAGCTTCAGCCGCGCCGCCACCAGCGGATCGTAGTCCGGCGCCCGGACGCGGCGGCGGTCCGGCTCGGGCGCGGCCAGCGGCTCGGCCCGGGCGAGCTTCTCCCCCGCCTCCAGCGCGAGGCGCTGGTAGACGCCGGTGCCGCGGGTCTTCCAGTCGATCTCCTGGTCCGAGAGCGTGCGGACGACCTTCGCCGGCGAGCCGACGGCAAGGCTCCGCGGCGGGATCTTCCGTCCGGCCGGCACGAAGGCCATGGCCCCGAGGATGGAATCGGCCCCGACCTCCGCCTCGTCCATGACGACGGCGTTCATCCCCACCATGGCGTTCCGCCCGATCCGGCAGCCGTGCAGCACCGCCCCGTGGCCGATATGGCCCGAAGGCTCGACGACGACGCCGAGGTTCGGGAAGGTGTGGACGACGCAGGTCTCCTGCACGTTCGCCCCCGCGCCGATCTCGATGCGGCCGAAATCGCCGCGGAGCACGCATTGCGGGCCGATATAGACCCCTGCCGCGAGGATGACGTCGCCGATGACCGTGGCGTCCGGGTGGACGAAGGCCTCCGGGTCGACGACGGGGACGATGCCGTCCCAGGACCAGATCCCCATCGCACGCCCTCCTGAGCCGCAAAAGTCGTTCCGCCGGGCGTCTCCGCCCGGCAGCCGCCATCATTCGATGGTGAAGGTCGCCTTCGCCACCGCGGATTTCTCGACGTCCTCACGGTAGAAGGCCTGCGGGCGGCAGCCGAAGTCCGCGTAGAGCTGCAGCTGGTCCTGGTAGTGCGGGGACTTCGTGCCGTCCGGCGCGACGAAGCCGCTCTGGCCCGGGGGCGTGACGGCGCAGAAGCTGACCTTGCCGTCCGCGAAGCGGATCATGTCGTTCTCGGTGCCGCGGTTCATCGCGGTGCCGATCGCCAGCCCCTCGCCCGCCCCGGCCTGCGGGACGCCGAGGTAGTTCTTGGTGTCGAAGACGTGCTGGTCGAGCGGCAGCCGCCACTCGGCCACGTCGGCGCTGCCGAACTGCTCGGTCAGCGCCGCGCGGGTCTTCTCCAGCGCCGCAAGAACCACGGCGTCCGGGTCGGCGCCGTTGAAGAAGTCGTAGGCCTGCGGCACCCCCGCCGCCTCGCCCATCAGCGCGTTGTTGAGGAGCGCCGAGGGGAGCGCGATGCGGATCTGCATCACCTTGGCCGGGATCGCCGGCGCGTCGTCGAGGAGCACGTCCGCGACCATGACGTCCATCCACTTGCGCAGGATGGCGACGGCGGGCGAGGTGGCCTTGCCGTCGGCGTCGCGGATCTGCCGGCTGTCCCACCCGGCGAGCGCGGCGAGCATCGGCTGGCGCGGGTCGTCGGCCGGCAGGCCCGCGCCAGCCTCGAGGATGCGCGGCACGAAGTAGCGGGCGTTGACGTCGACGAAGCTCGTCTCCGGCAGGATGTTCCAGACCTCCTCCGGCGAGAAGCGGTCCTTCGCCTCGATCCGCGACATGATCTCCACGACGCGGTCGGCCGAGCCCCAGGGGCTGCCCTCGACGGTCGAGACCGTGCCCTTGCCGGAGCGGTTGTTCCAGTTGGCGATCCAGCCCTGCGCCGGGTTCAGCGTCTTCGGCACGTCGGCGAAGGGGCGGACGCCCTGCCAGTCCTGGCTGCCGTCGCCCTTCGCCGGCAGGCGCAGGTCCTGGTCCCCTGCGCGCACCGGCAGGTAGCCCGGCGAGACGTAGCCGATGTTGCCCTCGCGGTCGGCGTAGTACCAGTTGATCGTCGTCGCCACGTCCTTGGCCGCGTCGAGCCACTGGTCATAGTCCTGCGCCTGAGTCGAGCGGATCCAGGCCATCAGCGTCTGGAGCTCGAAGCCCTCCCACGCGCGGTGGAAGGCGAAGGCGCGGCCGTGCTCGGCGTCCATGACCGGCACCACGCCGTAGTCGGATGTCCAGATGTCGACGACGACGTCCTCGGCGCCCTTGACCTTGATCGTCTCCTGCCGGCTCCGCAGGTCGGCCCAGCCGTCGCCTTGCTTGTACTGGCGCGGGTTCTCCGGGTTGAGCGTCAGCTCGACATAGTCGTTGACGTCGAGCGGCCCGGCCGTCGCGCCCCAGGCGATAGCGCCGTTGGTGCCGAAGAGGATGTTCGGCACCGCGAAGGGGGTGTTGCCGGTGACGTCGAACCCGGCGCCGTGCAGCCCGATCGAGAACACGTAGGAGGGGTTGAAGTTGCCGAACTGCGGCCCGTTGACGAGGATCGTGCTGCCGTCGGTGGTCTTCTCCGGCCCGAGGATCCAGAGGTTGCTCGCCCGCGGCCGGTCGTCGTCGCCGCCCGGCAGGGACAGCCCGTCCAGCCCCGCGAAGCGCGAGGCGTCGACCGGCGTCGCCTCGGCCTTCCTCTCGTACTGCTCGCCGGCGGGGACCGTGGTCGGCGCGAGCGGGTCCTCGATCCAGAAGATCTGGTCGAAGAGCTGCTTGCCGAGGGTCTCGCCGTGCTGCTCCACCAGCGCGTCGAGCACCTTGGCGTTGTTGAGCTCGGCCGAGTAGTAGGAGAAGCGCCCGGCCATGGTGCCGACGTAGATCATCGCCACGTCGAAGTCGGTCCACGGCGTCGGCTCGAAGCCGAAGTCGGTGAACTCCTTCGGCAGCAGATGCGCCTTGTCGGCCATCACCTCGCCGAGGCGCTTGTTCCAGCCGGCGGCATAGCCGCGGAGGACGTCGCGCTGCTCCGCCGGCAGCGCGTCGATCTGGGCGCGGATGCTCGCGGGATCGAAGAGGCCTCGGGTCTGGGTGTCGTAGGCGACCTGGTCGGGGCCGAGCACCTCGGCCGTCGTCCCCAGCACCGAGCGGCGGGCCATCTCCATCTGGAACAGCCGGTCCTCGGCCACCGCGTAGCCGAAGCCGGCGTAGAGGCCATAGACGTCGTCGGCATAGACCTGCGGGATTCCCCACTCGTCGCGCAGGATCGTCACCTCGGAGGCGGCGCTGGCGGCGAGCGGCGAGAGCGCGAGGAGCGCAGGCAGGAGCAGCCGGCCGAGGGGCCGGTTCAGGACGGACATGGGCGTTTCCTCCGGTTTTGTCGGTTTTCCTTGGTCAGGCGGCCGGCGGCCAGGTCTTGGCGACCATGGTCAGAACGTCGTATTGCGCCACGGTCTCGCCCTTCTGGTTGGTCACCTGGCAGTCCCAGCGCACCTCGCCGTGCTCGGCGCTGGCGCGGGGGTTGATCTCCTTGCAGGTCAGCCGGACTCCGAGCGTGTCGCCGGGATAGACCGGCGTCAGGAAGCGCAGGTTGTCGACGCCGTAGTTGGCGAGGACCGGCCCCGGCGCCGGATCGACGAACAGCCCCGCCGCGAAGGACACGATCAGGTAGCCGTGCGCCACCCGCCCGTCGAAGAACGGGTTCGCCTTGGCCGCCGCCTCGTCCATGTGCGCGTAGAAGGTGTCGCCGGTGAAGTTGGCGAAATGCTCGATGTCCTCCAGCGTCACTTGCCGCGTCGCGGTGACGAGCTGGTCGCCGATCTTGAGCTCCGCCAGCGACTTCCGGAACGGATGCGCCCCATCCCGCTGCACGTCCGCGCCCTCGATCCAGCGCCCGGTGACGGCCGAGAGCAGCCGCGGGGCCCCCTGCACCGCGGTGCGCTGCATGTAGTGCTTCACTCCGCGGACCCCGCCCATCTCCTCGCCGCCGCCGGCCCGGCCGGGGCCGCCATGGACGAGGACCGGCAAGGGCGAGCCGTGGCCGGTGGAGGACTTCGCGCTCAGCCGGTTGCCGATCAGCACCCGTCCGTGGAACGGCGCGAGCCCGAGCACGACCTCCTCGGCGACCGCCTTGTCGTCGGTGAAGACCGACGCCACCAGCGAGCCCTTGCCGCGCCGGGCCAGCTCGACCGCCTCGTCGATGTCGTCATAGGGCATCACCGTCGACACCGGCCCGAAGGCCTCGACGTCGTGGATCGCCGCCTTGCCGAGCGGATTGTCGGCGTAGAGCACCACGGGGTTGAGGAACGCCCCGGCCTCGGCGTCGCCCGAGGTCACCCGCACCGCGTCAGGATCGCCGGCGACGATCTCCGCCTCCTGCTGGAGCTCGCGGATGCGCTCGCGCACCTCCTTGCGCTGGTCGAGGCTGGCGAGCGGCCCCATCCGCGTGCCCTCGACCGAGGGATCGCCGAGCGCGGTCTTGGCGAGCCGCTCGCCGAGCGCCGCCACCAGCGCGTCGGTGAAGCCGCGCGGCGCGATCACCCGGCGGATGGCGGTGCATTTCTGCCCGGCCTTCACCGTCATCTCGCGCGCGACCTCCTTGACGAAGAGGTCGAATTCCGGCGTCCCCGGCGCGGCGTCCGGCCCGAGGATCGAGGCGTTCAGGCTGTCCGCCTCCATGGTGAAGCGGACGGAGTTCTCCACGATCGCCGGCGACGAGCGGAGCTTGCGTCCCGTCCAGGCCGAGCCGGTGAAGGTCACCACGTCCTGCCCGGTCACATGGTCGAGCAGATCGCCGGTCGAGCCGGCGATCAGCTGGATCGCGCCCTCGGGCAGGATGCCGCTCTCCACGATCCGCCGCACCACCAGCTCGGTCAGGTAGGCCGTCTGGCTGGCCGGCTTCACGATCGACGGCACCCCGGCGATGAAGGTCGGGGCGACCTTCTCCAGCATCCCCCAGACCGGGAAGTTGAAGGCGTTGATGTGGATCGCCACGCCTTCGAGCGGCGTCAGGATATGCTGGGCCGAGAAGGAGTTGTCCCGCGACAGCGCCTCCACGTCCCCGTCGACGAGCACCCGGGTGTTCGGCAGCTCGCGGCGCGCCTTCGAGGCGTAGGAGAGCAGCGTGCCCGCGCCGCCCTCGATGTCGATCCAGCCGTCCTGGCGGGTGGCGCCGGTGGCGAAGCTCTCGACGTAGAACTCCTCCTTCTGCGCCATCAGGAACTGCCCGAGCGCCTTCAGCATCGCCGCCCGCTCGTGGAAGGAGAGCTTGCGGAGCCGCTTGCCGGCCTCGCGCCCGTAGTCGAGCGCCCCGGCGAAATCGACGCCGGAGGAGTCGATGTGGGCGACCGGCGCCCCCGTGGCGGCGTTCAGCAGGGTCTGGCCCTTGCCCTTGCCCTTGACCCAGGCGCCCCCGACGTAGCTTTCGAGCGTGCGGGGCTTGGTGGTGACGTCGACGGACATCGCCGGTCTCCCTTAGTCGAGGCCGAGGGGGGCGAGCGTCGCCCGGACCGAGGCGGTCCAGTCGGCGAGCAGCGCCTCGTTCGGGCGGTGGCGGAGGCCGAAGCGCTTCTGCGTCTCGAACCGGGCGGAGTTCATCGCGCCGAAGCTGTCGGCGACCCGCGGCCGCCAGTAGGCGACCGACGCCCGCGCCGCGGCGCGGCCCTCCTCGGTCGCGGCGAGGTCAGTGAGGCCGGTGACGCCGAGGTCGGTGTGCCGCTTCTCGCGCGGGGCGATGGCGCGGAACACGTCGGCGAGCGGCGCGTAGGAGACGCGCGACAGCTCGTCGAGGGTGACGGCGGCGGCGAGGCCCTGCAGCACGTTCATCACCACCGCGTCCACCCACCCCTCGATCGGGTAGTGGAAGACCGCGAGCCGCATGTCGCTGCCGTGTCGCGCCTGCCCGAGCGCCGCGTCGCGCGGCAGCCGGTCGGCCCAGGGCGCCTGCGTCGCATACCGCCCCTCGTCGGCGCCGAAGTCGCCCATCAGGTCGAGCACCCGCCCCGCATGGTCGGCCTTCTCCAGCGTGATCCGGCACGCCGCGATCCGCGCCGTGATCCCCGGCGCGTCGTTGATCGTGTCGGCGAACCCGGCCGAGGCCGCGAGCTCGCTGTCGACGAAGCTCGCCATCAGCCGGAGCAGCTCGCCCCGGTAGCGCGGCGGCACGTTCCCCGGCGAGGTGAGCTGGCCGCCCTGCGCCAGGTAGTCCTCGATCGGCATGGTGGCGTCGGTGGCGTCGGACATGGCCGTTTCCTCACTGGTCATAGCTGACGACGATCTTGTCGCTGAGGGGGAAGCACTGGCAGGTCAGCACGTAGCCCTGCTTCACCTCGTAGTCCTCGAGCGCATGGTTGATCGCCATCTCGGCCTCGCCCTCGATCACCTTGGCCCGGCAGGTCGAGCACACCCCCGCCTTGCAGGCATAGGGCGCGTCGATGTTCGCCTCGAGCGCGGCGTCGAGCAGGCTCTGGCCGGCCTTCGGCATGCGGAAGCTGCGGGTGGCGCCGTCGAGGGTGACGGTGGCCTCGGTGGAGTTCGAGGTGGAGACCTCGTGCGACACCGCCCGCTGCCGGGTCCGCCCCGGCTGGCCCGAGGCGAACAGCTCGAACTTGATCTGCGCGTCCGAGAGCCCGTGCTCCTTCAGCGCCCCGGCGATCGCCAGCATCATCGGCTCCGGCCCGCAGATGAAGGCCGTGTCGACAGTGGGCAGGTCGATCCACACCTTGAAGAGCTGCGCGCACTTCTCCGCGTCCACCCGCCCGGTGAAGAGGTCGATGTCCTGCGCCTCGGACTCGAGCACGTGGATGATGGAGAGCCGCCCGAGATGGCGGTTCTTCAGATCCTCCAGCTCCTCGCGGAACATGATCGAGCTGATCTGCCGGTTGGCGTAGACCAGCGTGAACGTCGACCGCGGCTCGGCGGCGAGCACGGTCTTGACGATCGAGAGGAGGGGCGTGATGCCTGAGCCCCCGGCGAAGCCGAGGTAGTTCTTCGCCTTCTCCGGCTCGATCGCGGTGAAGAACCGCCCCATCGGCGGCATCGCCTCGATCGTCGCGCCGGCCTTCAGCTCCTCGTTCGCCCAGGTAGAGAACGCCCCGCCGTCGACGCGCTTGATGCCGACCTGAAGGAACCCCTCGTCCTTGCCGGCGCAGATCGAGTAGCTGCGGCGCAGCTCGTCGTCATCGAACTTGCGGCGAAAGGTCAGGTACTGGCCTTGGGTGAAGTCGAAGAGCGCGGCGTCCTCCGCGCGGGGCTTCAGGGTGACGACGACGGCGTCCCGCGTCTCCTTGCGGACGTCGACGACATCGAGGGAATGGAAGCGTGCCATTTATGTCTCCGGTGTCCGCTCAGATGCACTTGAAGTAGTCGAAGGGCTCCAGGCAGTCGTCGCAGCGGTAGCTGGCTTTGCACGGCGTGGAGCCGAACTGGCTGACCTTGGAGGTATGCACGGACCCGCAGCGCGGGCAGGCGACGGCGCGGTTGCCGCCGGCGAGGCGGTCGACGCGGCCCATCAGCCTGCCGTCGGCGGCGGTGCCGTCGATGGGGGGCGCGATGCCGTAGGCGCGGAGCTTCTCCCGGCCCTCCTGGCTGATCCAGTCGGTCGTCCAGGGCGGCGAGATCTGCCGCTTCAGCTTCAGCTTCTCGACGCCGTGGTCGCGGAGCGCCGCCTCGATGTCGAGGTTGATGATCGCGGTGGCGGGGCAGCCCGAGTAGGTCGGCGTCACGGTGACGACGAGGGTCTCGTCGTCCCAGGCGACATCGCGGATGATGCCGAGATCGGTCAGCGAGATGACCGGGATCTCCGGGTCCGGAACATGGCTCAGCCAGTCCCAGACCTCGGCGGTGCTGGGTCGGGTGTCGGTCGCCATCGGCGTGTCACCACTCGGCGCCGGGATAGGCGCGCTGCAGGAACTGCATGTCGGCGAGGATGTAGCCGAGATGCTCGGTATGCACGCCGCGCTTGCCGCCCTTGTGGGCGAAACCGTCCGCGGGGATCGCCAGCGTCGCCTCGGTCAGCACGTCGCGGACGTTGCCCTCCCAGGCGGCGCGCAGGCTCGCCGGATCGGGGGCGATCCCGGCCTGGGCGACGGCGAGGTCCTTCTCGTCGGCGAGGAACATCTCGCCGGTATAGGCCCAGAGCGCGTCGAGCGCGTCCTGCATCCGGCGGCGGCTCTCGTCGCTGCCGTCGCCGAGGCGGATGACGAGGTCCGAGGACCGTTCCAGGTGATAGGCGACCTCCTTCGCGGCCTTGGCGGCGATCTCGGCGATGCGGGGATCGGACGAGGATTGCAGCGCCTTGAGGAGCTCGAAGTGGTAGGCGTCGAACAGGAACTGCCGCATCAGCGTATGGCCGAAATCGCCGTTGGGGCGCTCGACGAGCAGCAGGTTGCGGAAGTCCCAGGCATCGCGGAGATAGGCGAGATCGTCCGCCGAGCGGCCCTTGCCCTCCACCTCGCCGGCGAGGCCGAGCCACATCTGCGTCTGCCCGATCAGGTCGAGCGCGACGTTGGCGAGCGCGATGTCCTCCTCGAGCGCCGGCGAGTGGCCGCACCATTCCGAGACGCGATGGCCGAGGATCAGCGTCGAGTCGCCGAGGCGGAGCAGCGTCTCGAAGACGGCCTCCTGGCCGGCGTCCGGCGTCGGGATCGCGGTCGGGTGGGCGTGGGCCGCCGCGTCGCGCGCCAGCGCGTCGACGTCGGGGTTCATGATGTCCGGGAGCGACGGCATCTTACATGTGCCCCACTTCTTCGGGGATGTCGTAGAAGGTCGGGTGGCGGTAGACCTTGGAGTTCGCCGGCTCGAAGAGCGGGCCCTTGTCGGACGGGCTCGACGCGGTGATCGCGGCCGAGGGCACCACCCAGATCGAGACGCCCTCGTTGCGGCGGGTGTAGACGTCGCGGGCGTTGTTGATCGCCATCTCGGCGTCCGGCGCGTGCAGGCTGCCGACATGGCGGTGGTTCAGCCCGTGCTGGCCCCGGATGAAGACTTCCCAGAGCGGCCATTCCTTGGACATTTGCTTCCTCCCTCGGCCCCCCGGCGCGCAGCCGGGGCTTAACCTTGGTTGACGTTCAGTGAATCGAATCTGGTTTATTGTTGTTTGTCAGATGCTTAACCGGAATAACACGCGTGTTGGGGCGTGATGCTCCGGCCGGCGCCAGATCTCATTCGGCGGCGACGGGGGCCCGGCGGGCGGCGGCCTTCCCGGCGTGGGCGACCAGCCCCTCGCGGAACCAGGCGCCGTCGTCCCAGGCCTTCACCCGGGCGCCGAGCCGGTCGCGGTTGCAGGGGCCGTTGCCGGCGATCACGTCGAAGAACTCCGACCAGTCCGGCTCGGAGAAGTCATGGCCGCCCTTCTCCTCGTTCCACTTGAGCTCGGGGTCCGGGATGGTCAGGCCGAGATACTTCGCCTGCGGCACGGTCTGGTCGACGAACTTCTGGCGGAGCTCGTCGTTGGTGTTCATCTTGATCTTCCAGGCCATCGACTGGGCCGAATGCACCGAGTCCTTGTCGCTCGGCCCGAACATCATCAGCGCCGGATACCAGAGCCGGTTCAGCGCATCCTGCGCCATCGCCTTCTGGGCGGGGGTGCCCGCGCACATCTTCATCATCACGGCGTAGCCCTGCCGCTGATGGAAGCTTTCCTCCTTGCAGATGCGGATCATCGCCCGCGAATACGGCCCGAAGCTCGTCCGCTGCAGCGGCACCTGGTTCATGATCGCCGCGCCGTCGACCAGCCACCCGACCGCGCCCATGTCGGCCCAGGTCAGCGTCGGATAGTTGAAGATCGAGGAATACTTCATCTTCCCCGAATGCAGCCGCTCCATCAGCTCGTCGCGGCTGACGCCCAGCGTCTCCGCCGCGCAGTAGAGATAGAGCCCGTGCCCCGCCTCGTCCTGCACCTTGGCGAGCAGGATCGCCTTGCGCTCCAGCGTCGGCGCCCGGGTGATCCAGTTGCCCTCGGGGAGCTGCCCGACGATCTCGGAGTGCGCGTGCTGGCCGATCTGGCGGATCAGCGTCTTGCGGTAGCCCTCCGGCATCCACTCCTTCGGCTCGATCTTCTCGCCGCGGTCGATGCGCTCCTGGAAGGCGCGCTCCTCGGGCGTCATCTCCTCCGGCTTCTTCAGACCGTCGGTCGAGACCAGCTGTGCGTACATGGCTTCCTCCCTCAGACGCGTTCGATGATCGCGGCGATGCCCTGGCCCACGCCGATGCACATCGTGCAGAGCGCGTAGCGGCCGCCGCGGCGGTGCAGCTCGTACATGGCGGTGGTCACGAGCCGGGCGCCCGACATGCCGAGCGGGTGGCCGAGCGCGATCGCGCCGCCATTGGGATTAACATGCGCCGCATCGTCCGGCAGGCCAAGCTCCCTCAGCGTCGCGAGCCCCTGCGCCGCGAACGCCTCGTTGAGCTCGATCACGTCCATCTGCCCGATGTCGAGCCCGGCGCGCGCCAGCACCCGCTTCGCCGCCGGGGCCGGGCCGATGCCCATGATCCGCGGCGCGACGCCCGCCGCCGCCATCGCGACGACGCGGGCCTTCGGGGTCAGGCCGTGGGCCTTCGCCGCCGCCTCGGAGGCGAGGACCAGCGCCGCCGCCCCGTCGTTGACGCCGGAGGCGTTGCCGGCGGTGACGGAGAGGTCCGGGCCGTTGACGCCCTTGAGCTTCGCCAGCGTCTCGACCGTCGTCCCCGGCCGCGGGTGCTCGTCGGTGTCGACGACGATCGGGTCGCCCTTCCGCTGCGGGATGGTCACCGGCACGATCTCGTCGCGGAACTTGCCGGCCTTCTGCGCGGCCTCCCAGCGAGCCTGCGACCGCGCCGCGAAGGCGTCCTGGTCCGCCCGGCTGACGCCGTAGTCGGCCGCGACGTTGTCGGCGGTCTGCGGCATCGAGTCGACGCCGAACTCCTTCTTCATCTTCGGGTTGACGAAGCGCCAGCCGATCGTCGTGTCGTAGACCGCGTTCGACCGCGACCACGCGGCTTCCGCCTTCGGCATCACGAAGGGCGCCCGCGTCATGCTCTCGACGCCGCCGGCGAGCATCAGGTCGGCGTCTCCGGCCCGGATCGCCCGCGCCGCCTGCCCGACCGCGTCCATGCCGGAGCCGCAGAGCCGGTTGATCGTGGTCCCCGGCACCGCGACCGGCAGCCCGGCGAGCAGCACCGCCATCCGCCCGACATTGCGGTTGTCCTCGCCCGCCTGGTTGGCGCAGCCGAAGATCAGGTCGTCGACCTCCTCCCAGCGCACGCCCGGATTGCGCTCGACCAGCGCCTTGAGCGGGACCGCCGCGAGATCGTCCGCCCGCACGCTGGCGAGCGCCCCGCCATACCGCCCGATCGGCGTCCGGACCGCGTCGCAGATGAAGGCGTCCGCCATGATCTTCCCCCTGAGTCTGCTTTCCGGAATTATTAGCCGACCGGCCGGTCAATGTATAGAGAAAAGTTTGGCCGGCGCAGAAATTCCGGCTTTCGGAGGTAATAGTTTGAAATCATGCAGAAATATGCGTGGACCCCCGGGGCCTGACTACGCACTCGACCCTAAGGACCGGGCGCACCCTCGCCCCTATCCCGGCCGATGCTCGCTTGAGATGTCGCTCAGGCTCGTGGCGCAACCAGCCGACGCAGGGACCGGGGGTGGGACGTCGATTCCGGGCTCCATGCGAGGTTACACTTGCAACCAATATCGCCTTTATCGTTGCATATCAATCATATGGAAACCTCGCACGCGTGCGAGGTTGCCGGGAATGGTGGGTGATGACGGACTCGAACCGCCGACATCCTCGGTGTAAACGAGGCGCTCTACCGACTGAGCTAATCACCCGTCGCCGCCTCCTACCCCCGGCCGGGCCCCGCCGGCAAGCCTCACGCGCCGTCGACCCAGCTTGCGGCGGCGATCCAGAGCGGCAGGGTGAGGCAGCCGAGGAGCGTCGACTGCGCGACCGCCAGCGCCGACAGGCGGCGGTCGGCCCCGAAGACCGAGGCGAGGACGTGGCTCCCCGAGGCCGTCGGCAGCGCCGCGAAGACGACGAGCGCCGCCACCACCTCCGGCGCCGCACCGAGCAGGCGGGTGGCCACGAGGGCGCCGGTCGGCAGCGCCACGAGCTTGATCGCCGAGAGCGCGCCGAGGAACGGATCGAGCCGCGCCAGCGCCCGCCAGTCCAGCGCCGCCCCGATCGAGAGCAGCGCCAGCGGGATCGCCGCGTCGGCGAGCCGCCTCAGCGCGGCCGCCAGCAGGTCCGGCAGCACGAGCCCGGCGGCCCCGAAGGCGAGCCCGAGGCTGCTCGCGAGGAAGAACGGGTTCAGCGCCACCATCCGCAGCGTCCCGACCGGCCCCAGCGCGCTCCCCCGGGACAGCGCCACCACCGCGAGCACGTTGGCGAGCGGCACCGCGAACCCGATCGCGATCGGCATCAGCCCGTGCGACGCGGCCGGCAGCGCCTGGACCGCGACGAGGCCGAGCGCGGTGTTGAACCGCCAGGCCGTCTGCCAGACCCCGGCGAAGTCGAGAAATCCCCGCGGCCCGAACGGCCGCGCCAGCCACCCGAGCCCCAGCCCCAGCAGCAGGATCGCCCACACCCCGCCGCCGATCGCCAGCGCCTCTGCCGCGCTCGGCGCCCCCCGCGCCGCCGCCTGGAAGATCAGCGCCGGAAACAGGAGCTGGAAGTTCAGCCGGTCCACCGCCTCCCACCCCGCCGCCGGCACGAACCGCGCCACCGCTCGACCCAGCGCCATGACCAGCGCGTCGGGCAGCAGGGTGGCGAGGATCGGGCTCATCGGCAGGGCGAGGTCACCGGGATGGCGGGCGCCCGACCCCTGTCCGCCCGCGCGCGCCGGGCGCAAGGCAAGGCGGCGACCCGGGCCGGGAGAAGGCGCGTCGGAAAGGGAAGGTGGTGGGCGATGAGGGATTCGAACCCCCGGCATCTTCGATGTGAACGAAGCGCTCTACCGCTGAGCTAATCGCCCCACTGGGCGGGTCTCCTAGACCCGATCCCGCCGGCCCGCAAGGGGCCGGAGGAGCGGCGGACCGGGGCGGCCCGCCGGGCGCCAAGGCCTCAGGCGAGCGCCGCCTTGGCCTGGTCGACGATCGCCGCGAAGGCGGCCGGCTCGCGCACGGCGAGGTCGGCCAGCACCTTGCGGTCGACCTCGATCCCGGCCTTGTCGAGGCCGTTCACGAAGCGCGAATAGGTCAGGCCGGAGTCGTGCTCGCGCACGGCGGCGTTGATGCGCTGGATCCAGAGCGCGCGGAACTGCCGCTTGCGGACCTTGCGGTCGCGGGTCGCGTACTGCAGCGCCTTGTCGACCGCCTGCTTGGCGGTGCGATAGTTCGTGGAGCGGGCGCCGTAGTAGCCCTTGGCCTGCTTGATGACCTTGCGGTGGCGGGCATGGCTCGCCGGGCCGGCGGTGACGCGGGACATCTATCCGTCCTCCTCAGCGATCGTAGGGCATGTAGGTCTTCACGATCTTCTCGTCCGGAGCCGAGAGGACCGTGGTTCCCCGCGCGTTGCGGATGAACTTGTTCGACCGCTTGATCATGCCGTGCCGCTTGCCGGCCTGCATGGCGAGGACCCGGCCGGTGGCCGTGACCTTGAAGCGCTTCTTGGCGCTCGCCTTGGTCTTCATCTTGGGCATTTCGGGTCTCCTTTGGAGAACGTTCGGGACGCGCCGCGGCAGCCCGTTCAGAGCCGGGCGCGTCGAAGTGGAGCGGGGCCTATACAGCGGGCCCGGGCGGCGCGCAAGGCGCCTTGCGGGGACGTCGGGAGGCCGCCTTGCGGCCGCGAGGAGCGCGCGGGTGCGCGCGCCTTCTTTGTGCTTTCGCGCGAAACCGACTGCTCTCCGGTCAGCGAGCCTGAATGAAATCCTTCGGGAAGGGACGGCGGCGCAGGCGCGGCTTGACCGGGCGGCGGGGCTGGCGAACATGGGCCGTTGCAGGCGGGAGGGGGATTTGGATCAACCCGTTTCGGCGGCCGCGTTCTCGGATCTCGTCGGCTCGATCTACGATTGCGCCCTCGACCCCTCGCTCTGGCCCGACGTTCTGGGGACCCTGGGCAGCGAGATGCGGTTCCGCAACGCGGTCCTGTCGCTGCAGGAGATGCCGAGCGGCCGCGCCCTGGTCGACGTCACCGTCGGGATGTCGGAGAACGATCGGGCGGAGATGATCGGCTACGGCCCGCATGTGGCCGAGGCCTGGGGCGGCGTTCGGAACGTGATGACGTTCCCGCTGGACGAGCCGACGGTGATGACCTGGGTCAACCCGCGGGCCCATGACAGCCACTTCATCCGCAGCTGGGCCTTGCCGCGCGGGTTCGTCGATCAGATGGCCGTCGGCTTCGCGCGCGATCCCGCGTCGCTTTCGGCCCTCGCGCTGGGCCGTCACGCGGACGACGGGCCGGTCGGTCAGGTCGAGGTCGAGGCGATGCGTCTGTTCGCGCCGCACCTGAAGCGGGCGCTGGCGATCAGCCGGCTGCTGGAGGCGCGGGCGGTCGAGCGGGCGACCTACCAGGAGACGCTGGACGGGCTGGCCGTGGCGGTGCTGCTGGTCGGGCCGGACCTGAGGCTGCTGCACGCCAATCGCGCCGGCGAGGCGATGCTGCGCAGCGCCGATCCGCTGGCGCTGCGGCGCGGCCGGGTGAGCGCGCCGCGCGGGCTCGCGGAGGCGCTGGCCGTCGCGGCCGGCGCGGCCCCCGCGGGCATCGGACGGCGTGGGCTGGGCGTGCCGGCGCGGCGCGCCGACGGGGAGGCGCTGGTGCTGCACGTCCTGCCGCTCGGCGAGGCGAGCCGGCTCGCCGGGGCGGCGGCGGCGATCTTCGTCGCGCCCGCCGCCACGCCGCCGCCCCCGCCGCTCGCCGCGGTGGCGGCGCTCTTCGACCTGACCCCCGCCGAGGCGCGGGTGCTGGAGGCGGTCGGCGCCGGACGCACGCCGGAGGAGGCGGCCGCCGCCTTCGGCATCGCGGCCTCGACGGTGCGCACCCATCTGTTGCGCCTGTTCGACAAGACGGGCACGCGCCGGCAGGCCGACCTCGCGTCGCTGCTCGCCTCGTTCTCGCTGCCGCTCGGCTGAAGGCCTCCACCAAACGGTGGACGCGCGCCGCGGCGATCCGGGGCGTCCTAGCCGGCATCACGCCGCCGAGGAGGTCCGGCGATGCGCCTGCCGAACGCACTCACGCTCATCGCCGCCGTCGCTGCCGCCGGCTGCGCCGCCGACCGCCCGCCGGCGAGCCGCCTCGACAGCCCCGGCGCCGGCCGAGGCGCCGCCGGGCGGCTTCAACCCGGCGCCGGTCCTGATCGGAGTCGCCGTAGGCGCGGCGCTGACCATCCTGCTGATCGCCAACTCGGGGCTGAGCCCGAGCCCCGACCCGCCGGGGTGAGCCCGGACGGGTCGGGGCGACACCGGCCACCTGTCCCGCGCTTCGCGGGCATCGCAAAGAAGGAGAAAGCCCATGTCGATCAACAACAGCCGTGACTACATTGCGTACCTGGAAACATTATTTGGCGGCATCGTCACCGATCACCTCGTGGCGGGGCGGAACATTCAGCTCGTGTCCGGCACATACACACAGCCGGATTTGCCGGATTTTCCCAACTTTGACACCGTTACCTTCGAAGGAACGGCGAGAAGCGACACGCTGTTCGGTGGGGGAGGCGAATATGCTGCTTTCTTTCTCGGCACGGCCGGCGACGATCTCTATGGCGCCTTTATCGAAACAGGAGGATTAGGCTTCGTCGATTACAGCGGCGCGAAGGGAGGCGTCCGGGTCGATCTGAGCTATACCGGAAGCCGCACCTTCACCGACGCCGACGGAGAGGTCCGGACCGTGGATATCCACGGAAAGGCGCGCGACGGCTTCGGCGGAACCGACTACTTCGCGGACTCGTCGGTCTATCCCGGTTCGGGCGTGTACGGCTTCTTCGGCTCGTCGCATCGGGACGTGATGATCGAGGATCCCGAGACTGAGTGGGGCCACGAGTTCTACGGCGGGGCCGGGAATGACCTGCTGATCGGCGCCGTGGTCCAATACGGCGGCGACGGGAACGATCGGCTGGTCAACTACTGGGAGGGCTATGGCGAGGCCGGGAATGACGTGTTGATCGGCGGCTGGTCGCACTTTGGCGGCGCCGGGGACGATCGCCTGGTCGGGCGCCTCGCCGAGGACGGCTATTATGCTGACGGCGGAGAGGGGAACGACTGCCTGCTGGGCACCGGCTTCATCGACTGGCTGATCGGCGGGGCGGGCAACGACCGCATCTTCGCCAAAGGCGGCGACGACCCCGTCGTCGTGGGCGAGGCGGGCAACGACTACGTCGACGGCGGCGCCGGCAACGACTTCATCGACGGCGGCGTCGGGCGCGACGTGCTCGTCAGCGGCTCGGGCAACGACACGATCAACCCGGACGTGGAGTTCTTCCAAGTCGACCCGGACCGGCCGACCGACGGCGCGCGCGACGTCGTCCGCGTCACGCGCGCGGACCTGGGAGACTACACCGACGTCGTCCTCTCCCGCGCCTTCGAGGCGGGTCTCGACGAGGTGCGCTTCGCCGCCGCCCTAGGCGGGGAGAGGTTCCGCGTCTTCCAGGAGGCGCAGTCCTTCGGAGACGACGGCGCGCTCCTCCGCGACGACGACCTCGCCGGCCGGGTCAACACCGTCCTGCAGATCGACGCCGACGCCGACGGCCTCGGCTCCCGCGCGGCGCGGGACGCGGACGACTACTTCCTCGTGGTCGTGGACGCCGACCTGTCGCTGAACCGCGCCGAGTGGCTGCTCACGTGAGGCGCTTTCCGATATGGTATGAATATCAAAAGGATAATTGGCATCACAAGTTGTGACGCATCCCAGCCGCCGCTTCGGCGGCCGCGGAGGCCGGGCTTGACATCCGCGCCGCCTTCCGCGATACGGCCGCTCTCCGCGGGGCCGAGAGGCGTCGCGGCGGAGCGATGCACGCATCAAGCGCGCTGTCCGATGGCGCGGGGCCAGCCCCGCACGAACGCCGGCATGGCCGGGGCCGCAGGACGCGGGGCGAACAAGGATAGGACGCGGAAAATGTACGCGGTGCTCAAGACCGGCGGCAAGCAATACAAGGTCGCCAAGGACGATATCTTCCTCGTGGAGAAGCTCGCGGGCGAGCCCGGCGAGACCGTGGAGTTCGGCGAGATCCTGCTCCTCGGCGGCGACACCATCACGGTCGGCGCGCCGCTCGTGGCCGGCGCGTCCGTCAAGGCCGAGGTGCTCGAGCAGACCAAGGGGCCGAAGGTGATCTCGTTCGTGAAGCGGCGGCGCAAGCACTCGTCGCAGCGCAAGCGCGGCCATCGCCAGCAGCTGACGCGGGTGAAGGTCGTCGAGATCGTCGCCGGCGCGGCGAACTGAGAAGAGGAGGGCGTCATGGCTCACAAGAAGGCAGGCGGCTCGTCCCGGAACGGCCGCGACAGCAAGGGCCGGCGGCTCGGCGTGAAGAAGTTCGGCGGCGAGGCGGTGATCCCGGGCGCGATCCTGGTGCGCCAGCGCGGCACCAAGTTCTGGCCGGGCGCGGGCGTCGGCCTCGGCCGCGACCACACCATCTTCGCGGTGACCGAGGGCAAGGTGCAGTTCCACAGCGGCCTCAAGGGGCGGACCTTCGTCTCGGTGGTCGTCCCGGCCGAGGCGGCCGAGTAGCCACCCGCCGTTCCGCGCGGATCGTCGAGGGGCCGGCGTTGTCGCCGGCCGTTCGCGTTTTTCCGCCCCCGTTCCCTCGACAGGTAGGCTCGCCATGGCGACCCTCGCGAATCCCCGTCCCGAGCTCGTCACCGCGCGGCTGCGGCTGCGCCCGCTCGACCGCGCCGACGCCGGGCTGATCCATCTCTACGCCAGCGACGCCCGCGTCGCGGCGATGACCACCTCGATCCCGCACCCCTATCCGCCGGGCAGCGCCGAGGCGCTGGTCGCCCGCGCCGTCGCCGGCGAGCGCGAGACGGTATGGGCGCTCGACACCGGCGGCGAGAACGGGCTGATCGGCCTCATCTCGGCGAAGCCGGCCGGGGAGGGCGTCGTCGAGCTCGGCTACTGGGTGGCGCCCGCCTTCTGGAACGCGGGCTTCGCCGGCGAGGCGATCGAGGCGGTGGCGGCGGAGCTGCTGCGCGACGGCGCGGTGGCGCTGACCGCGGAGGTGTTCCAGGACAACCTCGCCTCGGCCCGCGTGCTGACCCGCGCCGGCTTCGCCTACGAGGGCGAGGGCGAGACGCATTCGGTGGCGCGGGCGGCGATGGTCCCGACCTTCCGCTACCGGCTGGCGCTCGGATGAAGTTCCTCGACCACGCCCGCGTCGAGATCCGCTCCGGCGCCGGGGGCGCCGGCTGCGTCAGCTTCCGGCGCGAGAAGTTCGTCGAGTTCGGCGGCCCCGACGGCGGCGACGGCGGCAAGGGCGGCGACGTCTGGGCCGAGGCGGTCGACGGGCTCAACACGCTGATCGACTACCGCTACCAGCAGCATTTCTTCGCCCGGAACGGCCAGCCGGGCGCGGGCAAGCAGCGCACCGGCAGGAGCGCCGAGGACATCGTGCTGCGCGTCCCCGTCGGCACCGAGATCCTCGAGGACGACGGCGAGACCCTCGTCGCCGACCTGACCCGCGCCGGCGAGCGGGTGCTGCTCGCGCAGGGCGGCAACGGCGGCTGGGGGAACCTGCGCTTCAAGACCTCGACGAACCAGGCCCCGCGCCACGCCAACCCGGGGCAGGAGGGCGTCGAGCGCACCATCTGGCTGCGGCTGAAGCTGATCGCCGACGCAGGCCTCGTCGGGCTGCCGAACGCCGGCAAGTCCACCTTCCTCGCCGCCGTCTCGAACGCGCGGCCGAAGATCGCGGATTATCCCTTCACCACGCTCCATCCCGGCCTCGGCGTCGTCGCGGTCGACGGGGCGGAGTTCGTCATGGCCGACATTCCCGGCCTGATCGAGGGCGCGAGCGAGGGCAGGGGCCTCGGCGACGCCTTTCTCGGCCATGTCGAGCGCTGCGCGGTGCTCCTGCACCTGCTCGACGGCGCCTCGCCGACGCTGGTCGCCGACTACAAGGTGATCCGCCGCGAGCTGGAGGCGTACGGCCAGGGCCTCGCGGAGAAGCCGCGGCTGACGGGGCTCAACAAGATCGACGCCCTCGACGCCAGGGCGGTCGAGAAGGCGGTCAAGGCGCTGCGGAAGGCCGGGGCGGAGGAGGTGCTGCCGCTCTCCGGCGCGACGGGGCAGGGGGTGCAGGACATGCTCCGGGCGCTCCGGTCCCGCATCGACGCCGCCCGCGCCGCGGGCGCGGCGCCGGCGGAGGGGGCGTGGCGGCCATGAGCCACGCGCCGACCGAGGCCCCCGCCGCGGCGCCGGCCGAGACCTCGGCCGACATCCTCGGCCGCGCCCGCCGGGTGGTGGTCAAGATCGGCTCGGCGCTGCTCGTCGCCGCCGAGACCGGCCGGCCGCGGCTCGACTGGCTGGAGGGCCTCGCGGCGGACGTCGCGGAGCTGCGCGGCCGGGGCAAGGCGGTGGTGGTGGTCTCCTCCGGGTCGATCGCGCTCGGGCGGCGGGCGCTCGGGCTGCCGGCGGGGGCGCTGACGCTGGAGCAGAGCCAGGCGGCGGCGGCGGTCGGGCAGATCCGGCTCGCCCAGGCCTACGAGAGCGTGCTCGCGCCGCTCGGGATCACCACGGCGCAGGTGCTGCTGACGCTGGAGGACAGCGAGAACCGGCGGCGCTACCTCAACTCGCGCCGCACCTTCGAGACCCTGCTGGAGCTCGGGGTCGTGCCGATCGTCAACGAGAACGACACGGTGGCGACCGACGAGATCCGCTACGGCGACAACGACCGCCTCGCCGCGCAGGTCGCGGCGATGGCCGGCGGCGACGTGCTCGTCCTCCTCTCCGACGTCGACGGGCTCTACACCGCCGACCCGCGGGTCGACCCGACCGCGCGCCGGCTCGACCGGGTGGAGCGGGTGACCGCAGCCATCGAGGCGATGGCGGGGGGCGTCGGGTCGTCGCTCTCGAAGGGCGGCATGAAGACCAAGCTGATGGCCGCCCGGGCCGCGACCCGCGCCGGCTGCGCCATGGCGATCGTGGAGGGGAACCGCCCCCGGCCGCTGCGGGCGCTGGCGGAGGGGGCGCCCTGCACCTGGTTCGCCGCCGACGGCGACCCGCGGGCGGCGCGGAAGCGCTGGATCTCGGGGATGAAGCCGCGGGGCCGCATCCTTGTCGACGCGGGCGCCATCGCGGCGCTGGGGCGGGGCAAGTCGCTGCTGCCGGCGGGCGTGACCGCGATCGAGGGTGGGTTCTCGCGGGGCGACCCGGTGGAGATCGTCGGTCCCGACGGCGCCGTCGCCGCCCGGGCGCTCGCCGGCTACGACGCGGCGGAGGCCCGGGTCATCATGGGCCACCGCTCGGACCGCATCGGCGCGCTCCTCGGCTATCCGGGCCGCGCCGCCCTCGTCCACCGCGACGACATGGCGCTCTGACGGCCCCGAAAGGCGGGACGGCGCGCCCGGCTGCCCACGCGTGAACAGGGGGCTAAGTCATTGATCTTTCGTCGGGGAGTGCATGAACCTGCACGTTCATGCACGAATCTGCACGTTTGCAGGGCCGGCCTCGGCGAGGCGGGGCGCCGACCTCGGGGCAGTCGGCGCGGAGCGGGCGGTCAGCCCTTCCAGGTGCGGACCGGGCCGCAATCCATGTGGATGAAGTTCGAGCGGTTGTAGAGGCCGACGCCGCCGCCGCCGCAGGCCATCGCGGCCCTGTAGATGTTCGGCGTCGAGCGGCTCTTCAGCCGGACGTCGGCGGCCATCGCCTTGATGTGGTAGCTGTCGCGGGCCGCGCCCTTGAGCATCCGGTTGGTCTGGGGGGTGCGATAGCCGGAGATGACGAGATAGGGCTCGTTGGTGTCCATCATGTTCAGCGTCGCCGCCAGGATGTCCACGTTGCGCGGGTCGTATTTCTTCACCTCGTTCTGCCGCCAGTCGCGCATGAAGAACGAGATCTCGGTGATCGCCTCGGGGATGTAGCGGCCGTTGGCGAAGTAGACGGTGTCGACGGATTCGCCGGTGCGCTGGCTGTACATGCGGACGCGGCGGACGTCGCCGGCGCCGCGCAGCAGCCCGGGGGCGCGCGCGTAGACCGGCGCGGCCGCGATGGCGGCGATGCCTGCGAAAACGCCCAGCAGCGCCCTTCGGGACGGTCGGAAGTCTTCCGTTGTCATGGTGTCACTGCCTCGATGTCTGCCCAAGTGGAGCGTCGTTCGTCGCGCTCCTGCGACTCGTGATGACACAGGCCGTGAGTCGGTCCAAGGTGAACGAAGCGCAAAACCGCGCGAGTAGGCGAAATTTCGCCGACAACCCTTTGTTAACCCGGGCCGGGTTGCATTCACCCTCCGACGGCGGGCGAGCCTCGGGTTGTCCGGGGACGCCAGCCGCGCTAGGGTTTCCGGCCAACGAGCAGAACAAGAAACCGAGGCAGGCATGACCATACGCGACCTTCGCAGGGTCTCCGCGTTCGTTCTCGCGGGGGCATTGGCGGCGCTTCCGGCGCGGGCCGAGGATCTGCTGCTGCCCGCCGCCGCGCCCGCGGCGCCAGCCGGAGCGGCGGCGGAGACGGGCTTGCCGACGGTGGACGCGAGCGCGCCGGCCGCGCCCGCGAGCCCGTTCCGGGCCGGGCTGGAGCGGGCGACGGCGGGGATGGCCGAGCCGGAGCGCGCGGCGATCCTCGGCTTCTACGCGGCGCGGGGCGACGCGCCCTTCTGGGCCGAGCCGGGCGCCGGGCGGATGGCGGCGCTGACCGCGGCGCTCGCCTCGGCCGAGACGCACGGGCTGCCGCCGGCGCGCTATCAGGTGGCGACGCCGGCCGACCCGGCGGGGGCGGAGGTGGCGGCGATGCGGGCCTGGCTCGCCTTCGGGCGCGACCTCTCCTCGGGGGCGCTGACGCCGTCGAAGGTCGATCCCGAGATCGAGACGAAGCCGATGCGGCCGGCGCCGGGGGCGCTGCTCGCGCCGCTCGCCGGGGGCGACGTGGCGGCGGCCGCCGCCGGGCTCGCGCCGCAGGGGGCGGACTACGCCGCGCTCCTCGCCGAGAAGGCGCGGCTCGAGGCGCAGCGCGGCGAGGACTGGGGGCCGGAGGCGCCCGAGGGCAAGACGCTGCGGCTCGGCGACAGCGGCGCGCGGGTGGCGGCGCTCCGGGCGCGGCTCGCGGCGCGCGGCCATGCCGCGCCGACGCCGGCCGACCCGGCGGCGTTCGACGAGGGGCTGAAGGCGGCGCTGGCGGCGTTCCAGGCCGAGGAGGGGCTGGAGCCGGACGGGCTCGCCGGCAAGCGCACCATCGCGGCGCTGAACGCGGGGCCGGAGGACGCGCTGAAGGCGGTGCTGGTCAACCTCGAGCGGGCGCGCTGGACGAACGGGGCCTTCGAGGACCGCTATCTCCACGTCAACATCCCCGACTACACGGCGCGGCTGGTCGAGGGCGGGCGGACGGCGTTCGCGACGAAGGTGGTGGTCGGCAAGGCCGACGACACCCGCACGCCGGAGTTCGGGGCGACGATGACCTATCTGGTCGTCAACCCGACCTGGCACGTGCCGGACAGCATCGCGCAGCGGGTCTACCTGCCGAAGCTCCAGGCCAACCCGCAGACGCTCGCCAACTCCAACATGCGGATCTTCACCCGCTCGGGGACGGAGATCGACCCGGGCCTCGTCGACTTCACCCAGTTCCAGAAGGGCAACTTCCCGTTCCGCATCAAGCAGAACCCGTCGGACGCCAATGCGCTCGGCAAGGTGAAGTTCATGTTCCCGAACCAGCACTCGATCTATCTGCACGACACGCCGCACCGGGAGCTCTTCGCCAAGGCGGAGCGGGCCTATTCCAACGGCTGCGTGCGGGTGCAGAACCCCGAGGCGCTGGCGGCGATCCTGCTCGAAGGCCAGGTCGACGACCCGGCGGCGGCGTTCGACGGCTGGGTGGCGGCGAAGGCGGAGCGCACGGTGACGCTGACCCGGCCGATCGCGGTGCATCTCGACTATCGCACGGTGTTCCTCGACGACGCGGGCGCGTTGCAGCGGCGCTTCGACGTCTACGGGCGCGACGCCGAGGTGTGGCGGGCGCTGGAGGCGGCGGGGGTGACTTTGCCGGCTGCGGAGGGCTGAGGCTTACGCTATCGCCTGAGGCGTTGCGCCGTCCGCGAGGGAGCTTGCCCGTGATCTCACTTTCCGACCTTGCCGCGGCGCTCGGGGGCGAGGCCGTCGGGCGCGGGGACCTGACGTTCTCCGGCG
>NZ_JAGOMQ010000084.1 GCF_017993425.1 Amaricoccus sp.
GAGAGGCACGGCGGCCATGGGAAGGCCTAGGGTGACGGGCACGGGGGGGAGGACGGCGGATAGAACGGCTGGCACGGCGAGGACGACGGCGGCTGGCACGGTTGGCACGGTGAGGACGACGGCGGCTGGGGCGAATGACGCGGAGGCGAATGTTACTGCTATTGGCGGCCGTGACGGGGCACCTCGGGCTGGCGGTGAGCGGCGCGCTGGGCCTGTGTCTGTGGGAGGCGGGGCCGATCGGGCGGGTCTTGACCTACTACCGCGCGCTCTCGGGTCTCGACGCCGGTTACTCATATTTTGCGCCCGCGGTCGGGACGCCGCCGCGGGCCGAATTCACGGTCGTGGACGGGGCCGGGGACCGGGTCGCCGACACGCTCGAGACCCGTGTGAGCCGGGAGGCGGACATCCGCGTCGGAGACCTCGTCGAGGTGTTCATGCATCGCCGGGCCGACGACGCGCGGCGGCGACGGATCGCGGTGTCATGGGCGGCGACGATGTTCGCGCGGCACCCCGAGGCCGAGGCGGTGCTGGTCGACGTCGGGTATCGACGACTGCCGACGATGGGCGACATCCGGCGCGGCGCGGCTTCCGGATGGAGGTCCATCTTTCGCGCGCGGGTGGTCCGGCCGGCCGCGGCGACGGGGGGCCCGCGATGACGCCGGCTGATGCGCCGACGCAGTCGCCCGCGGTCGTCGAGCGCGTCCTTCGGGGGATCGAGCGCTTCTGCTTCGCGCCCGCGCGGGCGGCACCGTTCGCCGTCCTGCGGATCGGCCTCGCCGCGGTCCTGCTCGCGCAGGCGCTCCAGATCGCCCCGGTCTTTCACGCGCTCTACCACCACGAGGGGCTCCTCCGCGGCTCGCTGATGGACAGCTTCGGCCCGAACCATCTGCCCGCGCTCGGGCGGGTCCTGAGCGCGCTGGCCGGGCGGGGCGTCGCCGAGTCGGCGGTCCTCTCCACCTGCGGCGTCCTCTATCTCGGCAGCCTGCTCGGCCTGCTGCTCGGCTGGAGGACCCGGTTCGTCACGGTCGCCGCGTGGCTCCTGCACCTGTTCTTCATGATGCTCGCGCCCTATACGACCTATGGCGCCGATGACTTCGCCAATATCTTCCTGTTCTACTCGATGTTCGCGCCGCTCGGCGCCGCCTCCTCGCTCGATCACCGGAGCGGGCGGACCGCCGACGCGCCGAGCGCGACGAACCGGCTCGCCCTGCGGGTGATGCAGGTCCACCTGTGTATCGCCTATCTCTTCTCTGGCGTGCAGAAGGCGCTCGGGGAGCAGTGGTGGACCGGCGAGGCGATCTGGCGCTCGCTGATGGTGCACGGCTATCAATTGTTCGACTTCACCTGGCTCGCGCACTGTCCCGCGCTCGCGGCGATCGTGGGCTGGCTGGTGCTGGTCATCGAGATCGGCTACCCGGTGTGCATATGGCCGCGGCGGACGCGGCGGCCGTGGATCGCGGCGGTCGTGGGGTTACACGCCGGGATCGTGGTGTTCATGGGCCTCCACGTGTTCGGCGCCCTGATGATCGTGCTCACCGTGGCGATGTTCGGCGTGAGCGCCGAGCCGGAGGCGGGTGGGCGCAGCGGGGCGCGTCGGGGGACGCCGACGCGCCCCCCTGTTCAGGGCAGGTCGGTGAGGGTCGGGAGCTGGCCGGGGGTGAAGGTCCAGCCGCCGGCGCCGACGGGCCAGTCGTAGCCGAAGTGCGTGTTGGGGTCGGAGAACACGCCGGTCGCGCCGCTGACGGGCGTGCCCTGATCGGGGACGATCGGGTTCACGTCGCTGTCATAGCGGTTGCTCGGGTCGATCGGCGCGGGGCTGCCGATGCTGCCGGCGAGGCCGAAGGGCAGCGCGTTCGGGCCGGTCGCGGCCCCGGTGGAGAACACGTCGAGGATCTCGGCGTTCGCGGCGTACGCCACCGCGCCGCCGACGGACCCGTAGGTCGAGATGCCGCTGACGTCGCCGCTGCTGTAGCAGCGCGCGACGGTGAAACCGCCGTCGGTGTCGATCACGCCGATGAGCCCGCCGAGGGTGTTGTGGCCGAGGGAGTCGTCGCCGGTGATGGCGCCGCTCGCGTAGCTGTCGACGACGGACGAGGGACCGGTGTACGCCAAAAGCAGGTTGATCAGGCCGCCGGCCTCGGGCGCGGTGATCGAGCCCGACGCCCGCGTGTTCGCGACGTCGCAGTTCTGGCAGATGTTAACGAGGCCGCCGGCGCTGAAGCGGGCGACGATGTCGACGTCGCTGGCGACGCCGCGCAGCGAGCCGGTGTACTGCAAGATCGCCCCGGCCGCGTCGTAGGCGTGGATCGTGCCGTCGACCCGGGAGTCGCGCACGTGGCCGCGAGCGGTGCCCGCGATGCCGCCGCCGTAGTAGCCGGCCTCGATGTCCACGGTCGACCGGATGCGCTCGAAGTGCGCGTCGTGGAGGCCGCCGGCGGAGTAGGCGATGCCGCCCGCGACCAGGCCGGCGAGGCTCATGTCGACCGTGATATCGGTGTAGCGACCGCCGTAGATGTACGCCGAGACGCCGCCGACCGTGGCGTTCCACTTGTAGGCCTCGACGCGGCCGTCGACGTTGAGCTTCCAGACGTCGGCGAAGGCGGCCTGGCCGGAGAGCACGCCGAGGTTCAGGTACTCGTCCTCGTCGAGCATGGAGACGAAGGCGTCGGTGAGGGAGAGGCGGCTGACGCGGCCGCTGAGGTAGCCGAACAGGCCGACGAAGTGCTCCGTGGCGGCTGGTGGGGCGTAGTAGGGGCCGGCCGAGTCGTAGGTGAAGCCGCGGATCGCCCGGCCCTGGCCGTCGTAGTCGCCGCTGAACTCCGGGATCATGAAGTAGGGGCGCAGCGGCGAGTAGTGCGGCGCGAGGTTGATGTCGAGACATTGCACGTAGCTGCGATGCCAGGCGTCGGGGTCGCCGGCGATGTCGCGCAGCTGGGCGGCGGTGTAGATCTCGTGCGGGTCGGCGAAGGTACCGGCGCCGATGGCGTCGTAATCGGTGTACTTGGCGGGCTGATCGCAGGCCGAGCGCTCGCCGCAGGTGCAGCCGCATTGCGTCGACTCGCCCTGCTGGTAGGTGACGAAGTGGGTGGCGCCGGGCGGCAGGCCCTGACTCGAGTGGGCCCGCTGATCGCAGACCGCCTGGCCGTCGATGACGTGATCGCCGTCGCCGTCGCTCGCCAGCGCCTCGCAGGTGGCGGCGTTGTACGGGAGGTCGCCGAAGCCGCTGACGAACTGATGGCCGGGGCCGAACACCATCTTGGCCTCGAACGCCGCCTCGGAGCAGAACTGCGGCGGCGGCTTGTCGGCGTCCTCCGGGTCCACCGGCGGCGGCTTGTCGGCGTCCTCCGGGTCCACCGGCGGCGGCTTGTCGGCGTCCTTCGGGTCCACCGGCAGCTCCTTGTCACGGGCCGCGACCTCGACAGGGTCCTCCACGTCGCACGCGGCACACACGCCCAGGGTCATCACGAATGCATGAAGCTTCATCGCGACACTATATCGTGGGGGGGTCCTCGCGGGGGGTCCCTCCGGTTTCGGACCTGCGCTCGCGGGCGCGGGGCAGTGGCGAGCGGCCGTGGACGGGCGGCGAGGCGCGAGCCGCCCCGGTCTGGTACCATCGGCCCCGCGATGAACGCGAGCGCGATCCGATGTCCTGGCTGCGGGGCGGCCGATACCTCCATGGCCGCCCCGAACGGCCTGCACACCTGCGTCTACTGCGGCGTGCGCTACCAGATCTCGCGGGGCACGCCGCAGGCGGTCGCGCCGGCTGCGGCCGCGCCCGCGAAGGCCCGCGGGTCCGGGCTCGTGGCCGGCGTCGTCGTCCTGGTCGGGCTCGGGATCGTGTTGGCGATGTCATTCGCCGGCTCGAAGGGCTCGTCCCGCGTCGCGCCGCAGCGCGGCTCCGCCGTGGCCAGCGCGGCCGACGGCTCCTCGGTCAGCGTGGTGGCCGGGCCGGCCAATAACGCTCCGGTCAGCGTCCCGGTGGCCCCCGAGGAGACCGCGCCGGCGAGCGGCGAATTCACGCTCGAGACGCTGCAGACCTCGAGCACCAACGCGCTGTGGATCTACGGGTACTTTCATAACACCTCGCCCTTCACCCTCGGCAAGAGCAAGGTCATCGCGGTCTTCTACGACAAGGACGGCAAGGAGATCGGCCAGGGCAGCGGATATACCGAGGACGACGTGATCGCGGCCGACGCCCGGGTCCCGAGCGTCATCCTGGTCACCGACCCGCCCGCGGACCATGCGCGGATCGCCTTCGAGGTGTCGGCCAAGCGCCCCTCCTACTTGCCCGCCGAGATCGAGGGCCTGGAGCTCGAGGCCGAGGCGCCGCGCCGGCACGAGTTCCTCGGCTGGAAGTACGCCGGCAAGGTCCACAACAAGAGCGGCCAGCCCGCGAAGTTCGTCAAGGTCCGGGTCCTCGCCTTCGATCA
>NZ_JAGOMQ010000027.1 GCF_017993425.1 Amaricoccus sp.
GGTGCAGTCCCCGACGGCGATCGTGCTCTACGTCATCGCCGCGATCGCCGTCCTGCTGCCGCTCTACCTGCGGCTGCGCGGCAAGGACAAGGTCCTGAGCGCGCTGGCCGCCGACGAGGACTGACGGCCGACAGGCGCCGGCCGCCGACCGAAGGCCCGCCCCGAAAGGGGCGGGCCTTTCGCGCTTCACGCCCCCGGCGGTGTTGTCGGTTCGCGGCGGCGGGCATAGGGATCCGGAAAAACCGGGGGAAGCAGGGCGATGACGCAAGACGCGGCGTCCGGGGAGGGGCCGGGCGCCGGATGGGCGTCACGGCCAGCCGAACCCTCCCGATCCCGCCGACGCCTATCCGGACCGCGGGAGGAGGGGTCCCGAGGCGGCGCAAGCCGCCTCCGGCGGAGCGGGGGCTCGATGCCCCCCGACGACGGGCCCCCCGGGCCCGGGGGTCAGGGGCGCCAGTCGGCGAAGACCTCGTAGATCTCGGGGTCGGGGGTGGCGTCGAGCAGGTCGTGGAAGCGCCGCCAGATCACGCGCACCCGGTCGACCGCCTCGGGCGAGGCGCCGCTCTCGTCGATCTGGCCGATGACGTAGCCGGCGCCGTCCTCGTTCATCACGATCAGGATGTGGCGCACCCCGGGCTGCGCGAGGATCTCGGCCCTGAGCTCCTCCATCAGCGCCCGCGCCGGGGCGACGCTGTCGTCCCGCATCTTGAACCTGGTGATCCGCGCCTGCATCGGCGGCCTCCTCCCCCTCGTGGACGCCGGGCGAAAGCGGCGCGCGCGGGCGCTCCCCGCGGCCCGGCCCCGCGCGGGTCGCGGGAGCTTACCACGCCGCGCCGCCATCGCCATAGCCGGCCGCGGCCGGCCGCGGCCCGCCGGGGCATGGCGTTCCGGCGCGGGCGGGGATAAGAGGATGGCCATGGCCGCGCGCAGCATCAATCCGATCCTCAAGCTCGTGCTCGAGATCGGCCCGATCGTCGTCTTCTTCCTCGCCTATCGCTGGGCGCCGGTCCCGGCCGGGCTCTCCGACACCGAACGGCAGCTCGAGCAGATCCTGTTCTCGACCAAGGTCTTCGTCCCGACGATCCTCGCGGCGCTCGCCGCCAGCTACGCGCTGACCCGCAAGCTGCCGCGGATGGCCGTCATCACCGCCATCGTCGTGACGGTCTTCGGCGGGCTGACGCTGGTCCTGCGCGACGACACCTTCGTCAAGATGAAGCCGACGATCCTCTACGCGCTCTTCGCCGGCATCCTCGCCTTCGGGCTGCTGCGCGGGCAGAGCTACCTCAAGTACCTGATGGACGAGATCATCCCGATGCGCGACGAGGGCTGGCTCAGGTTCACCCGCCGCTTCGTCGTGTTCTACGCCGTCCTCGCGGTGCTGAACGAGGTGGTGTGGCGCGGCTGGGGGACCGACGTCTGGGTGAACTTCCGCACCTTCGTGCTGCCGCTCGCCAACCTCGCCTTCGTCATGGCGCAGGTGCCGCTCTTCAGCCGCTACGCCATCGTCGAGCCGAAGCAGACCGATCCTACCGCCGGCGAAAGCTGAGATAGGCGGGCGCGCGCCCCTCGCGCAGCGCCTTCGCCTCGTAGCGCGTCCGTCGCCAGTCCGGCCAGGGCAGGGCGGGGTCGCGCGCCTCGCGCTCGAAGGCGCTCCCCTCCACCGCGGCCAGCGCATGCGCCACGTAGTCCGGGATGTCGGTCGCGAGGCGAAGCTCGCCGCCCGGCGCGATCACGCGGGCGAGCGCGGCGAGGTTCTCCGCGCTCATGAAGCGGCGCTCGCGGTGGCGGGTCTTCGGCCACGGATCGGGATAGAGCAGGAAGACCCGGGCGAGCGCGGCCGGCGGAAGCAGCTCCACGAGGTCGCGCGCGTCGCCGGGGTGGATGCGGACGTTGGCGAGTCCCGCCGCCGCGGCCTTGGCGAGGAAGGCGGCCACGCCGTTGACGAAGGGCTCCGCCCCGAGGAAGCCGACGCCCGGGTTGAGCGCGGCCTGGTGCGCGAGGTGCTCGCCGGCGCCGAAGCCGATCTCCAGCCATACCGGCCGGGCGTCGCCGAAGAGCGCGGCCGGATCGACGGGGGCCCGCGCCGGGTCGCCCGCGCGCGCCGCCCCGGGGATGGCGAGGCGCGGCAGCAGCTCGGCGACCAGCCGCGCCTGCGCCGGGCGCAGCGCCTTGCCGTGGCGTCGGCCGTAGAACTTGCGGGCCGGCCGCGCGGGCGCGGGGGACGCCTCGCTCACACCGCGGCGCGCAGCGCCTCGACGAGGTCGGCGCGCTCCCAGGAGAAGCCGCCGTCGGCGTCGGGCGCCCGCCCGAAATGGCCGTAGGCGGAGGTGCGCTGGTAGATCGGCCGGTTGAGCCCGAGCGTGGTGCGGATGCCCTTCGGGGTCAGGTCCATCACCTGGCCGAGCGCCTTCTCGATCGCCGCGGCCGGGACCGTGCCGGTGCCGTAGGTGTCGGCGTAGATCGAGAGCGGCCGCGCCACGCCGATCGCATAGCTGAGCTGGATCACGCAGCGATGCGCGAGGCCGGCGGCGACGACGTTCTTGGCGAGGTAGCGCGCGGCGTAGGCGGCGGAGCGGTCGACCTTGGTCGGGTCCTTGCCCGAGAAGGCGCCGCCGCCGTGCGGGGCCGCGCCGCCGTAGGTGTCGACGATGATCTTGCGCCCCGTGAGGCCGGCGTCGCCGTCGGGGCCGCCGATGACGAAGCGGCCCGTCGGGTTGACGTGCCAGACGGTCCGTCCGGTCAGCCAGCCCTCGGGCAGCACCTCGCGGATATAGGGCTCGACCATGGCGCGCACGTCGGCCGAGGTCATGTCGGGGTCGAGGTGCTGGGTGGAGAGCACCAGCGAGGAGACCTCCACCGGCTTGCCGTCCGCGTAGCGGAGCGACAGCTGGCTCTTCGCGTCGGGCCCGAGGCGGGGCTCGGCGCCCGACTTCCGCGCCTCGGCGAGACGGCGGAGGATGGCGTGGGCATAGTGGATCGGGGCGGGCATCAGCTCGGGGGTCTCGGCGACGGCGTATCCGAACATGATGCCCTGGTCGCCGGCGCCCTCCTCCTTGCCCTCGGCGGCGTCGACGCCCGCGGCGATGTGCTCGGACTGGCCGTGTATCAGGTTCTGCACCTGCAGCGTCGCCCAGTGGAAGCCCTTCTGCTCGTAGCCGATGTCCTTCACGCAGTCGCGGACGATGCCCTCGACGCGGGCGAGCACCGCGCCCGGGCCGCGCACCTCGCCGCCGACGATGACGCGGTCGGTGGTGGCGAAGGTCTCGCAGGCGACGCGGGCCTCGGGGTCCTCGCGGAGGAAGGCGTCGAGAACGGCGTCCGAGATGCGGTCGCAGACCTTGTCCGGGTGGCCCTCGGACACCGATTCCGACGCAAACGTGTAGTCGCCGCGGATTTCCATACCCCTCGGAGCCCTTCTCGCCTGTCCTTCGCCCGCGCGGGCGCCGCCCTCCCTACTTCCGGGGCCGGGTCGGGGTCAACGGGCGGAAGCCCGCGTCGCGGGGGGCGACGCGGGCTGTCGGCAGCGGGGCTCAGGTCAGGCCGCGCCCCCGCATGTCCGCTCGGGGGAAGGGCCGGTCCGGCCGCCGGAGGAGAGGCGGCCGTTGCGCTGCGACCTCGGGCCGGCACGGGGCCGGCGAAGGCGGTCGGCTTGGTCGGAGCGCCGCCTCAGCGGCGGGCGCGGCCGCGGTCCTCGTCGGCGAGCGAGCGGACGAGCGCCAGCACCGAGGCGCGCGTGCTCGACTCGCCGATGGCGCCGAAGGCGGAGGTGAGCTGGCGCACCTCGTCGGGGCCGGCCGCCGAGGGCGTCGCGACGCCGTTGGCGCGCCCCGAATGGTCGGAGGCGAGGCCCTCGAAGAAGTAGCCGGGCGGCACGCCGAGATACTCGGCGATCTGCCAGAGCCGCCCCGCGCCGATGCGGTTCGAGCCCTTCTCGTATTTCTGCACCTGGCTGAAGGTCAGCCCCAGGTGCCGGCCGAGCCGCCCCTGGCTGATGCCGAGCGCCTCGCGCCGGTCGCGCAGCCGCTGGCCCACATGCACGTCGATTTCCCTCGCGGACAAGGTCACGTTCGCCACCCCTTACACATGTCGTCGCCCGCGCCATCCGGCGCCGTCGCCGCGCGTCCCTACGGACCGCAGCGCGCGCCTCCTGGCGATACCGGGCGTCCCACCACTCCCTTGATCAGGTTATCTGCGGCGTGGCCGAGAAACGCGACTCCTAAGATTTGAAAGAGTTAATCCGAAAACTGCCGCAACCGCCAAGAGCGCGGGAACATCGCCCCGTCGAGCGTATATCGTTTCGGGCCATGCCGGGGGAAGCACGGCGTCGATGTGGCCCTCGACTCCGAGCGGCAGCATGGCGACCACCCGGCCGCGGGAATCGATCATCGCCGACACGCCGGTGTTCGCCGCCCGAGCGAGGGGCAGGCCCTGCTCGATCGCCCGCGCTCGCGCCTGGGCGAAGTGCTGGTAGGGGCCGGCCAGCGCGCCGAACCAGGCGTCGTTGGTGATCTGCGCCACCCATTCCGGCCGCCCCTCCGGCGCCCGCAGCGCCGCCGGGAAGATGGCCTCGTAGCAGACGAGCGGCAGGAAGGGCGGCAGGCCGGCGGCGGCGATCAGCTGCGGGCCCGGCCCGGGCGAGAAGCCGCGCGCCGTCAGCGTCGCGATCTCCGGCCCGCCGAGCCGCCCGATCGCCCGGCCGAGCGGGATGTACTCGCCGAAGGGGACCAGCCGGTCCTTGTCGTAGACCGCCGCGGCCGCGCCGTCGGGGCCGAGGACCGCGAGGGAGTTGAACCAGCGCTCGCCGTCCGGCGCCGGCTCCGCCCGGTTGATCCCGAGGATGACCGGCCGCCCTCCGGCCGCCGCGGCGATCTCCGCCTGGAGGGCGGGCGCCTCGCCGAGGAGGAAGGGCGCGGCGGTCTCCGGCCAGATGGTCACGTCCGGCGCACGCTCGGCGGGGGCGCGGGTGGCGGCGAGGTGGCGGTCGAAGAATTCCTGCTGGAGCTCGGGCGCCCATTTCAGCCGCTGCGGGATGTTCGGCTGCACCAGCCGCACCACGACCGCCGGCGACCGCGGCGTCTCGGGCAGCGCCAGCCGCCAGGCCCCGTAGCCCCAGCCCGCACCCACCAGCGCCGCAGCCGTGAGCGCGCCGGCGAGGCCGCGCCGCCCGGCCGCCGCGCCGGGCAGCAGGCCGGCGGCGAGGGTCAGGAAGGTCAGGCCGTAGGGGCCGGTCACGGCGTCGAGCTGCATGACGGGGGTCTCGATCCAGGCATAGGCCGGCAGCGCCCAGGGGAAGCCGGTCAGCACGTGGCCGCGCAGCCCCTCCGCCGCTGTCCAGACGCAGGCGAGGACCAGCGCCCCGGCGAGGCCGCGCCGCCCGAGGCCGCGGGCGAGCGCGAAGGCCGCGCCCCAGAAGAGCGCGAGCCCGCCCGCCATGCCGAGGAGCGCGAACGGGGCGAGGGCGCCGTAGCGTTCCGGCTCCACCAGGAAGGGCTCGACGATCCAGAAGAGCCCGGCCCCGAAATAGCCCGCCCCCGCCGCCCAGCCGCGCAGGAAGGCCGCCCGCGGCCGCGGCGCCGCCTGTGCCAGCCAGAGGAGCGGCGGCAGCGCGAGGAAGAGCGCGAGGGGGAGCGAGACGGGCGGCTGCGTCGCGGCGAGGACCACGCCGCACAGCGCCGCGAGGAGCGCGGCGCGCATGCCGGTCAACGCGGCGACCCGCGCGCGGAGCCCGTGCACGGGGAGGCGCTATTCCGCGGCTTCGGCGGCGCCCGGCGTGGCGCGCCCCAGCCGCAGCCGTAGCCGCTTGATCCGGCGGGCGTCGGCGTCGAGCACCTCGAACTCGTGGCCATCGGGATGGACGACGATCTCGCCGCGCGCCGGCACCCGGCCGGCGAGCCGCGACACGAGGCCGCCGAGCGTGTCCACCTCCTCGGCGAGCTCGGGCGCGGCGAGGCGGACCCCGGTCTCCTTGGCGAAGTCGTCGAGCTCCATCCGCGCCGGCGCGACGTAGACGCCCTCGCCCTCCTGCGACCAGAGCGCGGCCTCGTCCTCGTCGTGCTCGTCGCCGATGTCGCCGACGATCTGCTCGAGGATGTCCTCGATGGTGACGAGCCCGTCGACCCCGCCGTACTCGTCGATGATCAGCGCCATGTGGATGCGGGCCGCCTGCATCTTCTGCAGCAGCACCCCGATCGGCATCGACGGCGGCACGTAGAGGAGCGGGCGCAGCAGGCCCTCGAGGTCGAAGCCGCCGTCGCCCTCGCCGAAGCCGTAGCGCAGCGCCAGGTCCTTGAGATGGACGAGGCCCTTCGGCCGGTCGAGCGAGCCGGAATAGACCGGCAGCCGGGTCATCGTGCTCGACTTGAACGCCGCGACCAGCCCGTCGAGCCCGACGTCGTCGGGCACGGCGATCACCTCGGTGCGCGGGACGCTGACGTCCTCCACCCGCATCCGGCGGATGCGGCGGACGTTGCCGATCATCTCGCTCGAGCCGGGATGCGCCGCAGCGGGCTCGGCGTCGTCGTCGCCGTCCTCGGACTGGCCCTCCGCGCCGTCACGCCGGAACAGGCGCGCGAGGAAGGATGGTCTGGCCGAACTGTCGGTCTCGGCCTCGTCGGGGCCTGCGGTCGAGGCCGCGGCTCCGCTGTCGTGCTCGCCCATCGGGGGCATGGTCCGTTGCGACGCCCCAGGGGCGCCTCCTAGCGGCTATATGGGTCCGCCACCCCGAGGCTGGCAAGCACTTTCCGCTCCAGCGCCTCCATCGCCTCGGCCTCGGCGTCGTCCTCGTGGTCGTGGCCGAGGAGGTGCAGGACGCCGTGGACGACGAGATGGGTCACGTGGTCGGGGGCCGCGATCCCCGCCGCCTGCGCCTCGGCGGCGCAGGTCTCCCAGGCGAGCGCGAGGTCGCCGAGGAAGCGCGGCTCTCCCGGCGTCGCCGGCCCGTCGGCCGAGGGCCAGGAGAGCACGTTGGTCGGTCCCGCCTTGCCGCGCCATTCGGCGTTCAGCGCCGCGATCCGGGCGTCGTCGGCGGCGAGGAGGCCGATCTCGCATGCCTCCGGGTCCAGCCCGGCGGCGGCGAGCGCCGCGGCGGCGGCGCGGCCGGCGAGCGCCGGCAGGTCGAGCGCCTGCCAGCGCTCGTCCTCGACGATTGTGTCGACGGGACCGGCGTCCTCAGCCATCCGACTTCGACGCGGCCTCGTAGGCGACGATGATGCGGGCGACGAGGCTGTGGCGGACCACGTCGGCGGCGGTGAAGCGGACGAAGCCGATGCCGTCGACGCCCTTGAGGATGCGCTCGGCCTCGACGAGGCCGGACGTCACGCCGCGCGGCAGGTCGATCTGGGTGGTGTCGCCGGTCACCGCCATGCGGCTGCCCTCGCCGAGGCGGGTGAGGAACATCTTCATCTGCATCGTCGTGGCGTTCTGCGCCTCGTCGAGCACCACGAAGGCGTTCGACAGCGTCCGCCCGCGCATGAAGGCCAGCGGCGCGATCTCGATCTGGCGCTCCTCCATCATCTTCTGCACCTGGCGCGCCGGGAAGAAGTCGTTCAGCGCGTCGTAGAGCGGCTGCATGTAGGGATCGACCTTCTCCTTCATGTCGCCGGGCAGGAAGCCGAGGCGCTCGCCGGCCTCGACGGCGGGGCGGGAGAGGATGATGCGCTCGACATGGCCCTCGATGAACATCGAGACGGCGGCGGCGACGGCGAGGTAGGTCTTGCCGGTGCCGGCCGGCCCGAGGCCGAAGACCAGCTCGTTGCGGTAGAGGCTCTGGACGTAGGCCGTCTGCGCGGCGGTGCGCGGCTCGACGAGCTTCTTGCGGGTGCGGATCTCGATGGGCGCGGCGCCGAACATCTCGAGCTGGCCGACGCGGGCCTCGCCGCGCGGCTGGCCGCCGGGCATGCGGATCGCGGCGTCGATGTCGCCGGGGGTGACCTCGCGCCCCTGCTCCAGCCGGGCGTAGAGGGCGCGCAGCAGCTGCTCGGCGGCGGCGCGCTCGGCCTCGTCGCCGTGCAGCGCGAGCTGGTTGCCGCGGCGGTGGATGGCGACGTCGAGGCGCATCTCGACCTGCACGAGATTGCGGTCGAGCTCGCCGCAGAGGTCGATCAGGAGGCGATTGTCGGGAAACTCGAGGACGCTGTCGCCGGCGTTCGGGGCAGGGGAGCGCGCGCTGGTCGCCAAAGGGCCTCCGGGCCGGAATGAGGACTCTACCGGTCCGAGAGTGCCCCAGCCGGAGCGGAGGCGCAAGCCGGGCGCGCTGCCTTGGGTGAACGGCTGCGTGAACCGCGGGTGTTCACGCGTGAAAATTGCCTAAGTCATTGGAATCGTGTAATCGGACCTTTGCTACGCGGCCAGCGCGCCCGCCAGCGAGTTCGGTCCGGCGGCGAGGATGCGGGCCGGCACGATGCGGCCGAGGAGCGCGGGGTCGGCCTCGAGGTGGACCGCGTTGAGGTAGGGCGAGCGGCCGGCGACCTGGCCGGGCTCGCGGCCGGGCTTCTCGAGGAGGACGGGCAGGGTGCGGCCGACGAGGCTGGCCTGGAAGGCGGCCTGCTGGCGGGCGAGCAGGGCCTGGAGGCGGCGGAGGCGGTCGGACTTCTCCGCCTCGGCGACCTGCCTGCGGTCGGCGGCGGGGGTGCCGGGGCGGGAGGAATAGGCGAAGGAATAGGCCTGCGCGTAGCCGACCGCCTCGACGAGGGCCAGCGTCTCGGCGAAGTCGGCCTCGGTCTCGCCCGGGAAGCCGACGATGAAGTCGCCGGAGAGCGCCATGTCGGGGCGCGCCGCCCGGATGCGCTCGATCAGGCGGAGGTAGCCGGCGGCGGTGTGGCGGCGGTTCATCGCCTTCAGCACCCGGTCGCTGCCGGCCTGCACGGGCAGGTGCAGGTAGGGCATGAGCTTCGGCTCAAGGGCATGGGCCTCGATCAGGTCGTCTGCCATGTCGTTCGGGTGCGAGGTGGTGTAGCGCAGCCGCTCCAGCCCCTCGATCCGCGCCAGCCGCCGCAGCAGCGCGGCGAGCGTCACGCCCTCGCCGTCGCGGTAGGCGTTGACGTTCTGGCCGAGCAGCGTGATCTCGACGACGCCGCGGGCGACGAGGTCGCGGGCCTCGGCCTCGATGCGGCCGGCGGGGCGGGAGACCTCGGCGCCGCGGGTGTAGGGCACCACGCAGAAGGCGCAGAACTTGTCGCAGCCCTCCTGCACGGTCAGGAACGCCGCCGGGGCGCGGCGGGCGCGGCGGTCGGCGGGCAGGTGCTCGAACTTGTCCTCCTCGGGGAACTCCGTCTCCACCGGCCGCTCGCCGCGGCCCACGCGGTCGAGGAGCGCGGGCAGGCGGTGATAGGCCTGCGGCCCGACGACGAAGTCGACCGCCGGGGCGCGCGAGAGCATCTCCGCCCCCTCGGCCTGCGCCACGCAGCCGGCGACGCCGATCGCCATCCCGGGGCGCGCGGCCTTCAGCCGCTTCAGCCGGCCGATCTCGGAATAGACCTTTTCGGCGGCCTTCTCGCGGATGTGGCAGGTGTTGAGGAGCACGAGGTCGGCGTCCTCGGGCGTCCCGGTCGCCGCATAGCCCTGCGCCGCCAGCGCCGCGGTCATCCGCTCGCTGTCGTAGACGTTCATCTGGCAGCCATAGGTGCGGACGAACAGCTTCTTCGGCGCGGTCGTCTTCGGCGCGGTCATGGGCGGTCCCCGGAACGGCAAGGGCGCGCCCCCGGTCCGGGGCGCGCGCCCTCGCTGTAGCGGCGCGGCAGGGTCGTTTCAACCCGCCCGCCGACGCGCCGCGGCTACTTCCGCGGCTTGCGGCCGAGGCCGATCTTCTTGGCGAGCTCCTGCCGCTTGGCGGCGTAGTTCGGGGCGACCATGGGGTAGTCGGGCTTCAGGCCCCACTTCGTCCGGTATTCCTCGGGGGTCATGTTGTAGGAGGTCATCAGATGCCGCTTCAGCATCTTGAGCTTCTTGCCGTCCTCGAGGCAGACGATGTAGTCGTCGGTCACGGACTTCTTGATCGGCACCGCCGGGGTCAGCTCGACAAAGGCGGCCTCGTCGCCGGAGGCCAGCTCGCTCAGCTTGTTGAACACGGACTGGATCAGCTCGGCGACGTCTCCCTGGCCCACAGTGTTGCTGGCGACGTGGGCCGACACGATCTCGGTCGTCAGGGCAAGCAGCTCGCCCCGGCCGATGGTTTGCTCTTCTGTCATCATGCCTCATCCTTCACCTGCAACCGGCGCAGGTTTTCCCGTTGTGTCGGTTGCTTTTCGTGGGCGCCCGAACGGCTGCGAGTTGCCGGGCGATGCATCCATAATATTTTCCAGAATCGTCGATGGCAAGACAGTCAGCGAAATTTAAAGCTGAAAATTTTCGGCTCCGAGGTAGTCGGCATAAACATGCCTGTCGCGTGCAAGTATGGAGCCGGGGGTTTCGTTGCCGCGCCCCGATCAGAACCGCGACAACGGCGCCGATTAGGGCCAGAGTTCCCCGCCCGGGAACGCGCCGCTCAGGCGGGCGCGAGGCCGCGCTGGGCGAGCAGGGCCTCCACCCCGGGGAGCCGGCCGCGGAAGGCCTCGTAGAGCTCGGCCGCGTCGCGCGAGCCGCCCTTGCTCAGGATGTTCTCCGCGAGGCGCGCCGCCACCGCCGGGTCGAAGAGGTCGCCGGTCTCGCGGAAGGCGGCGAAGGCGTCGGCGTCCATCACCTCCGACCACATGTAGGAATAGTAGCCGGCCGAATAGCCGTCGCCGGCGAAGACGTGGTCGAAATGCGGCGTGGCGTGGCGCATCACGATCGCCGCCGGCATCCCCAGCCGGTCGAGCGTCGCCGCCTGCGCCGCCATCGGGTCGGCGGGGGCCGGCCCGGAATGCAGGTCGAGGTCGACGACCGCCGAGGCGACGTATTCCACGGTGGCGAAGCCCTGGTCGAAGTTCCGCGCCGCGATCAGGCGCGAGAGCAGCTCCGGGGGCATCGGCGCGCCGGTCTCGGCGTGGCGGGCATGGGTGGAGAGCACCTCCGGCGCCTCCAGCCAGTGCTCGTAGAGCTGCGAGGGCAGCTCGACGAAGTCGCGCGCCACCGCGGTGCCGGAGACGAACGGATAGGTCACGTCCGACATCAGCACGTGCAGCGCATGGCCCATCTCGTGGAAGAGCGTGCGCGCGTCGTCGAAGGTCAGCAGCGTCGGCTGGCCGGCGGGCGCCTTGGCGAAGTTGCAGACGTTGATCGCGATCGGCGCCTCGGGCCCGTCGAGCTTCGACTGGCTGCGGAAGGAGGAGCACCAGGCGCCCGACTTCTTCGACGGCCGGGCGAAGTAGTCGCCGACGAAGACGCCGACATGGCCGCCGTCGCGGGTCACCTCCCAGGCGCGGGCGTCGGGGTGGTGGAGGCCGGCCTCGATCGGCTGGAAGGAGAGGCCGAAGAGGCGGCGGGCGACGTCGAAGGCGGCGGCGATCATCGCGTCGAGCTGGAGGTAGGGCTTCACCTCGGCCTCGTCGAGGGAATGCTCCTCGCGCTGGCGGATCGCGGCGTAGCGCCGCCAGTCCCACGGCGCGAGCGCGTCGTTGACGCCCTCGGCGTGCATGAGCTCGGCGAGGCGGCGCGCGTCCGCCTCGGCGCGGGCGCGGGCCGGGCCCCAGACCGCCATGAGGAGGTCGCGCACGTGCTCCGGCGTCTTCGCCATCTCGGTCGCGAGCTTGTAGTCGGCGAAGCTCGCATAGCCGAGGAGCCGCGCCCGCTCGGCGCGCAGCGCGAGGATCTCGGCGGCGACGGCGCGGTTGTCGGTCTCGCCGCCCCCGGCGCCCCGGGCGATCCAGGCGCGGAAGGCGGTCTCGCGCAGGTCGCGGCGGGGGGAGAATTGCAGGAACGGCACGATCAGGCTGCGCGACAGCGTGACGACGTGGCCCTGGAGGCCGCGATCGGCGGCGGCCTGGGCGAGGGCGTCGACGAGGAAGGGCGGCAGGCCCTCGAGGTCGGCCTCGGCGAGCGGCATCGTCCAGGACTTCTCGTCGGCGCGCACGTTCTGCGAGAACGTCGTCGTGAGCGTCGCCAGCCGCTCCATCGCCGCGGCGAGGCGGTCGCGGTCGGCCCCCTCGAGCTTCGCGCCGGCGCGGACGAACATGCGGTGGTAGAGCTCGAGCACGCGCGCCTGCTCGGGGTCGAGGCCGAGCGCGTCGCGGGTCTCCATCAGCCGGTCGATGCGGGCGAAGAGCCTCGCGTTCAGCATCGTGGCGGAGGAATGGGCGGAGAGGCGGGGGGAGAGCTCGCGCTGCAGCGCCTCGATCAGGTCGTTGGTGTGGGCGCTCGCGAGGTTGAAGAAGATCGCGCAGACGCGGTCGAGCTTCCTCTCGGCGCGCTCCATCGCCTCGATGGTGTTGGCGAAGTCCGGCGGCTCCGGGTTGTCGGCGATGGCGTCGATGTTGGCGCGCCCCTCGGCCAGCGCCTCGTCGAAGGCGGGGGCGAACTCCTCGTCGCGCAGCGCGTCGAGCGGCGGCATCCCGTAGGGCCGGTCCCATTCCCGAACGAGCTGGTTCATCGCCGCCTCCCTGTCTGCGCCGCGACTACCTCGGGCGCGGACGGGTTCCCGTCAACCCCCCGGAGCCGGTCCGGGACTCAACCCCCGGACGAGCCGGACGAGGCCTGCGCCGGGACGACCCCGAGATAGGCGGCGATCGCCTCGCGGTCCGGGGCGGGGAGCATCGCCATGTTCTGCTGGACCGCGACCATGCTGCCGCCGACGCTGTCGAACTCGGGCGTGAAGCCGGTCTCGAGGTAGTAGGCGATGTCGCCGGGCGACCAGTCGAGGCCGCCGGGGGTGATGTTCGGGATGCGGCCCTTGCCCTCCGGGTTGGGGGCGCCGGCCAGCCAGCGCGACTTCTCCAGCCCGCCGGCGAGGTTCCGCGGCGTGTGGCACTCGCCGCAATGGCCCGGGCCCTCGACGAGGTAGCGGCCTCGGACGAGCCTGGGGTCGGCCTCGTCCACCGCGATCACCGGCGCGTCGGAGAGGAAGGCGAGCTTCCAGAGCCCGACGCCGCGGCGGAGGGTGAACGGGAAGGCGAGCTCGTGGCCGGGCGCGCGTCCCTGCACCGCCGGCAGCGTGGCGAGATAGGCGCGCAGGTCGGCGATGTCGGCCGGGTCCATGCGCGCGTAGGAGGTATAGGGGAAGGCCGGGTAGTAGTGCCGCCCGTCCGGCGAGACGCCCCGCATCATGGCGTTGGCGAGGTCGGCCGTCGTCCAGGCGCCGATGCCGTCCTCCGGGTCGGAGGAGATGTTCGGCGCCACGAACGTGCCGAAGTCGCTGGCGAGCCGCCGCCCGCCGCCGAGCCTCAGCTTCTCCTCGTCCTTCGCGCCCTCGGCGGCGTGGCACGAGGCGCAGCCGCCGGCCCAGAACACCAGCTCGCCGCGGCCGGCGTCGCCCTCGGGCAGCGCCGACAGCGTCGCGAGCTCCAGCCGCTCGGGCCGGGTGAGCAGCCAGAACGCCCCGCCCCCGACGAGGGCGAGGAGGATCGCCGCGAAGAGGAGGCGCCAGCCGAGCACGCGCTACTTCAGCCGGAACTTCTCGTGGCAGCTGCTGCACTCCTCCATCACCGGCTTGATCAGCGCGGCGAAGGTGGCGGCGTCGGCCGGTCCGTCGCGGCCCGCCTTCTCGGCGGCGGCCGAGGTGGCGGCGAGGAGCTTGGCCAGCTCGGCGTCGAAGCCGGCGCGGTCGCTCCAGATCGCCGGCGCCGCCTTGGAGCGCGCCGGATCCTCGGAGCCCTCCGGGAAGTAGCCGCCATAGGTCATCGCCGCGGCGTGGATGGTGGCGATCACCGACTTGCCGAGCGCCGGCGCGTAGGGGATCTCGTTCTTCATCACGCCCCCGGCCACGCCCGCCGCCGCGCCGACGCTGCTCATGATCGCCTGCCGCTGGGCGACAGGGTCCTCGGCGGCGACGGAGGGAAGCGCCAGCGCCCCGAAGGCGCCGATAAGGAGGCCGAGGCGTTGCATCTGTCCCTGTCCTTTCCGTGGCGCGCGTCCGTTGCGGCGCGCGGCTTCGTGAGGAGGACTATTCCCGAACACCCCCCGCCGGCGCGATAGCAATCTCGTGATCGCGCGGAAGGACGCCGATCCGCACGTCGAGCCGCTCCAGCCCGCGGAAGTGATAGCGGTCGGCGAAGACCGCCGGCCGCGCCAGCGCGAGCCCGGGCAGCCGGCGGAACAGCGCCGGCAGCGCGACGGCGAGCTCCAGCCGGGCGAGCGGCGCGCCGACGCAGAAATGGATGCCCGCGCCGAAGGCGAGCTGCGCCGGCCCGCCGCGCGCGGGCTCGAACCGCCCCGGATCGGGATAGCGCGCCGGATCGCGGTTCGCCGCCGCGAGCAGGCAGCCCACCACCTCGCCCGGCGCGAAGCGGTGGCCGAACGCCTCCGCCTCCTCCCGCGCGATCCGGGTGAACATGTGGAGCGGCGGGTCGAAGCGCAGGATCTCCTCCGCCGTCGCCTCGGTCGCGGCCGCGTCGGCGAAGAGCCGGGCGGGGTCGAGCCCCAGCGCGAGGATCGCCCGCACCCCGTTGCCGATCGCATGGACCGTCGCCTCGTGCCCGGCGTTCAGGAGCAGGATGCAGGTGGCGATCAGCTCGTCCGTGCTCAGCCGCTCGCCGTCCTCCTCCGCCGCGATCAGGCTCGCGATCAGGTCGTCCCCCGGCGCCGACCGCCGCGCCTCGACGAGCCCGCGCAGGTAGGCGGAGAACTCCGCCGCCGCGGCGTCGGCCGCGTCCTCCACCGCCCGGTCGCGGCGCGCCTGGTACATCGCCACCATGGCGTGCGACCAGCCGAGCAGGCGGTCCGCCATCGCCTCCGGCACGCCGAGCAGGCGCGCGATCACCACCACCGGCAGCCGCTCGGCGAAGGCGGCGATGAGGTCGACCTCCGGACCCTCCAGCCGGTCGATCAGCCCGTCCGCCAGCGCGGCGATCTCCGGCCTCAGCGCGGCGATGCGTCGCGAGGTGAAGGCGCGCAGCACCAGCCCGCGCAGCCTTGTATGCGCCGGCGGCTCGCGGTCGAGGAGCGACAGGTCGTCGATCGCGTAGAACCGCGCCAGATGCGCCGGCCGGGCGGGGCGCATCCCCTCCGGCGGCTCGCGCCCGAAGCGCCGGTCGCGCAGCAGCGCATTCACCGCGTCGTAGCCGGCGGCGCAGGGGAACCCGTACTCCTCCCACAGGAAGAGCGGCCCTGCGGCGCGGGCGCGGTCGTAGAACGGGTAGGGGTCCTGCACGAACGCCGCCGCGCGCGGGTCCTGGCTCAGCCGCCGCATCCCGCCCGCTCCAGCGCCTGCTCCAGGTCGGCGATCAGGTCGGCCGGATCCTCGATCCCCACCGACAGCCGCAGCAGCGTCGGCGGGGCCGGCGAGCCCTCGCCCTCCACGGTGCGGCGGTGCTCGATCAGGCTCTCCACGCCCCCGAGCGACGTCGCCGGGATGAACGCCTCGGCGAAGCGCGCCACGTCGACCGCCTGCGCCTCCGTCCCGGCGACGAGGAGCGACAGCATCCCCCCGAACCCGCCGGTCATCTGCCGCGCCGCCACCGCATGGCCGGGATGCCCCGGCAGCCCGGGATAGAGCACCCGCGCCACCCGCGGATGCCCGTCGAAATGCCGCGCGATCGCCAGCGCGTTCTCGCTCGCCCGGGCATAGCGCAGGTGCAGCGTCCTCAGCCCGCGCAGCAGCAGCCAGGCCTCGAAGGCGGCCATCACGCTCCCCATCAGCCGCCGCACCGTGCAGAGCTCCTCCCAGAGCGCGTCGCGCCGGGCGAGGCTCAGCACCCCCGCGGTCAGGTCGGAATGGCCGCCGAGATACTTCGTCCCCGAATGGAACGCCACGTCGGCCCCGAGCGCCAGCGCCCGCGTGGTGCAGGGCGGCGCGGCGGTGCAGTCGACGGCGAGGATCGCGCCCCCGGCATGGGCCGCCTCCGCCGCCGCGGCGATGTCGGCGATGTCCCAGGCCGGGTTGCTCGGCGTCTCCAGCCAGACGAGCCGCGTCCGCCCGGGCCGGATCGCCGCGGCCGTCGCCGCCGCCCCGCCGTCCGTCTCCGCCTCGACGAAGCTCACCTCGATCCCGCGCCGCGCCTGCATCCGCCGCAGCCAGTTGGCCCCGCCGAGATACATGCCGCCCGGCGCCACGACATGGTCGCCGGTCGCCAGCGTCTCGACGAGGGCCGCCATCGCCGCCATCCCGCTCGCGAAGACCAGCGTCCCCTCGGCGCCCTCGATCGCCGCGAGCACCGCCTCGACATGCTCGACCGTCGGCCCGCCGTCGCGCGCGTAGATATAGGCCTGCCGCGCCGCATAGCCCTCGTCCCGGGCGAAGGTCGAGGCGAGCTCGATCCCCGGCACGACGGCGCCGGTCCGCGGGTCGATGCGCCGCAACGCCTGCGCGGCGATCGTCGCGGGCGAGGGCGGCGCGTTGCGGCGACCGGCCACGGGAGACTCAGCTCGCCCTGGCCGGGACGCGCCCGGTCGCCGCCGCGAGCGGCGCGCCGGGGCGCGGGGAGGGGGGCGGGGCGGCGGTCACGGTCGAGGCCTTCGGGCAGGGGTCGGTCCCACACTAGCGCCCGCCCCGGACCCCCGCAACTCGGTCGTCAGCCCGCGGGCGGCGCGGCCTCGGCCGCGAGCGCCGCCGGCCCCGCGGCCCGCCGTTGGAGCAGAAGACCCCCACGTCGATTCGGCCAGCCGCCGTCGCCGGCGACGGGTCTCCTCGACGAGGATCCCCGGCCGGATGTCGCGATACCGGCGGCGCGATTATCACCGCGCCGCGCAGCGCCAAAGGGGAACTGACGTGACTGCGGTCAGCCCGCGACCGGCCGGGCCTCTCCGGACTTCCACGGCTCCGTCGGAACCACGGACCCGCGACGGCGGCGGGTCTCGTCGAGGCGCGAGATGTCGATCATGTCGCCGAACATCCGCTCGAACTCCTTCGGCTCGAAGCGGATCAGCCCGGCGCCGTGGTGGAAGGTGATCTCGCCGAACCAGGGCCGGTCGCCGCGCCCGAGCAGGAAGTCGATCCGGCAGAACAGGAAAGGCTCGGCGAGGATCTGCGCCCATTCCATCAGCTGCGCGAGGTTGTGCGGCGGGTCGATCTCGTGCTCGAGCTGCGGGGCCGGCCCGGCGAAATGCATCCGCTTCCAGTCCGGATCGTAGAAGATCTCGCGCCGGTTCTCGAAACGGTCGAGCACGACCTGGATGAAGCCCGGCACGCCGTGGAAGCAGTAGAACTTGATCTCGCGGACGTTGCCGTTGTCGCTGTCGATGAAGTCCTCGACGAGGATCCCGGGGCGGATATGCTTGTACTGGTGCTCGCGGAACTCGTAGTACTTGTTGATCGCCAGCCGCTTGCGGACCTTCTCCCGCACCTCGTCCCACTGGAACCCCGACCGGTCGCGGCACAGGAACACGCCGCCCTGGTCGTGATTCGTCTTGATGACGAAGCGCTCGCCGTCGAGCGTCTGCGGGTTGATGTCGGCCGGGTCGTAGCTGACGCGCTGCGCCGGGATGATCGTCTCGGGGCCGAGCTTGGCGGCGACGTAGTCGCGGGCGCGGATCTTGTCGGCGCACTGGGTGTGCAGCGCCGAGCGGTCGTGCAGCTTCAGCCACAGGATCTTCTCGGACAGATCCTTGGGCTCGACGAGGTCGGGCGCGAAGCCGTGCCGGTGCACGTACTGCTTGCGCATGAGCATGGCGTCCGGAAGCAGGTAGCGGTCGATAGCCCGCCGGAGGCTCCTGGTCGCGTTCTGGATAAGCGATGGGGACGTCTGGGCGGTGGTCATCCGATTACGATTCCTGAGCCGCGAACGGCGCAATCCCTGATTACAACAAGCAGAACCCTGCGCGGCGGGCGCCGGCCTCGTGCCTTCCATACAAGCCCAACGTTCCTGAGCCGCCCGAGAACGCGGGCGCCAGTTTCCGCCGAGGCGGCTCGAATGGCAAGCCCAATGCTGCGGCTGCGGTTAAACCCCCGGCGAGAAGCGGCGCCGGGCCCGTCCTGCCGGAGCCTCACCGCGCGTCCTGGAGGCGCGCCCAGGTGCGGCCGAGGTCGAGCCGGCGGCTCTCGTCCCAGGCCGCCCGCTGCGCCCGGCGCGATTCGTCGATGCGCGACAGGTCGATCATGTCGCCGAGCGCCCGCTCCATCTCGGGCGGGTTGTAGCGCACCAGCCCGGCGGCGGGATGGAAGGTGATCTCGCTGAACCAGGGCCGGCCGCTGGTGTCGAGCAGGAAGTCGACGCGGCAGAACAGGAACGGCTCGGAGAGCCGCGCCGCCGCGGCGAGCATCCGCTCCAGCGCGCGCGGCCGCGGCAGGTCGTGCTCGATCTCCGGCGAGCGGCCGTGGAAGCTCATCCGCCGCCAGTCGGGGTCGAGGTTGGCGTGGCGCCGCTCGGAGAAGCGGCCGACGATCGCCTGCACGAAGCGCGGCTCGCCGTGGAAGCAGTTGATCTTGATCTCGAGGACGTCCTGGCCCCTCTCGCCCTCGAGGAAGCGCTCGACGAGGATGCCGGGGCGGATGTCCTTGTACTGGCGCTCGCGGAACTCGTAGTACTTGTTGGTCTTGGCGCGCTTGCGGATCTTGGCGCGCATGTCCTCCCAGTCGAAGCTCTCGCGGTCGCGGCAGATGAAGACGCCGCCCTGGTCGTGGTTGGTCTTCACCACGAAGCGGTCCTGGCGGATCGCCTGCGCGGTGACCTCGGACGGGTCGTAGGTGACGAGGAGCGTCGGCACCAGGAACTCGCTGCCGGCGCGCGCGGCCACGTAGTCGCGCACGAGGATCTTGTCGGCGCAGAGCGTGTGCAGGCGCGAGCGGTCGTGCAGCTTCAGCCACAGCACCTTCTCGGAGAGGTCGCGGGGGCTGAGCAGGTCGGGATAGAACCCGTTGCGCTGCCGGTACTGCCGGCGCGCCATCAGGTAGTCGGGATAGAGGTAGCGCTTCAGGCGCTCCTTCAGCGAGCGCGCCAACGTGGAGCGCGCCAGTCCGGACTCCTTGGCGGGGGCGGCTCGGTTATTGCTCAATGTCGTCACGAAGGGCGTGGTCACGGTGGGCGTATGCGGCTGGGCGCGCGGCGGTCGCGGGCGTCTGGCGGACAGGATAGATCGGGGCTGCGGACATGGGTGCAGTCCTGAACGAGTTTGGTTAAGCTGACCTTCCATGCGGGGAGCGACATTGGCAAGTAGCCACGACCCGCGGACCGGGCCGCGCCGGCCCGCCGCCGGGAAGTCGCGCTGCCCCGCTCCCCCTGCCAGCCCTACGTAGCGTCCCGCGCGCCTCCGGCAATCGCCCGCCGCGCCCGCGGCTTTCCTTGCGCGGAAACCCGCCCGCGCGTCAGGGCGGCGGCGCCACCGACTGCCGCTCGACCAGGGTGCATTCGACCTTGATCTGCGGCTGCGCGCCGCCGCGCCGCAGCCCCTCGGCCAGCACCTCCACCGCCTGCCGCCCCATCTCGTAATGCGGCAGCGTCACCGTGGTCAGCGGCGGCCGCATGAACTGCGCGATCTCGCGGTCGTCGTAGCCGACCACCGACACGTCCTGCGGGATGCGCAGCCCGAGCTCCTTCAGCGCGTCGTAGGCGCCCACCGCCATCATGTCGTTGGCGACGAAGATCGCCGTCGGCGGGTCCGCCAGCGCCATCAGGTCGCGGGTGTGCTGGTATCCCGTCGGCGGCTCCCAGTTGCCCGGGCGCACCAGCTCCGGGTCGAAGCCGATCCCGTGCTCGGCGAGCGCCCGCCGGTAGCCCTTGAGCCGGTCGCGCGAGGCGTCGGTCCAGGACTGCCCGGCGATATGGGCGATGCGCCGGTGTCCGGCCCGCACCAGCGCCATCGTCGCGGCATGGCCGCCGAGAAACTCCGCCGGCGTCACCGAGGGCAGGCTGTGGTCGGGCAGGAGGCAGTTCAGCAGCACCGTCGGCGCCTCGAGCAGCCGCGCCGAGGGCAGCCGGACGCGCCGGGTCAGGATCGTGGCGTAGACGAGCCCGGCCAGCGGCTCGCGCATCAGGTCGTCGAGCAGCCGCGCCTCCAGCCCGGCGTCGCTGTGGCTCACCCCGGCGACGACCGTCATCCCCGCCTCCCAGGCCTTCTCGCGCACCGCGTCGAGCTGCAGCGCGCACCAGGGATCGGTCGAGATCTCGTCGGCGATGAACCCGATCCGCCGCGCCCCGGCATGGCCCGCCGGCGGGACCGGCCCGCGCGGCAGCGCATAGCCGAGCTCCCGCGCCGCCTCGCGCACCCGGCTGCGCGTCGTCGCGCCGATCCGCGAGCCGCGGGTGTTGTTGAGCACGAGCGAGACCGTGGTCTGCGACACGCCCGCGCGCGCCGCGACGTCGATCATCGTGGGGGCGCGCGCGCCCTCCTCGCCCGGCTCCAAGGCGGTCCTCCCGGCGGCCGGGCAGCCCCGGCACTAAAATTAGCAGACATTATCAGCATTAACATCATGATCCGTCAACATAAACAAATGCGTTGGATTCGCCCGTTGCTCATATTAGCATGAGTCCCGACGCGCCCCCTCGAAGGGCGCGCGCGGCAGCCCGCGCCGAACGTCGAGACGGGCAGGAAGCATAAGGGGAGGAATGATGAAGCGCATAATCGCAAGCGCCCTCGCGGCGTCGGTCGCGCTCTGCGCCCTGGCGGCGAACGCCCAGGACAAGACCCAGATGGCCTTCGTGGTCAACGGCGCCTCCGACTTCTGGAAGCTCGCCGAGGCGGGGGTCAAGAAGGCGCAGGGCGAGCTCGGCGACGCCTACGACCTGCAGTTCCGCTATCCCGCCCAGGCCACCGCGGCGCTGCAGAACGCGCTGATGGACGACCTCGTCGCCGCCGGCGCCGACGCGATCATGATCTCGTCCGTGGACCCGAAGACCTCCACCGACGCCTTCAACCGGATCGCCGCGCAGATCCCGCTCTTCACCACCGACTCGGACGCGCCGCAGTCGAACCGCATCGCCTATATCGGCTCGTCGAACACCGACGCCGGCGTGCAGGCGGGCGAGATCGCGCTGAAGGCGCTGCCGGACGGGGCGAAGTGCATGGGCTTCGTCGGCCTCCCCGGCGCCGACAACGCCCGCGAGCGCATCGAGGGCTTCCGCAAGGCGGTCGAGGGCTCCAAGGTCGAGCTGGTCGACGTCCGCGGCGACGACATCGACTTCGCCCGCGCCCGCTCCAACGTCGACGACGTGCTGGCGGCGAGCCCCGAGATCACCTGCATGGTGGGCTTCTATTCCTACAACCCGCCGAAGATCTACGAGGCGCTCCAGGCCGCCGGCAAGGTCGGGCAGATCACCGTCATCGCCTTCGACGAGGACCCGATCACGCTGGGCGCCGTCCGCTCGGGCGAGTTCGCCGGCACCGTGGTGCAGCAGCCCTTCGAGTGGGGCTACCAGGGCATGAAGCTGATGGCGCAGTACCTCGGCGGCGACAAGTCCTTCGTCCCGGCCGACGGCCTGATCATCGTGCCGACCAAGGTGATCGACAAGGAGAACGTCGACGCGTTCGAGGCCGACCTGAAGGCCAAGATCGCCTCGGCGAGCTGAGCCGGAGAGCCCGCGACGCCGGCCGCCGCGCCCCTCCCCGGGGGCGCGGCGCGCGCGCGGGCGCAGCCATGGCGGAGCCCTTCCTCGAGCTGATCGACATCGGCAAGACCTATCCCGGCGTCGTCGCCCTCGACGGCGTCAGCCTCGAGGTCGCGCCGGGCGAGGTGATCGGCCTCGTCGGCGAGAACGGCGCCGGCAAGTCGACGCTGATGAAGGTCCTCGGCGGCGTGACCGAGCCGACCTCGGGGCGCATCCGCGTCGACGGCGCCGAGCGCGCCGCCATGACAGTCGCCGATGCGATCGCCGCCGGCATCGCCTTCGTCCACCAGGAGCTCAACCTCTTCGACAACCTCGACGCGGCCGCCAACGTCATGATCGGCCGCGAGCCGCTGACCGGCGGGCCGCTCCGCCTCGTCGACCGCCGCGCGCTCCGCGCCGCCGTCGCGCCGCTCTTCGCCCGGCTCGGCGTCGACTTCTCGCCCGACGCGCCGGTGGCCGGCCTCTCGCTCGCCCAGCGCCAGCTCATCGAGATCGCCAAGGCGCTGTCGCTCGCCAGCCGCCTCGTCATCATGGACGAGCCCACCTCCAGCCTCACCCTCTCCGAGACCGCGCGCCTCCTCAAGGTGATCGCCGAGCTGAAGGCCGACGGCGTCAGCGTCATCTTCATCTCGCACCGGCTCGACGAGGTGACCGCCTGCGCCGACCGCGTCGTCGTGCTGCGCGACGGGCGGATGGTCGGGCGGCTGCCCCGGGCCGAGATCTCGCCCGCAGCGATGATCCGGCTGATGATCGGCCGCGACCTCAAGTCGATCTACAGGCCCCCGGCCGCGCCCCCCGGCGGGCCGCTCCTCGAGATCGCCGGCGCCCGCACCGCGGCGCGGCCCGAGCGCACCGTCGACCTCACGCTCCGCCAGGGCGAGATCCTCGGGCTCGCCGGGCTGATCGGCGCCGGCCGGACCGAGCTCGCCCGGGGCATCTTCGGCGTCGAGCGGCTCCTCGCCGGCACGATCCGCCTCGGCGGCCGCACCCTCGCCATCGCCTGCCCGCGCGACGCGATCGGCGAGGGCATCTACCTCGTCCCCGAGGACCGCAAGGCGAGCGGCGTGCTGCTCGACCTGCCGATCGCCGCCAACGTCTCGCTGCCGCAGCTGCCGGCCCTCGCCCGCGGCGGGCTCGTCAGCCGCGAGGCCGAGACCCGCCTCGCCGAGGGCGAGCGCCGCCGCCTCGGCATCCGCGCGCCCGACGTCGCCACCGGGGTCGGCGCGCTCTCCGGCGGCAACCAGCAGAAGGTCGTGCTGGCGAAGTGGCTCGCCATGCGGCCGCGCGCCATCGTCTTCGACGAGCCGACGCGCGGCATCGACGTCGGCGCCAAGCGCGAGATCTACGACATCCTGCGCGGCCTCGCCGATTCCGGCGTGGCCATCCTGATGATCTCCTCCGACATGGAGGAGGTGATCGGGGTGAGCGACCGCATCGCGGTCATGCACGAGGGCGCGATCAGCGGGGTGCTGGAGCGGGCCGAGTTCTCGGAGCAGCGCGTGCTCCAGCTCGCGGTGGGGCACGGATAAGGGAAGGCGATGCAGAAGAAGGACTTCGGGCTCCTGGTGCTGATCCTCGTAGTCGGCGCGATCGTGGCCTTCATCAACCCGCGCTTCCTGTCGCCGATCAACCTCGGCAACACCGCGAACCTCGTCGGGCTGTTCGGGCTCTTCGCCATCGGGCAGGGCTTCGTCATCATCACCGGCGGCATCGAGCTCTCGGTCGGCTCGGTGATCGCGCTCCTCGGCGTGCTCTTCGTCTCGCTGGTGGCGAACGGCATGGCCTGGCCGCTCGCCGCGCTCATGATGCTCGCCCTCGGCGTGCTGATCGGCCTCGCGCACGGGCTGCTCATCACCCGGCTCGGGATGCAGCCCTTCATCGTGACGCTCTGCGGCCTGCTGATCTACCGCGGCGCCGCGCGCTTCTACACCGCCGACGCCACCGCCGGCTTCCAGTTCGGCCAGAGCTTCCCCTGGCTCGACTGGCTGACGATCGGACGCAGCTTCGGCGTGCCGCATTCCTTCGTCGCCATGCTGGTCGTCGCGGCGGTGATGTGGGTGGTGCTGCACCGCTCGGTGTTCGGCCGCTACCTCTACGCCGTCGGCAAGAACGAGGAGGCGGCCCGCTACGCCGGCGTGCCGACGGGGCGGGTGATCGTCGCGGCCTACGTGATCTGCGCGGTGCTGACCGCGATCGCGGCGATCTTCTTCGCCATGTACACCCGCTCGATCTCGCCGGCCTCGCACGGCAGCTTCTACGAGCTCTACGCGATCGCCGCGGCGGTGCTCGGCGGCTTCAGCTTGCGCGGCGGCGAGGGCTCGATCATCGGCGTCGTCCTCGGCGCGGTGCTGCTCCAGGTGCTGCAGAACCTCGTGAACCTGCTCGGTATCCCGTCGTCGCTCAACTTCGCGGTGATGGGCTCGGTGATCCTGATCGGCGTCATCGCCGACGACCAGATCGACCGCTACCGCCAGCGCCGCGCCGCCGCCCCCGCGCCCCAGCCCCAGCCGACCCGCGCGGAGGCCGGCTGATCCCTGCCCCGGCGGGCTCATATCAGAAGCCCGTGAACAGGAAGTCGATCGCCTTCGTGATGCGATACGCATCACCGGCCAGCGTGGCGACGGGGGCGCCGGAAAAGAAGCTGCGGGGGATTGCGGCCATCTCGCCGACGCGGAGCGCGCAGGCGACGCCGTCGACGACGCAGATCGGCTCGAGATGGGAAAGAGGCGTCGGACCCTGGTCGGTTGGCGTCAGGGGCGCCGCCATGCGCGTGGGAAGCGCGGCGAGCGACGACGCCTGCATGTCGACGACGAGCCGGCCGTCGGCAAGACGGTAGACGTCGTACTGCGCCACGCGAAGCCTCAGGGCTTCCAGATCTGGAGGTCGGCGAGGGGCAGTCCGTGACGCTCGATCCAGTCGGCGCGCTCGGCGATGGCTGCGGCGTTCTCCGTCTCCCATCGCCGCGCCGTCTCGGTCCGGACCGCCGCCGCCAGCGCCTGCTCCGAGATCAGGGAGACGTTGAGGTCATAGGCCCGGGCGCTGTCGAGGATCTCCTGGTCCACGGTGATATTGGTCCGGGACTTGCGCCGGGGATTTGGCATCGAAAGACTCCTCCAGCGGCACACGAAAGATGTGTATCAGAGGTGTGGCATCCCGGCAAGTTCCGTTCCCGGCTTGCCATCGACCCGTCCGAGGAACGGGATGCCTCGTGCGAGAGCGGAGGCCTGCGCTTGCCGGCCTCCGTCGGCTCGTTCGGGCTTGAGTTGCCCTGCGAAGAAATCCACAGGATTCTGTGGATAAGCACCCTGCACAACACCTGTCTGCTCGGCTGGATCCACGGGGGCGCGCGCCGGCCGGCCGACCGAAGCGGGCTTGCCCGCGAGGCCCGGCGCGACAGGCGAAAGCATTGCTTTCGCCGCGCCGACGGCTGGAGCGCGGTTGCGCGCGGAAGCCGTGAGGGGCGCAGATTTCTGCGGAAGCGCGCAATCCGTCCGTGAGCGCCCCGGCGAGCGCGGAATCGCGCTCGCCCCCCGGAGGGGCGATCGCGGACGGATTTGCCGCGGGTCAAATCCGTCTGGCGTCACCGTCGCGACCTGCTTCCGGCCGGGGCTTCCGTTCCACGGTCGCGTAAGGTGGAATTGCCCTGCGAAAACATCCACAGGATCCCGTGGATAAGCTGTGGATTATCTTTATTTCTGCTTCATATCAGCCACTTGACCTATGCCCCACTGTGAGACGCTCACCCGATCTCGGCGCTGGCCTCGATCTCGACCAGCGCCTCGTCCTCGATCAGCCCGGCGACGACGACCATGGTCATCACCGGGAAGTTGCGCCCCATCACCCGGCGATAGGCCTCGCCGACCTCGCGCTGGGCGGCGAGGTAGGCCTTCTTGTCGGTGACGTACCAGGTCAGCCGGGTGATGTGCTCCGGGCCGCCGCCGGCGGCGCGGACGATGGCGACGATGTTCGCCAGCGCCTGCTCCATCTGGCCGATGAAGTCCTTCGCGACGAACACCTGATCGGCGTTCCAGCCGATCTGGCCGCCGACATAGAGCCGCCCGTCCTTGAGCATCCCGTTGGAATAGCCCTTGGGCTTCGCCCATCCCTCGGGCTGGATCGTCTGGATCATCGGGGGTCTCCTTCCATTTCTGTCTCGATGCGGGCCCGCAGCGCCTCCGGCCAGGGCCGCGGGCGTCCGTCCGCCTTGGCGTACCAGACCAGCGTCGTGGTGAAGCGCACCCGCGCCTCGCCGCCGCAGGCCGCCTCGACGGCGAGCGTCACGCTCGACCCGCCGAGCCGCACCGGCGTCAGCGTGAAGTCGAGCCGCTCGCCGAGCCGGCTCGGCTTCAGGAACCGCGTCTCGTGCGCGACCGTCGGCACGCCCATCCCCATCGGCCCGTGGATCTCGGCGAAGCCCGTGCCGAGCCGCGTCTCGAACCAGTCCTCGATCGTGGCGTTCAGCATCTCGTAGTAGCGCGGATAGAACACGATCTCCGCGGGGTCGCAGTGCTGGAACCGCACGAGGTGGGTCACGGTGAAGGCCATCGCGTCACACCCCCAGATAGCGGTCGGCGAGCTCGGGCGTCAGCCCCTCCGGCGCCCCGCTCCACACGGTGCGCCCCCGCTCGATCAGGAAGCACCGGTCGGCGACCTGGCGCAGCTCCTTCAGGGTCTTGTCGATGACGAGGATGGCGAGCTGCCCCTTCAGCGCATGGATCGCCGCCCAGATCTCCTGCCGCACCACCGGCGCCAGCCCCTCCGTCGCCTCGTCGAGCACGAGGAGCCGCGGGTTGGTCATCAGCGCCCGCCCGATCGCCAGCATCTGCTGCTCGCCCCCCGAAAGCGTGCTCGATGTCTGCCCCCGCCGCTCCGCGAGCCGCGGGAACAGCTTCTCCACCCGCGCTTGCGTCCACCCGCCGGGGCGGGCGGCGGCGGTCAGGTTCTCCTCCACCGTCAGCGGCGCGAAGCACCGCCGCCCCTCCGGCACCAGCCCGATCCCGAGCCGCGCCACCCGGTGGATCGCCATCCCCCGCGTCGGCTGCCCGGCGAAGGTGATCGCCCCCTCGCGCGGGCGGAGGAGCGCCGAGATGGTGCGCACGGTCGTGGTCTTGCCCATGCCGTTCCGCCCCATCAGCGCCACCACCTCGCCCTCGCCGATGTCGAGGTCGACGCCGAAGAGCGCCTGGCTGGCGCCGTAGAAGGCGGTCACGCCGTCGAGCTTCAGGAGCGTCGTCATGCCGCTTCGTCCCCCAGATAGGCGGTCCGCACCTCCGGGTTGGCCCGGATCTCCGCCACGGTCCCGGTGGCGATCACCTGCCCGTAGACGAGGACCGAGATCCGGTCGGCGAGCGCGAACACCGCCTCCATGTCGTGCTCGACGAGCAGGATCGGCGCGGTGCGGCGCAGCTCGGAGAGGAAGGCCGTCATCCGCTTCGAGCCGTCCGGCGAGAGCCCCGCCATCGGCTCGTCCATCAGGAACACCTTCGGCCGCATCGCGAGCGCGATGGCGAACTCGAGCTGCCGCCGCTCGCCATGGCTGAGATCCGCCGCCCGCAGCGTCGCCCGCTCGCCGAGGCCCGCGTCGTGCAGGAAGGCCATCGCCGCGGCGGTGAGGTCGAGATCGCGGCCGACCGGGCGGAAGAACCGGAACACCCGCCCCTCCCGCGCCTCGACCGCGAGCATGACGTTCTTCAGCGCGGAGAGCTCCGGCGCCACCTGGCTGACCTGGAAGGTGCGCGCGAGCCCGACGCGGGCGCGGTCGGCGGCGTCGAGATGGTCGATCCCCTGGCCCTCGAAGGCGATGGTCCCCGCGTCCTGCCGGATCTCGCCGGTGATCTGCTTGATCAGCGTCGACTTCCCGGCGCCGTTCGGCCCGATCAGGGCGTGGATCTCGCCGGGGCGGAGGTCGAGGGTCACGTCGTTCGTCGCCTTGAGCGCCCCGAACGACTTCGAGAGCCCCGTGATCCTCAGGATCGGGCTAGGCATGGGCGTTCCTCCCGGTGACGAGGCCGATCACGCCGCCGCGGGCGAAGAGGACGACGAGGAGCAGGATGATCCCGAGCGGCAGCTGCCAGTACTCGGTCAGGCCGCCGAGCCACTGCTCGAGCAGCACGTAGACGCAGGCGCCGATCAGCGGCCCGCACGGCCGCCCGACGCCGCCGAGGATGACGAAGACGATCAGCTCGCCCGAAAGGTGCCAGGAGAGCATCGTCGGCGAGACGAACCGGTTGAGGTCCGCGTAGAGCGCCCCCGCGAGCGCCACCGCCATGGCCGAGAGCACGAAGGCGGTCAGCCGCACCTTGAACGGCCGCACCCCCATCGAGGTCAGCCGCAGCGGGTTCTGCCGCGCCATGGCGAGCGCGAGGCCGAAGCGCGAGCGCGTCGCCACGAGGACGAGGCCGAGGACGAGGAGGAGGAGCGCGAAGGCGATCAGGAAGAAGGTGAGCGGGTCCATGGTGTTCAGGGTCCCGAGGCTGTTCCTGACGTAGATCGACAGCCCGTCCTCGCCGCCATAGGCCGGCCAGGAGATGGCGAAGTAGTAGATCATCTGCGCGAAGGCGAGCGTGATCATGATGAAGTGGACGCCGCCGGTGCGCAAGCTCAGCGCCCCGATCGGCAGCGCGACGAGGCCCGCGGCGATGACGGCCGTGAGCCAGATCACCGGCATCGAGGTGGTGCCGGGCAGCTCCAGCGGCCAGGTCATCAGCGGCTCGTAGTTCTGCGCCGCCGAGGCGAGGATGCCGGCCGCGTAGCCGCCGATCCCGAAGAAGGCGGCGTGGCCGAAGGAGACGAGCCCGCCGTAGCCGAGCGCGAGGTTGAGGCCGACGCCCGCCATGCCGAGGATGGCGGCCCGGGTGGCGAGCTGCACGACGAAGGGCTGGCCGGAGGCCCAGGCCCCGAGGGCGACGGCGAGGAGGCCGGCGAGGATGGCGACGTTGAGGAGGGTTTCGCGCGACATCAGTGGGCTCCCATGAGGCCGGTCGGGCGCCAGACGAGGATGACGGCCATCAGGATGTAGATCGACATCGAGGCGAGGGCCGAGCCGATCGACATGGCCGAGGCCTGGTCCATGAAGCCGCCGAGGACGATCGGCAGCAGGAAGCGGCCGAGCGTGTCGGTGACGCCGACGAGGATGGCGCCGACGAGCGCGCCCTTGATCGAGCCGATGCCGCCGATGACGACGACGACGAAGGCCATGATCAGCACCGGCTCGCCCATGCCGACCTGGACGGACTGGATCGGGCCGATCAGCGCGCCGGCGAGGCCGGCCAGCGCGGCGCCGAGGGCGAAGACGACGGTGTAGAGCCTGGCGATGTCGATGCCGAGGGCGGCGATCATCTCGCGGTCGGCCTCGCCGGCGCGGATCTGCACGCCGAGGCGGGTGCGGTTGATCAGGAGATAGAGCCCGACGGCGACGGCCACGCCCACCACGATGATCGCGAGGCGGTAGAGCGGATAGGAGAGGGGCCCGAGATGGACGGCGCCGGCGAGGGCGGCGGGCACGTCCAGATAGAGCGGGAAGGAGCCGAAGACCCAGCGCACCCCCTCGGAGAAGATCAGGATGAGGGCGTAGGTCGCCAGCACCTGGTCGAGGTGGTCGCGGCGGTAGAGGCGGCGCAGGACCGCCATCTCGACGACGGCGCCGGCCAGCGCCGCGCCGGCGAGGGCGGCGAGCAGCGCGAGGAGGAAGTTGCCGGTCGCCGCGGCGGTCGCGGCGGCGGCGAAGGCCCCGACCATGTAGAGCGAGCCGTGGGCGAGGTTGATGAGGCCCATGACGCCGAAGACCAGCGTCAGGCCCGCGGCCATCAGGAAGAGCATCGTGCCGAACTGGAGGCCGTTCAGCACCTGCTCGAGGAAGAGCGTGAAGGTCATGCCGAGGCCCCCCGGGCCGGACCCGTGCGGCCGCCCCACAGTGGGGCAGGGGGCAACGGGCTGGTCTTGCTTGCTTTTTCAGACATGGCGTTTTGCGCGCCCCCTCGGGCGCCGGGCTTGCGGCCGGCGCGGCGGTCCCGGAACGGGCGGGGGCGGCGACGCCGCCCCCGCGGGTCGGATCACTGCATCGGGCACTCGCCCGCGTAGGCGTCGACGTGGTTCTCGAAGGCGGTGCCGACGATCTTGTTCGTCACCACCCCGTCGTCGCGCTTCACCACCTCGCGGGCGTAGAAGTTCTGGATCGGGTGCTGGTTGTTGCCGAACTTGAAGGCCCCGCGCACCGAGGGGAAGTCCGCCGCCTTGAGCGCCGCGTGGTAGGCGTCGTGGTCGGCGATGTCGGCCTTGGCCTGGGCCGAGAGGATGAGCTGCGCGGTGTCGTAGCCCTGCGAGGCGTAGACCGAGGGCAGCCGGCCGTACTCGGCGGTGAAGGCCTCGACGAAGGCCTTGTTGGCGGCGTTGTCGAGGTCGGGCGACCACTGGGCGGTGTTGATCGCGCCGAGCGCCGCCTCGCCGACGGCGCCGAGCACGTCCTGGTCGAAGGAGAAGCCCGGGCCCATCATCGGCAGGCCGGTGTCGGAGCCGGTGAACTGCTTGATGAAGCTGATGCCCATGCCGCCGGGCAGGAAGAAGAACACGCTGTCGGCGCCGCTCGCCTTGATCTGGGCGATCTCGGCGGCGAAGTCGGTCTGGCCGAGCTTGGTGTAGAGCTCGCCGGCGAGCTCGCCCTTGTAGAAGCGCTTGAAGCCGTTGAGGCTGTCCTTGCCGGCCGGGTAGTTGGGCGCGAGGATGAAGATCTTCTTGTAGCCGAGCGTGTTGGCGTACTCGCCCGCCGCCTCGTGCTGGTTGTCGTTCTGGTAGGCGACGTTGAAGTAGTTCGGGTCGCAGCCCTTGCCGGCGAGCTGCGACGGGCCGGCGTTGGGCGAGAGGTAGAACTTGCCCTGCTTCACCGCGGCGGGCACGACGGCCAGCGCGATGTTGGAGAAGATGATGCCGGTCAGGATGTCGACGTTGTCGGACTGGATCATCTTGTCGGCGAGCTGGACGCCGACCTCGGGCTTCTGCTGGTCGTCCTCGGCGATGACGGTGACCTCGGCGCCGGCGTCGCCGGCCTGCTTCAGCGCCAGCAGGAAGCCGTCGCGCACGTCGATGCCGAGCCCGGCGCCGCCGCCGGAGAGCGTGGTGATCATGCCGACCTTCACCGGCGCGGCCATGGCGGTCGAGGCCATCAGCAGCGCGGCGAGGCCGGCGGTCAGGGTGCGTCTCATTTGTTCAACCTCCTTGTGGTTTTCTTTTCAGGCGCGGGCCTTCGCCGCGCGGAGCGCGAAGCGCTGGATCTTGCCGGTGGCCGTCTTGGGCAGCTCCTCGACGAACACCACCGAGCGCGGATACTTGTAGGGCGCGATTATCGCCTTGACGTGGTCCTGCAGGCGCTTGACCGTGGCGGCGTCCTCCGCGACGCCCTGCACGAGCACGACATGGGCCTGCACGATCTGGCCGCGGTCCTCGTCGGCGACGCCGATCACCGCGCATTCGGAGACGTCGGGGTGCTTGAGCAGCGCCGCCTCCACCTCCGGCCCGGCGATGTTGTAGCCGGCCGAGACGATCATGTCGTCGTTGCGGGCGGCGAAGTGGAAATAGCCGTTCTCGTCCTGGATGAAGGCGTCGCCGGTGATGTTCCAGCCGTCGCGGACATAGGCCCGCTGGCGCTTGTCGGCGAGGTAGCGGCAGCCGGTCGGACCCTGGACGGCGAGCCGCCCGGTCGTGCCGCGGGGGACCTCGTTCATCGCCTCGTCGACGATCTTCGCGCGGTAGCCGGTGACCGGGCGGCCCGTGGTCGCCGGGAAGCTGTCGCCGAAGCGGTTGGTGATGAAGATGTGCAGCATCTCCGTCGCGCCGATGCCGTCGAGCATCGGCTTGCCGGTCTTGGCCAGCCATTCGTCGTAGACGGGGCCGGGCAGGGTCTCGCCGGCGGAGACCGCGCAGCGCAGGCTGGAGAGGTCGGCGCCCTCGTCCATCGCCTTGAGCATCACCCGGTAGGCGGTGGGCGCGGTGAAGCAGACCGTCGCCTTGTGGGTCTCGACGATCTCGATCATGTTCTGCGGCGAGGCGGTCTCCAGCAGCGTCGCCGTGGCGCCGAAGCGCAGCGGGAAGATCGCGAGGCCGCCGAGGCCGAAGGTGAAGGCCAGCGGCGGCGAGCCGATGAAGATGTCCTCCGGCGTGACGCCGAGGATCTCCTTCGCGTAGCCGTCGGCGATGATCAGGAGGTCGCGGTGGAAGTGCATCGTCGCCTTCGGCTCGCCGGTGGTGCCGGAGGTGAAGCCGAGGAGGGCGACGTCGTCGCGCCCGGTGCGGACCGCCTCGAACCGCACCGACTTGCGCAGCGCGGCGCGGTCGAGCTCGGCGTCGTGGTTCGCCGTCCCGTCGAAGCCGATCACCGTCCGGAGGAAGCGGCTGTCCTTGGCGCAGGTGGCCATCTCGTCCATCAGCCGGGTGTCGCAGAGGGCGTGGGTGATCTCGGCCTTGTCGACGATCTTCGAGAGCTCGCCGGCGCGCAGCATCGGCATCGTGTTGATGACGACGGCGCCCGCCTTGGTGGCGGCGAGCCAGGCGGCGACCATGGCCGGGTTGTTGGCGGAGCGGATCAGCACGCGGTTGCCCGGCTTCACGCCGTAGTCCTCGACGAGGGCGTGGGCGATGCGGTTCGTCCAGTCGGCCAGCTCCTTGTAGGTGCGCTGGCGGCCGTTGCCGATCAGCGCCACGTGGTCGCCGAAGCCCTGCTCCACCATGCGATCGGTCAGCTCGACGCCGGCGTTGAGATGGTCGGGATAGTCGAAGCCGGTCAGGTCGATGACCGGCCACTGGTCGGCGGGCGGCAGGTTGTCGCGGCTGAAGCTGTCGGTGTGGCCGGTCGGTCCGAGCTGCATGTTCATACTCCCATCGTCCGCGCTCAGAGCGCGGTGCGTACGTCCCAGAGTTCGGGGAAGAGCACGACGTCGAGCATCTTCCTGAGGTAGCTGACCCCGCCGGTGCCGCCGGTGCCGCGCTTCAGCCCGATCACCCGCTCGACGGTGGTGACGTGGTTGAAGCGCCAGCGGCGGAAGTAGTCCTCGAGGTCGACGAGCTTCTCCGCCAGCTCGTAGATCGGCCAGTGCGCCCGGGGGTCCCGGTAGACCTGCGCCCACATCGCGGCGACCGCGGCGTCCGCGACCCGCGGCCCGTCATGGGGGCGGGTCGCCTCGGCCGGCACCGGCAGGCCGGCGCGGGCAGCGGCGGTGAGCGCCACGGCGTAGAGGTCGGGCCGCGCCAGCTCGGCCTCGAGCGCCGCGACCGTGTCGGGCCGGTGCGCATGCGGCCGCAGCATGGCGCGGTTGCGGTTGCCGAGGACGTACTCGATCATCCGGTACTGCGCCGACTGGAAGCCCGAGGACTGGCCGAGGTCGTCGCGGAACTCGGTGTAGTCCGACGGCGTCATGGTGCGCAGCACGTCCCAGGCGTTGTTGAGCTGCTCGAAGATGCGGCTGACGCGGGCGAGGAGCTTCTGCGACTCCTCCAGCCGTCCGTCCGCGATCGCGTCGCGCGCGGCGGCCAGCTCGTGGATGGCGAGCTTCATCCACAGCTCCGAGGTCTGGTGCTGGATGATGAACAGAAGCTCGTCGTTCGCCTTCGACAGCGGGCGCTGGGCCCCGAGGATCGTGTCGATGTGGAGATAGTCGCCGTAGGACATCCGCTGCGCGAAGTCCGTCACGGCCCCGGTCTCGGTCCGCTCGCTCATTCGTTGGCCTCCGGCGGCAGGAAGTCGACGTCGTGCGCCTTGGAGGCCGCGACGATCGCCGGGATGTCGGTCATGTCGTGGAGCGTCTCGAAGAGCTCCCGCAGCCGCCCCGCCGGCGAGACCCAGAAGAGGGCGCGGCAGGGGGCGTCGGACTTGTTGAAGTAGCCGTGCGGCACGCCGCGCGGCATCCGCACCAGGTCGCCGGCGCGGGCGGTGTGCCAGACGCCGTCGAGCTTCAGCTCCAGCTGGCCCTCCTGCACGAGGATGAACTCGTCCTGGTGGGGGTGGATGTGGACGGGGACGAACTGGCCGGGCTCGCTGTTCGTCTCGAAGGCGAAGGTCGAGGCGCAGGCCGCCTTGGGGAAATAGCGCTGGCCGAGGATGTTCCACTCCGTCCCGCCCTGGCCCTCCCCGTTCCGGGTGATGCCGCCGTCGAGATACTTGCTCATGCTGTCGCTCCCTGGTTCGCGAGGGTCTGCCGCGCGATCACCACCTTCTGCACGTCCGAGGCGCCTTCATAGATCCGCAGCGCCCGGATCTCGCGGTAGAGGCTCTCCACGGTCGAGCCCTTGCGCACGCCGTCGCCGCCGTGGAGTTGGACGGCCTTGTCGATGACGGATTGCGCCCGGTCGGTGGCGAAGAGCTTCGCCATCGCCGCCTCGCGGGTGACGCGGGGGGCGCCGGCGTCCTTGGTCCAGGCGGCGCGGTAGGTGAGGAGCGCCGAGGCGTCGACGTCGAGCGCCATGTCGGCGATGTGGCCCTGCACCATCTGCAGCTCGGCGAGCGGGGCGCCGAAGAGCTGGCGCGACTGCGCGCGGGCCAGCGTCTCGTCCAGCGCCCGCCGGGCGAAGCCGAGGGCGGCGGCGGCGACGGTGGAGCGGAAGACGTCGAGGACCGACATGGCGATCTTGAACCCGTCGCCGGGCTTGCCGATCAGCGCCGAGGCGGGGAGGCGGATGTCGTCGAAGCACAGGCGCGCGAGGGGGTGGGGGGCGATGGTCTCCAGCCGCTCGGCGACGACGAGGCCGGGCGCGTCGGCCGGCAACAGGAAGGCGGAGAGGCCGCGGGCGCCCGGAGCCTCGCCGGTGCGGGCGAAGACGGTGTAGAGGTCGGCGATGCCGCCGTTGGAGATCCAGGTCTTCTCCCCACTCAGCACGTAGCCGTCGCCGTCGCGGGCAGCCGTCGCCGCGGTGGCGGCGACGTCGGAGCCGGATTGCGGCTCGGTCAGAGCGAAGGCGGAGAGCGCCCGCCCGGAGCGGGTCTCGGGGAGCCAGCGGGCCTGCTGCTCGGGCGTGCCGAAGAGCGAGATGGCGCCCGTGCCCAGCCCCTGCATGGCGAAGGCGAAGTCGGCGAGGCCGTCGTGGCGCGCGAGCGTCTCGCGGATCAGGCACAGGGTGCGGACGTCGAGCGGCGCCGGCGCGGCCGGGTCGATGGCGGAATAATTCAGCCAGCCGCCGGCGCCGAGGGCGGCGACGAGCGCCACGCAGGCGGCGTCGGTGTCGGCGTGGTCGACGTGGCCGAGGTTGGCGGTCGCCCAGGCGTCAAGGTCGAGCGCGAGCGCCTTGTGGCGGGGCTCGAGGAAGGGCCAGTCGAGGAAGCTGCGGTCCGCCACGTCAGTTGCCCTCGAAGAGCGGCTTTTCCTTCGCGACGAAGGCGTGGTAGGCGCGGGCGAAATCCCGCGTCTGCATGCAGATCGCCTGCGCCTGCGCCTCGGCCTCGATCGCCTGCTCGAGCCCCATCGACCATTCGAGGTTGAGCTGGGTCTTGGTCATCATATGCGCGAAGGTCGGCCCCCTGGCGATCCGCCTCGCGAGGTCCATCGCCTCGGCGTCGAGCGCCTCGGGCGCGACGAGGCGGTTGAAGAAGCCCCACGACGTGCCCTCGTCCGCCGTCATCACCCGGCCGGTGTAGAGCAGCTCCGCCGCGCGGCCCTGCCCGATGATCCGCGGCAGCATGGCGCAGGCGCCCATGTCGCAGCCGGCGAGGCCGACGCGGGTGAAGAGGAAGGCGGTCTTCGCCTCCGGCGTGCCGATCCGCAGGTCCGAGGCCATCGCGACGATCGCCCCCGCGCCCACGCAGATCCCGTCCACCGCGGCGATGACCGGCTTGCCGCAGGCGAGCATCGCCTTGACGAGGTCGCCGGTCATCCGCGTGAAGGCGAGGAGGCCCTTCATGTCGCGGCCGACCAGCGGGCCGATGATGTCGTGGACGTCGCCCCCCGAGCAGAAGTTGCCGCCGTTCGAGCCGAAGACCACGACGTCGACGTCGTCGGAATAGACCAGAGCCCGGAACCAGTCGCGCAGCGCGGCATAGCTCTCGAAGGTGAGCGGGTTCTTGCGGTCGGGGCGGTCGAGGCTGACGCGGGCCACCCGGCCGGCCATCTCCAGCCTGAAATGCTGCGGGGCGGTCATGTCTTGGTCTCCCGTTCGGCGCGGCGGTTGCGCACCGTCCGCAGCTGCTCGATCAGATGCTCTGCCTCGGCGGGCGTCACCGCGCCGAGAAGCTCGTTCACCCAGGCCTCGTGCCGCCCCGCCAGCGCGGCGAAGCTCGCCTCGCCCGCCGGTGTCAGGCGCGCCAGCATGGCGCGGCGGTCGCCGTGGACCGGCAGGCGCACGGCGAGGCCCTCGGCCTCCAGCCGGTCGACGATGCCCGTCACGTTGCCGTTCGAGACGCGCAGCACCGAGGAGAGCTCGCTCATCTTCAGCCCCTCGGGCGCGCGGCTGAGCGCGGCCATCACATCGAAGCGGGGCAGCGTGCTGTCGTGCCCGCGCAGCCGCTCGCGCAGCTCGCCCTCCACCATCCGCGACACGGCGAGGAGCCGCAGCCAGAGGCGCAGCCGCGCCTTGGAGGCCGCCGGGTCGTCGCGCTCCATCCGGCTCATGTCTCGCCTCCCGAGATCGAGATCGCCTGCCCGGTGACCGAGCCGGAGCCGGGGCCGCAGAGCCAGAGCACCGCCGCGGCCACCTCGTCCGGCTCGATGAAGCGGCCCTGCGGGTTCGCCGCGAGCATCGGCGCCTCGGCCTCGGCGCGGCTGCGGCCGGTCTTGGCCATGATCTTGCCGATGGCCGTCTCCAGCATCGGCGTCAGCATGTAGCCGGGGCAGACGGCGTTGACGGTCACGCCGGTCTTCGCCGTCTCGGCGGCGAGGGCGCGGGTCAGGCCGACGACCCCGTGCTTGGCCGCGCAGTAGCCCGAGACGTAGGGATAGCCGCGCAGCCCGGCGGTGGAGGCGACCGCGATCAGCCGGCCCCAGTTCGCGTCGAGCATCGGGCCGATCGCCGCCCGCCAGGTGGCGAAGACGCCGGAGAGGTTGAGCTCGACCATCGCCGCGAAGTCGGCGGCGGTCATGCGGTGGAAGGGCCCGGTGCTCGCCCCGCCGGCGTTGGCGACGACGATGGCGGGAGGTCCCCATTCCGCGCTCGCGGCGGCGAACATCGCCTCGACCTCGTCCGGCTTCGTCACGTCGCCGGTGACGTAGCGCATCTCGGCGCCCGCCGCGTCGGCGAGCGCGGCGGCGTTCCGGCCCGCGATCGTCACCCGGGCGCCGGCGCCGGCCAGCGCCCGGGCGATCGCCGCGCCGACGCCGCTGGCGCCGCCGGTTACGAGGGCGTGCTTGCCGCCGAGATTGGCCGCGGGGCTCATCGGGTCAGACCTTGCCGAGCATGGTGTCGGTGCGCTCGGCCAGCCGCCAGAGCTGGTTGCGGCCGGGCAGGTAGGGCAGGGGCCACTTCTCGGCCTTGTCGCCGAGCGCGCTCGCGGCGCGCAGCGTCCAGTAGGGGTCGGTCAGGTGCGGACGCGCCAGCGCGACGAGGTCGGCGCGGCCGGCCATCAGGATCGAGTTGACGTGGTCGGGCTCGTAGATGTTGCCGACCGCGATCGTCGCCATGCCGGTCTCGTTCTTGATCCGGTCGGAGAACGGCGTCTGGAACATGCGGCCATAGACCGGCTTCGCCTTCGTGGTGGTCTGGCCGGCGGAGACGTCGCAGATGTCGACGCCCGCCTCCTGCAGCATCCGGGCGATCTCGACCGCGTCCCCGGGGGTCACGCCGTCTTCGCCGACCCAGTCGTTGGCCGAGATGCGCACCGAGATCGGCTTCTCCTCCGGCCAGGCGGCGCGCACGGCGCGGAACACCTCCAGCGGCCAGCGCATCCGGTTCTCGAGGCTGCCGCCGTACTCGTCCGTCCGGGTGTTGGTCAGCGGCGTGATGAAGGCCGACAGCAGGTAGCCGTGCGCCATGTGCAGCTCGAGCATGTCGAAGCCCGCCCGGTCGGCCATCCTCGCGCCCTCGACGAAGGCGTCGCGGATGCGGTCCATGCCCTCCCGGTCGAGCGCGCGCGGGATCTGGTTCTGCGGCGACCAGGGCACGTTCGAGGCCGAGACGATCGGCCAGTTCCCCTCCGCCAGCGGCCGGTTGTCCTCCACCCAGCCCACCTCGGTCGAGGCCTTCGGCCCGGCATGGCCGAGCTGCAAGCAGACCTTGGCGTCGGTCTCGGCATGGATGAAGTCGACGATCCGCTTCCACGACGCCTCGGCCTCGGCCGAGTAGGTCCCGGGACACCCCGGCGTGATGCGCCCTTCGGGGGTCACGCAGGTCATCTCCGTATAGACGAGCCCGGCCCCGCCCTTGGCCCGCTCGCCGAGATGGACGAGGTGCCAGTCGGTCGGCACGCCGTCCACCGCCTTGTACTGGGCCATCGGCGAGACGACGACGCGGTTCTTCAGCTCCATGCCGCGCAGCCGGTAGGGCGCGAACATCGGCCGGCGGGTCGGCGCGTTCGGCCCGACCCCCGCGGCCTGCTGGAACCACCCCTCGGCCCCGTTCAGCCAGTCCTCGTCCCGGAGCCGCAGGTTCTCGTGGCTGATCCGCTGCGAGCGGGTGAGCAGCGAATAGGTGAACTGCACCGGGTCGAGGTGGAAATACCGCTCGATCTCCTCGAACCACTCCATCGAGTTCCGCGCCGCCGACTGCAACCGCAGCACGTCGAGCCGCCGCGCGTCCTGGTACTGCGCGAAGGCCGCCTCGAGCGTCGGCTCGGTGTGCAGGTAGGTCGCGAGCGCGATGGCGCTGTCGAGCGCCAGCCGCGTGCCCGACCCGATCGAGAAATGCGCCGTGGCCGCCGCGTCGCCCATCAGGACGACGTTCTTGTAGGACCACTTCTCGCAGAGCACGCGGGGGAAGCTGATCCAGGCCGAGCCGCGGATGTGGTTGGCGTTGGTGATCAGGCTGTGGCCGCCGAGCTCGTCGGCGAAGATCGCCTCGCAGGCGGCGATGGATTCCTGCTGGCTCATGGCGCCGAAGCCGTAGGCGTTCCAGGTCTCCTCGGAGCATTCGATCAGGAACGTCGCGGTGTCGGCGTCGAACTGGTAGGCATGTGCCCAGATCCAGCCCTTCTCCGTCTCCTTGAAGATGAAGGTGAAGGCGTCGTGGAACTTCTGCTTGGTGCCCAGCCAGACGAACTTGCACTTCCTGACGTCGACGTCGGGCTTGAAGTGCTCGGCGTAGAGGCTGCGGGTGCGCGAGTTGAGGCCGTCGGAGGAGACGACGATGTCGTATTCGGCGGCGAGGGCCGCGATCTGCTCGGGCGGCACGTCGTCCTGGAAGCGCAGCTCGACGCCGAGCTCGCGGGCGCGGGCCTGGAGGAGCAGGAGCAGCTTCATCCGGCCGATGCCGCAGAAGCCGTGGCCGCCGGAGACGATGCGCTCGCCCTTGAACTCGACGGCGACGTCGTCCCAGTAGGCGAAGTTCTCGCGGATCGAGGCGGCCGAGACCGGGTCGTTCCTGGCGAGGTTGCCGAGCGCGTCGTCGGAGAGGACCACGCCCCAGCCGAAGGTGTCGTCGGCGCGGTTGCGCTCGAAGACCACGACCTCGTGCGACGGATCGCGAAGCTTCATCGAGATGGCGAAGTAGAGGCCAGCCGGCCCTCCGCCGATGCATGCGACCCGCATTTGCTTTCCTCCCGCCCTGTCCGGCCCTGATGACGCCACCCTAGCGAGTCGCCAAATTTATTTCAAGCATAAAATTTCAGGCTTGAAGTTATCGCCCCGAAGGGGTATCCCTCTCACGTCCGGCGGCGAGCGACAGGCTCGCCCGGGCCTGGATGAGATTCGGACGGAGGAAGCCCGATGCACGCGATGACCCCCGACGCCGCCCGCGCCAAGCCGGCCGCCTTCGTCTGGGACGATCCGTTCCTGCTCGACGAGCAGCTGACGGAGGAGGAGCGGATGATCCGCGACGCCGCCCGCGACTACTGCCAGGACCGCCTGGCCGGCCGGGTGATCGAGGCGAACCGGCACGAGGTCTTCGACCGCGAGATCATGTCCGAGATGGGCGCGCTCGGGCTGCTCGGGCCGACGATCCCGGAGGAGTTCGGGTGCGCGGGCGTCGGCTACGTCTCCTACGGCCTCGTCGCGCGCGAGGTCGAGCGGGTCGATTCGGGCTATCGCTCCGCGATGAGCGTGCAGTCGTCGCTGGTGATGCACCCGATCTTCGCCTACGGCACCGACGCGCAGCGGGCGAAGTACCTGCCGAAGCTCGCGACCGGTGAATGGGTCGGCTGCTTCGGGCTGACCGAGCCCGACTTCGGCTCCGACCCGGGCGGCATGATCACCCGTGCGAAGAAGGTCGAGGGCGGCTATTCCGTCTCGGGGGCGAAGAACTGGATCACCAACGCGCCGATCGCCGACGTCTTCGTCGTCTGGGCGAAGTCGGACGCGCATGGCGGCAAGATCAAGGGCTTCGTGCTCGATAAGGGCATGAAGGGCCTCGCCGCTCCGAAGATCGAGGGCAAGTTCTCCCTGCGCGCCTCGATCACCGGCATGATCCAGATGGACGAGGTCTTCGTCCCCGAGGAGAACCTGCTGCCGCATGTCGAGGGCCTCGCCGGGCCGTTCGGCTGCCTCAACCGCGCCCGCTTCGGCATCGCCTGGGGCGCGATGGGCGCGGCGGAGGCGTGCTGGCACGCGGCGCGCGACTACACGCTCGAGCGCAAGCAGTTCGGCCGGCCGCTGGCGCAGACCCAGCTCATCCAGAAGAAGCTCGCCGACATGATGACCGAGATCGGTCTCGGCCTGCAGGGCTGCCTCCGCCTCGGCCGCCTCTTCGACGAGGGCCGCGCGCCGGCCGAGCTCATCAGCCTGATGAAGCGCAACAACTGCGGCAAGGCGCTCGACATCGCCCGGGTCGCCCGCGACATGCACGGCGGCAACGGCATCTCGGACGAGTACGGCGTGATCCGCCACGTGATGAACCTCGAGGCGGTCAACACCTACGAGGGCACCCACGACGTCCACGCCCTGATCCTCGGCCGGGCGCAGACGGGCCTCCAGGCCTTCTCGTGACCGGCGCCGCGGCTGCCCCCGTCGCCGTCGCCCGGCGGGGCGCGGTGGCGGTCGTCACCGTCGACAACCCGCCTGTCAACGCGCTGTCGCAGGCGGTGCGGGCGGGGCTCGTCGCCGCGCTCGCCGAGACCGAGGCCGACGCGGATGTTCGGGCGGTCGTCCTCGCCTGCGCCGGCCGGACCTTCGTCGCCGGCGCCGACATCGCCGAGCTCGGCCGGCCGCCGGTCGAGCCGCACCTTCCGGACGTGATCCTGGCGATCGAGGGCGCGACGAAGCCCTGGGTCGCCGCCATCCACGGCTCCGCGCTCGGCGGCGGGCTGGAGCTGGCGCTCGCCTGCCGCTGGCGGGTGGCCGACGCTGCGGCGCGGCTCGGGCTGCCGGAGGTGAGCCTCGGGCTGATCCCCGGCGCCGGCGGCACGGTGCGGCTGCCGCGGCTGATCGCGCCGGTCGAGGCGCTGGCGATGATCGCCGGCGGCAAGCCCGTCGGCGCGCTGCGGGCCGCGGAGCTCGGGCTCGTCGACGAGGTCGCCGAGGGCGATCTCGTCGGCGCCGCGGTCGCCTTCGCCGAGGGGGCGCTCGCGCGCGACCTGCCGGCCCCGCTCGCGGCCCGCCCGCCGCTCGGCGAGGCGGATGCGGATTTCGAGGCCGCCGCCGCCGTGACCCTCGCGAAGGCGCGCGGCCAGGCGGCGCCGGTCGAGGCGGTCGCCGCGGTCCGCGACGCGCTGACCCTCGACTTCACGGCGGCCCTGGCGGCGGAGCGGCGGCGGTTCCTCGCGCTTCGCGACGGGCCGCAATCGAAGGCGTTGCGGCATGTCTTCGCCGCCGAGCGCGGCGGCGGGCGGCGGCCGACCGGGCCGCTCCTGCCGACGGATGTGATCGGCGTCGTGGGCGGCGGCACGATGGGGGCGGGGATCGCCACCGCCTGCCTGCTGGCGGGCCGCGAGGTGGTGCTGGTCGAGCGCGACGACGAGGCGCTGGCGCGCGGCATGGCGAGCGTCCGCGGCAACCTCGACGGCAGCCTGAAGCGCGGCGTCCTCGACGCGGCCGGCCACGCGGCGGCGCTGGCGCGGCTTACCGGCGCCACGGACTACGCCGCGCTCGGGCGGGCGGATCTGGTCATAGAGGCGGTGTTCGAGGATCTGGAGGTCAAGGCGGCGGTGTTCGCCGCGCTCGACGCGGCGACGCGGCCGGAAGCGATTCTCGCGACCAACACCTCCTATCTCGACGTCGACCGGATCGCGGCGATGGTGCGCGACCCGGGCCGCGTGGTGGGCCTGCACTTCTTCGCGCCGGCGCATGTGATGAAGCTCGTCGAGGTGGTGCGCCCGGCGGCGGTGCGCCCGGAGGTGTTCGAGACGGCGACGGCCTTCGCGCGGTCGCTCGGCAAGACCCCGGTCGAGAGCGGGGTCTGCGACGGGTTCATCGGCAACCGCATCCTGACCCGCTACCGGCAGGCGATGGACATCCTGCTGCTCGAAGGCGCGCTCCCCTGGGAGGTCGACGCCGCGATGGAGGGTTTCGGCATGGCGATGGGCCCCTACGCGGTCCAGGACCTGTCGGGGCTGGAGATCGCCTGGGCCGGGCGGCGGCGCATGGACGTGCGGGCGCGCGACGACTGGCGCTACGTGCCGATCGCCGACCGCATGGTCGAGGAGGCGCGGCGGCTCGGGCGCAAGTCCGGGGCGGGCTGGTACGACTACGCCGGCGGACGGCCCGCGCCGGCCCCCGCCGTCGAGGCGCTGATCCTCGACGTGGCGGCGCAGGCGGGCGTGGCGCGCCGGCCGGTCGGCGCGGCGGAGATCCGGGACCGGGCGCTCGCCGCCATGGTGCAGGAGGCGGCGCGATTGCTGGAGGAGGGCATCGCGGCGCGGGCCTCCGACGTCGATCTGGTGCTGATCCACGGCTACGGCTTCCCGCGCTGGCGCGGCGGGCCGTTGCACTGGGCCGAGGCGAAGGGCTTGCCGGAGGTGGTCGGCATGATCGACGGCCTCGCCGCCGGGGATCCGCGGACCTGGCAGGCCCCGCCGCTGCTGCGCCGGTTCGCCGCGGAGGGGCGGGGGTTCGCCTCGTAGGTGCAGGGCGCCTGAGCCCCGGCGAAAAAGTGCCTCAGGCGCGGCGGGCGGCGAGCAGGCGCTCCGCGTTGCCGTCGCCGCCCGGGATCGGGCTCGGCGTCTCCCCGAGGATCGTCCACCCCTCGCCGGCGACGAACCTCCGGACCGCCGCCGCCGCCGCCTCCGCGGCGGCGAGGTCGCGGACGATCCCGCCCTTGCCGACATGGGCGGGGCCGACCTCGAACTGCGGCTTGACCAGCGCGACCAGCGTGGCCCCCGGCCGCGCCAGCCCCATCGCCGGCCCGATCGCCTTGCCGAGCGAGATGAACGACAGATCCGCGGTGATCCAGTCCGGCGCCGGCACATCGCCGGGCTTCAGGTCGCGGACATTCCGCCCCTCGATCGCCCGCACCCGCGGATCGGCCCGCAGCTTGGGCGCAAGCTGTCCATGCCCGACATCCACGGCCCACACCTCCGCCGCCCCCCGGGCCAGCAGCACCTCGGTGAATCCCCCGGTCGAGGCCCCGAGGTCGAGCGCGACCGCCCCCTCCGGCGAGAGCCCGAACGCCTCGAGCGCATGCAGGAGCTTCAGCGCCCCCCGCGACACCCACGGCAACGGGTCCCCCGTCACCGCCAGCCGCGCCGAAGCCGCGACCCGCACACCCGGCCGCCCCGCGGTCACGCCGTCGACGGTGACCACCCCCGCCGCAACCAGCGCCTGCGCCCGGCTCCGCGACGCCGCGAGGCCGGCGTCGACAAGCGCCTGATCGAGCCGCGGCCGGGTCTCCTGAGCCAAGGCCGTCTCCCCTCCCGGGCGCGGGCGCTCAGGCGGTGAAGGGCGCCACGGTCGCGTGCGTGGCGGCGCGCAGCGGCTCGGGGGCCACGGAGAACACGTGGTTCGGTGATCCGGCGGCGGCCCAGATCGTCGGAAAGCGGAACAGCTCCGGGTCCATCCAGACCTCGATCGGGCTCAGGTGACCGATCGGCGACACGCCGCCGATGGCGAACCCGGTGAAGGCTCGGATCCCGGCCGCGTCCGCCTTCTCCAGCGCTGCGCCGGCGAGAACCGAGGCGCGGGCAGGATCGACCTGCGCCCCGCCACAGGTCAGGAACAGCACGTGCCGGTCGGAGCCCGCGACCCGGAACACGATCGACTTGACGATCTGGTCGACCCCGCACCCGCAAGCCCGCGCCGCCTCCGCCGCCGTCCGGGTGCTCTCGTCGAGCCGCACCACCGCGACGTCGAGGCCGAGGCGGGCCGCCTCGGCGAGCACACGATCGACCGAGCTGCCGCCACGCCCGTCGGGCGCGGCAGGCCCGGCGTCAGCGGTTCTCGACGTCGACATAGTCGCGCTGGGTGGCGCCGGTGTAGAGCTGCCGGGGGCGGCCGATCTTCAGCGCCGGGTCCTGGAGCATCTCCTTCCACTGCGAGATCCAGCCGACCGTGCGGGCGAGCGCGAAGATCGGCGTGAACATCGAGGTCGGGAAGCCGATGGCGTCGAGGATGATGCCGGAATAGAAGTCGACGTTCGGATAGAGCTGCTTCTCGATGAAATATTCGTCCTCGAGCGCGATCTTCTCCAGCTCCTTGGCGACCTGGAGCGTCGGGTTGTTCTCGATGCCGAGGAGGCCGAGCACCTCGTCGGCCGACTGCTTCATCACCTTGGCGCGCGGGTCGAAGTTCTTGTAGACCCGGTGCCCGAAGCCCATCAGGCGGAACGGGTCGTCCTTGTCCTTGGCCCTGGCGATGTATTCGGGGATGCGGTCGACCGTGCCGATCTGGCGCAGCATCTGCAGGCAGGCCTCGTTCGCGCCGCCATGGGCCGGGCCCCAGAGACAGGCGACGCCCGCCGCGATGCAGGCGAAGGGATTCGCGCCCGAGGAGGAGGCGAGGCGCACCGTCGAGGTCGAGGCGTTCTGCTCGTGGTCGGCGTGCAGCGTGAAGATGCGGTCCATCGCGCGCGACAGGATCGGGTCGACGACGTAGTCGGCCGTCGGGACCGCGAAGCACATGTTGAGGAAGTTCGATGCGTAGTCGAGGTTGTTCCTCGGATAGACGAAGGGCTGGCCCGCGGTATACTTGTAGGCCCAGGCGACGATCGTCGGCATCTTGGCGATCAGCCGGATCGAGGCGACCTCGCGCTGCCAGGGATCGTGGATGTCGGTGGAATCGTGGTAGAAGGCCGACATGGCGCCGACGATGCCGCAGACGACGGCCATCGGATGAGCGTCGCGCCGGAAGCCACGGAAGAAGTACGACATCTGGTCGTGGAGCATCGTATGGTTCGTCACGCGGCTCTCGAAGTCCTCGAGCTGCGGGGCGGTCGGGAGCTCGCCGTAGAGCAGGAGGTAGGCGACCTCGAGGAAGTGCGACTTCTCGGCGAGCTGCTCGATCGGGTAGCCGCGGTAGAGGAGCTCGCCCTTGTCGCCGTCGATGTAGGTGATGGCGCTCTCGCAGGACCCGGTCGAGGTGTAGCCCGGGTCGAAGGTGAACACGCCGCCGTCGTTGTAGAGCCGGCGGATGTCTATGACGTCGGGACCGATGGTGCCGCTGTAGACCGGGAGGTCGAGCGTCTTGTCGCCGACCGTCAGCTTGGCGGACTTGTGGGCCTGGTTCGTCATGCGTCGTCCCCTCGTTTCGGGCCCCGCGCCAGCGGGACATGGCTTCGAGCGCAACCGCGGCCGCGCCGACGGGAAAGGCGCGCGAGGCGCCTCAGGCCCCCGCAACAGGCGTTTCGGCGCAATCCGCGAGTCGTGCAAGCGTTTCGGTCTGGCCGAGGATCTCCATGAGGTCGAAGACGCTCGGCGAGATGGTTCGGCCGGTGAGCGCGGCGCGGATGGGCTGGGCGACCTTGCCTAGTCCCAGTCCCTCTTGCCCCGCGAACTCCCGCACGCATGCCTCCAGACCGCTCGCGGTCCAGCTAGCATGCTGCATTCGCGAAGTCAAACGAGCCAGCATTTCCCGGGCCGCGGGGTCGAGCAGCTTTACGGCCGCCGCGTCAGGGGCGACGGGGCGGTCAACCAGCGCGAATCGGCCCATCTCAAGGAGTTCCGGGAGCGTCTTCGCGCGTTCCTTCATCTCGGGCATCGCCCGGAGCAGCATGTCGCGGCGGGCGGGGGAGAGGGGCGGTTCTTGCTGCGACGCAAGGAAGGCGTTGAGCTCGGCCATCAGCGTCTCGTCGGCGGTGGCGCGGATGTGCTGGCCGGAGAGATGGGTGAGCTTGGAGAAGTCGAATCGCGCCGGCGCCTTGCCGAGATGGCTCAGGTCGAACCAGGCGATGGCCTGCTCGGTGGTGAAGAACTCGTCGTTGCCGTGGCTCCAGCCGAGGCGGGCGAGGTAATTGCGCATCGCCTCGGGCAGGAAGCCCATGTCGCGGTAGGCCTCGACCCCGAGCGCGCCGTGGCGCTTGGAGAGCTTCGAGCCGTCGGGGCCGTGGATCAGCGGAATATGCGCCCACTGGGGCACGTCCCAGCCGAGCGCCTGGTAGATCAGGGTCTGGCGGGCGGCGTTGGTCAGATGGTCGTTGCCGCGGATCACGTGGGTGACGTCCATGTCGTGGTCGTCGACGACCACCGCATGCATGTAGGTGGGCACGCCGTCGGAGCGCAGCAGGATCAGGTCATCGAGCGTCTCGTTGCGGAAGACGACGCGGCCCTGCACGGCGTCGTCGATCGCCGTCTCGCCCTCGCGAGGCGCGCGCAGGCGGACGACGTAGGGCGCGCCCGCCGGCCAGGTCGCGGGGTCGGCGTCGCGCCAGGGCGAGACGAAGAGCGGCGGGCGGCCGTTGGCGCGGGCCTCGGTGCGGAAGGTCTCGATCTCCTCCGGCGTGGCGTAGCAGCGGTAGGCGGCGCCGGAGGCGAGCATGTCGCGGGCGACCTCGGCGTGGCGCTCGAGGCGGGAGAACTGGCTGACCGCGTCGCCGTCCCAGTCGAGGCCGAGCCAGCGCAGGCCGGCGTAGATCGCCTCGGTGGCCTCGGGCGTGGAGCGGGCCCGGTCGGTGTCCTCGATGCGCAGCAGGAACTTGCCGCCGGTATGGCGGGCGTAGAGCCAGCAGAAGAGCGCGGTGCGGGCCCCGCCGATGTGGAGGAAGCCCGTCGGCGAGGGCGCGAAGCGCGTCACCACGGGCGCGGTCCGGGGCGCGTCGGGCGACGCTGCGGCGGGCATCGGTCAACCTCCCGTTAACCAGCGGATTGTTAAGGCGAGGTTCTTAGGGACTTCGGCCGGGGAGAACAAGGCGCGTGGGCGATTGGCTCGCCGCACGGATCGAGGCCCAGCGGACGAGCCTGCCGCTGTGGGCGCCGGCGTTCTTCGGCCTCGGGATCGCGGTCTATTTCTCGCTGGCGGCGGAGCCGGGGGCGTGGGCGCTCGGGGCGTTGGCCGCGGGGGTCGTGCTCTGTGGCGTCGGTATCTGGCGGGCGGGGCCGGTGGCGCGGCTTTGGCTGGTGCTGGCGCTCCTGCCGGCGCTGGGATTCGGGGCGGCGGCGGTCAGGACGCGGGCGGTGGCGGCGCCGGTGCTGGAGCGCGAGATGACGGTCGCGGTCGAGGGGCGGGTGATCGGGCTCAGCCGCTCGGCGTCGGACCGGATGCGGGTGCTGCTCGACCGGGTGGTGATCCACGGGCTGGAGCCGGAGCGGACGCCGACCGAGGTGCGCATCTCGATCGAGGCGGGGACGCCGGCCGAGGTATTGCGCCCCGGGGCGCGGGTGCTCGGGCAGGCGCGGCTGTCGCCGCCGGCGCCGCCGAGCCAGCCCGGGGGGTTCGACTTCCGCCGGGTGGCGTGGTTCGACCGGCTGGGGGCCGTCGGCTATGCGCGGAGCCCGCTCGTGGAGGTCGAGGGCGGCGAGGCGGCGCCGCTGGCGCTGCTGGCGTTCCGGCTGCGCATGGCGTTCTCGGCGCATATCCAGGCGCGGATGCCGGGGCAGGAGGGGGCGTTCTCGTCGGCGATCCTGACCGGGGACCGCTCGGGGATCGACCCGGCGGTGGACGCCGACCTGCGGGTGTCGACGCTCTATCATCTGGTGTCGATCTCGGGGCTGCACATGACGCTGATCGCGGCGTCGGTGTTCGTGATCGTGCGGAACGGGCTGGCGCTCGTGCCGGGGCTGGCGCTGCGGTGGCCGTTGAAGAAGATCGCGGCTTTGGGGGCGCTGGCGGCGGGGTTCTTCTATCTGGCGCTCTCCGGGTTCGAGGTGCCGGCGCAGCGGTCCTATGTGATGACGGCGTGCTTTCTGGTGGCGGTGCTGCTGGAGCGGCCGGCGTTGACGCTGCGCTCCGTGGCGCTGGCGGCGATGGTGGTGCTCGTGCTGGCGCCGGAGAGCCTGATGGAGGCGGGGTTCCAGATGTCCTTCGCCGCCACGATCGCGCTGATCGCGGTCTTCGAGGGGCTGCGGGGGCAGGCGTGGTGGATGGTCACCCAGACCGACCGGCGCTGGCGGCTGGCGAAGCCGGTGCTGGGGCTCGCGATGACCTCGCTGGTGGCGGGGACGGCGACGGCGCCGTTCTCGGCGTTCCACTTCAACGTCTTCGCCCAGTACGGGCTGGTCGCCAACATGCTCGCCGTGCCGATGATGGGGGCGGTGGTGATGCCGGCGGCGGTGGTGGCGGTGCTGCTTGCGCCCTTCGGCCTCGACTGGCTGGCGTTCATGGCGATGGGCTGGGGGGTGGGCTACGTGCTGGCGGTGGCGCATTTCGTCGCGGGGCTGGGCGGGGCCGTGAGCGGGGTGCCGTCGGCGCCGGGGCTGGCGCTGGGGCTGGTGACGCTGGGTGGGCTGGTGCTCGTGCTGTGGAACGGGCGGGGGCGCTGGGCGGGGCTCGCGCCGCTCGCCGCGGCGGCGGTGCTCTGGACGCAGGCGGAGCGGCCGCCGTTGCTGGTCGGGCCGGACGGGCGGCTGTTCGGGTTCCTGACGCCGGCGGGGCGGGCGCTGTCGTCGGCGACGGGGGAGGCCTATGCGGCGGCGAGCTGGCTCGAGGACGACGGCGACGTGGCGGGGCAGGAGGCGGCCAATGCCCGGGCGGCGTTCCGCGGCAAGCGCGGGCGGGTCGAGGCGGAGGCGCCGGGGTTCGGGCTGGTGCGCTACGTCGGGTTCAAGGACCCGGCGAGCGGGCCAGAGGATTGCGCCGGGGCGGCGGTGCTGATCGCGCCGCAGTGGCGGGAGGCGCCGCCGGGGCCGTGCTTCTTCATCGGCGCGGAGACGCTGCGGCGGATGGGGGCGCTGGCGCTGGCGCTCGGGCCGGAGGGGATGGTCGTCGAGGGGGCGCTGGCGCGGGACGCCGGGCGGCCCTGGGCCGCGGCGCCGGTCCGGCCGGGGCGGCTGCGGACGGAGCCCGTGCCCCCGCCGGCGGGGGCGGCTGCGGCGGCGACGCGGTGATCTCGGGGAAGCGTCGCGCACTGCGACGTTGGACAAGGTTCTGGGCTTGCGGGAGTATTTGCGCGAGGCCTCTGCGAGAAGCCTGACGCGGATCGGGCCGAAGCGGGTGAGGACGCGGGGCGCGTGTGGCCAACACGCGTGTTAGCAGGATCAACATACTGGAATATCTAGATATTCCGATTTCTGTTCATTCGATGGAAAGGAAGGTTGACGCGCCGGAACCCTCGGGAAGCGGGTTCTTGCAGGGGTCTCTGCGCCAAGGATCGGGTCCTTTGTGCTCTCAGGCGTTCCAGAGCCGGGAGACACCCCTCCCCGCGGGCGTCGCCGCGGGATCGACCTTGCCGGCCGGGAAAGCCCGCCGAGAGGGGCGTCAGGCGTGGTAGGTGCGGATCAGGCCGACGAGCTTGCCCTGCACCTCGACCTGGTGGTCCTGGTAGAGGCGGGTCTCGTAGGCGGGGTTGGCGGCCTCGAGCGCGATGGTGGAGCCGCGGCGGCGGAAGGTCTTGAGCGTGACCTCCTCGCCCTCGACCAGCGCGACGACGATGTCGCCGTTCTGCGCGGTCGGCTGCTCCTGGATCACCACGATGTCGCCGTTGTTGATGCCGGCGCCGATCATCGAGTCGCCCTTGACCTCCAGCGCGTAGTGGCGCGAGCGGCCGGCGAGCATGGCGGCGGGGACGGCGACGTTGTGCGAGGCGGTGCGGATCGCCTCGATCGGGGTGCCGGCGGCGATGCGGCCCATGACGGGGAGCTCGATCGAGCCGGGGCCGTCGGCGGAGGGGGCGCCTGCCGGCCGGGCGTCCTGCCGCTCGCCGTCGACGGCGGCAGGGCGGAAGCCGCCGGAGGCCTCGAGGCTCTCGGGGAGCTTGACGATCTCGATGGCGCGGGCGCGGTGGGCGAGGCGGCGGATGAAGCCGCGCTCCTCCAGCGCGGTGATCAGGCGGTGGATGCCGGATTTCGAGCGGAGGTCGAGCGCCTCCTTCATCTCCTCGAAGGAGGGGGGCACGCCGTCGCGCTGCAGGCGGTTGTGGATGAAATGGAGGAGGTCGTATTGCTTGCGCGTCAGCATCTGAGCCCGTCCCTGGCCGGCAGAACCTGACCTTGTTCTAGGAACGTTCATGATTTGTGTCAAGATTCAAATGCGACACACAATCTAGGGTTTATAGCGCCCAAACAAACTCAACCTTGTCTCCGGCGGGCTGGGCGGGGGCGCGGGGGGCGCGGACGAGAAGGGCGTTCGCCGCGGCGAGCACCGAGAGGAGCGCGCTGTCCTGGCGGGGGAAGGGCGTGCAGGACCAGCCCTCGGGCCCGGGCTCGACGCGGGCGCGCATGTAGTGGGTGCGCGGGCCGTTCGCCTCGACCGGACCGGCGAGGCGGGCGGGCATCGGCTCGGGGAGCGCGCCGGAGAGGCCGAGCATGCGCTCGACCGCCGGCACGACGAAGAGCTGGCCGCAGACCAGCGCCGAGACCGGGTTGCCGGGCAGGCCGAGCATGGCGCGGGCCCCGAGCCGGCCGGCCATCAGCGGCTTTCCGGGGCGCATCGCCACCTTGTAGAAGTCGAGCGCCAGCCCGTGCGCCACCGCGGTGTCGCGCACGATGTCGAACTCGCCGACCGAGGCGCCGCCGAGGGTGACGACGAGGTCGGCGTCCTCGGTCAGCGCCAGCACGGCGGCGAGGCTCTCGGGGGTGTCGCGGGCGATCGGCAGCAGGCGGGCCTCGGCGCCGGCGGCCTCGAGCATCGCCTTCAGGCCGTAGTTGTTGGAGGCGACGATCTGGTCGGGGCCCGGCGCCACGCCGGGCGAGACGAGCTCGTCGCCGGTCGGGATCAGCGCCACCACGGGGCGGCGGGCGACCGGGACGGCGGCGGCGTTCATCGCGGCGAGGAGCGCCACGTCGGCCGGGCGCAGGCGGCGCGGCGCGGAGAGGCTGGCGCCGGCGGCGAAGTCGGCGGCGGCGGGCCGGATGTGGCGGGCCTCGTCGCGGCCGGGGCGGACGCGGATCGTGCTGTCGAGGTCGGGGTCGCGCTCGGCGTCCTCCTGGATCAGCACCGCGTCGGCGCCTTCGGGGATCGGCGCGCCGGTGAAGATGCGGGCGGCCTCGCCGGGGCCGACGCGGCCGTCGAAGCGGGCGCCGGCCTGGGCGGCGCCGATGACGCGGAGCGTGGCGCCGGGGCGGGCGTCGGCGTCGCGCACGGCGTAGCCGTCCATCGCCGAGGCGGGGAAGGGCGGCTGGTCGCGGGTCGCGACCACCGGCTCGGCGAGGACGCGGCCGCCGGCCTCGGCGAGGGGGACGTTCTCGGTCCCGAGCGGGGCGACGAGGGCGAGGACGCGGGCGTGGGCCTCGGCGACGCTGAGCATGGGGGCGGGCGCGGGGGGCGTCACGGGCGGGGTCACGGGGCCTCGCCGGGGCCGGACTGGCCGCGGTCCCCGGGGGCGGGTCGGGCGTTCTGGAGCTTGCCGCGGTCCGCCGGCCCCCTGTCGCGGTCGGCCGGGGCCGCGGGGCCAAGCGGATTCACACTTCTCCGCCAGCCGCCAGAGACGTGACGATATGATGCCGATAGCCGACCCACCGAAGCGGGCTCTGCCCGCGAGGCTGCGGCGCGACAAGCGAAAGCACGGCTTTCGCCGCGCCGACGGCTGGAGCGCGGCGGCGCGGAAGCCGTGGGGGGTCCAGATTTCCCCGTTGTGCGCCATCCGTCCGGGAGCGCCCCGGCGAGCGCGGCGACGCGCTCGCCCCCCGAGGGGCGATCGCGGACGGATTTGCCACGGGTCAAATCCGTCTGGCTTCGGCGTCGCGGCCCCTTGCTCCCGAGCCGTGGCTTCAGCGTGTGGGCCAGCGCGGCTCGGAGGCGGGCGGTCGGGAGGGGCGCGGGGGCGGTCACGGGGCCTCGAAGCGGCCGGACTTGCCGCCGTCCTTGAGGACGACGCGGACGTCCTCGACGACCATGCCGCGGTCGACCGCCTTCAGCATGTCGTAGACGGTGAGCGCCGCGACGGAGACGGCGGTGAGCGCCTCCATCTCGACGCCGGTCTGGCCGGTGACCCCGACGCGGGCCTCGATCAGCACGCGGGCGCCGCCCTCGTCCTCGGCGGCGAGGTCGACCTCGACGCGGGTCAGCGCGAGGGGGTGGCAGAGCGGGATCAGGTCGGCGGTGCGCTTGGCCGCCATGATGCCGGCGAGGCGGGCGACGGCGAGGACGTCGCCCTTGGCGGCGCGGCCCTCGCGGACGAGGGCGAGGGTGGAGGGGGCCATGCGCACCGCGCCGCGGGCGACGGCGACGCGCGTGGTGGCGGGCTTGGCGCCGACGTCGACCATGCGCGCGGCGCCGGCGTCGTCGAAGTGGGTGAGGCCGGTCACGGGCGCCTCCGTGCGATCGCAAGGTCCTGGACGGCAGGCGCGGGCGGGCGCGGGCGGGGGTCGCCGTGTCCGCGGGTGGGGAGGCCGGTCATGGCCGCGCCCGGGCCATCAGCCGGCCTCGGGGGTCCAGGGGTTGCGCAGGAGGTCGCGGGTGGCGAGCTCGACGTTCTCGGCGCGCATCAGCGCCTCGCCGATCAGGAAGCAGCGCACGCCGAAGCGGGCGAGCTGGGCGAGGTCCTGGCGGGTGGAGAGGCCGCTCTCGGCGACGATGATCCGGTCGGCGGGCACGTCGCGGGCGAGGCGGCGGGTGACGCCGATGTCGACGTCGAAGGTGGCGAGGTCGCGGTTGTTGATGCCGAGCAGCGGCGAGCGCAGCACCTTGGCGCGCTCGAGCTCCTCGGCGGTGTGGATCTCGACCAGCATGTCGAGGCCCCAGTCGAAGGCGGCCTCCTCGATGGCGAGGGCCTCGTCGTCGGAGAGCATGGCGAGGAGGAGCAGGATGCAGTCGGCGCCGATGGCGCGGGACTGGGCGACCTGCCAGGGGTCGACGATGAAGTCCTTGCGCAGGACGGGCAGCGCGCAGGCAGCGCGGGCGGCGGCGAGGTGCCCGGGGTCGCCCTGGAAGCTCGGGCCGTCGGTCAGCACGCTGAGGCAGGCGGCGCCGCCGGCCTCGTAGGCCTCGGCGAGCGCGGCGGGGTCGAAGTCCTCGCGGATCAGGCCCTTGGACGGGCTCGCGCGCTTGATCTCGGCGATGAGGCCGTAGCCGCCGCCGGAGGAGGCGCGCTGCAGGGCCTCGGCGAAGCCGCGGGTGGGGCCGGCGGCGCGGGCGGCGGCCTCGATCTCGCCGGGGCGGTCGGCCTTGGCGGCGGCGACCTCCTCGAGCTTGTAGTCGCGGATGCGGGCGAGGACGCTCATCGCTCAGGCCCCGCGCCGGCGGCGGCCGCGGTGGTGAGGCGGGCGAGCGCTTCGGCCTTGGCCCGGGCGGCGCCGCTGTCGATGCTCTCGGCGGCCAGCGCGACGCCCTCGCGGAGGTCGGCGGCGCGCTCGGCGACGAGGAGGGCCGCGGCGGCGTTCAGCAGCGTCGCGTCGCGGTAGGCGGAGGGCGCGCCGGCGAGGACGCCGCGGAGCGCCGCGGCGTTGTCGGCGGGGGCGCCGCCCTCGATGGCGGAAAACGGATGAACGGGCAGGCCGGCCTCCTCGGGATGGACGGTGAACTCGGTGACGCGGCCGTCGCGCAGCTCGGCGACGTGCGTCTCGCCGGCGATGGAGACCTCGTCGGTGCCGTCGGCGCCGTGGACGAGCCAGGCGCGGTCGGAGCCGAGGGCGGCGAGGGTGAGCGCCATCGGCTTGATGACGGCGCGGGAATAGGCCCCGGTGAGCTGGCGGCGGACGGCGGCGGGGTTGGTGAGCGGGCCGAGGATGTTGAAGATCGTGCGGGTGCCGAGCTCCTGGCGGGCCGGCATGACGTGGCGGGTGGCCGGGTGGTGGAGCGGGGCCATCATGAAGCCGATGCCGACCTCGGCCAGCGCCCGCTCGACGACCTCGGGGCCGACCATGACGTTGACGCCGAGCTCGGTCAGGGCGTCGGCGGCGCCGGATTTCGAGGAGAGGTTGCGGTTGCCGTGCTTGGCGACGACGACGCCGGCGCCGGCGACGACGAAGGCGGCGGCGGTGGAGATGTTGAGCGTGCCCTTGCCGTCGCCGCCGGTGCCGACGATGTCCATCGCGCCGTCGGGGGCGTGGACGCGGACGCATTTGGCGCGCATCACGCTCGCGGCGGCGGCGTATTCCTCGACCGTCTCGCCGCGGGCGCGCAGCGCCATCAGGAAGCCGCCGATCTGCGCGGGCGTCGCGTCGCCCTCCATGATCGCCGCGAAGGCCGCCTCGGCCTGGGCGCGCCCGAGCGGGCCCTCGACCGCGCGGCCGATCAGCGGCTTCAGGCGCTCGCTCATGCCGGCACGCGCGCCCGCGCCGTCTCGAGGAAGTTCCGGAGCAGGGCGTGGCCGTGCTCGGAGGCGATCGATTCCGGGTGGAACTGCACGCCGTGGATCGGCAGGCGGCGATGGGCGAGGCCCATGATGGTGCCGTCGGCGACGTCGGCCGTCGCCACGAGGTCGGCGGGGAGGCTGGCGCGCTCGACGCAGAGGCTGTGGTAGCGGGTGGCGCGGAACGGCGAGGGCAGGCCGGCGAAGACGCCGGTCCCGTCGTGGCGGATGTCGTCGATCTTGCCGTGCATGATCGCCGCGGCCCGCACCACCTTGCCGCCGAAGGCCTGGCCGATCGCCTGGTGGCCGAGGCAGACGCCGAGGAGCGGCACGCCCCGGCTCGCCGCCGCCGCGATCAGCGGCAGGCAGACGCCGGCGCGGTCGGGGTCGCAGGGGCCGGGCGAGAGGATGATCGCGGAGGGATCGAGCGCCATCGCGGCGGCCGCATCCAGCTCGTCGTTGCGGCGCACCACGGTCTCGGCCCCGAGCTCGCCGAGATAGTGGAACAAGTTGTAGGTGAAGCTGTCGTAATTGTCGATCAGCAGCAGCATTTTCGCGGGCCTTTCGAGGGCTTCGGGGCTGACGCCCGCTCCGGTGCGCCGTATAGATGGCCCCTGGCGCGATACGGGGTCAAGCGGGAAAGGTCGGCGCGTGGCGGCGGAGACGGAGATGCGGGGCATGGGTTTCGGGCGGGGCTTTCTCCTCGGCCTCGTCGTCGCGGCGGCGGCGCTGGTCGCGCTGGCGCTCGCCCGGCCGCCGCTGCCGCCGGAGCCGCCGGCGGTGGAATCCGGCGCGCCGCATGCGCCCGGTGCGCCGGAGGTGGGCGCCGCGCCCGCCTCGCCGCCGGCGCTCGGGCCGGTCGCGCCGGCGCCGCTGATCGGCGCGGAGGAGGAGGCCCCGGCGGGCCCGAGCCTTGCGCCCGTCGGCCCCGTGCGTCCGGCCGTCGCGGGCGCCGCGCCCGGCTCCTTGGTCCCGCCGCCGGCCTTGGCGGACCGGGAGGGCGCGGCCCCGGAGGACGGCGCGGCCCCAGCGACCGCGGCCCCGGAGAGCGCGGCGCCGGCGACCGCCGCCCCGGGTAACGCGGTCCCGGAGAACATGGCGCCGGGAACCGCGGTTCCGGAGAACGCGGCCCGGGAGACCGCGCCGCTGCGCAATAATTGATCTGAGTTAAGCAAGATTCGGCTTCGCAAGCCATGGATGCTTGCGGGATCGGTCGCCAGCGGCTACCACCCTGCGGCTTGGCCGGCGAAGAACGGCATGACAGGGAGACGGCGCGGTTGGCGGGATTGTTGCGTATCGCCGCTGGAATCGACGGTATTAGCAGGTTCTTCGCGGGGATCGCGACCTGGCTGGTGCTGCTCTCCTGCGTGATCAGCGCCGGAAACGCCGCCTCGCGCTACCTCCTCAACCTCAGCTCGAACGCCTGGCTGGAGATCCAGTGGCAGATGTTCGCGGGGATCTTCCTCCTCGCAGCGCCCTGGGTGCTCAAGGTCAACGAGCATGTCCGGGTCGACCTGTTCTACGGCATGGCCTCGGAGCGGACGAAGCTCTGGATCGACGTGGTCGGCATCATCTTCTTCCTGTTCCCGGTGACCGCCATGGTGGGCGTCATGGCGTGGGAATCCTTCCTGTCGAGCTACCACGCCGGCGAGATGTCGATGAACGCCGGCGGGCTGCCGCTCTGGCCAGTCAAGGCGCTCCTGCCGCTCGGCATGGCGCTGATGCTCCTCCAGGGCGCGGCCGAGCTCGTCAAGCGCATCGCCGCGCTGCGCGGCTACGGCGACGCGACCCCCGAATACGAGAGGCCGCTGCAGTGACCCCCGCCAACCCCGGAGGCCGCGCCTGATGCTGGAATACGGCTACATGGCGCCGGCGATGTTCGCCGGGCTGATCGTCTTCATGCTGTTCGGGTTCCCGGTCGCCTTCTCGCTGGCGGCGCTCGGGCTCTCCTTCGGGTTCCTCGCCATCGAGGTCGGCTATTTCGGGCCGGAGTTCCTGCAGGCGCTGCCCTACCGGATCTTCGGCATCATGTCGAACGACCTGCTGCTCGCCATCCCGTTCTTCACCTTCATGGGCACGATCCTCGAGCGATCGGGCCTGGCGGAGGACCTGCTCGAGGGCTTCGGCCAGCTCTTCGGCCCGATCCCGGGCGGCCTCGCCTTCGCGGTGATCGTGGTCGGCGCGATCCTCGGCGCCATCACCGGCACGGTCGCGGCCTCGGTCATCGCCATGGGCATGATCACCATCCCGGTGATGATGCGCTACGGCTACGACATGAAGATCGGCACCGGCGTCATCGCCGCGGCGGGCACGATCACCCAGGTGATCCCGCCCTCGCTGGTGCTGATCGTGCTCGCCGACCAGCTCGGCGTCTCGGTCGGCGACATGTATCTCGGCGCGATCGGCCCCTCGATCCTGCAGGTCGGGCTCTTCATCCTCTTCATCATCGGCGTGGTGATCTTCCAGCCCTGGCGGGTGCCGGCGCTGCCGCTGGAGGCGCGCACGCTGCGCGGCTGGGCGCTGGCGTCGAAGGTGCTGTGGGGGATGGTGCCCTCGCTGGTGCTGATCTTCCTCGTGCTCGGCACGATCTTCATGGGCCTAGCCACCCCGACCGAGGCCGGCGCCATGGGCGCGGTCGGCGCGATCGCGCTCGCCATGCTGCACGGGCGCTACCGCAACGACCTGATGTGGCAGGCGATGGCCTCGACGGCGCGGCTGACGGCGATGGTGGTGTTCATCCTGCTCGGCGCCACGGTGTTCAGCCTCGTCTTCCAGGGCGTGAACGGCGGCCGCTGGATCGAGCACCTGCTGTCGAGCCTGCCGGGGGGTCAGACCGGCTTCCTGGTCTTCACGATGATCTTCATCTTCTTCATCGCGTTCTTCCTCGATTTCTTCGAGATCGTGTTCATCGTGGTGCCGATGCTGGTGCCGGTGGCGAACGCGCTCGACATCAACCTGATCTGGTTCGGCCTGCTCCTCTGCGTGAACATGCAGACCTCGTTCATGCATCCGCCCTTCGGGTTCGCGCTCTTCTACCTGCGCGGCATCGCGCCGCCCTCGATCAAGACGACGGAGATCTACTGGGGGTCGATCCCGTGGATCGTGCTGCAGCTGGTGCTGGTGGCGATCCTGATCTTCTGGCCGGAATCGGTGACCTACTGGATCGGCACGCACGAGACGCTCGATCCGGCGGCGGTGGAGAAGGCGCTGGAGGGGCTCGGCCTGCCCGATCCGGGCGGCGACCTCGGCAGTCCGGACTTCGGCGCCCCGCCGCCGCTCGACCTGAACTGACGACGCAAGAGAAACATACCGGACCAGCATGGGAGACTTGGAATGACCCTCCGGAGGCGCAACTTCCTCAAGGCCGCCGGCGGCGGCGCGGCGGCCGCGGCCGTCCTGGCCGCCCCGGCCATCGCGCAGACCCAGCCGAAGGTCGCCTGGCGGCTGACCTCGGGCTTCCCGCGCTCGCTCGACACCATCTTCGGCGCCGCCGAGACCTTCGCCGAGCACGTCAAGGAGATGTCCGGCGGCAACTTCGAGATCCAGGTGTTCCCGGCCGCCGAGATCGTGCCGACGCCGCAGGCCGCCGAGGCCGTCGGCAAGAACGCCGTCGAGATGGCGCATACCTGCTCGTACTACTACTGGGGCATCGACCCGACCTTCGCGATCGGCACCGCGGTGCCCTTCGGGCTGAACGCGCGGCTGATGAACGCCTGGCTCTACGAGGGCGGCGGCAACGACCTGATGAACGCCTTCTACGCCAAGCACAACCTCTACGGCATGCCGGGCGGCAACACCGGCGTGCAGATGGGCGGCTGGTGGCGCAAGGAGATCAACTCCCTCGCCGACCTGCAGGGCGTGAAGATGCGGATCGCCGGCATCGCCGGCAAGGTCGTGGAGAAGCTCGGCGTCGTGCCGCAGCAGATCCCGGGCGGCGACATCTATCCGGCGCTCGAGCGTGGCACGATCGACGCCGCGGAGTGGGTGGGCCCCTATGACGACCAGAAGCTCGGCTTCTACAAGGTCGCGCCCTACTACTACTATCCGGGTTTCTGGGAGGGCGGTCCCGCCATCCACTTCTTCGTCAACCTCGACAAGTGGAACGAGCTGAGCCCCGAGTACAAGGCGATCCTGACCAACGCCGCGGCCTATGCGAACACCGACATGCTGGCGAAGTACGACGCCCGCAACTCGGGCGCGCTGCGCAGCCTCGTCGCCGGCGGCGCCCAGCTGAAGCAGTTCCCGGCGGACGTGATCGACGCGGCCTATACCGCGGCGCACGAGGTCTATGACGAGATCTCGGCGACGAACGCCGACTTCAAGACGATCATCGACAACGTCAAGGCGTTCCGCAACGAGGGCTACCTGTGGTGGCAGGTCGCGGAATACACCTACGACACGTTCATGATCCGCAACCGCAGCAAGGGCTGACGGTTCCCGCCGGCGCCTCTCCCTCGCGGGGCGCCGGCCTGCCTCGCGGCCGGAAGTCCGGTCGCGACGGCGCCGCCGGACGGATCTGTCCGTCGCCAAATCCGTCTGTGGTCGCCCGCTCACGGAGAAATCTGAACCCCTGACGGCTTCCGCGCCAACGCGCTCCGGCCGTCGGCGCGGCGAAAGCAATGCTTTCGCTTGTCGCGCCGGGCCTCGCGGGCGGAGCCCGCTTCGGTCGCGCCGGGCGACTGCCGGGGGCGGGGGCGCGAGGCGGGGAGCGGGGTGACGCCGCCGCCAAGCCGCGCGGCTTCCATGACAAAACGGCTTCACAGGTCCGGACCCGCCCGCCTAGCTTGGCGGATGCGGCCATGCGAGTCGCGACTAACGGCGTCACGGACGTGCGGCCATTCCGTGTGGCGCCCGACGGAAGGGGGACAGATGGCGCAGGAGAGTTTCGAGCGGGTGCTGGACAAGCGCGAGGTGATCGCGCTGGCCTTCGGGGCGATGATCGGCTGGGGCTGGGTCGTGCTCGCGGGCGGCTGGGTGGAGGCGGCGGGCGCGCTCGGCGCGATGATCGCCTTCGGCGTGGGCGGGATCGCGGTGGTGCTGATCGGGCTTACCTATGCCGAGCTGGCGGCGGCGATGCCGCTGACCGGGGGCGAGCACGTCTACAGCCATCGCGCCTTCGGCATGGGCGGCTCGTTCCTCTGCACCTGGGCGATCATCCTCGGCTACGTCTCGGTGGTCGCCTTCGAGGCGGTGGCGCTGCCGACGGTGATCGAGCACCTGTTCCCGAACTACAAGGTCGGGCTC
>NZ_JAGOMQ010000062.1 GCF_017993425.1 Amaricoccus sp.
GAACGACGTCGATCCCGAAGCCTGGCTGGCCGACGCCATCGCCCGAACCCCAGACTACCGTATCACCAGGATCGACGAACTGCTCCCCTGGCATTGGAAATCATAGCGGTCACGCCGGACGCTTACGGCGCGGGGATCGAACTCGGCGGTCTCGCCCGCCTCGGACCGCCGCACCTGCTCCTCCAGATCCGCCTTCAGCGCATGGAACGCCGCCGCCCCGCGCTCCTCCATCAGCTTGCGCATCCCCGCGCGCACGACCTCGCTGAGGTTGGCGAAGGCGCCGGTCGCGATCTCCCGCTCGGCGAATTCCTGCATCTGCGGCGTCAGATGCACGTTGGGCATCGCCCCTCTCCATGCGATCGAGGGCGGATCGGATCAGATATGGACATCGAGGCAAGGCGCCGCTCACTTCCCCTTCCGCTTCGCCGCCCGCTTCTTCTTCGGCTTCGCCGCGCCGCCGAGGCCCGCGGCGCGCATCGCCTCCTTGGCCATGGCGCTCTGCTGGCGGCGCATCTCGGCCGTGACCAGCCCCCGGCCGGCGCCGATCGCCTTGTTGGCGGCGCTCATCCACATGCTCATGAAAGGGTTCTTCATCACCTGCTCCCATCGCGGACGGCGGCCGCCGTCGCCTTGCCTTCAACTGGGACCGAACCGCGCCGGGGGCAAGCGCCCGGGAGAGCCAGCCGAACGAGGAGAAGGGGCGATCCCGCGCGGTCCCCGGGCGAGCCCGCTTCGCCTCGCCGGTTTCGACGGGCGGGGCGAGATTTTTGGGCGCGATGGCGCAAAATGATTGGCGCGCGCCGCCCGCGCGCGGCTTTTTGTCCGCGGGCGGATCCTGCTACGAGGGAAGCGTGGCGGCATGCCCTGAACGGGAGAGACGGATGATGCGGCGACTTTCTGCGCGAGGCGGATATGCGCTCTCGGCCAGCACGCTCGGGTTGATCTTCGCCTCGGCGATCGCGGCGGCGGCGCAGGAGCGGCAGGCGTTCTTCGGCGAGACCCACGTCCACACCAGCTGGTCGTTCGACGCCTACATCTTCGGCAACCACGTCACCGGCCCGGCGGAGGCCTACAAGTACGCCAGGGGCGAGCCGATCCCGCACCCTCTCGGCTACGACGTGAAGATCACCACGCCGCTCGACTGGATGGGCGTCACCGACCACTCGGAATACGCGGGCGTGGTGCGGCTCTCCAACGACCCCGCCTCGCCGATCAGCAAGCTGCCCATCGCCGCGCAGCTGAAGGTCAAGGACGCGGCCGACATCCAGCGGATCTACCTCTGGCTCGGCACCAGCATGATCGAGATGAAGCCGGTGCCGGCGCTGGTGCAGCCCGAGATCTCCGACACCGTCTGGAAGGCGAACAACGCCGCGGCGGACGCGGCGAACGAGCCTGGCAAGTTCACCGCCTTCTGCTCCTACGAGTGGACCTCGAACCCCGACTTCCGCAACATGCACCGCAACGTCTTCTTCAAGGACTGCGCCAAGGTCCCCGACCGGCCGTTCAGCTCGCTGGAGAGCCAGGCGCCCGAGGACCTCTGGGACTGGATGGACAAGCAGCGGGCGGCGGGCAACGAGCTGCTCGCCATCTCGCACAACGCCAACCTGTCGGGCGGGCTGATGTATCCGACCGAGGTCGATTTCAAGGGCCGGCCGATCGACCAGGCCTGGGCCGACTCGCGCGACCGCAACGAGCGCCTGACCGAGATCAAGCAGATCAAGGGCCAGTCCGAGACGCATCCGCTCCTCTCGCCCAACGACGAGTTCGCCAACTTCGAGGTGCTGAACTACCTGCTCGGCGACCCGCAGGGCCAGTTCGTCACGCTCGGTGGCAGCTATGTCCGGCAGGCGCTGAAGGACGGCGTCGCGATGCAGGAGGCGGAGGGGTTCAACCCCTACCGGACCGGCTTCGTCGGCGGCTCGGATTCGCACAACACCGCCGTCCCCTACCGGCAGGAGAACTTCTTCGGCGGCCACGCCAGCCTCGACGGCACGGTCAAGGAGCGGATGGGCGGGCACAACTTCGCCGGCCTCGACGTGCGCTTCGAGAACCCCGCCGGCCTGACCGGCATCTGGGCCGAGGAGAACACCCGCGCCTCGCTCTTCGACGCGATGCAGCGCAAGGAGACCTTCGCCACCAGCGGCCCGCACATCCGCATCCGCATCTTCGGCGGCTGGGACTACGCCCCGGACATCGCCGCGAACGCCGACTGGGTGCAGGCGGCCTACGCCGGCGGCGTGCCGATGGGCGGCGACCTGAAGCCCCGCGACGGCGACAAGGCCCCGACCTTCGTCGTCGAGGCGGTGAAGGACCCCACCTCCGGCAACCTCGACCGCGTCCAGATCGTCAAGGGCTGGGCGAAGGACGGCCAGTCCTTCGAGAAGGTCTACGACGTCGTCTGGTCCGGCGACCGCACGCCCGGCCCCGTCGACGGCAAGGTGCCGGCGATAGGCTCGACGGTCGACGTCGCCAACGCCACCTACACCAACGACATCGGCTCGGTGCAGCTGACCGGCGCATGGACCGATCCCGACTTCGACCCCACGCTCGACGCCTTCTACTACGCCCGCACCCTGGAGATCCCGACCCCGCGCTGGACCACCATCCAGGCCCGGGAGCTCGGCATCGCGCCCCCCGAGATGGTGGCGGCGACCGTGCAGGAGCGCGCATGGTCCTCGCCGATCTGGTACACCCCCGCCGGCGACGCCCGCGGCGTCGCCACAGGCCGCACGGTGGCCGCGCTGAAGCAGGGCGGCGCGACCCAGCTCACCACCGCCGAGCTCGAGCAGCTCATTCCCGGCCACTTCACCTGGATCCGCAACACCGTCACCGGCGCGATCTACAAGGTCCAGTGGTCGAAGGAGGGGCAGATGCTGATCATGAACGTCGACCCGCGCCTGCCGCAGCCCTCCGAGGTCGGCGACATCGCCCGGGCCTCCTATCTCGGCCAGTCCACCGCCTACGAGATCCGCGACGACAGGATCGCCACGAACTTCGGCAACCGCGAGTACGACCTGACCGTGTTCAGGGTGGCCGGCGGCTCCGGCGACCTCGCCGCCAAGGCCGAGGGCTACGTCGCGGCGCGCAGCAACGAGTTCGGCTTCGCCAACTACGAGCTGATCCCGGAACCGGTGTTCCTCGGCGTCGAGGTCAAGGACGCCGTTGTTCCGACGGGTCCCGTGGCCAAGCCGTGAGCCGCCTGGCGGCGGCGCTGGCGCTGGCGATCCTCGCGGCGGCCGGACCGGCCTCGGCCTGCGCCATCTGCCTGTCGGCTGTCTCCGTGACCGTGGGCGAGCAGATCGACGCCGCCGACCGCGTCGTCCTCGCCGCCCCCGAGGGCGGCGCGCTGCGCGTCGCGGCCGTCGTCAAGGGCGCGGGCGCGGCGGGCGAGACGATCCCCCTCGACACGCTCGTCCCCCGGGTCGGCCTGCGGCCGGGGCAGGCGCTGCTTCTCGCGCACAACGCCTTCGCCGGGACGTGGACGAGCCTCGGCGGCGTCGATCCCGCCAACGCCGGCTGGCTCGCCGGACTGGCCGCCTCCGACGGCGCGGCCCGGCTGGCGCTGGCCGGCCCGCGGCTCGAGGACGCCGACCCGCTGGTCGCCCGCATCGCCCATGACGAGATCGCCCGCGCCCCCTACGGGTCGCTCGCCGGGCTCGCCGCGAGCCTCGACCCCGCGACGTTGCGCGCCTTCGTCGCCGCGCCGGGCCGGGCCGAGTGGCGGCCCGGCTACATCCTGCTCCTCGGTCTTGCCGGCGACGCCGCCGACGCGGACGCGATCGAGGCCAGCCTGGGGCAGGGGGCCGACCCCGCCGACCTCGCCGCCCTCCTCGCCGCCGACATGGAGCTGCGCGGCCCGGGCCGGGTGCCCTGGGTCGAGGAGACCTGGCTCGCCGACCGCAGCCGCACGCTGCCCGAGATCGAGGCGGCGCTGCGGGCGCTCTCCGTGCAGGGCGACGCCGATGCGACCGTGCCGCGGGCCGAGGTGGTCGCCGCCTTCCGCCGCTTCATCCGCGCCCGCCCGCCGATGGCAGGCTTCGTCGCCGCCGACCTGGGCCGCTGGCAGGCCTGGGACGCGAGCCCGGACTACGCCGCGCTGATCGAGGCCGGGGCGGTCGCCGACCCGGCGGAGGAATTCGCCATCCTCTCCTACCTCCAGCAGAGCCCCGACCCCGCGGCGCGGGCGGCCCTCGCGCATGACTGAGCCGGGCGCCCCCGCGCGCCCGCGCCGCTTCCCCGGCGCCCGCCGCCGGGCGCCCGCGCTTGCCGGGGCGCTCGTCGCCGGCCTCCTCGCCGCGACGCCGGGACGGGCGCACCCGCATATCTTCATCGACGGCGGCGTGGATTTCCTCTTCGACGGCACGGGCGATCTCGCCCGGTTGCGCGTCACCTGGATCTACGACCCCATGACCTCGCTCTTCATGCTCGAGGACCTCGGCCTCGACCCGACGCAGCCGCTCCAGCCCGCCGACCGCGCCCGCCTCGCCGCCTACCAGACCGAATGGCAGCCGGGCTTCGACGGCGACAGCTACCTCCACGACGGCGCGCGCCGGGTGGGCCTCTCCGGCTCCCTTGAACCCGAGGCCGGGATCCGCGACGGGCAGGTGGTGATCGTCTTCCTCCGCGACCTCGACGCGCCCTATCGTCCCGGGCCGGACACCCGCGTCGACGTCTACGACCCGACCTACTACACCGCCTACCGCGTCACCGACGCGCCGCGCCTCGAAGGCGCGCCGGACGGATGCCGCGCGCGGGTGGAGAATTTCGAGCCGACGCGCGCGCTCGCGCCCCTGCAGCAGAGCCTGCTCGCCCTCTCCGCCGAGGAGACGCCCGCCGACGCCGATGTCGGCGCGCTCTTCGCCGAGAAGGTGCATCTCGCATGCGAGTGAGCCTCGTCCTCGCGCTCGCGCTCGCGGCGGCGCTGCTCGTCGCCTGGCAGACGGGCGCGGCGCAGGTGCTGGGCTGGCGCCTCCTCGGCCTCCAGCGCGACCTGCAATCGCTGCTCGCCGCCCAGGTGGCGGCGCTCCGGGCCGGCGAGCCCCATGCGCTGGCCGCGCTCATGGGCTTCTGCGCGGCCTACGGCTTCCTGCACGCGGTCGGGCCGGGCCACGGCAAGCTCCTCGTCGGCGCCGCGGCCGTCGGCACGGGGGCGACCGCGCGGCGCATGGCGGGCATCGCCGTCGCCGGCAGCCTCGCGCAGTCGCTCGTGGCGATCGCGCTCGTCTACGGCGGGCTCGCCCTCGCCGGCGCCACGGCGCGCGCCACCGTCGGCGCCTCGGAGGCCTGGGCTATCCCCGTGGGCAACGCCGCGGTTGCGGCCATCGGGCTCTGGATCCTCGTCCGCGGCGTCCGTGCCTGGCGGGCGGCGGCGCGGGATATCCACGGATCCGACCACCACCACCATCACGACCACAGCCACCACCATCACGACCATGGCCACCATCATCACGATCATCACGACGCCTGCGGCTGCGGCCACCGTCACGGCCCGAGCGCCGCGGAGGTCGCCGCCGCCCCCGGCCTCCGCGGCACGCTCGCGCTCGTCGGCGCGATGGCCGCCCGCCCCTGCACCGGCGCGATGATGCTGCTCGCCATCGCCTGGAGCACGGGCCTCGTCGCCGCGGGCGTCCTCGGCGTGCTGGCGATGGGGGCGGGGACCGCGGCCTTCACCCTCGCCGTGGCGCTGGCGGCGGTCCTCGGCCGCGACACGGCGCTCGGCTGGTTCGAGGGGGCGCGCGCGGCGGGCCGCGTCCTGCCGGCGCTCCAGATCGCCGCCGGCCTGCTCCTCACCGCCTCCGCCGCCGCGCTCCTCGCCACCGCCCTCTCGGCGCCGCCTGCCCCCGGAGCCTTCGGGCAACGGCCGCGCGACGACGCGCCCGCCTCGCCGCCCCCTCCGCAACGCAGCCCCGATCCGGGGGCCAAGACGGCAATGTCCCGATGACCAGATCCCTGACCCGCCTCCTCCGCGACCCGCTGACGCATTTCGTCGTCGCCGGCGGCGTGATCTTCGCGGCCTACGCCACCTTTTCCCCACAGGCGCAGCCCTCGGCCGACCCGATGCGGATCGAGCTGACCCGCGATGACCTTCGCCAGCTCGCGCTCTCGCAGATCGCCCAGGGCTTGCCGCTCCCCGACCCCGGCCAGCTCCACCGCCTCGCCGAGGAACGCGCCATGCAGCGCATCCTCGCCCGCGAGGCCGCCGCCTTCGGCCTCGACCGCGACGACGACGTGATCGAGCGCCGGCTGGCCCAGAAGATGGACTTCCTGCTCGCCGACCTCTCGCAGCTGAACCCGCCCACCGGGGACGATCTCGCCGCCTGGTACGCCGCCCACGCCGCCGGGTTCACCCGCCCGGCGCGGGCGAGCTTCCGCCACGTCTACTTCTCGCCCGACGGCCGCGGCAGCGCCGCCGCCGAGGCCGCCGCCGCCGCGGCGCTCCCCACCCTCGCCGGCCTCGCGCCGTCGTCCCCCGCGCTCGCCGCCATTGGCGACCGCTTCATGTTCCAGGACTACTACGGCGGCCGCGACCCGGAAGCCGTCGCCAGGGAGCTCGGCCCCGAGTTCGCCGCCGCGCTCTTCGCCGGCCAGCCCGGGCGATGGATCGGCCCGATCCGCTCCGGCTACGGCTGGCACCTCGTCTACATCGACAGCCTCGAGCCCGCCCGCGTCCCCGCGCTCGACGAGATCGAGGCCGACGTCCGCGCCGCCTGGACCGACGCCCGCTACAAGGAGATCCGCCAGCGCGCCGAGGACGACATGCGCGCCCGCTACACCGTGGTCGTGCCCGACCTCGACCCGGCCGACCTCGGCGACCTCGCCGCCCCGCGCACCGCCGACGCCATGATCGGGGGGCTCTGAGCCATGCTCCGCGCCCTCCTGGCGCTCCTCCTCGCCGCCTGCCTCGCCGCCTGCCTCGCCGTCGGGGCCGAGGCCCACGAGGTCCGCCCCGCCTACCTCCAGATCGACCAGACCGGCCCGGACCGCTACGCGGTGATCTGGCGCACCCCGCAGCTCTCCGGGGCGCCGCTCCCCGTCGTCCTCGCCCTCCCCGACGACGTCCGCACGATCAGCGGGCCGGGCACGCAGGAGATGCCGGGCTCGACCATCGAGCGGCGCATCGTCGAGATCCCGGGCGGCCTCGCCGGGAGGCGCATCGACTTCGTCGGCCTCCAGGCGACGATCACCGACGTCCTCGCCCGCGTCACCCTCGACGGCGTGACCGCCACGACCATGGTCCGCCCCTCCGAGCCCTGGCTCGACGTCCAGGCCGGGCAGACGACGCTCGAGGTCGCCGTCACCTACCTCCGCGACGGCGTCGAGCACATCCTCTTCGGCTTCGACCACCTGCTCTTCGTCGCGGCGCTGATGCTGATCGTCCGCGACTGGCGGGTGCTGATCAAGACCATCACCGCCTTCACCGTCGCCCACTCGATCACGCTCGCGCTGGCGACCTTCGGCCTCGTCGCCCTGCCGCCGGGGCCGGTCGAGACGCTGATCGCGCTCTCCATCGTCCTCGTCGCCGTCGAGGCCGTCCGCCTCCGCCGCGGCGAGACCAGCCTCGCCACCGACTGGCCCTGGCTCGTCGCCTTCGCCTTCGGCCTCCTCCACGGCTTCGGCTTCGCGGGGGCGCTCGCCGGCATCGGCCTGCCGCGCGCCGACATCCCGCTGGCGCTCCTCTTCTTCAACCTCGGCGTCGAGACCGGCCAGCTCCTGTTCATCGCCGCGCTCCTCGCGGCCGCCGCCGGGCTCCGCCGCCTCGTCGCCCTGCCGCGACAGGCGCCGATCGCCGCCGCCTACGCTATCGGCATCGTCGCCTCCTTCTGGTGCTTCGAGCGCCTCGGCGCGATGTTCTCCTGACCCCCGCCGGGCTCACGCCGGCCGGCGGCGCTCCGAGAGCACGAGCCAGACCAGCGCCCCGCAGGCCGCGGCGAGGAACGGGATCATCGCGAAGTTGACCGACACCCAGCCCTCCACCGGCGAGCCGCCGGAGCAGTTCATCAGCCCCCCCGACGCGAGCGAGGTCAGCCCCACCGACCCGAAGACGATGAAGTCGTTCATCCCCTGCACCCGGCCGCGCTCCTCGGGCCGATAGGCCGACGTCAGCATCGTCGTCGCCCCGATGAAGCCGAAGTTCCAGCCGAGCCCGAGCAGCCCGAGCGCCAGGTAGAAGTTGCCGAGCTCCACCCCCGCCAGCCCGGAGAGCCCCGCGGCGGCGAGGATCGCGAGCCCCGCCGCCGTGACCGGCAGCACCCCCAGCCGCTCGATCAGCCGCCCGGTGAAGAACGCCGGCGCGAACATCGCGAGGACATGGCCGCCGATCACGTCCGCCGTCTGCGCGGTGGCGAAGCCGCAGCCGACCATGGCGAGCGGCGTCGCGGTCATCACCAGGTTCATCAGCGAATAGGCGACGGTCGCCACCAGGATCGCCACCGCGATCCGCGGCGTGCGCAGCAGGTCGAGCCGGCTCCGCACCGGGGCCGCGTCCGCCCGCGGCGCCGGCGGCCGCGGGCTGTCGAGGAAGGCGAACAGGAACACGCCCACGAGGTTGATCGCGACCACCGCGAGATAGGCCCCGGCGAAGGGCACCGGCGCCAGCGCGTCGGCCGCGGTCTTGACGAGCTGCGGTCCGAGCAGCGCCGAGACGAGCCCCGCCGCCATCACCGCCGAGATCGCGCGCGGCCGATAGGCGTCCGACGCCCCGTCGGCGGCGGCGAAGCGATAGAAGCCGTTGCCGCACATGTAGACGCCGGTCGCGAGCGAGCCTGCGAGGAACCAGCCGAACGACCCCGTCCACAGCCCGAGCGCGCACAGCCCCGCGCCAAGGGCGCCCGCAAGGCAGCCCACCACGAAGCCCGGCCGCCGGCCCCGCCGCTGCATGAAGCCGGCAAGCGCAGGCGCGGTCGCCATCGAGCCGAAGACGATCATCGAGATCGGCAGCGTCGACAGGCACTTGTTCGCCGCGAGCATCTGCCCGGACAGCCCGCCGAGGATGAAATGCACGGGAAGCTGCGCCCCGAGCAGCGCCTGCGCCGCCACGAGGACACGAACGTTGCGGCGGGCGCGGGCGTCGGCATCGACCATGCGCCGCTTCTAGGGCGACACGCCCGGCAGGCCAAGAGGGCGGCGGTCCGCGCCTCGGCCAACGCGCCCGCCGCCGGTCGCGGGGTCGTCGTCGCCATCCGGATCTCGCGGCCTGCCCTTCCATCCATGCGCCCGCAACGGTCGCGCCGATACCGCGGTCCCGTCCCCCGCGCGTCTCGCGGCTCCGCCGCGTATCCCGCGAAGAGGGCCGCGGGCTACGTCCATGCGTGGCCGCCGGTCGCGCCGGTCGGGGGCCTTCGCCCGCCCGGCCCCGCGGGGCGCGTTGCGCGGCGAGGGCGCCGCGGGTAGGCAGGGGCCCATGGTCGGGCGCATCATCGAGACGGACGCCGACGTCGCGGAAGGCGCGGCATGGCTCGCCGCCGCCGAGCCGCGCTTCGCGCGGGCGCTGGCGGCGACCGGGCCGCTGCCGCTGCGCCGCCGCCCCGACGGCTTCGCGACGCTCTTCGGCGCGGTGGTCAGCCAGCAGGTCTCCACCGCCTCGGCCGCGGCGATCTGGGCGCGGCTCGAGGCGATGGGCGCGACCGCGCCCGAGGGCGTGCGCGCCGCCAGCGACGCCGAGCTGCGCGCCGCCGGCCTGTCGCGCCAGAAGATCGCCTACGGCCGGGGCCTCGCCGAGAGCGGCCTCGACTTCGCCGCGCTCCGCGCGCTGCCCGACGCCGAGGTCGTGGCCGCGCTGGTGCGGCTCAAGGGCGTCGGCGTCTGGACGGCGGAGATCTACGCGATGTTCAGCCTCGGCCGCGCCGACGTCTTCGCCCCCGGCGACCTCGCGCTTCAGGAGGCGGCGCGAATGGTCTTCGAGCTGCCTTCCCGCCCGCGCGAGCCGGAGCTGCGCGAGATGAGCCTCGCCTGGACGCCGTGGCGTGGCGTCGCCGCGCGGCTCCTCTGGGCCTGGTACCGCGTCGCCAACGGCCGCGAGGGCGTCCGCTGACGGCCCTCGCGGCTATTCCCCCCCGGCCAGCTTGCGCAGCTGCTCCGCCACCGCGACCGCCGGGGCGCGCTGCCGGGCGGCGGCGAGGACCTCGAATTCCGTCTCCGTCTTCAGCCGGTCGACCTCGGCCTTCTTCTTCGCCAGCGCCTCCGCCGCGGCCGAGGGCTTCTCCTTCACCGTCTTGTAGGCCGCCGCCGCCGCGTCGAGCGCCTCGCCGAGCGAGGCCGACACGGCGCCGGCCGAGGAGACCGTCTTCGCCCCGTAGGTCTTCAGCGACATGTCCGGGTGCCAGGCCAGCTCGACCGAGCGCGTGCGCAGCCACGACCCGTCGAGCGGGATCTCGTCCGTGCCGCTGAAGCGGTCCACCACGTCGAGCGCCAGCGCCGAGTCGGGCTCCAGCGCCCAGCCCTTCGCGCCCTTCACGTAGACCCCCACCCGCGCCGGTCGGCTGCGCCGGACATAGAGCCGGTCGACGTCCGGGACGCTGCCGTCGCTCGCCTGCGGCTTCGCTGCGCGGTCGCGGTCGACGATGGCCAGCGCGCAGCCGAAGTCGTTGACCAGCCGGGCATGGCCGAGCGGCGCCTGCGGCGGCAACGTGCCCGGCAGCAGGTCCGGCAGGTCCGGTCCCTTCACGGGCAGCAGCTCGAACGGCCGCAGCCGCACCACCGCCGTCGCCACCTCGACCGCCTGCGCCGCGATCCAGGCCCGGCGCACCTCGACGATGCTCGCCACCTGCGACTGCACCGCGTCGAGCGCCCGCGCCGTCGCCCGGAGCGCGCCGGGGCTGGCCTTGGGGTCGCCGAGCTCGCCGAGCAGCCGCTCGACCTGCGCGAGCAGCGCCGCGAGCTGCGCGGCGAGCTTCGGGTGCTGCTTCTCCCATTGCTTCTCCAGCGTCGGGCCCGTCGTCGTCGCGGTCTTGCGCAGGCCGAGCATCGCCACCGTCGCCACCGCGCTGATCACCTTGCCGACGAGGCTCAGCACCGGCGCGATGTCGCGGCCGGACTCGCTGTTGATCGCGGTGATGAAGCCGCGGTCGTCGAGCGTGACCGTCAGGTCGAGCTTCTCGAGGAATCCCGCGTCGAGCTGCAGCAGCCGCCGGCAGGTCTGGTCGGCGACCGCGGCATGGGTGAGGTCGACGTCGACCACCTCCTCGAGCCGGCTTCCCCTCGCCCCCGCCGCCGCCTGCTTCCGCTTCGTCGCCGTGACGGTCAGCTCCGTCTCCGGCAGCCAGTAGCGCAACCCGGGCCCGATCGCGCCCATTCTCGCCTCCCCCGTCAGCGCCTGCGCGTCGCGCAGCCAACGCCGGAGCTAACGCCGGGTCCGCCCATCCCGCAAGCGCCGCTAGCCGGCGCCTGCCCGACGGGACCTGCCCGCCGATGCCGGCCGGCGGCGCGACGGTCAGGGCAAGGTCGCGTCAGGCCGCGCCGCCAAGTCCCATCCGCATCGCCGCCCGCCGCAGCGGGGCCGTGCCGTGCAGCGCCCGGAGCCCGGCTCGCCGGGCGTCGCGGAAGGGCTGCCAGCCGGCCATCGCCGCGCGGTTCAGCGCGTCGATCCCGGCGACCCGCGCCAGCACCCGCGCGTGCCGCGCCCGGCCGTAGCGGGCGAGCAGCTCCGGCGTCCCCGGATCCTCGCCCCGCGCCCGCGCCGCGGCGCAGAGCTCGACCAGCGCCGCCACGTCGCGCAGGCTCATGTTCAGCCCCTGCGCCCCGATCGGCGGCACGACATGCGCGGCCTCGGCGACCAAGGCCACCCGCGGCCCGTCCAGCCGCTCCGCCACCTGGGACACGATCGGCCACAGCCGCCGCGGGCTGGTCAGCCGCAGCCGCCCCAGCACCCCGCAGGCCCGCTCCGCCAGCGCCGCCTCGAACTCCGGCTCCGTCAGCGCCATCAGCCGCGCCGCCTTCGGCCCCTCCTCCATCCACACCACCGCCGAGGCCGGGCCGCCCTCGTGGTCCGGCAGCGGCACCAGCGTCAGCGGGCCGCCGCTGCGGTGGATCTCGGTCGAGACGTCGTCGTGGGGCAGGGGATGCGCCACCGTGAACACCAGCGCCTTCTGCCCGTAGCTCCAGCGCCGCGCCGCGATCCCGACCGCCTCGCGCACGAAGCTGTCGCGCCCGTCCGCCGCCACGACCAGCCGCGCCCGCGCCTGCGCCCCCGGCAGCCGCACCAGCGCGCCCGCGGTCCGCGCCACCAGCCCCTCGACCCGCGCCGGGGCGACCAGCCGCGCCCCCGGCGTCGCCGCCAGATGCGCGACCAGCTCGCGCCGGATCAGCCAGTTCGGCAGGTTGTAGCCGAACGCCTCCTGCCCGATCTCCGCCGCCGCAAAGTCCGCTGTCTCGCGCACTGCCGGCTCCGGCCCGCCGGCGTCGGCGAGCCGCATCACCCGGAGCGGCGCCGCATGGGGCGCGAGCCGCCCCCAGAGCCCGATCCGCTCCAGAAACTCCACCGCCGGCATCAGGAACGCCGTCGAGCGCAGGTCCGAGCCTGCCTGCCCCGCCTCCGTCACCGGCGGCTCGGCGTCGACGCACAAGGTCTCGAACCCGGCATGGGCGAACGCCGCCGTGGCCGCCAGCCCCGCCACGCCGCCGCCCGCCACCAGGATGTCCACGTCGAGTCGCTCCATGGCCGGCACGCTAGGCGGCCCCGCCGCCGGCGCCAAGGCGCCCGCGACTCAACCTATGCGAGAATCGCGCCCCTAGTGGATAAGGGCATGTCAAACGCTAAATCTGGCGCCGCTGCTGATTTTTCGATTGACCGACTCACGGCGGCGTCATCTTCTGGGGGCCGGGCCTCGGCAGGCACACAACATCTGGTGCAAACCACCACCGGATGGGGCGGAAAAGAATAAAGGGAACCAGCCATGAAGATCGAACGCCGCTTCACCACCGAGCAGGACGGGGCCTATGGCGCCATCGCGTTCCGCACCACCGGCTCGGAGATCCGCAACCCCGACGGATCGGTGGTGTTCAGCCTCGAGAACCTCGAGGTCCCCGAGGGCTGGAGCCAGGTCGCCTCCGACGTCCTCGCCCAGAAGTATTTCCGCAAGGCCGGCGTCCCTGCCGCCCTGAAGCGCGTCAAGGAGAAGGGCGTCCCCGCCTTCCTGTGGCGCTCCGTCCCCGACGAGGCCAGGCTCGCCGAGCTGCCCGAGCACGCCCGCCTCACCGGCGAGACCAAGGCCACCCAGGTCTTCGACCGCCTCGCCGGCGCCTGGGCCTACTGGGGCTGGAAGGGCGGCTACTTCACCGCCGAGGCCGACGCCCGCGCCTACTACGACGAGATGCGCTACATGCTGGCGACCCAGATGGGCGCGCCGAACTCGCCGCAATGGTTCAACACCGGCCTGCACTGGGCCTACGGCATCGACGGGCCGAGCCAGGGCCACTACTACGTCGACTTCGAGACGAAGGAGCTCGTGAAGTCCGCCTCGGCCTACGAGCACCCGCAGCCGCACGCCTGCTTCATCCAGTCCGTCGCCGACGACCTCGTCAACGAGGGCGGCATCATGGACCTCTGGACCCGCGAGGCCCGGCTCTTCAAGTACGGCTCCGGCACCGGGACCAACTTCTCGCTGCTCCGCGCCGAGAACGAGAGGCTCGCCGGCGGCGGCAAGTCCTCCGGCCTGATGTCCTTCCTCAAGATCGGCGACCGCGCGGCCGGCGCGATCAAGTCGGGCGGCACCACGCGCCGCGCCGCCAAGATGGTGATCTGCGACCTCGACCACCCCGACATCGAGGCCTTCATCGACTGGAAGGTCGTCGAGGAGCAGAAGGTCGCCGCCCTCGTCGCCGGCTCCAAGGCGCACAAGGAGCGCCTCGCCGCCATCCTCGACGCCATCCGCGCCTGGGACGGCGCCGAGGCCGACGCCTTCGACCCCAAGGCCAATCCCGCGCTGAAGGCCGCGATCCGCGCCGCGAAGAAGGCGCACCTGCCCGAGGCCTACGTCAAGCGCGTGCTCCAGCAGGCCGAGGCCGGCGAGATGGCGCTCGACTTCAAGACCTACGACACCGACTGGGACTCGGACGCCTACCTCACCGTCTCCGGCCAGAACTCCAACAACTCCGTCCGCGTCACCGACGCCTTCCTGCGCGCCGTCCGCGAGGACGCGGAATGGGAGCTCGTCCGCCGCACCGACGGCAAGATCGCCCGCAAGGTCCGCGCCCGCGACCTGTGGAACAAGATCGGCCGCGCCGCCTGGGCCTGCGCCGATCCGGGCGTGCAGTTCCACGACACCATCAACGCCTGGCACACCTGCCCCGAGGACGGGCCGATCCGCGCCTCGAACCCGTGCTCGGAATACATGTTCCTCGACGACACCGCCTGCAACCTCGCCTCGATGAACCTGCTCGGCTTCCTCGACGGCGGCCAGTTCGACGCCGAGGCCTACGTCCACGCCACCCGCCTCTGGACGATCACCCTCGAGATCTCCGTCCTGATGGCGCAGTTCCCGAGCCCGGAGATCGCCAAGCTCTCCTACGAGTTCCGCACCCTCGGCCTCGGCTACGCCAATATCGGCGGCCTGCTGATGACCCTCGGCATCGCCTACGACTCGCCCGAGGGCCGCGCGCTCTGCGGCGCGCTGACCGCGGTGATGACCGGCGCCGCCTACGCCGCCTCCGCCGAGATGGCGAAGGAGCTGGGCGCCTTCCCCGGCTATGCCCGCAACGCCAACCACATGCTGCGCGTCATCCGCAACCACGCCCGCGCCGCCCGCGGCGAGACCGTGGGCTACGAGGGCCTCGCGGTGCCGCCCGTCGCGCTCGACCACGCGCATTGCCCCGACGCGGGCCTCCTCAACCTCGCCCATACCGTCTGGGAGGACGCCCTCGCCCTCGGCGCCGCCCACGGCTTCCGCAACGCCCAGACCACGGTGATCGCGCCCACCGGCACGATCGGCCTCGTCATGGACTGCGACACCACCGGCATCGAGCCCGACTTCGCGCTGGTGAAGTTCAAGAAGCTCGCCGGCGGCGGCTACTTCAAGATCATCAACGGCGCGGTGCCGCAGGCGCTCGCCGCCCTCGGCTACGACCCCGAGGCGGCGCAGGCCATCGTCGCCCACGCCACCGGCCACGGCACGCTCGAGGGCGCGCCCGGGATCAACGCCATCTCGCTCGTCGGCCACGGCTTCGGGCCGGAGCAGATCGAGAAGGTCGAGGACGCGCTCGCCTCGGCCTTCGACATCCGCTTCGTGTTCAACCAGTGGACGCTCGGCGAGGAGTTCTGCACCCGCGTCCTCGGCATCCCCGCCGAGAAGCTGCGCGACCCGTCCTTCGACCTCCTGCGCTCGCTCGGCTTCACCCGCGCCCAGATCGACGCGGCGAACGCCCATGTCTGCGGCACGATGACCCTCGAAGGCGCGCCGGGCCTGAAGCCCGAGCACCTCGCGGTCTTCGACTGCGCCACCCCCTGCGGCAAGACAGGCCAGCGCAGCCTCTCGGTCGAGAGCCACATCCGCATGATGGCAGCGGCCCAGAGCTTCATCTCCGGCGCGATCTCCAAGACGATCAACATGCCGAATTCGGCTTCGATCGACGACTGCAAGGCGGCCTACGAGCTTTCGTGGTCGCTCGGCGTCAAGGCGAACGCGCTCTACCGCGACGGCTCCAAGCTCAGCCAGCCGCTCTCGGCGGCGCTGGTCGAGGACGACGACCTCGAGGAGGAGCTGATCGAGGCCCCGCAGGCCGCCCGCGCCGCGCTCCTGTCGGAGCGCATCGTCGAGAAGATCATCATCAAGGAGATCGAGCAGGCCAACAAGCGCGCCCGCCTGCCCGAGCGCCGCAAGGGCTACACCCAGAAGGCGATCGTCGGCGGGCACAAGGTCTATCTCCGCACCGGCGAGTATCAGGATGGCCGCCTCGGCGAGATCTTCATCGACATGCACAAGGAGGGCGCGGCCTTCCGGGCGATGATGAACAACTTCGCCATCGCCGTGTCGGTCGGGCTCCAGTACGGCGTGCCGCTCGAGGAGTTCGTCGAGGCCTTCACCTTCACCCGCTTCGAGCCGGCGGGGATGGTGCAGGGCAACGACTCGATCAAGAACGCCACCTCGATCCTCGACTACATCTTCCGCGAGCTGGCGGT
>NZ_JAGOMQ010000063.1 GCF_017993425.1 Amaricoccus sp.
CTCGTCTCCTGCACGCCGCTCGGCTGCCTCATGCTGCTGCGCGCCGCGCGGGGCAACCTGTCCGGCCTCGACGCGATCGTCGTCGGCCGGTCGATCCTGGTCGGCAAGCCGGTGGCGCAGCTGCTGCTGGCGGAGAACTGCACGGTCACGATCGCCCATTCCCGGACCCGCGACCTGGCGGCCAAGGTCGCGGCGGCCGATATCGTCGTCGCCGCGGTGGGGCAGCCCGAGATGGTCAAGGGCGACTGGATCAAGCCGGGTGCAACGGTGATCGACGTCGGCATCAACCGGGTGGAGCGCGACGGAAAGACGGTGCTGGTCGGTGACGTCGAGTTCGACGTAGCTTCGCGACATGCCGGCGCCATCACGCCGGTTCCGGGCGGGGTGGGACCGATGACCATCATGTGCCTGATCCACAACACGCTCGTCGCCGCGTACATGCGGCGGGGCCTGCCCGTGCCGCGGCTCTGGTGAACCAGGCGGCGCGAGGCTTCACGACCAGCGGAACGACCACCGGCCACCAGTCCGGCTACTGAGCAGGGAGAAAGAGAAATGTCAGGGTTTCCGGAAAAGGCGAAGGTCGTCATCGTCGGGCTCGGCGGGATCGTCGGCGCCTCGATCGCGCACCATCTGATCGAGCGGGGATGGGACGACATCGTCGGCATCGACAAGTCGGGCATCCCGACCGACATCGGCTCGACGGCGCATGCCTCGGACTTCTGCTACGCGACCAGCCACGATTTCCTGACCTGCTGGACGACGCTCTATTCGGTCGATTTCTTCGAGAAGATGGGGCACTACGCCCGGGTCGGCGGGATCGAGGTCGCCCGCGTCGGCGACGATGCGCGGATGAACGAGATCCGGCGCAAGTTCGATTCAGGCAAAGCCTTCGGCACCCGCGTCCGGCTGATGGAGCCCGCCGAGATCAAGGAGAAGTTCCCCCTGATCGAGGAGGAGCTCGTCCAGGGCGGCCTCTGGGACCCCGACGCCGGGCTCGTCATCCCACGCTCGCAGACCGTCGCCGGCAAGCTCGTCGACCAGGCCGAGGCGGCGGGGAAGCTCAAGGCCTTCGCCAACACCTCGGCGAAGTCGCTCGTCATCGAGGACGGGCGGATCAGGGGCGTCGTCACCACCCGCGGCACGATCATGGCCGACCATGTCGTGGTCTGCGCCGGGCTCTGGGGGCGACTGATCGCCGAGATGGCGGGCGAGGACCTGCCGGTGATGCCGGTCGACCATCCGCTGACCTTCTTCGGGCCGTATGACAAGTTCGCGGGCACCGGCGTCGAGATCGGCTATCCGCTGCTGCGCGACCAGGGCAATGCCGCCTATATGCGCGACACCGGCGACCCGAAGACCGCCGAGGGCGGACAGATCGAATGGGGCTATTACGAGGAGCACAATCCGCGCCTCGTCCACCCGCGCGACCTGCTCGAAAAGGAGCAGGCGCGGCTGTCGCCGTCGCAGCGCGACCTCGACATGGAGCAGGTGATCGAGCCGCTCGAGCGGGCGATGGAGCTGACGCCGATCCTCGGCGAGCTCGGCTACAACGAGGGTCATTCGTTCAACGGCCTCCTCCAGACCACCACCGACGGCGGCCCCTCGATGGGCGAGAGCCAGAAGGTCCGCGGCCTCTGGTACGCGGTCGGCATCTGGGTCAAGGACGGCCCTGGCATGGGCAAGCTCGTCGCCGACTGGATGACCGATGGGCGGACGGCGATCGACCATGCGCGCATCGACTATGCGCGGTTCAACCCGTTCGCGCTGACCGAGAAGTTCATCGAGGAACGCTGCGCCGAGACGGCCGCGAAGATCTACAACCCGCCCGTCCATCCGCGCGAACCCTTCGCCGGCGGCCGCGGCATCCGCCGCTCGCCGTTCTGGGAGCGCGAGAAGGCGCTCGGCGGCTACTTCATGGAGCTCGGCGGCTGGGAGCGGGCGCATGGCTACGCCGCCAACGAGCACCTGCTGGAGAAGTACGGCGACAAGGTCCCGGTACGCGAGGACGAATGGGACAACCGCCACTTCTGGCGCGTCTCCAACGCCGAGCAGCTGGCGATGAGCGAGGATTGCGGGCTCATCAACCTGTCGCATTTCCACATGACCGACATCGAGGGGCCGGACCATGTCGCGCTGATGGAGTGGCTCTGCGCCGCCAAGATCGGCGGCGACGCCAATATCGGCAAGGGCATCTACACCCATTTCCTCGACGACGAGGGCATGGTGCGGGCGGACTTCACCGCCTTCCGCATGGCCGACCGCATCCGCATGGTGAACGGCGCCGACGCCGGCCCGCGCGACTATCACTACATGCGGCGCGTGGCGCAGGACAAAGGCTTCGACGTGACGATCACCGATGTCGCCGAGAAGTTCGTGACGATCGGCATCTGGGGGCCGAACGCCCGGGTGAACCTCGCGAAGGTGGTCGAGGACCCGGACGGGCTGTCGAAGGAGAACTTCCCCTTCGCCGCGATCAAGCCGGTCAGGATCGCCGGCAAGGACGTCTCGGCCTTCCGCATATCCTATGTCGGCGAACAGGGCTGGGAGCTGCACATGGCCTATGAGGACGGGCTCGCCGTCTGGGACACGCTGCGCGGGGCCGGCGTGATGGCGGTCGGCGTCGAGACCTACGCCAACTCGCGCCGGCTGGAAAAGAGCCTGCGGTTGCAGAATGCCGATCTCCTGACCGAGTACAACCTGCTCGAGGCCGATCTGGCGCGGCCGAAGGTCAAGGAGGCGGATTTCCGCGGCAAGGCGAAGCATGTCGAGTACCGGGAGCGGGCGCACCAGCCGGCGATGCTCTGCACGCTGGTGATGACGCGGAATGTCGATGCGACGGGCGTCGCGCGCTTTCCGGTCGGGACGCTGCCGGTGATCGACCCCGGGACCGGCGAGACGCTGGTCGACGCGCTCGGACGGCGGTCCTTCACCACCTCGATCGCCTACGGGCCGAGCATCGGCAGGAACATCGCCCTCGCCTATCTGCCGCGCGACTACTGCGAGAAGGGCCGCGAGCTCGCGGTGCGGTATTTCGGCGAGACCTATCCGGTGGAAGTCGTGGGCATCGGCTACGAGCCGCTCTACGATCCGGAGAACGCCAAGCCGAGGAGCTGAGCCGATGACCTCCGAACTGATGCCGCGCCTGGGCGGCGCCCGCGCCTGGAAGGACGACGAGAAGCTCGAATGCGTCTCGGTCGTCCCCGATGGTCCCGACGTCGTGTCCTTCTCGTTCCGCTCCCCCTCGGGGGCGTGGTTCGACTATCGCCCTGGCCAGTTCCTGACGCTGGAGCTGCCGCTGCCGGGCGGCACGATCCACCGAACCTACACGATCTCGTCCAGCCCCTCGCGGCCGCTCTCGATCACGCTGACGGTCAAGGCCGCGGGGGCAAGCGTCGGGACGCGGTGGATGCTCGACAACATCCGCGAGGGAACCCTCGTCAAGGCGATCGGGCCGGGCGGCATCTTCATTCCCGACGTCGCGCCCGACCGCAAGCTGCTGCTGATCTCGGCCGGCTCGGGCGTCACGCCGATGATGGCGATCACCACCTATCGCTGGGACATCGGCGGCAAGCCCGACATCTGTTTCGTCCAATGCGCCAAGCGACCGTCGGAACTCGTCTTCCGCCGGCATCTCGAGCATATGGCGAGCCGGGTGCCGTCGATCCGGCTGCACTACGTCGTCCGCGAGGACGATCCGCATGGCGCCTGGTCGGGCTATCGCGGCCAGTTCAACCAGCTGATGCTCGGCCTGATGGCGCCCGACTACCTCGAGCGCGAGGTCTATTGCTGTGGACCGGAGCCGTTCATGCAGGTGGTCCGCGACATGCTGATCGGCTTCGGCTTCGACATGGACCACTACCATCAGGAGACCTTCACGGCCCCGGTGCTGACCCCGGCCGACGCGCCCGTGCTCGACGACGTGGTGCCGAGCGCCGAGGCGGCGTCCGAGGTCGTGTTCTCCGTCAGTGGCAAGTCGATCCCCTGCACCGAGGCCGACACCGTGCTCGCGATCTCGCGGCAGGCCGGGCTCAACATCCCCTCGGGCTGCAACTTCGGCGTCTGCGGCACCTGCAAGACGAGGAAGCTGTCGGGCGAGGTGCATATGGTGCACAACGGCGGCATCTCCGAGGACGACATCGCCGCCGGCTACATCCTCGCCTGCTGCTCGCATCCGATGGGACGGGTCGAGATCGAGGCCTGACGCGGCTTCAAGGGGCCGCTCGGCGGGCCTGGCAAAGCGCACCGGCGGGCCCCGCCCGGACCGAACTCGGCCGAACTCGAGCCAGCCATCCCCGCCATGAACCGCCGGGGCCGGGATCGCCCGCGGGTCCGGAGTCATGCCCCTGGCACGACGCGGTTCAGATGGCCGAGGACCTTTCGCGTCGTTGCGGAGCACGGGAACGTCCTTTCGGGGTCAGCCGGGTTTCTCGGCAAGGACGATGAAGCGCCGGTAGACAAGGGTGCGCAGCCGGTTGCGCAGCCCCTGTCCTCGGCGTTGCGCCCGGGAAATCGGTGCATGGGACAGCTCGCGAATGCCGGCAAAGCCGGCATCGCGCAGCAGCGGGGAGAGGCGGTCGAACGTAAGCCCTTCGCTGAACGGCAGCCGCTGCATGATGGAGGCATGCCGCGCATTCATCGCGCCGTCATAATAGGCGTCAGGAGCGAACTTCTCCCAGCGCGCCAGAATCCAGGCGGCCGAACGGCCGGCGGGCGCGGGCCTGGTCCAGTCGCCGTCGTAGACGAGGAGCCGCCCGCCGGGCCGCAGGATGCGAACCCAGTCCGCGAACGCCGCGGGCGGATCGGTCAGCGTCCAGACGAGGTGCCGGCAGACCACCGCGTCGTAACGCGCATCGGGCTCCATTGTCCGGCCGGCATCGGCGTGGACGAAGCGCAGGCGCGGCTTGCCGGCGTGCTTGGCCCGGGCCTTGGCCAGCATCGGTTCGCAGAAGTCGAGTCCGGTCACGTCATGTCCGAGATCGTGGATGAGACGGGTCACTTCGCCGGTGCCGCACGCGAGTTCGAGCACGCGCCGCGGGGCGGGGCCGAGATGCTCTCGCATCGGCCTCGCCCAGGCCGCGGCCTCCTGGCCCGGCGCGATCCCGTGGCCGAAGGCGCGGTCGAAAGTCTCGGCCCGGTGGGACCAGTACTCGCGGATGTCCTCGACGAGACCGTGGTTCGCAATCATCTGGCTGCCTCGACGATCGCTTCGAACCGCTTCCGGGCCCGGTCCGGCACCGCTTCCGGGATCGCGAGGGCCGCCGGATCGGCGTCGCCCACGGCGATCAGCATCACCATGCCCATGGCATAGTGCGGCGAGCACTTGACGCCATAGAGGCCCTCGGTGGTCAGGGTCAGCTCCAGCTCCTCGTTGATCTGGCCCTTGAACGGCGCCGCCCCTTCCGGCGCCATACCCTCGATGGTGGCGGCGTTGTGGCCGCCGCTCGCCACGTAGAACTTCACCCTGTCGCCGGGCGCGAGGCGGAGGAAGTCGGGCTCGTAGACCATCGGCCCCGCCTCGCCGCGGTTCAGCATTCTGACCTCGAAGGTCTCGGCCGCGGCCGGAGTGGCGGCGAGCAGCAGGGCGGCGACGGCAAGTTTCATGGCAGGGTCTCCTCGAAGGGAATGTGGCCCTTGACGAGGAGGCTGCGCGCCCCGTCCTCGGGATCGATGTGGACCGCGACCTCGACGCCGAAGACGGCGCGGATCGTCGCCGGCGTCAGCACCTCGGCGGGCGGCCCGAGGGCGGCGACCCGCCCGCGGCGCAGGAGCAGCACCCGGTCGCAGTAGAGGCAGGCGTGGTTGAGGTCGTGCAGCGCCATCACCGCCGTCACCGGCAGGCGGCGGATCAGCGCCAGCAGCGCGATCTGGTGGCGGATGTCGAGATGGTTGGTCGGCTCGTCGAGGAGGAGCACGGCCGGCTCCTGCGCCAGGGCCCGGGCGATATGGGTGCGCTGGCGTTCGCCGCCCGAGAGGGTGTGCCAGAGGCGCGCGGCGAGGGGTGTCATGTCGACCCGCGCCAGCGCGGCCTCGACGATCGCGCGGTCGGTTGGGCCGAAGGGGCGCAGCGCGTCGAGATGCGGCGTGCGGCCGAGCTCCACGGCATCGCGAACGGTCAGGCGCTCGGCGGTCTCGGCCTGCTGCTCGACGAAGGCGAGGCGCCGGGCGACGGCGCGTCGGGAGAGCTGGCGCATCGGCGTGCCGTCGAGCATCACCTCGCCGCGGCAGGGCCGGTCGATGCCGGCGAGAAGGCGCAGGAGCGTCGACTTGCCCGATCCGTTCGGGCCGACGATGCCGAGCCGCTCGCCGGGGGTGACGGCGATGTCCACGCCGTCGAGGATGGCGCGGCCGCCGGCGTCGCGGCCGAGCGTGGTGGCGGCGAAGCTCATGCGAAGCGCCGGGCGCGGACGAGGATGAAGGCGAAGGCCGGCGCCCCGATCAGCGCGGTGACGACGCCGATCGGCACCACCTGACCGGGGATGATGATCCGGCTCGCGATGTCGCAGGCGACGAGGAAGACCGCGCCGAGGACGGCGGAGGCCGGCACGAGGCGGCCGTGGCGGGCGCCGACGAGAAAGCGCGCGGCGTGCGGGATGACGAGGCCGACGAAGCCGATGGAGCCGACGAGCGACACCATGACCGCGGTCATCAGCGCCCCGACGCCGATCAGCAGCCCTTGGGTCAGCCGCACCGGCACGCCGAGCGAGGCGGCGCTGTCGGCGCCGAAGGTGAAGGCGTCGAGCGCCCGGGTCTGCCACAGGCAGACGACGGCGCCGAGGACGACGACCGGGAGCGCCAGCGTCACGTCGGGCCAGCGCGCGCCCGAGAGGTTGCCGAGCAGCCAGAACATGATGCCGCGCGCCTGTTCGGCATTGGCGGAGCGGGCGACGATGAAGGAGGTAATCGCGTTGAAGAGCTGCGACCCGGCGATCCCCGCGAGGATGATCGCGCCCGCGCCGCTGCCGGCCGCGCGGGCGAGAAGCGCGACCACGCCGAAGGCGAGGAGCGCGCCGGCGAAGGCCCCCATCGAGAGCGAGACGAGCCCCGCCCCGAGCCCGAGGATGGCCACCGCGACCGCCCCGGTCGAGGCGCCGGCCGAGATGCCGAGGATGTAGGGGTCGGCGAGCGCGTTGCGCAGAAGCGCCTGCAGCACGACGCCGGAGAGCGCCAGCGCCACGCCGCAGCAGGCGGCGACCGCGGCGCGGGCGAGGCGGTAGTTCCAGACGATGCCGGCGTCGATCGCATCGACCGGATAGCCCGCGCCGAAGATCTGGTTGGCCGCCGTCTTCGCGACCGTCGAAAGCGGGATCGCGGTCTCGCCGAGCGCCGCCCCGAGGGCGAGCGCGGCGAGGATCGCGAGCGCCGCGAGCACGGTGGCGACCCAAGGGTTCACCCGGCGGGCCTCAATTGGCGAGGCCGTAGGAGGCGAGCGCGTCGGCGAGCTGCTCGAGGCCGCCGACGACGCGGATGCCGGGCTCCATCGAATCCGAGGTCATCACGACGACGCGGTCGTTCTTCACCGCTTCCATCTGGCTGGTGACCGGGTCGGAGGCGAGGAAGGCCTTCTTCTTCTCGATGTCGTCGGCCTCGAAGCGGCGGCGGGTCATCTCGGCGGCGACGATCACGGTCGGGTTCGCCCGCGCGATCGTCTCCCAGCCGACGGTCGGCCATTCCTCGTCGGACTGGACGACGTTCTCCACCCCGAGCACGCTCAGGATGTAGCCCGGCGCGCCCTTCCGGCCGGCGACGTAGGGGTCGAGGTCGAGCTCGGGGCTGGAGAACCAGAAGGCCGCCGAGATGTCGTCGATCTTCATCGCGGCGACCTTCTCCCTGGCGCTCGCCTCACGGGCGCGAAGGTCTGCGACGAGACCCCCGGCCTTGTCCTGGACATCGAAGATCCAGCCGAGCTCGGTGATCGTGTCGTAGAGCACCTCGGTGGTGAAGGGCTCGAGGCGGGTGCCGTCGCTACCGACCGTGTTGTCCTTGCCGACGCAGTCGGTCGGCAGGATGTAGGTCGCGATCCCGAGGTCGCCGAACTGCTCGCGGGTGGCGACTATCCCCTGCGGTCCGACGTGCCACTCGTACTGCGCGATGACCACGTCCGGCCGCTTGGCCACGATGCTCTCGAACGAGGGATCGTTGTCGGCCAGGCGCTCGACCTTGGCGTTCACTTCGGCGAACTCGGGCAGCACGTCGGAGAACCACACGCCGGTGCCGGCGACCTTGTCGGCGAGGTCGAGCGAATAGAGGATCTCGGTCGCCGTCTGCCCGAGCGAGACGGTGGTGGCAGGCGCCTTGTCAAAGGTCACCTCGACGCCGCAGTTGTCGAGCGTCAGCGGGTACTTGGTGGCTTCCGCCTGGGCGGCGGTGGCGAAGGTCGTCAGAGCCGCGAGGCAGCAGAGGGCGCGCATGGTCTCTCCATCGGACTGGCCGGGTGTGCTCTGGAGAGGTCACGGCCACCGCGCCGCCCGAACGGACGGACACAATGGGCCGACGGCGAGACAGCGGTGCGCATCCCATCCCCCTCCGGGCTACCCCGCCCGGGTTACGGTTCCTGCGCCGGCAGGTCTCCTGGCTTGCGGGTCGCGGGGGCCTGCGCACCTTCCCGAGGCTCTCGCCCCAGTGGCATCTCGGCAGGTCCCTCGCCGCGTACAGTCGCGGGGGCGGCTCCGGTCTGGCCCGCTGACGCGGGCTTCCGGATTCCCTCTTCGTCCTTGCGGACACCGGCCTGTCCCGAATGCCACCCCGCGATCCGCCTGTCAACGAACGTCCGCTCGGATCCCCAGGGCTGCGAGCTCAGTATCCCGCTTCCTTCTGATGACGGACAGCCGGGGCAGTTCGGGGAGGTCGGATGGATGAAGACGACCGCACTCCGCCGGTCGAGCTCCGCGAGGACTGGATCCAGCCGAAGATTGCCGGGACAGACGCCGTCGCAGTTCGACCCGAGGACGACACCATCCGCCTTGGGCTCGTCGCCGCCTTAGGACACCCGCGGCAATGGGTGCTTCATGTCTGGCGTCGTGGAGGGATGGTGTAGTTCCACTCTGGGTGGAACTCGTCGCCCTGGATGTTGAGGCTGGCCATTTCGGTGTCGCTGACCTGGATGCCCTTGGCGTAGCGGCGGGGGTCGACCGCTGCTTTCCAGCAGCGCTACCGCCTCTCGTCTGAACCCGGGGGAAAACCCCCGCCTCGTCTTCGCCATTCAACACCTCCATGCCCACACAGGCTCAACAAAGGTGTCCACCAAAGCGAGGGGCCATCATGAGGTGTTTCCTCCATTGCTGTCTCGCGGACAGTGGTTTGGCGCGGTCAGGCATCGCCCAACTGGACGACGAGTTCGATCTCGACCGAGGCGCCGCGCGGGAGCGCCGCGACCTGAACTGTCGAGCGTGCCGGCTTGTGGCCGCCGAAGCGCTTCTCGTAGACCGCGTTCAGCTTGGCGAAGTCGCCGAGGTCGGTGACGAAGACCGTCGCCTTCACCACGCGGTCGAGGCTCGAACCGGCCTCGGCGAGGACGGCGGCGAGGTTGTCGAACACCTGCTCGGTCTGCGCCTCGATGCCCGACGGCATGTCGCCGGCGAGATCGAGCGGGATCTGGCCCGAAGTGAAGAGCAGGTTCCCGACCTTGACGGCGTGGCAGTAGGGTCCGATGGCGGCGGGGGCGCCGGAAGTGTTGATCGGGATCATGCGCGGGCTTTCTTCCTGTCGGTGGTGAGCGCCTTGCCGGCGGCGGTGTAGCGGTCGAGGTCGAGCGGGCGGGCGTCGATCGCCGGGGCGCGACCGGAGACGAGGTCGGCGAGGACGGCGCCGGAGCCGCAGGCCATTGTCCAGCCGAGGGTGCCGTGGCCGGTGTTGAGCCAGAGGTTGCGGTACCTGGCGCGGCCGATCACCGGCGGGCCGTCCGGGGTCATCGGCCGGTGGCCGGCCCAGAACGATCCCGCCTTCGCGTCGCCGCCGGCCGGGTAGAGATCGCAGACGACGTGCTCGAGCGTGTTCCTGCGTCGCGCGTGCAGCTCGGTCGAATAGCCGTCGAGCTCGGCCATGCCGCCGACGCGGATGCGGTCGCCGAGCCGGGTGATCGCCACCTTGTGCTTCTCGTCCATCACCGTCGATTCCGGCGCGCCGGCCGGATCGGTGATCGGCACGGTCAGCGAGTAGCCCTTGACCGGGTAGACCGGCAGGTCGATGCCGTGCTCCCGCAGCATCAGCGGCGAATAGCTGCCGAGCGCCAGCACATAGGCGTCGCCGCTGACGAGGCCGGCGCTGGTCTGGACGCCGGTCAGGCGGTCGCCCTCGGCGACGAGGCGCTCGATCGTCACGCCGTAGCGGAAGTCGACGCCGCGGGCGCTCGCGAGGTCGCGCAGCGCGCCCGTGAACTTGAAGCAGTCGCCGGTCTCGTCATTGGGCAGTTGCAGCCCGCCGACGAACTTCTCCCGCACCCGCGCCAGCGCCGGCTCGACGGCGATGCAGCCGGCGGGATCGAGGAGGGCGTTCGGGACGCCGAGCCCGTTCAGGACCTTCACGTCCTTGGCCGCGCCCGCCATCAGCTTGTCGGTCCGGAAGAGCTGGAGCGTGCCCTGCATCCGCTCGTCATAGGTGATGCCGGTCTCGGCGCGGAGCGCCTTCAGCATGTCGCGGCTGTATTCGGCGATCGGCACCATCCGGCTCTTGTTCACCGCGTAGCGCGCGGCGGTGCAGTTCCGGAGCATCGCGAGGCCGAAGCGCCAGAAGGCCGGGTCGCGGTGTGGGTGGATGAGGAGCGGAGCGTGGCGCATCATCATCCATTTGATCGCCTTCACCGGAATCCCGGGGCCGGCCCAGGGCGAGGCGTAGCCGGGCGAGACCTCGCCGGCGTTGGCGAAGCTCGTCTCGAGCGCGGGGCCGGGCTGGCGGTCGAGAACGGTAACCTCATGGCCGGCGGCGGAGAGATACCAGGCGCTGGTCGTGCCGATGACACCGCTGCCGAGGATGACGATCTTCATGCGCTCCGCCTTTCTGCCTGGGACGCGTCGACATGGGAGCGCGCATGGCGGCCGCCGAGCGAGGTGAGGATCTCATAGCCGATCGTGCCGGCCGCGGTGGCGACGGCGTCGACGGCGTTCCGCGGACCGGTCAGATCGACGAAGCCGCCGGCGGCGGCCTCGGGCGCGTTCGGACGGTCGGGCGGCATGGCGGTCTCTCCTGGTTGATGGGGGTAAAGGCCATGTCGGGGTTCGGCAAACAAGCCCTTTTCTGATTGAGTTCAACCCGCTGAAATGACAGGATGAAAAATACCAGTTTACGGAATGTCGAACAGTGCGAACACCCTCCGCGACTCAGGTCGACATCGGCGGCCGGCTGCGGCATCTGCGGATGCTGCGCGGCCTCTCGCAGCGCGAGCTGGCCAAGCGCGCCGGCGTCACCAATTCCACGATCTCGCTGATCGAATCGAACGGCACGAACCCGTCGGTTGGGGCGTTGAAGCGCATCCTCGACGGGATCCCGATCGGGCTCGCCGAGTTCTTCGCCTTCGAGCCAGACCGGCCGCGCAAGGCCTTCTACGCGGCGGAGGAGCTGGTGGAGATCGGCAAGGGGCCCGTCTCCTACCGCCAGGTCGGGGAGACGATGTTCGGCCGCGCGCTGCAGATCCTGAAGGAATGCTACCAGCCGGAGGCGGATACCGGAAAGGTGCCGCTCAGCCACGAGGGCGAGGAGGGCGGCGTCATCATCTCCGGCCGGCTGGAGGTCATGGTCGAGGACGAGCGGCGCATCCTCGGCCCGGGCGACGCCTATTGCTTCGAGAGCCGCCGCCCGCACCGCTTCCGCTGCGTCGGCGCCGAGCCCTGCGAGGTTGTCAGCGCCTGCGCGCCGCCGAGCTTCTGAGCGTCAGGCAAAGAGCGCGCGGATAGCATGCATGAGCGCCAGCCGCGCCGAACTGCCGGTGCCGCGGGGCGAGCGGTCGACGCGGCCCGGCTTCAGCGTGGCGCAGGTGACGACCGAGCCGTCCGGCTGGTACGCGCGGAACATCACATAGGCGATCTCGTCGAGGCTCGGGATCTCGGGATGTTCCACCGCGATCTGGTCCCGGAGCAGCGACTTGATCTCCGTCCCCGCCTCGGCCAGCGCCCGGGCGGCCTCGGGGACGATGCCGAGGCCGATCTGGTCGACGTCGGTCCGGGCGTAGAACACGCCGCCGAAGGCGATGTCGGCCTTGATCCTGCCCCATTTCGGGGTCTCCACGGCCGCGTCGAGCTGCTGGACGAAGGCCGGCACGTTGTCGAGGCTGGTCGACCAGCGCCTGGCCGACCTCGGCCCCGAGCCCGGTGACGATGTTGAGCACGCCCCGGGGCAGGCCGGCCGCCTCGGCGATGGACCCGAGCTCCAGCGCGGTAAGCGAGGTCCATTCGGAGGGCTTCAGCACCATCGCGCAGCCGGCGGCGAGCGCGGGCGCGACCTTCCAGACGGCCATCAGCCGCGGGTAGTTCCAGGGTACGATGCCGACGGCGACGCCGAGCGGCTCGCGTACCGCCTTCGAGGTGAAGCGGGCGTCGGACAGCCGATCTCCTCGACCTCGCCGTCCAGCTCCTCGGCGAGATCGGCGTAGAAGTCGAAGCAGCCCGCGGCGTCGGCGAGGTCCCATTCGGCCTCGGGCAAGGGCTTGCCGTTGTCGATCACCTCGAGCCGGGCGAGTTCGGGCAGACGGTCCCGGATCCCCTGCGCCATCGCCCGCGGATGACCGCGCGCTCCGCGCCGGTCATCCGCGGCCAGGGCCCGGCGTCGAAGGCCGCGCGGGCGGCGCGGACGGCGGCGTCGGCGTCGGCGGCCGAGGCGGCGGGGATGTGGTGGACGACTTCTTCCGTCGCCGGGTTGACGACCGGGAAGCTGTTGGCGGCGGCGACCCAGCCGCCGTCGATGAAGAGTTTGGTTTGCATGGTTCCTCGCAGGGCTCGGGTCACGGCGCCTTCGGTCCGGAGGCGCCGGGCGTTGACCGGGTTGGATGGGGATGGGAGTGGGAGGCAGGGGCGGCGCCGGCCGGCAACGGGGCCGGGGCGCGGCGGCGGCCGAGGCGCGCCTCGCGCCAGACGGTGTAGCAACCCGAGCCGACAATGATCGCGGCGCCGGCGATCGTCAGCGGGTCCAGCCGCTCGCCGAAGATCATCACCGCCAGGACCAGTGCGAAGACGAGGCGGGTATAGCGGACCGGCGCGAGCACCGAGGCCTCGCCGGCGCGGGTGGCGGTGACGAGGAGCGCGTAGCCCGTCACGGTGACGACGCCGCAGCCGAGCATCAATCCCGCCTGCCGGCCATCGAGCAGCACCGGCGTCTCGCCGAGAAACAGCGCCATCAGCGCCGACGCGACGAGCAGCGCGACGAAGGCGGCGGCGGAGAGCTGCAACGAACCCATGCCGGCGGGAACGCGTCGGGTGACGAGATCGCGCACCGCGAAGCCCGCCGCCGCGAACACCGCCCAGAGCGAGGCCGGCTGGAAGCCGTCGAGGCCCGGCCGGATCACCATGAGGACGCCGAGAAAGCCAAGCGCGATGGCGGTCGAGCGCCGCCAGCCGACCGGCTCCTTCAGCCAGACGACCGCGCCAAGGGTGAGAAAGAGTGGCGTCGCCTGCAGGATCGCCGCGGTCGTCGAAAGCTCGGTCAGCGCCAGGGCGAGCACGATCGCGACCGACGCGATCGCCTCTGTCACGTTGCGCATCACGACGGCGGGGACGAGCAGTTCCCACGTCCAGAACCGCTCTCCCCGGACGCGCAGTAGCCCGCCAAAGACGACGACCCCGACGAGCGCGATCATCCCCAGCACCTCCGAGACGGGCAGCTCGCTCGCCAGCACCTTGATGAACGCATCCTCGATCGCGAAGACGAGCATCGCGAGAGCCAGGATGGCCGTGGCGCGGAGGTTGTCGTTCTTCATCTGGATGAGGCCTTGGGCGTCGCGATGCCGGTTACGAGGGGGAGTCGCGGGTCAGATACTTCGCGTGAAACCGCGGGACGGGAGGCGGGCATGATCTCGGTCGCCGCGATCGAGGCCATGTTGCCGCAGGAGGCGCCCATCCCGACCGGGCCCCGGTCGACGAGCACGGCGTCGCGGCCGCGCCTCTGGAGGTCGGGGGCGATGGCGACCCCGATGATTCCCGCTCCGACGACGACGACGGTGGTCATGTCGCTTCCCCATTGAAGATGCGCGGGCCTGTGCTCGCCCGCGCCAAGTCGTTACCAGGCGAGGATCGGCTCCATCGCCTTGCGGAACTCGGCCTTCTCCGCCTCGGTCAGAGGCCCGAGCGGGGCGCGGCACTCGCCGACGGGCGTGCCCTGAACCTCGCAGCCGAACTTCAGCTTCTGCACGAACTTGCCCGACTCGAGAATGTTCATCGCGCCGTAGAGCTTGGCGAACTTCGCCTTGGCGGCTTCGATGTCGCCGGCGCGCCAGGCGCGGTCGAGGTCGACGCAGGCCTTGGCCATGCAGTTGGCCGGACCGCAGATCCAGCTGTCGGCGCCCCAGAGCATGAAGTCGAGGGCGATGTCGTCCCAGCCGGAAACGAGCTGGACGCGGTCCTTGTAGCGGGTGGCGATGCCGATCGCCCGTTGCAGCACGCCCGAGCTCTCCTTGATGCCGATGACGCGCGGATGGTCGGCGAGCGCGTCGTAGGATATCTCGATACCGTCCTTGCCCGGGTAGGAGTAGAGGACGATGTTCACGTCCACCGCGTCGAGCACCGCCTTGAAATGGCCCAGCAGCTCGTCATCGGTCGGCTTGGTGTAGAAGGGTGTGGCGAGGAGCACGGTGTCATAGCCGATTTCCTTGGCCCGCCGCGTGTTGGCGATGACGCCCTTGGTGTGCGGCGCGTTGGTGCCGGCGATCAGGACCTCGTCCGGCCCGGCGAAGTCCTTGACGAACCGGAGCACGGATCCGCGCTCGGCGTCGGACATGAAGTTGTACTCGCCCGAGGAGCCGCAGGGCACCCAGCCGGAAACGCCGGCGGCGCGCAGCGCGGTCAGGTGTTTCTCGAAGGCGGGGAAGTCGATCTCGCCATTCGCGTCGAAGGGCGTGACGAGGGCGGGCATGACGCCGGCAAGCTTCATGGCAGTGGTCCTTTCAGGAGGGGGAGGACGAGGGAAGGAAGGAAGGCGTCAGGCGGCGACCTTCTTCAGCATCTTCTGCTCGACACGCGTGACGAGGCGGATCAACGGGAAGGCGATGACGAAGTAGATGAGGGCGACGATGGTCAGAACCTCGACCGGCTTTGCCGTGTTGTTCGAGATGTTCTGGCCGATGAACATCAGGTCCGCGACGCCGACGGCCGAGACGAGCGCGCTTTCCTTGAACAGGCTGATGGCGTTCGAGAGCGGCGGCGGCACGGCGCGAAGCACCGCCTGGGGCAGGATCACCTCGAGGATCCGCGCCCGTCGCGGCAGGCCGAGCGCCACGCAGGCGTCCAGGCCCACATCCGCGACGAACCGAATTCCACCCCGGATCAATGCCTCGCTGCGATCACCAGGATCTCCACGCGAAGCTCCCGACGCGCGAGGCGAGACTCGCCGCAGGCGCGGGCGGGCTGGTTTTCCTTGTCGACCCAGGCGTCAAAAACGGCGTTCATCGCGGCGAAATCGTCCATCGACGCGAGCCAGACCTGCACCGACAGGATCGAGGCCTTGTCCGAGCCGGCGAGGCCGAGCAGGCGCTCGACCCTGGCAAGCGCGTCGCGGGTCTGCTCGGCCACCGTCGCGCCGGCGCCGACCTGGCCGGAGAGGTAGACGGTGTCGCCGTGGACGACGGCGGCGCTCATGCGGCCGCTCGGCTCGAAACGCTGGATGGGCATCGGATGGCTCCTCAGTGGCCGAGAACCTGCGAGAGAAAACGGATGGTCCGCTCGTTCTTCGGCGCGCCGAAGAAGGTCTCGGGATCCGCCTCCTCGACGATCTCGCCGGCGTCCATGAAGATGACCCGGTCGGCGACCTTGCGGGCGAAGCCCATCTCGTGGG
>NZ_JAGOMQ010000004.1 GCF_017993425.1 Amaricoccus sp.
CCCCTTCCCCCCGCCCCCCAAGGGGCGGGGGAACCTGCCCGATAGGGGAAGGGCAGAAGGAAGAAGGAAGAAGGGGCGAGAGGCGCCGCGGCGGCGGATGGCGACGGGCGGCCTGCTTCGGGCGGCGGCCCTGCCCTGCTCAGCGGCGGCCGCCGACCTCGTCGATGTGCTCGAGGAGGTCGGCCGGGTCGTCGAAGACCCGCATCGCGCCCGCCTCGCGCAGCTCGGCCGCGCCGTAGCCGCCGGAGAGCAGGCCGACGCCCAGCGCCCGCGCCCGCACCGCGGCCAGCATGTCCCAGACCGCGTCGCCCACCACCACCGCCGTCTCGATCGGCGCGCCGAGCTTCGCGGCGGCGGCGAGGAACAGGTCCGGATCGGGCTTGGCGTAGCGCACCATGTCGCGGGTGACGATCGGCGTCGTCGCCGGGTCGAGCCCGAGCACCGCGAGGTTGACGCCGGCCGTCTCCATCCGCGCGCTGGTGGCGATCGCCCAGGGGATCCCGGCCGCGCCCAGCCAGTCGAGGAGTTCCCGCGCCCCCGGCAGCGGCCGGATCTGCCCGGCGAAGCCGTGATAGGCCTCGGCGTGGAGCACGCGCAGCCGCTCCACCCGCTCGGGCTCGACCGTGCCGCCGAGCTCGCGCACCAGCTGGTTCATGAAGAGCCCGCCGGACATGCCGATGCGGCGGTGGATGCGCCAGACCGAGAGGCCGATCCCCTCGGCGTCGAGCGCCGCCTTCCACGCCAGCACGTGCTGGTAGACGCTGTCGACGAGCGTTCCGTCCATGTCGAAGAGGAAGACCGGCTCGATGCGCATTGGCGGTGCTCCCGGTTGGCGGCGCGTCGGCGGGCAGTCTTGCCGCTTCCCCCGCCGGACGCCAGCCTTCAAATTCCCCGCCGCAGCCGGTAGGCCCAAGGGGGGCTGCCCGGAGGAAGCATGGACGAGCGTCATCCCGACTGGCACGCGATCGAGGGCGCCGAGGCGCTGGCGGGCGCCGGCTCGCGGGCCGAAGGCCTGACGGCGGCCGAGGCGGCGCGCCGGCTCGGCGAGGTCGGGCCGAACGCGCTTCCCGCCGCGCCGCCGGCGCATCCGCTGTGGCGCTTCCTCGCGCAGTTCGACAACGCGCTGATCTACGTGATGCTGGCCGGCGCGGCGGCGGCCTCGCTCCTCGGCCACCTCGTCGACGCCGGGGTGATCCTGCTCGTCGTGGTGGTCAACGCCATCGTCGGCTTCGTGCAGGAGGGCCGCGCCGAGCAGTCGCTCCGCGCCATCCGCGACCTGATCGCCCCCCATGCCGCGGTGCTGCGCGACGGGGCGCGGCAGGTGGTGCGGGTCGAGGATCTCGTCCCCGGCGACGTGGCGCTGATCGAGGCGGGCGAGCGGGTGCCGGCCGACCTGCGCCTGTTGCGGGCGCGCGGGCTCAGCATCGACGAGGCGCTGCTGACCGGCGAGTCGGTCACCGCGGCGAAGCGCGAGGCGGCCGTCGCCGCCGACGCGCCCCTCGGCGACCGCGAGGGCATGGCCTTCTCCGGCACGCTGGTCGCCACCGGCCAGGGGACCGGCGTCGTCGTCGCCACGGGGCCGCGCACCGAGATCGGCCGGATCAGCCGGATGCTGCAGGAGGTCGCGCCGGTGGAGACGCCGCTCCTGAAGCAGATCGAGCGCTTCGCGGCGGTGTTCACCCGGGTGGTGCTGGCGGCGGCCGCGGCGCTTCTGCTCTTCGCGGTGCTGGCGCGCGGCTTCGGCTGGGTGGAGGCGCTGATCGCCGTGGTGGCGCTGACCGTGGGCGTGGTGCCCGAGGGCCTGCCGGCCGTGCTGACCATCACCATGGCGATCGGCGTCCGGCGCATGGCGGCGCGCAAGGCCGTGGTGCGCCGGCTGCCGGCGGTGGAGACGCTCGGCGCCGTCTCGGTGATCTGCACCGACAAGACCGGCACGCTCACCCGGAACGAGATGACCGTCCGCCACGTGATCGTGCCCGGCCATGCGGTGGAGGTGGCGGGGTCTGGCTACGAGCCCGTGGGCGCGCTGGCGGGCGGCGACGGCGCCGTCGCGGCGCTCGGGCCGATCCTCGCCTGCGGGCTCCTCTGCAACGACGCGACGCTGCGCCGCGAGGGCGACGCCTGGGTCGCGGTCGGCGACCCGATGGAGGGGGCGCTGGTCGCGCTCGCCATGAAGGCGGGGCTCGACCCGGCCGGGGCGCGGGCGGAGTGGGCGCGGCGCGACGAGATCCCCTTCGACGCGGCGCATCGCTACATGGCGACGCTGCATGCGGGGCCGGGGGGCGAGGGGCTCGTCCTCGTCAAGGGCGCGCCGGAGGTGGTGCTGGGGCTCGCCGGCGCGGCCGGGGGCCCGTGGGAGGCGCGGATCCGCGATCTCGCCGCCGGGGGCGAGCGGGTGCTCGGCTTCGCCGCCCGCCGGCTCGACGCCGCGCCGGGGCGGCTCGCGCCGGAGGAGGTGGCGGGGCGGGTGGAGTTCCTCGGGCTGATGGGCTTCCTCGATCCGCCGCGTCCCGAGGCGGTGGCGGCGATCGCCGAGTGCCGCTCCGCCGGGGTGGCGGTGAAGATGATCACCGGCGACCATGTCGGGACCGCCGTCGCCATCGGCCGCCAGCTCGGCCTCGACGACCGGATGGCGGCGATGACCGGCGCGGAGGTGGACGCGCTCGACGACGCCGCGCTGGCCGCGGCGGCGCCGGGGGTGGCGGTGTTCGCGCGGACGAGCCCGGAGCACAAGCTCAGGATCGTGCGCGCCCTGCAGTCCGACGGGGCCATCGTGGCGATGACCGGCGACGGGGTGAACGACGCGCCGGCGCTGAAGCAGGCCGACGTCGGCGCCGCCATGGGCCGCAAGGGCGCCGAGGCGGCGCGCGAGGCGGCGGAGATGGTGCTCCTCGACGACAACTTCGCCTCGATCGTCGCCGCGGTGGCCGAAGGCCGCACCGTCTACGACAACGTGCGCAAGGTGATCTCGTGGACGCTGCCGACCAACGGCGGCGAGGCGCTGGCGGTGGTGGCGGCGATCCTCGCCGGCTTCGCCCTGCCGATGAGCCCGACGCAGATCCTGTGGGTGAACCTCGTGCTGACGGCGACGCTCGGGCTCGTCCTCGCCTTCGAGCCGCCCGAGCCCGGGGTGATGGCGCGCCCGCCCCGCGACGCGCGGGCGCCGATCCTGTCGCCGTTCCTCGTCTGGCGGGTCGTGCTGGTCTCCGCGCTGATGGCGGGGGCGGCGCTCCTCGTGTTCTTCCTGGCGCTCTGGCGCGGGGAGGAGCTGGAATACGCCCGGACGCTGGTCGTCAACATGGTCGTGGCGGCGGAAATCTTCTATCTCTTCAACGTGCGCTACCTGCACATGCGCTCGCTGACCTGGCGCGGCGCGCTGGGGACGCCGCCGGTGCTCGCGGCGATCGCCGTCGTCGTCGCGGCGCAGCTCGCCTTCACCTATGCGCCCTTCCTCCAGGCGATCTTCGACACCCGGCCCGTGTCCTTCGCCGACGGCGCGCTGGTCCTCGGGCTGGGGGTCGGGCTGATGCTGCTCCTCGAGGCCGAGAAGCTCGCCCTGCGCCGGCTCGGCCTCTTCCGCGAGCTCGGGGCCTGACCGCTCAGGCCGCGGGCGCCGGCCCGGGGAACCTCTCGCTGCGCGCGAGGTCCGGGCCCGCCCTCGTCACCGGCCCCCAGTCGCCGCCCCGAACACCCCGGCGAAGCTCTCGCGCAGCGCCAGGTCGAGGTCGGGCATCGTCACCGGCAGGCCGAGGTCGACGAGGCTGGTCACCCCGTGGCCGCGGATGCCGCAGGGCACGATCCCGGAGAAATGCCCGAGGTCGGGCTCGACGTTGATCGCCACCCCGTGGAACGCCACCCAGCGCCGCAGCCGCACGCCGATCGCGGCGATCTTGTCCTCGGCCGGGCTGCCGTCCGGCGCCGGCGGCCGGTCCGGCCGCGCCACCCAGACCCCCACCCGCCCCGGCCGCCGCTCGCCGGTCACGTTGAACGCGGCCAGCGCCCGGATCACCCATTCCTCCAGCCGCCAGACATAGGCGCGCACGTCGCGGCCCCGCCGGTTGAGGTCGAGCATCGCGTAGGCGACCCGCTGCCCGGGCCCGTGATAGGTGTACTCGCCCCCCCGCCGCGCCGCGTAGACCGGGAACCGGTCCGGCGCCAGCAGGTCCGCCGGATCGGCCGAGGTGCCGGCCGTGTAGAGCGGCGGATGCTCCACGAGCCACACCAGCTCCGGCGCCGCGCCCGCGAGGATCGCCTCGACGCGCGCCTCCATCCCGGCCAGCGCCTCGGGATAGGGCGTGAGCCCGGGGCTCGTCCGCCACTCCACGCTGGGGCTCCATTCACCTCGCGGCAAGTCCCGACTTTGTGATCCCGGCGTTTCATGCCAGGATTCCGCTTTGAGTCGGGATACGGAGGGGGTGTCGTGCGTATTCAACCCAAACTGCTTTCCAGCATTCTTGCGCTCGCCGTGGCGCTGCCCGTCGCGCCGATGGCGCGCGCCGACGGCAGCGCCTTCGTCGGCGGCCTCGTCGGCGGCATCGTCGGCAGCGCGATCGGCAACGCCGCCACGCAGCGCCGCGAGACGGTGATCGTCCGCGAGCCGCAGACGCGCACGGTGGTCCGCCACGCGCCCGTCGTCAACACCTACGAGCGCGAGCAGAACCGCCAGGCGCAGGTCGCGCTCAACCATTTCGGCTTCCCGGCCGGCACGCCCGACGGCGTCATGGGCCGCAACTCCCGCTCGGCGGTGGCGCAGTACCAGTCCTTCGTCGGGCTGCCCGCCACCGGCTACCTCTCGGACTACGACCGCGCCCAGCTGATCGCCGCCTACAACCGCGCGCTGGTCGGCGGACCGCAGAACCAGCAGATGATGGCCGCCTACGGCCAGGGCACGCGCGGGCTGCTGCTCGGCTACCGCGACGAGATGATGGGCGTGCCGATGCCCGGCGCGGGCGCCGCGCCCGGGGCCACGGTGATGGCCGCCGCCCCGCTCGTCGCCGCCCCCGTCGCCGCGATAGCCGCCGCGCCGATCGCCGCCGCGCCCGCCGCGCCGGCCCCCGCGCCCGCCCCGGCGGCGCCCATGCCCGAGCTCGCCGCGCCCGCGCCGGAGGCGGCGCCCGCGCCCGAGGCGCCCGTCGTCGAGGCGGCCGCGTCCGGCGGCGGCCTGCCGAACTTCATGACCGCGACCGCGCCCGACGCCTCGATGGCGAGCGCCTGCAACCGGGTGAGCCTCGTCACCTCGACGAACGGCGGCTTCGTCACCGTCGCCACGCTCAAGGACCCCGGCTTCGCGCTGGAGGAGCAGTTCTGCCTCGCCCGCACCTACGCGATCGAGGACGGCGAGCGCCTGGCCGCCACGGTGCAGGGCGTGCCCGCCGCCGAGATCCGCGCCCGCTGCGAGGCCTTCGCCCCGGCGATGCGGCCCTATGTCGCGCAGCTCGCGGGCGAGCCCGCGGCCGAGGTGACCGCGGCGGTGCGCGACTTCATCGTCGAGACCGGCGCGCCGCCGGCGCAGATCGCCGCCAACGCCCGCATCTGCCTCGGCGTCGGCTACCGCACCGACAACGCCGAGCTGGCGCTCGGCTCGGCGCTGGTGCTGGCCGCCGCCGGCGAGGCCGCCTATGGCGAGCATGTCGGGCATCACCTGATGCAGGGCTTCGGCGTCGCCCGTCGCGCCGACCGCGGCGAGGTCTGGCTCGGCGACGCCATCGCGGCGATGGAGGCGGGGGCGACCCCGGTCGTCGCGCCCGGCGCGCCGGAGCGGGTCGCGCTCCTCAACGCCGCGCTGACCGTCTCCGGCGGCGGCGAGGTCCTGAGCGACGCCGCAGCGCCCGCCGGCGCGGTGCCGACCTTCGTCATGCCGACGGCGAAGGCCGGCTCGAACTCAGCCGGCCTTCGCCGGCGTTTTGGCCCTTGAGGCCCTGCCGGGGCTCTGCTACGAGCCCCGGCAGTGCGGTCGTGGCGGAATTGGTAGACGCGCAGCGTTGAGGTCGCTGTGGGCTAACCCCCGTGGAAGTTCGAGTCTTCTCGACCGCACCATTTCTCTCTCTGGCGTCCGACGCGCTGCGGCCGGTTTCCCGCCGCGGCCGGCCGGTCTCCGCCGGCGCCGCAAAGGCCTCAGGCGCCGCCCGCCTTGCGCGCCGCCTCCGCCGAGCGGGCGGCGTAATGCTCCACCAGCGCCGCCATGTCCTCGAGCCGCAGCGGCGCGCGCAGCAGCCCGCGCGCGTTCGGCACCAGCTCGAAGATGGCGCTGTCCGAGAAGAACCCCCGCGCCGTCACCGCGATGATCGGGATCTCCGGATTGCGATAGGTGGCGAAGTCCGCCACCGCGATCGCCTCGCCGCCGTCGAGCTCCATGTCGAGCACCAGCGCGTCGAAGCCCTCCGCGCGCAGCGCGTCATAGGCCTCCTCGGCCGCGCCCGCGAGGACGCAGGCCATGCCCTGCCTCCCGAGGAACCCGGCCCAGATGCGCGCCAGATCCCGGTTATGCTCGACGATCAGTACCTTCACGAATGCTCCTCGCAGCGCAGCCGCCGCGTCCATGTGCGAACTATACACGAACGGCGGCGCTTTGAAAGCGACCGGCTCGAAACGATGCGTCGCAGGGGTTGCGCCCCGCGCAACGACGCGCAAGGGTCCCGCGCAAATCGAGGAGGGAGTCGGACATGAGCGAAGACATCGTCATCCTGGGCGCGGGCCGCAGCGCCATCGGCGGCTTCGGCGGCAGCCTCGCCGGCACGCCGCCGACCGCGCTCGCCGCCGCCGTGGCCAGGGCGGTGCTCGAGCGCGCCGGCGTCGAGGGCGGCCAGATCGGCCAGGTCTTCCTGGGCCACGTCATCAACACCGAGCCGCGCGACATGTACGTGAGCCGCGTCGCCGCGCTCGACGCCGGCATCCCCGACAGCGCCGGCGCGATGAACGTCAACCGCCTCTGCGGCTCGGGCGCGCAGGCGATCGCCTCGGCCTACCAGGTGCTGGCGCTCGGCGACTGCGACTTCGCGCTCGCCGGCGGGGTCGAGAGCATGTCGCGCTCGCCCTACGCGCTCCCCTCCGCGCGCTGGGGCCAGAAGATGGGCGACACCGCGGCGATCGACATGATGGTCGGCGCGCTGACCTGCCCGATGGGCACCGGCCACATGGGCGTCACCGCCGAGAACGTCGCCGCCGAGACCCAGATCACCCGCGAGGACCAGGACGCCTTCGCGCTGGAGAGCCAGAACCGCGCCGCCGCGGCGATCAAGGGCGGAAACTTCGCGAGCCAGATCATCCCGATCGAGGTCAAGGTGAAGCGCGACATGGTCGCCTGGGCCACCGACGAGCACCCCAAGGCGACGACGCTCGAGGCGCTGGCCAAGCTCCGGCCCGCCTTCAAGAAGGACGGCACAGTAACCGCCGGCAACGCCTCCGGCCTCAACGACGGCGCGGCCGCCGTGGTGGTCGCCCGCGGCGAGGCGGCGGAGAAGGCCGGCCTGAAGCCGATGGCGCGCATCCTCGGCTACGCCGTCGAGGGCGTGCCGGCCCGCACCATGGGCGTCGGCCCGATCGCCGCGGTCGGCAAGCTCCTGAAGAAGCTCGGGATGACCGCCGACCAGTTCGACGTGATCGAGTCGAACGAGGCCTTCGCGGCGCAGGCGATCGCGGTCAACCGCGGCCTCGGCCTCGACGAGGCCAAGGTGAACCCGAACGGCGGCGCCATCGCCCTCGGCCACCCGCTCGGCGCCACCGGCGCGATCCTGACGGTGAAGGCGCTCTACGAGCTGGAGCGCACCGGCGGCAAGCTCGGCCTCATCACCATGTGCATCGGCGGCGGCCAGGGCATCGCGCTGGCGGTCGAGAAGGTCTGAGCGCGATCCCGCGATACACGACGGCGGCGGCGGCGGCGAAGAGCCGGCGGCGCCGTCTCGCCTCCCGACGGCGCCCGCAGGTTGACATGCGCATGTCAACCTGCCCGACGCGGAGCGGTCGGGGCAGGGAGGGCGCAAGCTTCAAGTGAGTCGAACGGCGCCGCGAAATGCGGCGCTGATGACTGTGCAATGATCTCGGGCCGATCGGGGCCGATCCGGCCCCGCGGGGCCGGATCGCGAGAAATCAACCACTTAGCGAATTTTCACGCATGAACACCCCCCGTCCACGCGCGGCTTGCTCACGCCGCGCGGGCGGCGAGGATCGAGTCCTCGATGATGTCGAGCGCCTCGGTGAAGACGTCGTCCTGAATGGTGATCGGAGCGAGGAAGCGCACCACGTTGCCGTTGACGCCGCAGGTCAGCAGGATCACCCCCCGGTCGAGCGCCGCGCGCCGCACCTTGTCGGTGAAGGCGGGCGCGGGCGCGCCGGTGGCGGGGTCCTTGAACTCGACCGCGTTCATGAAGCCGGGGCCGCGCACCTCGGCGATCTCCGGCACGCGGTCGGCCAGCGAGGCGAGGCGCTGCTTCAGCCGGGCGCCGAGCACCTCGGCCCGCTCGCAGAGCCCCTCCTCCTCGATGACGTCGAGCACGGCATGGGCGGCGGCCACCGCGATCGGGTTGCCGGCATAGGTGCCGCCGAGCCCGCCCGGGGCCGGCGCGTCCATCACCTCGGCCCGCCCGGTCACCGCCGCGAGCGGGAAGCCCCCGGCGAGGCTCTTGGCCATCGTCATCAGGTCCGGCGCGACGCCGTGGTGCTCCATCGCGAAGAGCTTGCCGGTCCGCGCGAACCCGGTCTGCACCTCGTCGGCGATCAGCAGCATCCCGTGCTGGTCGCAGATCTCGCGCAGCGCCGTCATGAAGGCCGTCGGGGCCGGGTTGAACCCGCCCTCGCCCTGCACCGGCTCGAGGATGATCGCCGCCACCCGCGCCGGATCGACGTCCGCCGCGAAGAGCCGCCGCAGCGCCGCGAGCGCGTCCTCGACGCCCACCCCCTGCGTCTCGGCCGGGAAGGGCGCGTGGAACACGTCGCCCGGCATCGCCCCGAAGCCGAGCTTGTAGGGCGCGACCTTGCCGGTCAGCGCCATGCCCATGAAGGTCCGGCCATGGAAGCCGCCCCCGAAGGCGACGACCGCCTGCCGGCCCGTATAGGCGCGCGCGATCTTCACCGCGTTCTCCACCGCCTCGGCGCCGGTGGTGACGAAGATGGTCTTCTTGTCGAAGTCCCCCGGCGTCAGCCGGTTCAGCCGCTCGGCCAGCGCCACGTAGTTCTCGTAGGGCACGACCTGGTGGCAGGTATGGGTGAACCGGTCGAGCTGCGCCTTCACCGCCTCCATCACCTTCGGGTGCCGGTGCCCGGTGTTCAGCACCGCGATCCCGCCGGCGAAGTCGATGTAGCGCCGCCCCTCCTTGTCCCAGATCTCGGCGTTCTCGGCGCGGTCGGCGTAGATCTGCGTCGTCACGCCCACCCCGCGGGCGATGGCGGCGGCGCGGCGGTCGGCGAGGGCGGTGGTCATGCGAATCCTCCGGGAAAACCTACATTCGGATTGCAGGGAATTTGATCGTGCATTTCCTACATTGTTTCTGTAGGAATGCAAGAGGCATCCCGGCCGGCGGCGGAGGCACATGGACGACAGCGCGCACCAGACCGTCGAAGATGGCGCGCGCGGGGCCGGCGTCTACCGCGTCTCCGACGTGGCGCGGATGATCGGGGTCTCCGCCTCGACGCTGCGGCTCTGGGAGATGCAGGGCCTGCTCGCGCCCCGCCGCACCGCGAGCGGCCAGCGCCGCTACGCCGAGGACGACCTGGAGCGCGCCCGCCGCGTCGCCTGGATGCGCGGCGAGGGCGGGCTCGCGCCCCGGGCGATTCGCGCGGCCCTCGCCGGCCCGGCCGACGAGCCCGGCCCCGACGCCCCCGAGACCGGCGAGGCGCTCGGCCGCCGCCTGCGCGCGCTCCGCCACGCCGCCGGGCTGACGCTGGAGAAGGTCGCCGCCGAGGTCGGCGTCGCCCCCTCCGCCCTCTCGACGCTGGAGCGCACCTCCCGCGGCGTCAGCTTCGGCGCGCTCCACCGCATCGCCGCCTTCTACGACACCACCGTCTCGGCCCTGTCGCTCTCGCCCGGCCCGGCGACCGAGGTGGTCCGCGCCCGAACCTGGCGCACCTGGCCGGCGACCGTCCCCGGCGTCACCGTGCAGCTCCTCGCCGAGGGCCTGCGCCAGATGGACTGCCACCGCTTCGTGCTCGCCCCCGGCGCCGGGAGCGAGGGCGCCTACGCCCATGACGGCGAGGAATTCCTCCACATCCTGTCCGGCCGGCTGGAGGTGACCCTCGACGGCGCCGACCGCCACGAGCTCGACCCCGGCGACTCGATCTACTTCGAGAGCCGCCGCCACCACGCCTGGCGAAACGCCAGCGACGGCGAGACCGTGCTCCTGTGGATCAACACGCCCCCGACGTTCTGACGCGGGAGACGCGGCGACACAGGGTTGCGCACGCGCAACCCTGATCAACTGATTGAATTATATGATGTATTTTGAATCCCTTTACGCGATGGCCACACTGCACGACAGTGGAGAGGAAGCCCGGCCCCGAGGCTGGCCGCGACGGTGACGCCAGACGGATTTGACCCGTGGCAAATCCGTCTGCGATCGCCCCTGCGGGGGGCGAGCGCGATTCCGCGCTCGCCGGGGCGCTCACGGACGGATGGCGCGCTCCCGGAGAAATCGGCGCCCCTCACGGCTTCCGCGCCAACGCGCTCCAGCCGTCGGCGCGGCGAAAGCCGTGCTTTCGCCTGTCGCGCCGGGCCTCGCGGGCAAGCCCGCTTCGGTCGGTCGGTCGGTCGGCCAGCGCGCGCGCCCCGTGGATCCAGCAGAGCAGACAGGTGTCGTGCAGTGTGCGCGATGGCAATGAAGGTTGACGGCCACGCCAACCCCGGGAAGCCCCGCCCTCGCCGGATCCTTGCTCCGCAAGCCCCAAGGGGCCCTCACGGACCCCCTCCTGTGATAAGTCTGTATTTTCAATAACATAACTACCATAACACGCGTGATAGGCCCTTGCCGCCCGCCGCTCCGTCCCGATCCCCCGCCACGGATACCCCGCCGCGACGTTGCCGCGCCGGAGCGCCCGCGCTAGGGTCCGCGCGCATCCGATGAGGCAGCCATGACCGATCCCGTCGCGCTCACCGCCGAGCTGATCCGCTGCCCCTCCGTGACCCCGGAGGAAGGCGGCGCGCTCGCGCTCCTCGCCGCGCGCCTCGAGGCCGCCGGCTTCCGCGCTGTCCGCTGCGACCGCGGCGGCGTCGCCAACCTCTACGCCCGCTGGGGCGACGCCCGCCCCGTCCTCGGCTTCAACGGCCATACCGACGTCGTCCCGACCGGCGACCCCAAGGCCTGGCGCCACCCGCCCTTCGCCGCCGAGACCGCCGACGGCTGGCTCTACGGCCGCGGCGCCGCCGACATGAAGTCCGGCGTCGCCGCCTTCGTCGCCGCCGCGATCGACTTCGTCACGGCCACGCCCCCGGCGGGCTCCATCGCCCTCCTGATCACCGGCGACGAGGAGGCCGCCGCCGTCGACGGCACCGTGGCGATCCTCGACTGGATGGCGGCGAACGGCGAGGCGCTCGACCACTGCATCGTCGGCGAGCCCACCTCCGCCGAGCGCACCGGCGACGCCATCAAGATCGGCCGGCGCGGCTCGCTCACCGCGCGCATCGCCGCCTACGGCAAGCAGGGCCACAGCGCCTATCCCGAGAAGGCGCTGAACCCGCTGCCCGCCCTCGTCCGCCTGCTCGACCGCCTCGCCGCGCGCAAGCTCGACGGCGGCACGAAGCATTTCGGCCCCTCGACGCTGGCGCTGACCACCGTCGACGTCGGCAACCCGGCCTCGAACGTCATCCCGGCCGAGGCCCACGCCACGCTCAACATCCGCTTCAACGACGCCCACAGCTCCGCCTCGCTCTCCACGTGGATCGAGGAGGAGGCCGACCGCGTCGCCGCCGAGTTCCGCACCGGGCTCGCCGTCCGCTTCGAGGTCTCCGGCGAGAGCTTCCTGACGAAGCCCGGGCCGTTCACCGACCTCGTCGTCCGCTCGGTCGCGGCCGAGACCGGGATCACGCCGGCGCTCTCCACCACCGGCGGCACCTCCGACGCCCGCTTCGTCAAGGACCACTGCCCGGTGGTCGAGGTCGGCCTTCACGCGCCGACCATGCACCAGACCGACGAGCGCGTCGCCGTCGCCGACATCGAGACGATGAAGCGGGTCCACGCCCGCATCCTCGCCGACTACTTCGCGGCGCCGCCGGCATGACCCGCCTCGAGATCATCTCCGACGTCGTCTGCCCCTGGTGCTACCTCGGCGCCGCCCAGCTCCTGCGCGCGCTGGAGGCGCGGGGCGCGAGCCCCTTCGCGCTGTCGTGGAAGCCCTACCAGCTCGACCCCGACATCCCGCCCGAGGGCCGCGACCGCGCCGCGCACATGACGGCGAAGTTCGGCGACCTCGCCCGGGTCGCGCCGGTCCACGCCCGGCTGGAGGAGGCCGGCCACGCCGTCGGCCTCGCCTTCGACTTCGCCGCGATCCGCCGCGCCCCGAACACCCTCGACGCCCACCGCGTCATCCGCTGGGCCGCCGCCGAGGGCCGGCAGACCGCGGTGGCCATGGAGCTCTTCCGCCGCTACTTCGAGGCCGGCGAGGACGTCTCCGACCCCGCCGTCCTCAGCGGCGCGGCCGCGACCGCCGGCCTCGACGGCGCGGCGATCGCCCGCCTCCTCGCCGGCGACGCCGACCGCGCCGAGGTGGCGGCAGAGGCCGAGGCCGCCCGCGCCATGGGCGTGACCGGCGTCCCCACCTTCCTCCTCGGCGGCCGCTACGCCGTCTCCGGCGCCCAGCCCGTCGAGGCCTGGACCCGCATCGCCGACGAGATCGAGGCCGCGACCCCGAGCCCCTGAGCGCGGTTCCGTGGGCGGGCCCGCCGCGCGCATCAGGCGGGAGGGCGGGGTCCCCACAGACCGACCCCGCGCGCCCCTGGCGCGGCAGGAGGGAGAGGAATCCCTTCAGATCGCCCTCGCTTCCTCGCGCGGCGGGAAGGCGAGGGTCTCGACAGCCCGGCCCCGCGCCGTTGGCGTGCGCGAGGGGGGCCCGCCCCTGACGTAGGAGAGGGGCCTTACAGACCCGCGAGACGGTCGCGCGCGGCGGCGAGGATGGCGATCTCCTCCTCCAGCGCCTCCAGCCGGGCGCGGGCCTCGTCGACGACCTCCTCCGGCGCCCGCGCCACGAAGCCCGCGTTGCCGAGCTTGCCGCGCAGGCCCGCCGCCTCGCGCTCCTGCTTCTCGATCGTCTTCCCCAGCCGCGCCCGCTCCTCGGCGATGTCGATCACCTCGGCGAGCGGGATCGCGAAGGCGACGCCGCCCGCGGTCAGCGTCACCGCCCCCCGCGGCGCCTCGGCCGCGCGCTCGAACCGCTCCACCCGCGCCAGCCGCGAAACCAGCGCGCGGTTGCGCTCGAGCCACGCCGGATCGGCGGCGTCGACGGTGACGAGCGTCACCTTCGCGCCGGCCGGCACGTGCATCTGCGCCCGCACCGAGCGGATCTCCTCGACGAGCCCGATCACGGCGTTCATCTCCGCGTCGGCCTGGGCGTCGATCAGCTCCGCCCCGAACGCCGGCCAGTCGGCCAGGGCCAGCGCGCCGTCGCGCGCGCCCGTCTGCCCCCACAGCGCCTCGGTGACGAAGGGCATGATCGGGTGCAGCAGGATCAGGCACTGCTCCAGCGCCCAGGCCATCGTCGCCCGCGTCTCCGCCGCCGCCGCCGGATCGGCGAGGAGGGGCTTGGCGAACTCCACGTACCAGTCGCAGACCTTGCCCCAGACATGCGCGTAGAGCGCCGCCGCGGCGTCGTTGAAGCGATACTCCTCCAGCGCCGCGTCGAGCGCGACGCGGAGCCGCCCGGTCTCGCCGACGATCCACTGGTTCGCCGTCAGCTGCACGCCCATCGGGTCGAAGCCCGGAACGGGGCGGCATTCGTTCATCTCCGCGAACCGCGCCGCGTTCCAGAGCTTGGTGCCGAAGTTGCGATACCCGGCGATCCGGTCCTTCGAGAGCTTCAGGTCGCGCCCCATGGCGGCCATGGCGGCGAGCGTGAAGCGCACCGCGTCGGCCCCGTACTCGTCGATCAGCTCCAGCGGGTCGAGCACGTTGCCGAGCGACTTCGACATCTTCTTGCCCTTCTCGTCGCGGACGAGGGGGTGGACGTAGACGTCGCGGAACGGCGCCTCGCCGACGAGGGCGAGCTGCATCATCATCATCCGGGCGACCCAGAAGAACAGGATGTCGAAGCCGGTGACGAGGACGGAGGTCGGATAGTAGCGCCGCAGATCCTCCGTCTCCTCCGGCCAGCCCAGCGTGCCGAGAGGCCAGATGCCGGAGGAGAACCAGGTGTCGAGCACGTCGGGGTCGCGCCGCAGCATGACGAAGGCGGCGTCGGCCTCCTCGGGGAACTCACCGGCGACGTCGCCCTCCTCGCCCTCGAAGCGGACGATGACCCGCTCGCCCATGCGGGCGCGATACCAAGCCTCGGCATCCTCGCGCACCGCGTCGCGGCTGGCGGCGCAGAAGGCGCGGACCAGCCGGCCCTGCTGTCCGGCGAAGACATGCGGCTCGTCCGTGGGAGGCTCATCGCCGCTCTCGTGCGGCAGGCGGCCCTGCGGGTCGACCCAGTCGCCGTACCAGACCGGGATCTGGTGCCCCCACCAGAGCTGGCGCGAGATGCACCAGGGCTCGATGTTCTCCAGCCAGTGGAAATAGACCCTCTCCTGGTTCTCCGGCAGGATCCGCGTCCGCCCCTCGCGCACCGCCGCCATCGCCGGCCCGGCGAGCTTCTCGGCGTCGACGTACCACTGGTCGGTCAGGAACGGCTCGATCGCCACCTTGGAGCGGTCGCCATGCGGCACCGCATGGGTCTCGGCGTCGACGCCGTCGAGCCAGCCCTGATCCTTCGCCAGCGCCACGATGGTCTCGCGCGCCTCGTAGCGGTCGGCGCCGTCGAGGTCGGCGAGCTCGTCGCCGCCGTCGATACCGCGCCAGAAATCCGCGTTGTCCCGGAGCGCGATGCGCGCCCGGGTGTCCATGACGTTGATCGCCGCGAGCCCCGCCCGCTTGCCGACCTCCCAGTCGTTGAAGTCGTGCGCCGGGGTGATCTTCACCGCGCCGGTCCCCTTCTCCGGATCGGCATAGGCGTCCGCGACGATCGGGATCGACCGCCCGACCAGCGGCAGCCGCACGGTCCTGCCGATGAGGCCCGCATAGCGCGGATCCTCCGGATGCACCGCCACCCCGGTGTCGCCGAGCATGGTCTCCGGCCGCGTGGTGGCGACGACGAGATAGTCCCGCGTCTCGAACGCCGTCGGCCTGCCGTCCTCGTCGAAGGCGACCGGATGCTCGTAGGTCGCGCCCCCCTCCAGTGGATAGCGCAGCCGCCACAGGCTGCCCTTCTCCTCGACCTGCTCGACCTCGAGATCGGAGATGGCCGTCTCGAAATGCGGATCCCAGTTGACGAGCCGCTTGCCACGGAAGATGAGCCCGCGCTCGTAAAGTGTGACAAAGGCCCGCAAAACCGCGTCGTGGAAGTTCCCTTCCTCGCCCGCTGGCGCCTGCGGCGCGCCCGACATGGTGAAGGCGTTGCGCGAGAGGTCGAACGAATCCCCCAGCCGCTCGCACTGGCGCAGGATCGTGCCGCCCGAATGCGCCTTCCACTCCCAGACCTTCGCGACGAAGGCCTCGCGGCCCATCTCGCGCCGGCTGGCGTTCCCCGCCTTCGCCAGCTCGCGCTCGACGACCATCTGCGTGGCGATGCCGGCATGGTCGAGCCCGGGCTGCCACAGCGTGTCGAAGCCCCGCATCCGCTTCCACCGCGTCAGGATGTCCATCAGCGTGTGGTTGAAGGCGTGGCCCATGTGCAGGCTGCCGGTGACGTTCGGCGGCGGCAGCAGGATCGCGAACGCCTCCGCCCCCGGCCGGGCATGGGCGCCGGCCGCGAAGGCCCCGGCCTCGCGCCACAGCGCGCTGATCCGCGGCTCCTCGGCGGCGGCGTCGAAGGTCTTTTCCATTGCTTGGCCTCGGGATCGGCGGCGTCAGGGCGTGGGCGAACCTTCTAGCCCCCGCCCCCGCCGAGGAAAAGCCCCGCCTCCTCCGGACTCTCCTCGGGACGATCGCGCCGGAGGCCCATCGCCAGCGGCGGCGGCGGCGGGTAAGGCTGGGGCCATGTGCGGGCGCTACATGATCACCTCCTCCTTCGACGCGATGGCGTGCCTCTTCGAGGCGGACATCGGGCCGCTCGGCCCGGAGGAGGCGCGGCTGAACGTCAGCCCGACGGAGGCGATCCCGGCGGTCGTCCCGGTCGCGGGGGGACGGCGCATCGAGGCGATGCGATGGGGGCTGCCGCCGCCGTGGCGCAGCGCGCCGAAGCAGCCGCCGCTCCTGATCAACGCGCGGGCCGAGACGCTGGCGACGGCGCCCGCCTTCCGCGAGGCCGCACGCGAGCGGCGGTGCCTGATCCCGGCCGACGGGTTCTACGAGTGGAGCGGCGGGAAGGGCGCCCGCGTCCCGTGGTCGATCCGCCCGCGGGCCGGCGGGCCGATCGCCTTCGCCGGCGTCTGGCAGGCGTGGGGCCGACCCGGCGAGCGCATCCCGACCTGCGCCATCGTGACCTGCCCGGCCAATGCGAGGCTTGCGGCGATCCACGACCGGATGCCGGTGGTGATCGCGCCCGGCGACTTCGCCCTCTGGCTCGGCGAGGCGGGGAGGGGCGCGGCGCGGCTGATGGTTCCCGCGCCGGAGGAGGCGCTCGTGGCCGTGCCCGCCGACGCCGCCGCCCGCGTGGCGCTTGCGCGGCGGAACGGGTGAGAGGCTTGCGCGGTCGGGCGTTTCGGGGAAAGCTCGGGCGCGGGGACAGCAGGGGGGATCCAGACATGGCCGGATCGGCCGCCGGGCGCGGGGTTGCGCTCATGTTCGGGCTCGGGCTCGGGGTTCTGGCGGCCGTCGCGCCGGCGTGGGCGCAGCAGATGAGCCCCGAGGAGGAGCAGCGCTGCGTCTGGCAGTGCCTCGCCAACTCGCCGGGGGCGGACAGCCGGCAATACAACGACTGCGTGGAGCGGATGTGCGTGGCCCCGCAGGCGGCGCAGCCGCGGGCGGCGGCGCCGGCTCCGAAGGCGGCGTGGACCGCGGGGGGACGGCCGGGGACCGCGCAGTATGCGGGGGTCGAGATACCCGGGGGGAGGTCGCTCAGCTTCCTCTGCCAGGTCGGCGGCCACGGCCTGCTGGCGATCGCCGGCATGGGGCGGAGCGCCGAGGACGTGGGCGTCGCGATCGACGGGCGGGGCGTCGCCCTGCCGTTCGTCGCGGAGAAGGGCATCCTCTACACCGCCGCCTCGGCGCCGCTCCTGCGCTCGCTTATGGCCGGCGGCGGGGCGCAGGTCCGCACCCGGGCCGGCACGGCGAGCTTCCCGCTCGCCGGCTCCGGCGCCGCCATCCGCCAGGCCGCCTCGGCCTGCGGGATGAAGCTCTAGGCCCTGGCTCCGGCGCGGTAGCCTCGCACACGCGCGAAAGGGTCGTATCCGCGTTTTTGTTTATGGAGGAGCCGGCGAAACCGGGTTCCGTCAGGCCGGGGCCGCGGCCGCGTCGGGGGGGACGTCGCGGGGGACGAAGACGCCGGCGGCGTCGGGCTCCATGTCGAGATGGCGGCGGTGGAAGGCGAGGAGCGTGCTGCGGTGGCCGATCGAGACGATGGTCGTCCCGGGCAGCCGCTCGCGCAGGATGCGGTAGACCGCCTCCTCCATCGGCTCGTCGAGCGCCGCGGTCGCCTCGTCGAGGAAGAGCCAGTCCGGTCGCGCGAGGAGCGCCCGCACCACCGCGACGCGCTGCTGCTCGCCGCCGGAGAGCGCCTGGCTCCACAGCGCCGTCTCGTCGAGCCGCGGGACGAGGTGGCCGAGGCCGACGGCGCGCATCGCCGCCTCGATCTCCGCCCCCTCGACGCTGTCGGGCCGGGCCGGATAGGCGAGCGCGCCGCGCAGCGTGCCGAGCGGCAGGTAGGCGCGCTGCGGCAACAGCATGACGCTCTCGTCGCGCGGCGCGCCCACCTGGCCGCTGCCGAAGGGCCAGATCCCCGCCAGCGCGCGGAACAGCGTCGACTTGCCCGACCCGGAGGGGCCGGTGACGATCGCGCTCTCGCCCCGCGCGAGGCTGAGCTCCGGCACCCGGGCGATGGCGTGGCCGTCGGGCAGCCGCAGCGTCAGGTCGGCGACGGTGAAGGCGTCTCCGGCCGCCGCGCCGAGCGCGATCGGCTGCGCCCCGGCGATAGCGCGGGCCTCGACCAGCGCCCGGCGGAAGCCGTTGATACGGTTGACCGCCGCCTTGTAGAGCGCCAGCGTCTCGTAGAGATCGAGGAAGATCGAGAAGCCCGACTGCACCCGCGAGAACGCCCCCGCGGTCTGCTGCAGCCCGCCGAGCGAGCCCACCCCGGCGAAATAGGCGGGCGCGACCAGCACGTAGGGCAGCACGTCGGTCATCTGGCTGATCGAGAAGCTGAAGATGCGCAGGTCGCGGGTGGTGCGCACGAGGCTGTAGGTCGCCTCGACCTGGCGGTCGTACTTGGCGTAGAGGGCGGCCTTCTCCGCTTCCTCGCCACGCAGGAGCGCCACCTGCTCGCTGAACTCGCGCATCCGGGCCATGCCGAAGCGGAAGTCGGCCTCGGTGCGCTCCTTGTTGTAGTTCTTCTGGATCAGCGGCCGACCGATCAGGTGCCCGACCACGGTGGCCAGGGCCGCGTAGGCGATGCAGACCCAGACGAGGAAGCCGGGGACGGCGGTCAGCCACTCCAGGAAGGGATGGCCCTCCTCGACGCGGAAGCGCCCCGAGAGGTCCCAGAGCAGCTGCACGAAGGCGGCGAGCGAGAGGAAGGTCGAGAACAGCGAGGACGAGATCGAGTAGGTGTTGGTGACGTAGGTGCGGATGTCCTCGGAGATGCGCTGGTCGGGGTTGTCGGCGATCTCGCCGACGAACTGGATGCGGTAGTGGCGCTCGTCCTCCAGCCAGTCGGCGACGTACTCGCGCGACATGTGCCGCCGCCAGCGGATCAGCATGTACTGGCCGAGCAGATACTCGACGACCGAGAACACCACCCACTGGCCGGCGAGGAACAGGAAGGTGGTGACGAGGAGCCAGAACGCCGCCTCGTCCATGTTCTGGAAGCTGTCGAAGAGCGCCCCCTGCCAGGTGTTGAAGAGGATGAGCAGGTAGGTCTGGACGAAGTTGATCAGGATGATCACTAGGAGGAACGCGCGGCCGATGGCCCCTTCGCTGAGCGGCAGGACCGGGAGGTAGCGCAGCCGGCTGGGATCGCGGCTGGAGAAGTAGTGCTCGGAGAGGCCGATCGTCTCGTGGATGAGCGGCAGCCGCGCCATGACCATGACGGCGCCCGCGAAGACGGTGAAGGCGAGCGCGAGGAAGGGCTTCGGCTGAAGCGTCTGCATCCAGCCCGGCGTCCATTCCGGCAGGCCGCCGTTGCCGAAGACGATGAAGCCGAGCGCGAAGGCGGCGAAGGCGACGGCGTAGCCGGCGACGAACATGCGCAGGTAGGTGATGATCCCCGCGGCGCGCCAGGTGAGCAGCGCCATGACGACGCCGGACCAGATCACGTATTGCGGGATCGCCTCGGGGCTCGCGACGTGGGTCGCGGCCATGCCGGCCGTCAGGGCGGCGACGATGACGCTCAGCAGGATCATGGGCACAGGGTTCCTCGCTCGGGGTCCGCGAGGTTTGGTTCGGCGCTTGTCGCCTGTCAACGCGGCGAGGGCCGCGCGCGGGTCACGGGGTGGTCAGGACCGCGGGAGCGACGCGCGCCGGAGGCCGCCGGGCGGCGGATCGAGGCGGCGGAGCGCCGGCCGTTCGGGCCTTGCGTACGCCGGCCTTGCGTACGCCGCGCCGGACGATGCCGGGCGGCAGATCGGGCCTTGCGCTGCACCGCGCCTTCCGGGAGGCCCGCTGCCGCGCTTCCGCCCGGGGGCCGAGCTTTCGTGCGCGGTCGCCGCCGACGGCGATCTCGTCCTTTGGGCGCGGCCAGCACCCCGGCCAGCGCCGCCTCGAGCCCCTCCCTGCCGCGATGCATCCCTGCCCCTCCCGTCGCCGGCGCACGCCGGCTTGGCCGATCGCCACCGGGCCGCGGGGCTGCGCCTCTCCGTCGCGCGCTCACCATCGCCCCGTCAGCGCGGCGAGCGCGACGCGGCCGCGGAGCGCGAACTCGGACGGGTCGAGCCCGCCCTCGATCGCCAGCGCCGGGCGGCGGAGCGCGGCGCGCAGCACCGGCCCGGCGGGGGCCGCGGGCAGGAGCGCCGGCAGCGCCGCGGCGGGGAGCGCCCGCCGCCCGGCGCGGGCGCGGGCCAGCCAGCCGAGGGCGGCGCGCGCCAGCCGCTCCGCCGTCGCCGCGCCCTCGGGCAGCGGCCGGCGCCCGAGCGCGCGCAGCCGGGGCGCGGCGCGCAGGAACGCCGCCGCGGCGGCGGCGCGACCGGCGGCGCGGGCCGTCGCCTCCGCGGCCTCCGGCGCGCCGAGATGACGGGCGGCGAGCCACATCAGCCCGCCGCCGGTGTCCTCGAGATAGGCCGCGAGCGCGGCCTCGTTGGCGAAATCCTCGCGGTCGCAATCCCATTCCCGCGCCGCCGCCATCGCCCGGAGCGGCGCCTCGGGCAGGGCGGAGGCGCGGATCGTCGCGGCGAGGGGGGCGCAGACCTCGTGCGCCCGCGGCGGCGCCCCGGAGAAGATCTCGCCCAAGGCGTCGTCCCACCAGCGCAGGCGGATCTGCCCGAGCAGCGGCTCGGAGGCGGCCCAGGCGGCGCGCGCCAGCTCCAGGTTGAAGGCGTAGAGCGCCATCAGCCCGTCGCGGGCCGGGCCGGCGGGGGCCGCCTGCGCGGTGCGGAACCGCTCCGGGTCGCCGCGCGCGACCAGCGCCGCGCAGTCCGCCGCCGTCACGGGGCGCTCATGCCGCGCTCGTGGGGACGCTCACGCCGGCGGCGCCCCCTCGGAGACCAGCTTCCACAGGATGGCGTCCTGCAGCGCCTGGAAGCTCGCGTCGACGATGTTGGCGCTCACCCCCACCGTCGACCAGCGCCGGCCCTGCCCGTCCTCGCTGTCGATGAGGACGCGCGTCACCGCCTCGGTGCCGCCGGAGGTGATGCGCACCTTGAAGTCGACAAGCTTCATGTCCTCGATACAGGCCTGATACGGCCCGAGATCCTTGGCGAGCGCGCGGCTGAGCGCGTTGACCGGGCCCTGGTCGGCATGGGTCAGCGGGTCCTGGCTCTCGGAGACGCTCATCACCCGCTGGTCGCCGAAGCGCGCCACCACCACCGCCTCGGAGACGGTGATCGTCTCGTCGCGCGCGTTCCGCCGCCGCTCCACCGTCACCCGGTAGCGCTCGACGTCGAAGAACCGCGGGAGGATGCCGAGCATCTCGCGCGCGAGGAGCTCGAACGAGGCCGAGGCGCTGTCATAGGCGTAGCCGCGGTCCTCGCGCGCCTTCACCTCGGTCAGGATCGCGGCGAGCCGGGGATCGCCCGCCTCGACGTGGATCCCTGCCTTGCCGAGCCGGCTGCGCAGGTTCGAGAGCCCCGCCTGGTTCGACATCGGGATCAGCCGGGCGTTGCCGACGAGCTTCGGCTCGACATGCTCGTAGGTCGCCGGGTCCTTCAGCACCGCGCTGGCGTGCAGCCCCGCCTTGTGGACGAAGGCCGAGGCCCCGACATAAGGCGCGCTCGCATCGGGCGCGCGGTTCAGGATCTCGTCGAGCGCGCGGCTCGCCCGGGTCAGCCCGGCGAGCTTGCAGCGGGTGACGCCGATCTCGAAGCGGCTGGCGTAGGGCTCCTTGAGGAGCAGCGTCGGGATCAGCGTGGTCAGGTTGGCGTTGCCGCAGCGCTCGCCGAGCCCGTTCAGCGTCCCCTGCACCTGCCGCGCCCCGGCGTCGATCGCGGCGAGCGAGCAGGCCACGGCGTTGCCGGTGTCGTCATGGGTGTGGATGCCCAGCCGCTCGCCGGGGACGCCGGCGGCGATCGCCGCCGCGGTGACGGCGCCGACCTCGCCCGGCAGCGTGCCGCCGTTGGTGTCGCAGAGCACCACCCAGCGCGCCCCCGCCGCCAGCGCCGCCTTGAGGCAGTCGACCGCATAGCCCGGGTTCGCCCGGTAGCCGTCGAAGAAGTGCTCCGCGTCGAACAGCACCTCGCGCCCCTGCCCGACCGCATGGGCGACGCTCTCGCGGATGTTCGCGAGGTTCTCGTCGAGCGTGATCCCGAGCGCCGTCTCGACATGGAAGACATGGGTCTTGCCGACGAGGCAGACCGCGCCGGTGCCGGCGTTCAGCACCGCCGCCAGCACGTCGTCGTTCGCCGCCGACCGCCCCGCGCGCTTGGTCATCCCGAAGGCGGTCATCGTGGCCCGGTCGAGCCGCGGCGCCGCCTCGAAGAACCCGCTGTCGGTCGGATTGGCCCCCGGCCAGCCGCCCTCGACGTAGTCGACGCCGAGCGCATCGAGCTCCCGCGCGATCCGCGTCTTGTCCTCGACGGAGAAATCCACGCCCTGCGTCTGCTGCCCGTCGCGGAGCGTGGTGTCGTAGAGATAGAGCCGTTCCCTGGCTGCGGCGTCCGCGCCCGCGGGCGCGAGCGTCTCGGCTAGCTCGCTCATTTTCTCAGGCCCTCCAGCTTCGCCGGATCGAAATCGGGACCGAGATCCCAGTCGCTGGGCGCGTCCGGGCGGTCCATCACCTTCACGCCGGCCGCGACCAGCCCGTCCCGAAGCTCGTCCGCCCTACGGAAGTCACGCGCCGTCCGCGCCTCGCGGCGCAACTCCAGAAGCTCCCGCACCGCCGGCTCGTACTCGGCTTTGAGCGCGCCGAGATGTCCGAGCGCCGTGCCCGCATCCGCCCGAAGGTCGAAGCCGAGGAGCGCGAGCGAGGCCCGCAACTCGGCAAGGCGGCCGCTCCGGGCAAGCTGATGCAAGGCGGTGATCCCCGCCGGCGTGTTCAGGTCGTCGGCCAGCGCCTCCACGACCTCGGGGGCGGGGTCGGCATCCTCCTCGACGTCGGTCAGGCCGGTCGCCCAGCCGCGCAGGATCGTCTCGGCCTCGGCGGTCTTCTTCTGCGTCCAGTCGATCGGCTGGCGGTAGTGCGTCGACAAAAGCACGAAGCGGATCACTTTTCCCGCGATTTTCCGGTCGAGAAGGTCACGGACCGTGAAGAAGTTGCCGAGAGACTTCGACATCTTCTCGCCCTCGACGTTCAGCATCCCGTTGTGCATCCAGATGCGGGCGAAGCCCTCATCCGGGTGGGCGCAGGCGGACTGCGCCAGCTCGTTCTCGTGGTGGGGGAAGGCGAGGTCCACGCCGCCGCCGTGGATGTCGAAGGTTCCGCCCAGCAAGGCCCGCGCCATGGCGGAGCACTCGATGTGCCAGCCGGGGCGGCCGCGGCCCCAGGGCGAGTCCCAGCCGGGCGTGCCTTCGCCCGACGGCTTCCACAGCACGAAGTCCATCGGGTCGCGCTTGTAGGGCGCCACCTCGACCCGGGCGCCGGCGCGCATGTCCTCGAGCGACCGCCGCGCCAGCTTGCCGTAGTCCGCGTAGCTGCCGACCGAGAAGAGCACGTGCCCCTCGGCGGCGTAGGCGTGGCCGCGCTCGATCAGGAGCGCGATCATGGCGATCATGCCGCCGATATGCTCGGTCGCGCGCGGCTCGAAGGTCGGGCGGAGCGCGCCGAGGGCGTCCATGTCCTCGTGATACCAGCGCGTCGTCTCGGCGGTGATCGCGCCGATCTCGCGGCCGCTCTCGCGGGCGCGGGCGATGATCTTGTCGTCGACGTCGGTGATGTTGCGCACGTAGGTGACGTTCCCTGCGCCGCAGACGTGGCGGAGCAGGCGGAAGAGCGTGTCGAACACCACCACCGGACGGGCGTTGCCGATATGGGCGCGGTCGTAGACGGTGGGGCCGCAGACATACATCGACGCCTTGCCCGGGACGACCGGGTCCAGCCGGACCTTGGCGCGGGTGCGGGTGTCGTAGAGCGTGATGTCCATGTGCGGGTCCCCGGGGCGAAGCGGCGGGGTATCACGTCGCGGAAGAAACGGAAAGCGCGCGGCTTCGGGCGGCGAGGCAGCGCATCTCGCGAGGCGGTTTTCACTTCGAGGTTCCGTCGCCCCCGAACCGCTCCGAACAGTTCGGCATACACCTGTCCGCCTTCCCAAGGGGTTTGGTGAGCCGCTGGGCCGCCGACCGAAGCGGGCTCTGCCCGCGAGGCCACGGCGCGACAAGCGAAAGCACGGCTTTCGCCGCGCCGACGGCCGGAGCGCGGTGGCGGGGAGGCCGTCAGGGGTCGAGATTTCTCCGGAAGCGCGCAATCCGTCCGTGGTCGCCCCGGCGAGCGCGGAATCGCGCTCGCCCCCCGAGGGGCGATCGCGGACGGATTTGCCACAGGTCAAATCCGTGTGGCTTCACCGTCGCGGCCCATTCATCCCGGTCCGCGGCTTCACCCGAAATGCGGGCGCCGCCCGCTCTGCGCCGGCCGTCGCAACCCGCACCCGCGCCGTCACCCGCGCGGGGCGGCGGCGCGGCGCAGGCGGTCGTTGATGGCGCGGCCGAGACCCGCCTCGGGGATCCGCGCCACCGCGATGCGGGCGCGGCCGGCGGCGGCGGCCAGCGCGTCGAGATCGCGCAGGCAGGCGAAGAGGCGCGCCGCCGCCTCGTCGAGGTCGCCGGCCTCGGAGAGGTTGAGCCCCGGGTCGCCCACCGGCCCCGGCCCGAAGCCGAGCCAGGCCTCGTCCGGCTCCGGCGCGGCGGCCCCGAGCCGGAGCGCGGCGCGGGGCGCGTAGTGCGAGGCGAGCTGGCCCGGGGCGGTGATCCCCTGCCCCGCCCCCGCGAGCGGCCGGCCGAGCGCCGCCTCGATCGCCTCGACGGGCAGGCCGCCGGGCCGCAGCAATCGCGGCGCGCCGTCGGCGAGGCCGACGATGGTCGATTCGACCCCGACCGGGCAGGGTCCGCCGTCGAGCACCGCGGCGATGCGCCCGCCCAGGCCCTCCAGCACATGCGCCGCCGTCGTCGGGCTGACCGTGCCCGAGGGATTGGCCGAGGGGCCGGCCAGCGGCCCGCCGAAGGCGTCGAGCAGCGCCCGGGCCAGCGGATGCGCGGGCGCGCGCAGCGCCACGCTCCCCAGGCCGGCCGTCACCGCCGCGGCGAGGCCCGCGTCGGGCCGGCGCGGGACCACCAGCGTCAGCGGGCCGGGCCAGAACCGCTCCGCGAGCGCCAGCGCCTCCGGCCCCAGCTCGGCCAGCGGCGCGGCGGCGGCGACGCCGGCGACGTGGACGATCAGCGGATTGAACGCCGGCCGCCCCTTGGCGGCGAAGATTCCGGCGACGGCGCGATCGCTGCGGGCGTCCGCGCCGAGGCCGTAGACCGTCTCGGTCGGAAAGGCGACCAGCGCGCCCGCGGCGAGCAGGTGGGCGGCGGCCCGCACCCCGTCGGGGTCGGCCGGAAGAAGGACGGCGTTGCGGTCCGTCATGACGCGGCGTCTCGCTTGTTCCCGCCCGCCCGCTCGCCTAGGCTCCCGCGGCGGCGGCCCCTCTTAGCGGCGCGGGAGCGGCGCCGGAAGCGGAAAGACGCGCCGGAGAGACGCCGATGGCCTACCGAGCCCCTGTCGCCGAGATGCGCTTCCTGCTCGGCCCGGTCCTCGACGCCGGGCGGCTGACCGGGACCGACCGCTTCGCCGAGGCGACGCCCGAGACGGTGGACGCGATCCTCGCCGAGGCGGGCAAGCTCGCCGAGACCGCGCTCGCCCCCACCCGCCGCGCCGGCGACGAGACCCCGGCGCGGCTGGAGAACGGCGTGGTGCGCACCTCGCCGGGCTTCGCGGAGGCCTACCGCGCCTATGCCGAGGGCGGCTGGGTCGGCCTCGCCGCCAGCCCCGAGCACGGCGGCATGGGCCTGCCGCTGACGCTCGCCACCTGCGTCGGCGAGATGGCCTCGGCGGCCAACCTCGCGCTGTCGCTCTGCCCGCTGCTCAGCCAGGGCGCGATCGAGGCGCTGGAGAAGCACGGCTCGGCGGAGCTGCAGGCGCTCTACCTGCCGAAGCTCGTCTCCGGGACCTGGACCGGCACGATGAACCTGACCGAGCCGCAGGCCGGCACCGACGTCGGCGCGGTGTGCTCGCGCGCCGAGCCGGGGCCGGACGGGACGTGGCTGGTCACCGGGCAGAAGATCTTCATCACCTGGGGCGACCACGACGTCGCCGGGAACGTCTGCCACCTCGTCCTCGCCCGCCTGCCGGACGCCGCGCCCGGCACCCGGGGCCTGTCGCTCTTCCTCGTGCCGAAGCGCATTCCCGACGCCGACGGCGAGCCGGGCCGCGCCAACGCGCTGCGCGTCGTCTCGCTCGAGCACAAGCTCGGCCTCCACGGCAGCCCGACCTGCGTGATGTCCTACGAGGGCGCGACCGGCTGGCTGGTCGGGGCGCCGCATGGCGGCATGGCGGCGATGTTCACCATGATGAACAACGCCCGCCTCGGCGTCGGCGTGCAGGGGGTGGGCGTCGCCGAAGCCGCGTATCAGGCGGCCCTCGCCTATGCCCGCGAGCGCCGGCAGGGCCGCTCGCCCGACGCGGACGAGCCCGGCATCGCCGGCTTTCCCGACGTCCGCCGGATGCTCGCCGCGATGCGCGCGGCGACGGTGACGGCGCGGGCGATCGCGCTCGACTGCGCCCTCTCGCTCGACATGGCCGCCGCCACCGGCGATCCCGCCTGGGCGGCCCGCGGCGCGCTGCTCACTCCGATCGCCAAGGCCTTCGGCACCGATGTCGGCTGTGAGGTCGCCGCGCTCGCGGTGCAGGTCCATGGCGGCATGGGCTATATCGAGGAGACCGGCGTCGCGCAGTTCTACCGCGACGTCCGCGTCACCCCGATCTACGAGGGCACCAACGGCGTGCAGGCGATGGACCTCGTCGGCCGCAAGCTCGCCGACGGCGGCGTCGCGGCGCGCGCGCTCCTCGCCGAGATCGCCGCGACCGCGGCGCAGGAGCCCGAGGGCCGCCTCGCCGCCGCCGCCGACGCGCTCGCGATCGCCACCGACTGGATGCTCGCCGCCGCGCCGGACGATCGCTTCGCCGGCGCCGTCCCCTACCTGCGCGCCTTCGCGCTGACCCTCGGGGGGCACTACCTCGTTCGCGCCGCCGCCGCGGACCCGGGCGGCTGGGCGGCGCTGTGCGATTTCCACCTGCGCCGCAACCTGCCCGAGGTCGCCGCCCTCTGCGCCGCCGCCAGCGAGGGCGCGGCGGGGCTCTACGCCATCGACTTGGGCGCGTGATGGAGGACGGCGCCCCCGGACACCTGCGCTTCCCCTTCGAGCCGCCCGCCCCCGGCGCGGCGGTCAAGGTCGCCGAGGGCGTGCTCTGGCTGCGCCTGCCCGCCTTCGCCAGGCCCGACCACGTCAACGTCTACGCCCTCGACGACGGCGACGGCTGGACGATCGTCGACGCCGGGCTCGACGACCCGCCCACCCGCGCCGCCTGGGGCGCGCTGCTGATCGGCCCGCTCGCCGGGCGCCCCGTCCGCCGGCTGATCGTCACCCACCACCACCCCGACCATGTCGGGCTCGCCGGCTGGTTCCGCGCGGCCCTCGGCGCCGAGACCTGGATCACCCGCACCGCCTGGCTCTACGCGCGGATGCTCAGCCTCGACGTGCAGGACCGCCCGACGCCCGAGGCCCTCGCCTTCTGGCGCGCCGCCGGCATGGCGCCCGACCTCCTCGCCGCGCGCGCCGGGAGCCGGCCGGTCAACTACGCCGACATGATCGCGCCGCTGCCCCTCGGCTTCCGCCGCATCGCCGAGGGCGACGAGATCGACGCCGGCGGCCGGCGCTGGCGCGTCGCCATCGGCGACGGCCACGCGCCGGAGCACGCGACGCTCTGGGGGATCGACCACGACCTCGTCCTCGCCGGCGACCAGATCCTGCCCGGCATCACCCCGAACCTCGGCGTCTACGCCAGCGAGCCCGACGCCGACCCGGTCGGGGCGTGGAACGAGAGCTGCCGCCGCCTCGCCGACCTCGCCCGGCCGGAGCAGCTCACCCTCCCCGGCCACGGCCGGCCCTTCCTCGACCCCAGCCGCCGCCTCGCGGCCCTCCTCGCCGACAGCGCCGACGCCGGCGAGCGCCTGCTCGCCGCGCTCGACGCGCCCCGCTCCGCGGCGGAGTGCTTCGACGCCCTCTACCGCCGCCCCATCGGCGCGGGCGAGTACGGCCTCGCCCTCGCCGAGGCGGTGGGCCGGCTCAACCACGCCCGCGCCCTCGGACTGGTCGAGCGCGCCGCCGACGCCAAGGGCGTCTGGCGCTGGCGCCGATTAGGGGCCTGACAGCCCGCCGCGGCCAAGCTAGAAGATCGGGAATCCCCGCGGGGAGCGCCAGACGAAGGAGCCGAGACTTGGCCGACCACAGCCACGCCCATGCCCCCGCCCACCAGCACGCCCACGGACACGCCCCCGCGCACGTCCACGGCTCGGCAGACGTCGCCGAGCACCAGAAGATGTTCGAGAACTTCGCCCGCTTCTGGGTCTACGTCTTCGGCGCGGCGGCGGCCGTCCTGATCTTCCTCGCGATCTTCAACTCCTGATCCCGTCGCTCCCGAGTCCGACGTCGGCACGCCGGTGACGCCGCTCGCCCGCTTCGGCGCGGCGAGCGGGCTCACCAATCTCGGCGACGGCGTCGCGACCGTCGCCTGGGCCTGGGTCGCCTCGCTGCTGACCCGCGACCCGCTGCTCATCTCGCTGGTCGCCGTCGCGCTGCGCTTGCCCTGGGCGCTGTTCGCGCTGCCGGCGGGCGTCGTCGCCGACCGCGTCGACCGCCGGCGGCTGATCCTCGCGATGGACATCGTCCGCGCCGCCGCCTTCGCCGCCGCGGCGCTCGCGCTCTGGGCGGCGCTGCCGCTGCCGCCGGCGCCGGACCGCGGGCTCGCCGTGCCCTCCGCCTTCGCCGCGCTGGTCGCGGCGGCGGCGCTGGTCGGCGCGGGCGAGGTGTTCCGCGACAACGCCGCCCAAACCATGCTGCCGAGCCTCGTGCCTCACGACCGGCTCGAGCGCGCCAACGGCCGGCTCTGGAGCGTCGAGCTCGTCGGCAACGCCCTCGTCGGCCCGGCCCTCGGCGCCTTCCTCGTCGCCATCGCCGCGCCCGCGCCTTTCGCCGCCAACGCCGCCGCGTACGCCGCCGCGGCGCTGGCGGTCGCCAGCATCGCCGGCCGCTTCCGCCCCGCCGCCGAGGCGCCGCGCGCCTGGCGGCGCGAGCTCGGCGAGGGCTTCGCGTTCCTGCGCGCCGCGCCGCTCCTGCGCACGCTCGCCTGGCTGACCGGGTTCTGGAACCTGTTCTTCCAGATGGTGTCGATCGCGCTGGTGCTCCACGTGCAGGAGAACCTCGGCATGGGGGCGCGCGCCTACGGCCTCGTCCTCGCCGCCGGCGCGTTCGGCGGCATCGCCGGCAGCCTCGCCGGGGCGCGCGTGGTCGCCCGGCTAGGGCCGGGGCCGACGGCGCAATGGATGCTGCTCGCCTCGGCCCCCGCCTTCGTCGCCATCGCCCTCGCCCCGGGGCCGCTCGCGCTGGCGCTGGCGCTCATGGCCTTCGAGTTCACTGGCCTCGTCTGGAACGTCGTCTCGGTGTCGTACCGCCAGCGCGCCATCCCCGACCGCCTGCTCGGCCGGGTCAACAGCCTCTACCGGCTGCTCGCCTGGGGGATGATGCCGGTCGGCCTCCTCCTCTCCGGCCTGATCGTCCGCGCCGCCGGAACCGTCCTGCCCCATGCCGCCGCGCTCGCCGCGCCCTTCCACGTCGCCGCCGCCGGCGCGCTCATCCTCGCCTTCGCCGGCTGGCGCGCCCTCGGCCGCGGCTTCGCCGCCGTCCGCCCGAAATAGAGAAGGCCGCGCCCCGCGCGGCCAGCGTCACGTATTCCCGGAGCGCCTGCGCGGAGGGCGAGGGGCCCCTCCGAAGGCCCTTGCTTGGGATCGGGGCACGCCGGCCCTCGTGAGGGCCGGCGCGTCCCGATCGACACGGGGTCGATCAGGCTACTTCGTCACCGTATCGGCACCGGTCTCCCGCCGGCCGCCCCGCTCGACGCCCTGTCCCTCGAGCTCGTCCATCAGCGCGTGCCAGAGCGACACGCAAAGCCCCCCCATGACGACGAGGAAGGGCGCCGCCGCGATGATCGCCGCGGTCTGCAACCCGCCGAGCCCGCCCATGACGAGGAGCACCGAGGCCGAGGCGCCGGCCATGACGCCCCAGAGGACGACGACGCGGCTCGCCGGCTCGGTCGTGCCGCGCTCCGACAGCATCCCCATCACCACCGAGCCCGCATCCGCGCCGGAGACGAAGAAGATCGCCACGAGGAACATCGCCACGAAACAGGTGAGCCCCGCCATCGGATACTGGTCGAGCAGCGCGAAGAGCGAGATCGGCGCGCCCTGGGTTTCCACCGCCTCGACGAGGCCGCCCGCGCCGGCGAGCTCCGAATAGAGCGCCGCGCCGCCCATGATGGTGAACCAGATGAACGTCACCACGCTCGGGATCAGCAGCACGCCGATGACGAACTCGCGGATCGTCCGCCCGCGCGAGATGCGGGCGATGAAGACGCCGACGAAGGGCGCCCAGCTCACCCACCAGGCCCAGTAGAAGATGGTCCAGCCGGCCAGCCAGTCGCCGTCACTGAAGGCGGCGGTCTTGAAGGACATGCTGACGAGGTTCGAGAGATAGTCCCCGAGCGCCTCGGGCAGGGTGTTGAGGATGAAGGTCGTCGGCCCGACCAGCGACAGGAAGACGAGGAGCAGGACGGCGAGCACCATGTTGAAGTTGCTGAGGAACTGGATGCCCTTGCCGACGCCGGAGACGGCCGACAGGATGAACATCACCGTCAGGACGGCGATGATGGTGAGCGCGATCCCGTTCGACTCGCCGGTGCCCCACAGGAAGTTCATGCCGCTGTTGATCTGCTGCGCCCCGAGCCCGAGCGAGGTCGCGGTGCCGAAGAGCGTCGCGATGATCGCGAGCGTGTCGATCGCCTTGCCGAGCGGCCCGCGCGCGGCGTCGCCGAGCAGCGGCGTGAACGCGCTCGAGATCAGCACCGGCAACCCGCGCCGGAAGCTGAAATAGGCGATGGCCAACCCGGTCACGGCGTAGATCGCCCAAGGGTGCAGCGCCCAGTGGAAGTAGGAATACTGCATGGCGAGGAGCGCGGCCTCGCGGCTCTGAGGCGCCGCGAGGCCGTGCGGGGGCTTGGCGAAGTGCGAGATCGGCTCGGCGACGCCCCAGAACATCAGCCCGATGCCCATGCCCACGCTGAACATCATGCAGACCCAGGAGACGGTAGTGAACTCCGGCTCCTCGTCGTCGCGCCCGAGCTTGACATTGCCGAAGCGGCTGGCGGCGAGGAACACCGCGAAGGCGAGGAAGACCGCGGTCGAGACCACGAAGGTCCATCCAAACCCGTCGATGATGAACGACAGGACGGCGCCGGCGACGGTGGCGAGGCTGTCGGGGCCGAGCGTGCCCCAGAGAACGAAGCTGCCGGCGATCGCGACCGATGGCCAGAACACCAGCGGGTCGATGTCGGCAAGGCGCTTGGGCTTGTTCATGCAATCGTTCCCTGGCTGCTGGGGTGGAGAATGGCGGCCCGGCCTTGGCATGGGCGGCCGGACGGACCGCGCCCAGACTGCGCCCATCGCGCCCCGCGCCGGTGCGGGTTTGCGACCAATTTGCGACACAAAGCGAAGCCGAGCGCGCCGCAGCGCAAAAAACTCCGCTGCGGCGCCGTCCCGGCGCGCGCCGCCTCCGCAAGATCGCCCTCCGACTACCCCCTTCGGCCGGCCGCCCGAACTTCAGCCCAAGTTCGACGACGCCGAGGCCGAAGGGTCGTGGTGGCCGGGCGGGCTTGCCGGCTCCATATGACTTGGGTGATCTTAACGCGTGAACACCCACGCGCGGCGGGACCGCCGAAACGAAAACCGGCAGCCCGATGGGCTGCCGGTCATCCGGATCGTCAGGCCAGACCGCGTCAGGCGAGCGTGCGCTCGACCTTCTCGGTCTCGAAGATCTCGATGACGTCCGCCTCGCGGATGTCGTCGTAGTTCTCGAAGGCCATGCCGCATTCCTGCCCGGCCAGCACCTCGCGCACTTCGTCCTTGAAGCGCTTCAGCGTCTTCAGCTTGCCCTCGTGGATCACCACGTTGTCGCGCAGCAGGCGGACGCCCGCGGCCCGGCGCGCCACGCCCTCGGTGACCACGCAACCCGCGACCTTGCCGACGCCGGTGATCTTGAAGACCTCCTTGATCCGCGCATAGCCGACGAACTTCTCGCGGATCTCCGGGCTGAGCAGGCCCGAGGCCGCCTTCTTCACGTCGTCCACGAGGTCGTAGATGATCGAATAGTAGCGGATCTCGACGCCCTTCTGGTTCGCGCTCTCGCGCGCCGGCGCGTTGGCGCGGACGTTGAAGCCGATGATCGGCGCGCCCGAGGCCTCGGCCAGCGTCACGTCCGACTCGGTGATCGCGCCCACGCCCGAATGCAGCACGCGGATGCGCACCTCGTCGGTGGAGATCTTCTCCAGCGCCTGCACGATCGCCTCGGCGGAGCCCTGCACGTCGGACTTCACGACGACAGGCAGCTCCTTGACGTCCTTGTCGGCCTTGGCCTTCGCCAGGAGCTGGTCGAGCGTCGTCGCCGAGCCGGCCGCCGCGCGCTTGTCGCGGGCGAGGCGGGCGCGGTAGTCGGCGATCTCGCGGGCCTTCGCCTCGTCGGCGACGACGTTCAGCACGTCGCCCGCCTCAGGCGTGCCGTTGAGGCCGAGCACCTCGACCGGAACCGAGGGGCCGGCCGCGTCGACGCGCTCGCCCTTGTCGTTGATGAGCGCGCGCACCTTGCCCCACTGCTCGCCGACGACGAAGATGTCGCCGCGCCTGAGCGTGCCCTTCTGCACCAGCACCGTGGCCACGGGCCCGCGGCCGACGTCGAGCTTCGCCTCGATGACGGCGCCCTCGGCCAGACGGTCCGGGTTCGCCTTGAGGTCGAGCAGCTCGGCCTGCAGCGCGATGTCCTCGAGCAGCGTGTCGAGCCCCTTGCCGGTGACGGCCGAGACCTCGACGTCGAGCGTCTCGCCGCCCATCTCCTCGACCACCACCTCGTGCTGGAGGAGCTGGGTGCGCACCTTGCGCGGATCGGCGGCCGGGCGGTCGATCTTGTTGATCGCGATGATCATCGGCACGCCGGCGGCGCGGGCGTGGCTGATCGCCTCGATCGTCTGCGGCATGACGCTGTCGTCGGCCGCCACGACCAGGATGACGATGTCCGTCACCTGCGCGCCGCGGGCGCGCATCGAGGTGAACGCGGCGTGGCCCGGCGTGTCGAGGAAGGTGATCAGCTGCCCGCCCTCGGTCCGCACCTGATAGGCGCCGATGTGCTGGGTGATGCCGCCCGCCTCGCCCGAGACCACGTTGGTCTTGCGGATCGCGTCGAGGAGCGAGGTCTTGCCGTGGTCGACATGGCCCATGATCGTCACGATCGGGGCGCGCGGCTGCTGGTTCGCCTCGTCGTCGCCGGAGGCCTGGACGATCACGTCCTCGACGTCCGATTCCGACCGGCGCACCACCTTGTGGCCGAAATCCTCGACGATCAGCGTCGCGGTGTCCGCGTCGATGGTCTGGTTCTGCGTCGCCATGATGCCGTTCTGCATCAGCGCCTTCACCACGGCGGCGACCCGCTCCGCCATGCGGTTGGCGAGCTCCTGCACCGTGATCGCGTCCGGCACCTGCACCTCGCGCACCACCTTCTCGCGCTCGCCGTGGCCGCCCGTCATCCGGCGCTTGTCGCGCTCCTGGCGGCGGCGCATCGCGGCGAGCGAGCGCTGGCGGCCCTCCTCGTCGGTGGCGTTGGCGATGGTGAGCTTGCCGGCGCGGCGGCGCTCGTCGTCCTTGGCGCGCGTCGGCTTCTTCTCGTCGACGACGGCCTTCAGCGTCGCCTTCTTGGCCCCGCCGCCGCCCGGCGCACGTCCGGCCTCGGCGCGGGCGGCCTGCGCCTGCGCCGCGGCGGTGTCGACGGGCGCCGGGGCCGCGCCGCGCGCCGCCGCGGGGGCGGGCCGCGCGGCGGCGCTGGCGGCGGCCTTCGCCGCGGCGGCCGCGGCCTCCTCGGCGGCGGCGGCGGCGCGCTGCTCGCGGATCTCGCGCTCGCGCTCCTCGCGCTCGGCGGCGTCCTTCTCGGCGCGCAGCCGCGCCAGCTCGGCGTCGCGGGCCGCGGTCGCCTCGCGCTCCTTGCGGACGCGCTCGGCCTCGGCGGCCTTGGCGGCCTCGACGGCCTTCAGCCGCCGCTCGAACTCGGCCTCGGACAGGTTCTGGGCGACGGCGCCGCGCGGATTGGCGGCCGTGGCCTGGGCGGCGCCCGGCTTCGGCACGACGACCCGCTTGCGCTTCGTCTCGACCGTCACCGACTTGGTGCGGCCGTGGCTGAAGCTCTGCTTCACGTGGTGGGTCTCCGTTCCGCCGGCGCCGCGCAGTCCGAGCGGCTTGCCCCGGCTGCGGTCGCTGTCCTTGATGTCCGTCATTCCGTCGTCTGCCTTTCCGCGCGGAGGCGTTCCCCCGCCGTTCGATCGTCCGCCGAATCGTCCATGGCGCCGTCCGCCGACGGCGCGTCGTAGTAGAGGCTGCCCCTGACGCCTGCAAGCCGTCGGGCCTCGTCGCCGATGCGTTTCGCGAGGCCCCCCTCGAGCACGGCGGCATGTATCACACTATCGCGGGCGAATGCCAAACCCAATTCGTCCGCGGTGAGGCAGGTCACATGGCTGCTCCCGCCCGCCGGCGGCCGCAGCGCGGCCTTGCCGCGCGCTGATCCGTCCGACGCCTGAACGAGGAGCGCGGCCTTGCCCCCGACCAGCGCCTCCTTGACCTTCTCGAGCCCCGCGACCGCCTGCCCCGCCTTGCGGGCCAGCGCGATCAACTCGACCACCCGCCGCGCCAGGCCGTCCTCGACCAGGGCCGCGAGATCCGCGGGCGCCGAGACCTGCCGGCGCGCCGCCTTGGCGAAATGGCCCTTCGCCGCCGCCGCCGCAAGGGCCTTCGCGTCGGCCGTGACATAGAGGCCACGGCCGGGCAACTTTCCGGCGAGGTCCGGCACGACCGCGCCGTCCGGCGCGATCACGAAACGCACGAGCCCGGCCTGCGGCGCGCTCGCGCGCGTCACGATGCAGCGCCGCTCGGGCGCCTCGCGGTCCTTCGGCCGGCCGCCGCGCGTCACGTCGTCGTCCCTCAGGCGTCCTTCTCCTCTTCGCCTTCCGCCGCCTCGCCCTCGGCGGCCTCCGCCTCCGCCTCCAGCTCGGACGGATCGACCCAGCCGAGCTGCACGCGGGCGTTCATGATCAGCGTCTGCGCCTCCTCGAGGCTCATGTCGAACTTCTCGAGCAGGCCCTCGTCCTTCACCCGCTTGCCCTCGGCGTTCGTGGTGAACCCGCCCGCGAGCTCCCAGTCGGCGCAGCGCGCGAACTCCTCGAGGTTGAGGACGCCGTCCTCGGCCAGCCGCTCGATCATCTGCGGGGTCAGCCCCTCGAAGTCGAACAGGTCCTGCTGCACCCCGAGCTCCTTCGCCCGCTCGATGGCGCGCGCGTTGATCTCGTCGAGGCTCTCCCGCGCCCGGGCCTGCAACTCCTCGGCCGTGGTCTCGTCGAAGCCGTCGATCGAGGTCAGCTCGTCGAGATCGACATAGGCGATCTCCTCCAGGTTGGCGAAGCCCTCGGCCACGAGCAGCTGCGCCACCATCTCGTCGACGTTCATCGTCTCCATGAAGAGCTGCGTGCGCTCGGCGAACTCCGCCTGCCGCCGCTCGCTCTCCTGCGCCTCGGTCAGGATGTCGATGTCGAACCCGGTGAGCTGGCTCGCCAGCCGCACGTTCTGCCCGCGCCGCCCGATCGCCAGCGACAGCTGCTCGTCGGGCACCACCACCTCGATGCGCTCGCTGTCCTCGTCGAACACGACCTTGGACACCTCGGCCGGCTGCAGCGCGTTCACGAGGAACGTCGCCGGGTCCTGGTTCCACGGGATGATGTCGATCTTCTCGCCCTGGAGCTCGGCCACCACCGCCTGCACGCGGGAGCCCCTCATGCCGACGCAGGCGCCGACCGGGTCGATCGAGTTGTCGTAGGAGATGACGCCCATCTTCGCCCGGCTGCCCGGGTCGCGGGCGACCGCCTTGATCTCGATGACGCCGTCGTAGATCTCCGGCACCTCCATCTTGAAGAGCTCCGCCAGGAACTCCGGCGCCGTCCGGCTCAGGAAGATCTGCGGCCCCCGCGTCTCGTGCCGCACGTCGCGCACCAGGGCCCGCACCCGGTCGCCGTTGCGGAAGGCCTCGCGCTGGATCAGCTGGTCGCGGCGCAGGATCGCCTCGCCCCGGCCCACGTCGACGATGACGTTGCCGTATTCCGTCCGCTTGACGATGCCGTTGATGATCGTCCCGGCGCGGTCCTTGAACTCCTCGTACTGGCGCAGCCGCTCGGCCTCGCGGACCTTCTGCATGATCACCTGCTTCGCCGACTGCGCGGCGATGCGGCCGAAATCCATCGGGGGCAGGCTGTCGGTCAGGTAGTCGCCGATCCCGGCGTCCGGCTTGATCGCCTTCGCGTCCTCCAGCGTGATCTCGGTGAAGAAGTTCTCCACCTCCTCGACCACGTGGCGATACCGCGTCATGTGCAGCTCGCCCGACTTCGGGTCGATCTTCGCGCGGATGTCGTACTCGGCGCCGTAGCGCGACCGCGCGGCCTTGCCGAGGCTGTCTTCCATCGCCTCGATGACGAGCGCCGGGTCGATCATCTTCTCCCGGGCGACCGCATCGGCGATCTGCAGGAGCTCGAGCCGGTTGGCGGAGGTCACGCTCATTTCACTTCCTCGTCCTCGTCACGGGTTGTCTCCTCGTCGTCCACTTCGATCTCGTCGAACTGGCTCTCGTCTATCTCTCCGGGCTCGAACCCGGCCGCCTTGCGCCCCGCGAGGCTCTCGGCGATCAGCGCATCCGTCAGCACCAGCTTCGCGTCGGCGAGGAGGTCGAAGGAGAGGCCGATGGTCCCCTCCGGGATCTCCACCAGCACCTCGCCGTCCTGCACCCCCGCCAGCACGCCCTTGAAGCGCTTCCGCCCGTCGATGGCCTCCGCGGTCTCGATCTTGACCTCGTAGCCCTCGTAGCGCTCGAAGTCCTTGAGCCGGGTCAGCGGCCGGTCGATGCCGGGCGAGGACACCTCCAGCACGTACTCGCCGCTGATCGGATCCTCGACGTCGAGCACGGCGGACACCGCCCGGCTGATCCGCGCGCAGTCGTCGACCTCGATCCAGCCCTCGGGCCGCTCGGCCATGATCTGCACCGTGCTGCGCTTGCCGCCCATCAGCCGCAGCCGCACCAGCTCGAAGCCCATGCCCTCGATGGTGGGCTGGACGATGCCGGCGAGGCGCTTGTCGATGGCGGCTTTGGCGATCAGGTCGGCCAAGGCGGACTCCGGAACGAAAAAACGGGCGCGCGGCCCGTTGAACTTTCCGGTGGAAGGGACCCGAGAGGATCAACCTGCCGCTGATGAGGGCGATATAGGCCCGCGCGCGGCGGGATGCAAGGACAATCGCCAGGAGGGCCTTGGCGTCACCGCCGGACCGGCCAACTTCACGACTCTGCCCGCCCGCAGGACAAAGAACCGTCGACCGACCGAAGCGGGCTTGCCCGCGAGGCCACGGCGCGACAAGCGAAAGCAAGGCTTTCGCCGCGCCGACGGCTGGAGCGCGGTGGCGCGGAAGCCGTGAGGGGCGCCGATTTCACCGAACCACGCAATCCGTCCGTGAGCGCCCGGCGAGCGCGGGATCGCGCTCGCCCCCCGCGGGGCGATCGCGGACGGATTTGCCGCGGGTCAAATCCGTCTGGCTTCGGGCGTTGCGGCCAACCTTCGGGCCGGGACCCTCTCCACCGTCGTGCAGCGCGCGAAAAAACGATACATTTCAAACATTTGATCCGTGTCACACTGTGGGACGCCCCAAAACCGCTCACCCCCGGTGGAACGAAGCCATGTGGAACGCCGACTGCTCCGCCGCCCGCAGCCCCGCCCCCACCGGGCAGGCGCGCCGCACCGCGCAACCCCGCCCGAGGCAGTCCGCCCCCTCCGCCCCGTCCAGAAACCCGTGGCAGGCGGCGATGTCGTAGCCCGCCCCGGTCATCGCCCCCGCCGGGCAGGCGGTCAGGCAGGGCCGCGCGCAGGCGTCGCAGGGCCGCGCCGCCGGGGCCGGCAAGTCGAGCCGCGCCGCGAAGGCGAGCGCCCCGCGATACGAGACGAAGAGCCCGAGCCGGGCATGGACCAGCAGGCCCACCGGCGCCTCCCAGGCCATCCCGCTCGCCCGCGCCCAGCGGGTGAACGGCCGCCAGGGCGGCCCGCCGAACGGAAAGAGCGCCGTCGCCCCCAGCCGCGCCGCGAGCCCCCCGATCACCCGGCGCGACCAGCGGTCCAGCGGATCCGGCCGCCCATCCCCGAATTCCGGCCCGGCGCGGAAGCGGTCCCAGAACCCCCGCCCGTCCGGGCAGAGGAGCACGATCGTCCCCGTCCCCTCCGGCGCCCCGTCCTCCGGCCCGGGATGCAGCCCGCCGCCGGCGACCAGCCCCTCGGCCGCCGCCGCCCCGGCCACCCCGGCCCAGCGCAACCGCCTCAGCTCCGGATCAGCGTGCCCGCGCCATGGGCGGTGAAGAGCTCGAGCAGCACCGCATGCGGCGCCCGCCCGTCGAGGATCACCGCCGCGGTCACGCCCCCTTCCACGGCGGCGAGCGCCGTCTCGGTCTTCGGGATCATCCCCCCCGAGATCACCCCGGAGGCGATCAGCCCGCGCGCCTCCTCGGCGGTCAGGTCGGTCAGCACCACCCCCGCGGCGTCCTTCACTCCGGCGACGTCGGTCAGCAGCAGCAGCCGGTCCGCCTTCATCGCCGCCGCGATCGCCCCGGCCGCGGTGTCGCCGTTGACGTTGTAGGTCTCGCCCCGCCGCCCCACCCCGAGCGGCGCCACCACCGGGATGAAGTCCGAGCCGAGGAAGATCCGCAGCACCTCCGGGTGCATCTCCACCGGCTTGCCCACGAAGCCAAGGTCCACCCCGCCGCCGCCGAGGTCCTTCTCGCAGACCATCAGGCTCGCATCCTTGCCCGAGAGCCCGACCGCCTTGCCGCCCTGCCGGTTGATCGCCGCGACGATCCCCTTGTTGATCCGGCCCGACAGGACCATCTCGACCACCTCGACGGTGGCCTCGTCGGTCACCCGCTTGCCGTCGACGAAGCTCGACGAGATCGCCAGCCGCTTCAGCATGTCGTTGATCATCGGCCCGCCGCCATGGACAACGACCGGATGGACGTTGCACTGCTTCATCAGCACCACGTCGCGGGCGAACTCGTCCATCGCCGCGGCCGAGCCCATGGCGTGGCCGCCGAGCTTGATGACGATCGTCGCGCCGTCGTAGCGCTGGAGATACGGCAGCGCCTCGCTCAGCGTGCGCGCGGTCGCGATCCAGTCGCGCGTCTGGGCGGATGACTTCTCCATGGGGGGAACGCTCCTGCGCAGAGGTCGTTGTCCGGGGTCGGCGCGGGGCTTACACTCGGCGCCCGGGCTCGACAAGGAGTCGCCGCGCATGCGCAAGGCCGTCCTCACCCTTCTCGCCGCGCTGGCCGCCGGCGCCGCGGCCGCGGCCTCGCCGGGCGTCGACCAGACCTGCGTGAACCGCTTCCGCGCCTACGACACCGCCACCACCACCTTCTCCAACACCGACTGGGGCCGCTACGGCTCGATCGCGCCGGCGATCAGCCGCGCCATCCAGCGCCTGCGCGCCGGAAACTGCATCACGAACTGGGACGACGTCGCGCTGATGCCGACCGTCGAGCGCGAGCTCCGGGGCAAGCTCAAGGGCGAGCACGGCGCGCCGATCCGCCCGATCGCGGTGATGGTCGGCATCGTCGGCGGCTTCTCCGAGGAGCTGCAGGCGCGGCAGTTCTTCTCCGCCCTCGGCTACCGGGTCCGCAGCCAGGGCGCGCCCTATCTCGGCCGGCGCATCTTCATCGGGCCGTTCGCCACCGAGGGCGGCCTCGCCGAGGCGCTGGCGGTCGCGGTCGAGGCCGGCTTCGTCGGGCCCTACCCGAAGCTCTTCTGATGCGCCGCGCCGCCGCCCTCGCGCTGGCGGCCCTGACGCTGGCCGGTTGCGCCGGCGGCATCCCGCCGCAGAGCCGCGACCGCTCGGCCTGCGTCGGGCTGTTCCGGCAGTTCGACATCTACGCCAACGCCATGCCCAACGAGGCGCGCGACCCCTGGACGGGACGCGAGCGCACGCCGTGGCCGCTCTTCCAGTACCGCCAGCTCCTCGTGCAGAACGGCTGCACGACCCGGCCGGACGACCTCGCCCGCCTCGACGCCGTCGCCGCCGCCCGCAAGGCGGCGGGCTGGCGGCTCGCCGACAGCGGCCCGCCGGCGCCCTATCCGGGCAGCGTCCATGCCGGCACGGTGACGAGCGACGCCGAGGCGGCGCGCGCCGTCGCCTTCTTCGAGGGGCTCGGGATCCGCGCGACCAGCATCGGGGCCCCGGGCCTCGGCCGGCGGGTGTTCATCGGCCCGTTCCGCAGCCAGGGCGCGGTCGGCGAGGCGATCCGGCTCGCCGCCGAGGCGGGCTTCGTCGCGCCCTACGCCTCGCAGTTCTACCGGTTCTGATGGCCGGGCCGCGCCTCCTCTCCGGCGGCAACCCGCAGATCCCGAAGGGCCACGGCGACGCCCCGGTGCAGGCCTACATCGCCGCCATGCCGGGCTGGAAGCAGACGGTGGGCCGCCGGCTCGATGCGCTCATCGTCGCCGCCGTCCCCGGCGTCCGCAAGGCGGTGAAGTGGAACTCGCCGCTTTACGGCATGGACGGCGAGACCTGGTTCCTGAGCTTCCACTGCTTCGAGCGCTACGTGAAGGTCGCCTTCCACCGCGGCGCGCGCCTGGACCCGCCGCCGCCGGTCGCCTCGAAGCACCCGGAGGTCCGCTACCTCCACATCCACGAGGGCGAGGAGATCGACGCGGGCCAGCTCGGTGACTGGGTCCGGCAGGCGAGCCGCCTCCCTGGCGAGCGGATGTGACGATGGCGGGGGAGCCCACCGCCTCGGAGCGCATCGACGCCCGCATCGCCGGGCTGGCGGACTGGCGGGGCGCCATGCTCGCGCGTGTCCGGGCGCTGATCCGGGAAGCTGACCCCGAGGTGGTAGAGGAATGGAAGTGGCGCGGCGTGCCGGTCTGGTCGCACGACGGCATCCTCTGCACCGGCGAGACCTACAAGGCGGTCGTCAAGCTCACCTTCGCGAAGGGAGCGGCGCTGCCCGACCCGTCCGGGCTCTTCAACGCCAGCCTCGACGGCTCCGTCCGCCGCGCCATCGACCTCCGCGAGGGCGACGACCCCGACCCGGAGGCCTTCCGCGCCCTGATCCGCGCCGCCGTCGCCCTCAACGCCGCGAAGCCCTCCCGGCGCCGCTGACCGGCGCGGAGAAATGTCGCACGGTGCGACAGGGGTCAAGACGCTGGATTCAATCAGGAATGAAAATTTGGTGGCCTCGCGGCCGGGATCAGGCGGGCTGACGGCCGTAGAGGAGGAGCATCCCGATGATCACGGCGCCGTAGATCAACTGCCGGCCGGCTTCCTCGATCTGCATCACCGAGAGGATGGATTGCAGGAGCGTGATCAGGATGACGCCGGCCACGGTGCCGAGGTACGAGCCGCGGCCGCCGAGGACGTGCGTGCCGCCAAGGACGACCGCGGCGATGGCGGGCAGCAGGTAGGCGTCGCCCATCGACTGCGCCGCCTTGGAGGCGTAGCCGGCGAGGAGCACGCCGCCGAAGGCGCTGAGGGCGCCGGCGATCACGAAGGCGAGGAGCACCACGCGGCGGGTGTCAACGCCGGAGAGATAGACGGCGCGCTCGCGGTTGCCGATGCCGTAGACGGCGCGGCCGAAGGTGGTCCGGGTCAGCACGAAGACCGCGCCCGCTCCGATCAGGATCCAGACGAGCACCGAGTTGGGGACGCCGGGGACGAGGAAGCCCGTGGCGAGCCAGCGCATCGCCGGCGAGGCGCTGTCCTGCGGCGAGAACCCGCCGGTGTAGACGACCATCAGGCCTTGCGCGACGGCGTTGGTGGCGAGCGTCACGATCATCGAGGGGATGCGCAGGTAGGCCACCCCGAGGCCGTTCACGAGGCCGATCAGCGCGCCGCAGAGGACGCCGAACGGCACGGAGAGGATCTCGCCGGTGAGCCCGTAGGCGGCGGCCGCGCTCGCCATCATCGCGCCGGTGGAGACCACCCAGGGCACCGAGAGGTCGATATGGCCGAGCAGGATGACGAGCATCGTGCCGGTGGCGATGACGCCGAGGAAGGAGGCGACCTTCAGCTGCTGCATCAGGTAGGGGAAAGAGAGGAAGTTCGGGGAGTAGAGGCTGCCGAGGAGCAGCAGGAGCAGGATGCAGCCGAACGAGATCAGCACCGCGGGATCGGCCCGGCGGAGCGGACCGGGCAGGCGGGCGCGCAGGCCGGCGGGGGCGGCGTCGCGCATTATTCGAACCAGTCCAGACGGTTGCGGACGCGGAGGAGGCCGAAGGCGCCGAGGCTGACCGCGAGCGCCAGCACGACGCCCTGGAAGAGCGGCTGCCAGAGCGGGTCGAGGTCGAAGACGAAGAGCAGATCGCCGATGGTGCGGAAGGCGAGCGCGCCGAAGATCGCGCCCACGGCGCTGCCGCGGCCGCCGGAGAGGGCGACGCCGCCGAGGACCACCGCGGCGATCGAGTAGAGGGTATAGGCGTTGCCGGAGGCGTAGGCGGCCTCGCCGGTGTAGGAGTAGAAGGTGAGGAAGAGCCCGCCGAGCGAGGCGAAGAGGCCGGCGAGGGTGTAGGCGGCGAACTTCGCCCGGCGGATCGGCATCCCGGACATGTAGGCGGCGACCTCGGAGGAGCCGGCGGCGTAGGCGGCGCGGCCGAGGACGGAGCGGCTGAACGGGACCCAGATCGCCAGGGTGGCGAGCCCGAGCCCGACGAGCGCCGCGGGGACGACGCCGAGGACGCGGCCGGTGAGCGCGTCGGCGAGGCCCTCGTTGACCGAGCCGCCGGGGAAGGGGCGCAGCAGCAGCGCGAGGCCGTAGAAGATCGCGCTGGTGGCGATGGTGGTGACGATCGGCTGGAGCCGGCCGTAGATGACGATCAGGCCGTTGAGCGCGCCGCAGGCGAGGCCGGCGCCGAGGACGGCGAGAACGCCCAGGCCGGTCTGGAACGGGGTTCCGACGACGAGCCAGGAGGCGAGGCAGTTTGTCAGCACGAGGACCATGCCGACGGAGAGGTCGATGCCGGCGGTGATGACGACGAGGGCCTGGGCGACGGCGACGAAGGCGAGGAGGGTGGCCTTGTTCGAGGCGGTCTGCACCACGTTGGCGGTGAAGCCGGCGGGGTGGTTGGAGACGTAGATCACGAACATGACGGCGAAGATGGCGACCGCCATCAGCGCGCCGCGGCTCTCGGCGAGCCAGTAGCGCCAGTCCCTCACGGGGCGACTCCCGGTGGAATTGGCGCTGTCTTGGGTTTGGGGGAGAAGTAGCGGGAAGGCTTGGGTTTTTCGGAGCTGGAAACGGGCTGGAATGCGGCTGGAATCCGGCTTGCCATTTCGAGCTTCCGGGCAGGTCTAGGGGCCGTCCGGTCGCCGGAGGCGCCCGGCCGGGCCGGGCTCGGGCGCCGGAGGCCGGAGCCGCCGGGGTCTGCGGAGGGCATCGGCGCGCCGGACTCGGGGCGATCGCAGATCCCGGCTGAAACGGCGGATCGGGTCGGAACAGGGCGTGACCTCGAAGCCCGACGGATTTGACCCGTGGCAAATCCGTCCGCGATCGCCCCTGCGGGGGGCGAGCGCGTCGCCGCGCTCGCCGGGGCGATCACGGACGGATGGCGCGCGACGGGGAAATCTTCACCCCCCACGGCCTCCGCGCCAACGCGCTCCAGCCGTCGGCGCGGCGAAAGCCGTGCTTTCGCTTGTCGCGCCGTGGCCTCGCGGGCAGAGCCCGCTTCGGTCGGCTGGATGCCGGCTTCATCCGGCACGGGCAGGCAGGCGCCGGCGATGCTGGCGCGCCGGGCCGCCGGGCGCGACCTCTGGGCGAGGGGAGCAGGCGCAGGGGTCATGCCGCGGTCTCCGGGATGTTGAGGGCGCTGGCGATCAGGGCGCGCTCGGTGATCTCGTGGCCGGCGAGCTCGCGGATCACCGCGCCGTCGTACATGACGAGCACGCGGTCGCAGCAGCCGATCAGCTCGGCGTAGTCGGTCGAGTAGAAGAGGATCGCCGCGCCCGCGTCGGCGAGGCGGCGGAGGAGCTGGTAGATCTCCTGCTTGGTGCCGACGTCGATGCCGCGGGTCGGGTCGTTGAGCAGGATGATGCGCGGGCGGTTCGCCAGCCACTTGGCGATCACCACCTTCTGCTGGTTGCCGCCGGAGAGCGCGCCTACGGGCACGTCGGGGCTCGCGGCCTTGATGGCGAGGAGCTTCGTCATCTCGTCGATCAGCCCGGCCTCGGCGGCGCGGTCGACGATCCCGCGCGGCGCGATGCGATCGAAGGCGGCGAAGCCGAGGTTCTCGCCGACCGTCATCGGCAGCATCAGGCCCTCGGTCTTGCGGTCCTCGGGGATCAGCGCCATGCCGAGGCCGCGGGCGCGGACCGGGCTCGCGATGCGCTCGGGGCGGCCCTCGACCTCGACGCCGCCGCGGAGGTCGCGCAGCACCCCGAAGAGCCCGAGCAGCAGCTCGCGCTGGCCCTGCCCGTCGAGCCCGCCGAGGCCGACGACCTCGCCGCGGCCCACCTCGAAGGAGACGTCGCGCAGCCGGTCGGTGGCGAGCCCGCGCGCGGCGAGCACGGTCTCCGGCAGGCCGACGCGCGGCCGGCGCGGCGGGAAGACGTGGCTGTACTCGCGGCCGATCATCATCTCGACCACCTCCTGGTCGGTGCGCGCGCCGGCGGCGTAGGTGGCGACGTTGCGGCCGTTGCGGAACACGGTGCATTCGTCGGCCAGCGCCTCGATCTCGTGCATCCGGTGCGAGATGTAGACGAGCGCCAGCCCCGCGTCGCGGAGCCGCTTCAGCACGCCGAACACCTTGTCGACGTCCGCCGCGGTCAGCGCCGAGGTGGCCTCGTCGAGGATGAGGATGCGCGGGCGCTGCGCGAGCGCCTTGGCGATCTCGACCATCTGCCGGCGCGACAGCGGCAGGTCCTTGACCAGCGCCAGCGGGTGGATGTCGGCGGCGCCGGCGCTCGCGAGCGCCGCCTCGGCCAGCCGGCGCTGGGCGCGGCGGTCGATCATGCCGAGGCGGGTGGGCGGGCGGCGGATGACGATGTTGTCGGCGACCGACAGGTCGGGGATCAGCGACAGCTCCTGGAAGACGCAGACGATGCCGGCGTCGCTGGCCGCGGCCGGCGAGGGGAAGGAGACGGCGCGGCCGTCGAGCGTCATCGTGCCGGCGTCGGGCTGCACGACGCCGGACATGATCTTGATCAGCGTCGACTTGCCGGCGCCGTTCTCGCCGAGGACGGCGTGGATCGCCCCGGCGCGGACGGCGAGCTCGGCGTCGGCGAGCGCCACGACGCCGCCGTAGCGCCGGGACACGCCCTCCATGCGAAGGAGCGGCTGGTCGGGCATGGGCTCGCTCCCCTCGGGCGGGCGGAGGAGGGACCGCGACGGAGGCGGCCCTCGGGACTGCTGGTCGGGCCGCCCCGCGGGCGACCCTCGGGGTTGCCGGCGGGGTTGCCGGCGGGGCCGCCGGGCGGCGGCCCCGGGGGCGGCTACTGGTTCTCCTTGGTCTGGCCCATGATCTCCTGCGCAGTGAAGTTGATGTCGCAGGTCGGGAAGGAGTTGCCGACGAAGAAGTTGTCCGATTCCGCCGGGTAGTAGTCCTGGTTCTCGACGAAGTTCGGGTCCTCGACGATGGCGGTGGGCAGGCGGACCGACTGCGGCACCACCTGGCCGTCGAGCGCCGCGAGCGCGACCTTGATCGCCACCGCCACCTGCGCCGGGCCGGTGCCGGCCGAGGAGCATTTCAGCCCGTCGGCGGCGTACTGGGCGCAGAACTTGCGGAAGCCGTTCTCGGTCTCGCCCCCGAAGGGCACCATCGGGTGCTTGGCGTCGAGCATCGCCTGCACGATGCCGGTGTCGCCGCCCTGGCCGGTGATCCCGACGAAGGGGCCGTTGGTGGCGATGGCGTCGGCGGTGGCCTTCTGGGCGGTGGGGTCGTCCCACTTGCCCATGACCTCGGTCACCTCCCAGGTCTTGCCGGTGGCGGCGAGCGCCTCGTGGACGCCGTCGTGGCGGTCGGTGTCGACCGAGGTTCCCGCGACGCCGCGGACCTCGAGCACCTTGCCGCCCTCGGGGATGTGGGTCGCGAGCCAGGCGCCCCAGAGCTGCCCGAGGCCCTTCTGGTCGACGTTGACGTTGATCGCGTCGGTGGTGTCGAGGATGTTGTCGAAGGCGACGAGGACGACGCCCGCCTCCTTGGCGCGCTTGATGACCGGGCCGAAGGCGGTCGGGTTCTGGGCGTTGACGACGATGGCGTCGTAGCCCGAGTCGATGAAGTTGTTGATCGCCGAGATCTGCGCCGGCACGTCCTCGCCGGTGGAGACGACCTTGAACTCCTTGAGCTGCGCCGCGACCTCGGGCTGCGCCGCGTAGGCCTTGGCGGTCTGGATCATCTGGATGCGCCAGGTGTTGGCGATGTAGCCGTTGGCGAGCGCCACCCGGTACGGGCCTTCCTTCTTCGGGAACTGGAAGAACTGCGTGTCGCTGGCCCAGGGCACCATGCATTCCGGGTCCGAGGCGGGACCGGCCACGACCTCGGGGGCGGCCGCCGCCGCGCCGGCGATGGCCGAGAGGACGGCGGTGGAGATGCATACGCCGAGAAGACGCCTGCGGGCGCCGGATGCTGTCATGGTTTGTCCTCCCAATCGCGGCTTTTCCGCCGCTTTCCCCGCCGTGGGAGGGTGGCCGCCGACCGGCCGTCGCCCGTCTCTCGGGCTTGGGTTTGCGCCCACCCCCTGGCAGTTAAATCGTTACCACAGGCCGGAAGCCTGTCAATGACGGCGGAAGGGCCGCGCCGGGCGGCGGGACGGGGTCCGGCAGGGGGTGGAGGGCGCCGCGGCCGAGGCGCGCGCGGCGGGTGGCAGCCCCTACGGGAGTCGAACCCGTCTTTCCAGATTGAGAATCTGGCGTCCTAACCGATAGACGAAGGGGCCACGGCCGCGCTCACATAGCGCCTCTCCCCGGCAGGGGCAAGTGGCAGTCCCTACGGGAGTCGAACCCGTCTTTTCAGATTGAAAATCTGACGTCCTAACCGATAGACGAAGGGACCGGAGGCGCTGGCGCGCTGTGTAAGGCGGGCCTCCCGGTCGATCAAGGGCATTCTCGGGGCGGCTCACGCCGCGGCGCCGCCTGCCGGCGCGGCGTCCTCGATATGCAGCTTCACCCGGCGGCGGCCGCCCCAGTCGTCGAGCTCGAGGCGCCCCGCGAGGTGGACGCGGGCGCCGACGGCGGCGGCGAGGAAGGCGCCGAGCGGGCCTTCGGCGGCGCGGAACGCCACCGCGTCGAGCCGCGCCGCGCCGTCGGCGAGCGTGAGGCCGAGATGCCCCCCGGCCATGCGGCGCAGCCCGGCGAGCCGCGCCTCGGCGACGACGACGCGCGGGGCCGGGGCCTCGGCGCCGTAGGGGCCGGCGGCGAGGATCGCCTCGGCGAGCGCGAGGTCGGCGGCGGGGGGGACGAGCCCGGTCACCCGCAGCGGCCGGCCGGTCTCCGGGGCCGCGGCGGCGCGGGCGACGAGCGCGGCGAGCCGCTCCATCGCCGGGGCGAGCTGGCCGCGGGCGAGGCTGACGCCGGCCGCCATGCGGTGCCCGCCGCCCTTCTCGATCAGCCCCTCGGCGGCGAGCCGGGCCACCGCGGCGCCGAGGTCGACGCCGGCGATCGAGCGGCCCGAGCCCTTGCCGGCCTCGCCGGCGAAGCCGACGACCAGCGCCGGGCGGCCGAAGGCCTCCTTGAGCCGCGCCGCGACGATGCCGACGACGCCGGGGTGCCAGCCGTCGCCGGCGGCCCAGACCAGCGGGCCGTCGACGCCGTTCGCCTCGGCCGCCGCCAGGGCGCGGGCCAGCACCTCGGCCTCGATCGCCTTGCGCTCCAGGTTCAGCTGGTCGAGCCGCTCGGCGAGCGCCGCGGCCTCGTGCGGATCGGCGGTGGCGAGGAGCCGCGCGCCGAGGTCGGCCGCGCCGACGCGGCCGCCGGCGTTGACCCGCGGCCCGAGCACGAAGCCGAGCGAATGCACGCCGGGCGCCGTGACGAGCCCCGCCGCCTCGGCGAGCGCGGCGACGCCCGGGCGCAGCCGGCCGCGCATCAGTGCGAGGCCCTGGCGGACGAAGGCGCGGTTGAGGCCGACGAGGGGGGCCACGTCGGCGACCGTCGCCAGCGCCACGAGGTCGAGGAGCGGCATGAGGTCGGGCCCCGGCGCGCCCTCGGCCCGCATCAGCCGGTTGACCGCGACGAGGGTCAGGAACACCACGCCGGCGGCGCAGAGATGGCCGAGCTCGCCCGTCTCGTCCTGGCGGTTGGGGTTCACCACGGCGAGCGCCGCCGGCAGCGTCGCGGCGGCCTGGTGGTGATCGAGGACGATCACGTCGCAGGCCGCGGCGGCCACCGGCTCGTGGCTGAGCGTGCCGCAGTCGACGCAGATTATCAGGTCGTGCGCCCGGCCGAGCGCGGCCATCGCGGGGACGTTCGGCCCGTAGCCCTCGTCGATGCGGTCGGGGACGTAGAGCGTCGCGTCGCGGCCCTGCGCCCGCAGCCAGGTCAGGATCAGCGCCGCCGAGGCCCCGCCGTCGACGTCGTAGTCGGCGAAGACCGCGATCCGCTCGCCCCGGCGCGCCGCCCGGTGGATGCGCGCCGCCGCCGCGTCCATATCGCGGAGGCGCGACGGGTCGGGCATCAGGTCGCGCAGGGTGGGGGCGAGATGCGCCTGCGCCTCGTGCGGCGCGACGCCGCGGGCCGCCAGCACCCGGCCGACGATCTCCGGCAGGCTGGCCGCCTGCGCGATCGCGGCGCCGAGACGCTCGGTCCGCGGGTCGGGGCCCTCCCAGCGGCGGCCGGTTGCGGAGCGATCGACATGCAGGAAGGCGGGATCGGACATGGCGCCGTCATGCCCGCACCGGACGCCGGAGGCCAGCGCCGAGTGGCGGCGGGATGCGCTCCGCTCGCCAAGATGTTGGACTTCTTCGGGAACGCATTTGATCGGATCGTGGTTGCGAGGATTTTTCGCTCTCGTGGAAATTTACTCCATCTTTAATTCCGTTGACACCAACGCGAGTATCCTAATATCGAGTTAATGCGACGAGAAGGGTCGTCGCCATGACCAATGCGCAGCGGATTTCGCCGTGCGCATGGTTGTGGATAGTTGCGCAATGCATTCTTGAAGACCGAAGGGGTGGACTATGGCTACAATCAACGGGACCAACGGGAACGACCAGATACCCGGACCCATTTTCAACGTCGACGTTTCGGGCGATGACATCATCGACGCGAAGGGCGGTCACGACACGGTAAACGCCGGCGACGGCGCCGACGAGGTTCGCGGGGGAACCGGGAACGACACGCTCAATGGCGAGGGCGGCGACGACGTCTTCGTCGGCGACGCCGGCGACGGGTTCGACCAGTTCTTCGGCGGCGACGGGTTCGACGAGATCCGCTGGAACGGCATCGTCGGCTTCGCCGCCAGCTTCGGCCCCGCCAACGGCGTCGAGAAGATCACCGCGAGCGGGATCCTGGGCAACGGCTCGAACAATATCCTCGACTTCACCGGCGTCACGCTGGATCTCGGCCCCGCAGGCGAGATCAACGGCGGCGCCGGGCACAACACCATCATCGGCTCGAGCGCGGCTGACATCATCCGCGGCGGCGGCGGCAACGACACCCTCCGCGGCGAGGGCGGCGGCGACCTCTTCGTCGGCGACGCCGGCGACGGGTTCGACCAGTTCTTCGGCGGCGACGGGTTCGACGAGATCCGCTGGAACGGCATCGTCGGCTTCGCCGCCAGCTTCGGCCCCGCCAACGGCGTCGAGAAGATCACCGCGAGCGGGATCCTGGGCAACGGCTCGAACAATATCCTCGACTTCACCGGCGTCACGCTGGATCTCGGCCCCGCAGGCGAGATCAACGGCGGCGCCGGGCACAACACCGTCATCGGCACGAGCGCGGCCGACATCGTCCGCGGCGGCGGCGGCAACGACACCCTCCACGGCGCAGGCGGCGACGACCGCTTCGTGGGCCAGAGCGGCGACGGCTTCGACCAGTTCCACGGCGGCGAGGGCACGGACAGGATCGAGTGGGCCGGCGAGCTCGGCCTGATGAACAGCTTCGGCCCCGCCAACAGCATCGAGGTCATCAAGGCCGATGCGATCCGGGGCTACGCCTCCACCGTCCTCGACTTCAGCCGCACGGCCTTCGAGGATGTGACGCTCGTGCGGGGCGACAACGATGTGGCCGGGCAGGGCGTGGGCCACAACACCATCGTCACCTCGCTGTCGCGCATCGACGGCCTCGTCTATGACGGCGGCGGCGGCAACGACAAGGTGACCGTGACCCTCGCGCCGGACGACTTCTCCGGTTCGGGCTTCGGTCCCACGAGGGGACTGATCAAGGACATCAGCGAGTCGCGCACGGCGGATTTCGACAGCGGCTTCACCTTCGACGACAGCCTCGGGCTGAGGGTCGAGGACTTCGAGCAGGGGCTGAGCTACGGCTGGTTCACCCTGGCCGGCGCGCTGGCCACGGCGCCGCTCGCCAACGTCAAGCTCGCGATCGGCACGATCTCCGGCACGGCCGGAAACGACGTGCTGATCAGCACGACCAACAACCTCGACACCTACCTCGCCGGGGCGGGCGACGACCTCATCGTCCATGCGACCGGCGGCGTGGACCGCTTCGTCACCGGCGCCGGCGACGACACCATCGTCGTGGTCGGCGACCGCGGCGGACGGATCAACGACACGGCCGACACCGCGACCCCCGATACGGGGCTCGACCAGATGTTCGTCGTCGACGGGACCAGGTTCAGCCTCGGCGGCCACCTGCGCGGCATCGAGCACATCGAGTTCCTCGACGCGGCCGGCGCCGGCGAGATCGCGACGAACGGCACGGGCATCCAGCCCGACTTCACCCACACCACGCTCGTCGGCGTAAACCTCGTGAAGGGGGCCAACAACAGCGACATCTTCATCACCGCCAGGGAGCATCACGACGTCGGCGGCGGCGTGATCACCTACGACGGCGGCAACTCCGTCCCGTATGACAGGATCACCGTCAGCCTCGGCGACTTCACCCAGCTCGGCGCCGGCAACGGCCTGCGGACCGACCTCGAGCAGCTTCTCTCGGCGCCGAACAACGTCTCCATCAACGGCTTCACTTTTGACACGGCCTTCGATGGTTTCGGCCTGCGTATCCAGAACATCGGCGACAACCGCTCGCCGGTGAAGCTCGACGCCAACGCCGTGAAGCTCGGCTACATCGGGCATGACGGGGAGCTTGTCCAGGTCGCGCCGACGGCCGCCAACGTGATCTTCGCGACCGTCTCCGGCAACGACACCAAGGACGGGACCGCCGGCAACGACATCTGGCTTCGGGGAGCCAACCAGAGCACCTTCAACGGCGGGGATGGCGACGACCTGATCGTCGGCTTCTCGGGATTCGGCTCGGTGGGCCTCGCCCGGCTGGACGGCCAGAACGGCAGCGACACCTATCTGCTGGCGCAGCAGGGCGCCCGGATCGAGGACACCGGCGGCGCCGGCGACCACGACCGCATCCTCGCGGTCAGGGACGGTCATCTCGCGGTCAGCGGATTGCTGAAAGGCATCGAGGAGATTAACGCCAACGGCTTCGCGGGCGTGGAGCTCCGCGGGTCGGCGTCGGGCGACGAATTCTTCCTGCAGGACACCTTGCTGATCGGCATCGACACGGTGAGGACGGTCGGGAGCGTGAACCGCGATACGGTGCATACGAACAGCGCCGGCAAGGGCCATGTCACCTACGACGGCGGCGGAAACGCCGGCGACGTCCTGAACTTCTACCTGACGGAAGCTCAGGCGGACGATGCCGACGTTCTGACCGAGATCCAGGCGTTCAAAGCCGTGGGCGCCAACGACAACAACGACTGGACCTTCAACGAGCTGGACTTCTCGATCATCGACTTCGCGACCGTGAGGTTCTGGGACGGCGACACGCTGGTCTGACCGCGGGCGCGCCCTTCGGGCCGAAGGCGGCTGCCCCTCGGGGCGGCCGTCACTTTTCCCGGGGGCCCTGCGGCAGATCGTCGCGCCAGACGTGGCGGTCGGGGACCGGGGCGGGGCCGGGCTCCGGCAGGATCCGCATCAGCCGCTGCAGGCGGCGGACGCCGGACCAGAGGCCGATCGCGGCGACGCCGAGCCAGATCAGCAGGAACGGCGCCAGCCCGAGGTCGCCCGAGAGAAGGGCGCCCCCGAGCATCCACAGCACGATCAGGATCGCTGCGGTCCAGAGCACGAGCCAGACCGCCATGAAGACGATCGGCCCCCGCCGGGACCGCCCTTCGGTCACTGGTTGCGCTGGCGGTAGATGATCCGGCGCAGCGACCCGGTCTTGGAGCGCATCAGGATGGTCTCGGTCTCCAGCCACTCGCCGTCGCGGCTGGCGCCCTTGACCACCGAGCCGTCGGTCACCCCGGTCGCGGCGAAGATGACGTCCTGGGTCACCATCTCGTCGCGGGTGTAGATGCGGTCGAGATCCTCGATCCCGGCCTTGCGGGCGCGCTCGCGCTCGGCGTCGTTGCGGAACAGGAGCTTGCCCCACATCTGCCCGCCCATGCACTTGAGCGCCGCGGCGGCCAGCACGCCCTCGGGGGCGCCGCCGGAGCCCATGTACATGTCGATGCCGGTCGTCTCCGGCTCGGCGCAGTGGATGACGCCGGCGACGTCGCCGTCGGTGATCAGGCGGATGCGCGCGCCGGTGGCGCGGATCTCGGCGACGAGCTTCTCGTGCCGCGGCCGCTCCAGCACGCAGACCATGATCCCGCTGGCGTCGACGCCCTTGGCCTTCGCCAGCGCCGCGATCCGCTCGGTGGGGGTCATGTCGAGGCTGACGACGTCGACGGCGTAGCCGGGCCCGACCGCGAGCTTCTCCATATAGACGTCGGGCGCATGCAGCATCGAGCCGCGCGGGCCCATGGCGATCACCGCGAGCGCGTTCGGCATGTCCTTGGCGGTGAGCGTGGTGCCCTCGAGCGGGTCGAGCGCGATGTCGACCGCCGGCCCCTTGCCCGAGCCGACCTCCTCGCCGATGAAGAGCATCGGCGCCTCGTCGCGCTCGCCCTCGCCGATGACGACGACGCCCTGGATGTCGAGGAGGTTCAGCTGCGTCCGCATCGCGTCGACCGCGGCCTGGTCGGCGGCCTTCTCGTCGCCGCGCCCGATCAGCTTGGCCGCGGCGATCGCGGCCTGCTCGGACACGCGCGCGAGGCCGAGCGACAGCATCCGGTCCGCGAAGATCACATCCGTCTCGCTCATCTACGCCGCGCCTCTTCTACTCGGGGATCCGGCTCGGTCTTAGGCGAAGCCGCGGCCCGGGCGCAAGACCGATGCGGCGGCGGGACGCCGGCGAGCCGCTCGCGGCCCGGGCGGATGTCCCTCCGGCCGCGGCTTGTCGATCGGTCACGACGTGCCGGTCTCGCGGGGGGGATTGCCGGCGCCGCAGGGAAGTTCGGCGCGAACCTCCTCTATCGACGCCAGCTCGGACGCCGCAGCGTCAAAATCCGCGGGCGGCGCGCTCCGGCGCGTTCTCGCGGAGATAGGCGCAGGGGATCTCTGTCCCCCGGATGTGGTCGCGGTCGCTGTCCTGCGCGATCCGTTCGAGGGCCTGGATCGCGCCGAGGCGCACCTGGACGTTTGGGACCGTGCGTGTGCCCGCCTCCCGGTCGCCGTAGACCATCGCCGGGGCGCCCGCTGGCGGAAGCAGGAGCTGGAGGTCGCTCTCCTCGCCACCGTCGAGGGTGCAGCGCGCCACGCGCCAGAACGTGTCGGCCTGCTTCTCGGCGCACCCCCGCCCAAGGACACGCGACGCTACGAGCGCCGGCGCATCGGCCCAAGGCGCGCGCAGGCGCAGGCGTCAGTTCACCGTCGGCACCATGCCGCGCTCGGCCGCGAGCTCGCGCATGCGCTTCTGCAGCTTCTCGAAGGCGCGCACCTCGATCTGGCGGATGCGCTCGCGGCTGACGTCGTATTCCTTGCTGAGGTCCTCCAGCGTCACCGGCTCGTCCTTGAGCCGGCGCTCGGTCAGGATGTGGCGCTCGCGCTCGTTGAGGCCGGCCATCGCCTCGAGGAGCAGCGCCTGCCGGTTCTCCAGCTCGTCGCGCTCGGCATAGGCCATCGCCTGGTCGGCGTCCTCGTCCTCGAGCCAGTCCTGCCACTCGGCCGTGCCCTCGCCGTCGCCCTTGATCTGGGCGTTGAGCGAGCTGTCGCCGCCGGACATCCGGCGGTTCATCGAGATGACCTCGTCCTCGGAGACGTTGAGGTCGTGGGCGATCCGCGCCACGTTCTCGGGGCGCAGCTCGCCCTCCTCGATGGCGCCGATCTTGTTCTTGGCCTTGCGCAGGTTGAAGAAGAGCTTCTTCTGCGCCGCGGTGGTGCCCATCTTCACGAGGCTCCACGACCGCAGGATGTACTCCTGGATCGAGGCGCGGATCCACCACATCGCGTAGGTGGCGAGGCGGAAGCCCTTCTCCGGGTCGAAGCGCTTGACCGCCTGCATCAGCCCGACATTGGCCTCGGAGATCACCTCGGCCGTCGGCAGGCCGTAGCCGCGATAGCCCATGGCGATCTTGGCGGCGAGGCGCAGGTGGCTCGTCACCAGCTGGTGCGCGGCCTCCTTGTCGCCGTGGTCGACCCAGGCCTTGGCGAGCATGTATTCCTGCTCGGGCTCGAGCATCGGAAACTTGCGGATCTCGGACAGATAGCGCGACAGCCCCTGCTCGGGCGACGGCGCCGGCAACTTGGCGTAGCTCACGGAACTCCCTCCGGGCGGGCTCGGACCCCCCGCCTCTTAACGCATAGTATAGGTCTCTCTACGAAACCTTAAACGCCCCAGGGCCCCCGTTCCGTCGCAAATGCGTTAACAGTTCCGCGAGATCCGCGGGCGGATCGGCCTCGAAGCGCATATCTGCGCCGGTTCGCGGATGGCGGAATCCCAGCGAGGCGGCGTGCAGCGCCTGCCGCGGGAAGCCCGCCAGCACCGGATCGGACGAGCTGCGCCGCCGCGCATAGACGGCGTCGCCGACGAGCGGGTGCCCGGCATACGAGAGATGCACGCGGATCTGGTGGGTGCGGCCGGTCTCCAGCCGGCACTCGACCAGCGCGGCCTGCGGCGCGCCGGGCGGGCCGAAGCGCTCCAGCACGCGGGCGCGCGTCACGGCGTGCTTGCCGCCCTCGGCGAGCACCGCCATGCGCTTGCGGTCGGCCGGGTTCCGGCCGACGCGGGTATCGAGCCTCAGGACGCCGCCCGGCTCCCAGGCGATCCCGGGCAGGCCGGCGAGCCGCGGGTCGGCCGGGTCGGGGGCGCCCCAGGTGACCGCCAGGTAGCGCCGCTCCAGCGTGTGGGCGGCGAACTGCGCGGCGAGCCCCTGATGGGCGGCGTCGTTCTTGGCGGCGACGAGGAGGCCGGAGGTGTCCTTGTCGATGCGGTGGACGATGCCCGGACGGATGCGCCCCCCGACGCCGGAGAGGCTGGCGCCGCAATGGTGCAGGAGCGCGTTGACGAGCGTGCCGGCCTCGGCCCCCGGCGCGGGATGGACGACGAGCCCGGCGGGCTTGTCGATCACGATCAGGTCCTCGTCCTCGTAGGCGACGGCGACGGGGATGTCCTCGGCCTCGGCGAGCGTCGGGGCAGGCGGCGGCAGCGCCACGTCGACCGCCTCGCCGCCCGCCACGCGCAGCTTGGGGTCGCGGAGCGGCGCGCCGGTGTCGGCGGCGCGCACGGCCCCCTCCTCGATCAGCCGCTGCAGCCGGGTGCGGCTCAGCCCCAGCCCGTCTGGCGCCCCGGCCGCCAAGGCCTTATCAAGCCTTTCGCCGGGCAGATCCGGCACGACGATGCGCAGCGTTTGGGAAGGCAGCGACATGTCGGCTTCGACCTCCGGCAGCGACGACGGCGGCGCCGAGCCCCCGGGCCTGCGCCGGCTGCGCCGGCTGGTGACCGGGCTCACCCTGACCCTGATCCTGGGCGTCATAACGGTGGTCGCGCTCCTTGTCATCCGCCTGTCGGCGCTCTCCCCCGCGCAGCCGCTGCTGCCGCCCGCGCTGTCGCTGCCCGCCGGCGAGAGCGCCCAGGCGGTGACCTTCGGCGCCGGCTGGGTCGCGGTGGTGACGGTGGACGCCGGGCGCCGCGAGCGCATCCGCGTCTTCGACGCCGGCGGCGGCGCGGAGATCGCCGCGCTGGAAATCGGCCCGGGCGCGCCCTGACGAATCCTTGCCAAGCGCCGCCCCCGACCCGATATTGCGGCGATGTCCCTCCCGCCCGGCTTCCTCGACGAGCTCCGAGGCCGCGTCTCGTTGGCGCGGGTGATCGGGCGGAAGGTCTCCTGGGAGCCGCGCAAGACCAACGCCGCCAAGGGGGATTTCTGGGCCGCCTGCCCGTTCCACCAGGAGAAGTCGGCCTCGTTCCACGTCGACGACGCCAAGGGGTTCTACTACTGCTTCGGCTGCCACGCGAAGGGCGACGCGGTCACCTTCCTGCGCGAGAGCGAGAACCTCGACTTCATGGCGGCCGTCGAGCGCCTCGCGGCCGAGGCCGGCATGGCGATGCCCGCCCGCGACCCCGCGGCCGCCGCCCGCGAGACGGTCCGCGCCGGGCTCGCCGAGGCGATGGAGGCCGCGGTCCGCTTCTACCGGATGAGCCTCGCCGCCGCCGCCGCAGGCGAGGCGCGCGCCTATCTCGAGCGCCGCGGCGTCACGGCGGAGACGCAGGGCCGCTTCGAGCTCGGCTATGCCGGCCGCGACCGCCACGCGCTCTTCCGCGCGCTGACCGGCAAGGGCTTCACGCCGGCCGTGCTGGTCGAGGCCGGGCTCTGCCGCCGGCCCGAGGAGGGCGGCGAGCCCTACGACCTCTTCCGCGACCGCATCCTCTTCCCGATCCGCGACGGCCGCGGCCGCGCCATCGCCTTCGGCGGCCGCGCCATGGCCGCCGACGCCCGCGCCAAGTACCTCAACAGCCCGGAGACGCCGCTCTTCGACAAGGGGCGCAACCTCTACAACCTCGGCCCCGCCCGCGCCGCCGCCGGCAAGGCGGGCGGGCTCGTGGTCGTCGAGGGCTACATGGACGCGATCGCGCTCACGCAGGCGGGGATCGGCCATGTCGTCGCGCCGCTCGGCACCGCGATCACCGCCGACCAGCTCCAGCTGATGTGGCGGGTCGCCGACGAGCCGGTGGTGGCCCTCGACGGCGACGCCGCCGGGCAGGGCGCGGCGCAGCGCCTCGTCGACCTCGCGCTGCCGCTCCTCGCCGCCGGCAAGGGCCTGCGCTTCGCGCTGATGCCGCCGGGGCAGGACCCCGACGACGTCGCCCGCGCCGGGGGCGCCGCCGCGGTCGAGGCGCTGCTCGCCGCGTCGCGCCCCATGGTCGACCTGCTCTGGGAGCGCGAGACCGCCGAGGCGGGGGCGCTCGACAGCCCCGAGCGCCGCGCCGCGCTCGACGCCCGCCTGCGCGCCCACCTCGCCCGCATCGCCGACCCCTCGCTCCGCGCCCACTGGCAGGCCGAGATCCGCGCCCGCCGCGCCGCGCTCTTCGCCCCTGCCCCGCGCCCTGCGTCGGCCCGCGCGGCGCGCGCGCCTCGCGGCCCCGGCGGCAAGCGCGGCGCGCCGCCCCCGCCGCCGGTCGGGGCCGGGCCGACGACGCGCGCCTCGCTGCTCGCCCGCCCGGAGGCCGCCGCCGAGGCCGAGGCGCGGATGCAGGAGACGCTGATCCTCGCCGGCTGCCTCGCCCACCCGGCGATCGCGGCGCGCTTCGAGCACGCCCTCGACCGCATCGAGTTCCTCTGCGCCGATCTCGCCGGCATCCGCGACGCGCTCCTCGCCGCCCTCGCCCGCGCGCCCGACGACCCCGCCGCCGCCGTGGCGGCGCGCCTCGGCTTCGACCCGCGCCCGCGGCTCCGCGCCACCGGCACGCTGCCCGCGGCGCGCCACCTCGCCGACCCGGCCCTCGCCGAGCGCGCCGTCGCCGAGGCGCTCGACCGCCACGCCGCCGCCGGGGGCCGGGCCGCCGAGACCCGCGACGCCGAGCGCGCCGTCGCGGGGACCGCCGACGAGGGCGTCACGTGGCGCCTGCGCGAGGCCGCCGAGGCCGCCCACGCGGCCGTCACCCGTCCCCTCGCGGAGGCTGTTTCCGAATCGGAGGACGAATCCGCGCTGAGCCAGGGGTTGCAAAACATGATCGACGGACAGATCTGGAGAAAGCGTCACCCCTGAACCGCATTGCGAATCACTGATTCGTCCGCGAAAACGAAAGCCGCCCGGGCTTGCGCAACCTAGGCGTGCATCAGGAGCCTCCCCATGGCCGGAAAAGACGACGGCAAGAAGCCTGAGGAAGGGGCCGAGCCCCCGGGCTCGATGCTCGACATGAGCCAGGCCGCGGTCAAGAAGATGATCGCGACAGCGAAGGCGCGCGGCTACATCACGCTCGACGAGTTCAACGAGGTCATGCCCCAGGACCAGGTGAACTCGGAGCAGATCGAGGACGTGATGGCGATGCTCAACGAGATGGGCATCAACGTCATCGACGCCGAGGAGGGCGAGGAGGAGGAGCGGCCCGCCGCCGCCGAGGCCGAGCCGGAATCGGGCTCCCGCGAGCTCGCCATGCCCGCCGTCGCCGGCGAGGCGCTCGACCGCACCGACGATCCCGTCCGCATGTACCTGCGCGAGATGGGCTCGGTCGAGCTCCTGTCCCGCGAGGGCGAGATCGCCATCGCCAAGCGCATCGAGGCGGGGCGCAACACCATGATCGCCGGGCTCTGCGAGAGCCCGCTCACCTTCCAGGCGATCACGGTGTGGCGCGACGAGCTCCTCGACGAGGCGATCATGCTGCGCGACGTGATCGACCTCGAGACCACCTTCGGCCAGTCGATGGAGGCCGACGACGTCGAGGTCGTGCTGCCGGGCGCGGAGCCCGCCGAGCCGCGCGCCGAGGCGCCGCGGCCCCAGCCCTCGGCCCGCCCCGAGCCCGCCCGCGCCGCGCAGGCGCAGGACGAGGACGACCCCGACCTCGACATCACCGACGTCGGCGGCGCTCCCGTGCGCGAGGAGGAGCCCGACGAGGACGAGGAGGCCGGCGCCCTGTCGCTCGCCGCCATGGAGGCGGCGCTGAAGCCGCAGGTGCTGGAGACGCTCGACCGCATCGCCTCCGACTATTCCCGCCTCGCCGAGATGCAGGACAGCCGCATGTCGGCGACCCTGAACCAGGACGAGAGCTTCACCTCCACCCAGGAGCGCGAGTACCAGCGCCTGCGCGGCGAGATCGTCGAGCTCGTCAACTCGATGCACCTGCACAACAACCGCATCGACCAGCTCGTCGACCAGATCTACGGCATCAACCGCAAGATCATGTCGCTCGACGGCGGCATGGTGAAGCTCGCCGACCAGGCCCGGGTCAGCCGGCAGGAGTTCCTGCAGGAATACCGCGGCGCCGAGCTGGAGCCCGGCTGGCTGGAGCGCGTCGGCCGGCTGCGCTCGCGCGGCTGGGACCAGCTCGCCTCCCGCTACCGCGACAAGGTCGAGGAGATCCGCCACGAGATGGCCGAGGTCGGCCAGTATGTCGGCCTCGACATCTCCGAGTTCCGCCGCATCGTCGCGCAGGTGCAGAAGGGCGAGAAGGAGGCCCGGCAGGCCAAGAAGGAGATGGTCGAGGCGAACCTCCGCCTCGTGATCTCCATCGCCAAGAAGTACACGAACCGCGGGTTGCAGTTCCTCGACCTGATCCAGGAAGGCAACATCGGCCTGATGAAGGCCGTCGACAAGTTCGAGTACCGCCGCGGCTACAAGTTCTCGACCTACGCGACGTGGTGGATTCGCCAGGCGATCACCCGCTCGATCGCGGACCAGGCCCGCACGATCCGCATCCCGGTCCACATGATCGAGACGATCAACAAGCTGGTCCGCACCGGCCGCCAGATGCTGCACGAGATCGGCCGCGAGCCGACGCCCGAGGAGCTGGCCGAGAAGCTGCAGATGCCGCTCGAGAAGGTCCGCAAGGTGATGAAGATCGCCAAGGAGCCGATCAGCCTCGAGACGCCCATCGGCGACGAGGAGGATTCGCAGCTCGGCGACTTCATCGAGGACAAGAACGCCATCCTGCCGCTCGACAGCGCCATCCAGGGCAACCTGAAGGAGACCACCACCCGCGTCCTCGCCTCCCTCACCCCCCGCGAGGAGCGCGTCCTGCGGATGCGCTTCGGCATCGGCATGAACACCGACCACACGCTGGAGGAGGTCGGCCAGCAGTTCAGCGTCACCCGCGAGCGCATCCGCCAGATCGAGGCGAAGGCGCTCCGGAAGCTGAAGCACCCGAGCAGGAGCCGGAAGCTCAGGAGCTTCCTCGACCAGTAGGATTCAACCGGGGGGGTAGACGACGGTCCCGTCCGGCCGGATCACCGCCCCCGGCGTCAGCCGGGCGGCCTCCGGCCCGCCCTCGCCGAGGATGTGGAACACCGTCTCGCCGCGGGCGATCAGATGATCGGCGACGATGCGGCGGTGGCAGCGCCACCAGACGGCCTCGGCACACATCACCGCCGTGCGGCGCTCGCGGCCGCAGGCGATCAGCGCGTCGAGTCCGACCGCGAACGGCGCCGTCAGCGCATAGTCGGCATAGTTGTGGAAGCTCTGGTTGAGCCAGAGGCCGTTGACCTCCGGCGGCGTCGCCGCCTTGCCGCGGAGGCCGCCGAGCGCCGCCATGTGCTCGTAGCCGAGGCCGACGGCGGCCAGCGACCCGGGGAGGCTGTCCCGGTTGAACTGCGGATTGGCGCGCGACCGCGGCACCGTCCGCACATCCGCGACGAACCCGACCCCGGCGGCCTCGAGGAGATCGACGAAGTCCGCGAGGCTGCGGTTGGAATGGCCGATGGTGAAGAACGGGAGCGCCACGCCCCGGCGTCAGCGGATCAGCGTCAGAGCCCCGCCCTTGTGGGCGGCGACATGGTCGGTCCGGTCGCTCCTGATCTCATACTGCGGCTCGTCCTCCGAGGCGTGGCGGACATGGCCCTTGTAGTCGAAGTCGCTGGTATGGATGGCGATGACCGTCCCCGACACCCGGCCCGCCTCGGAGTTCCACGCGACATGGTCGCCGATCCTGAACCTCTCGCTCATCGTCTCCCCCGTCCGACCCCTTCCGACCCCTTCCGACGTAGCGCGCCGGCGCCGGCCGGCGAGGCGGCAGGCTCCCTGCGCCATCCCTTCGAGCGAACCGGCAAGCCGGAGCCGCTCCGGGGCGATCTCGCCGGCTTCCGGGTCCCGCCGCATCACCACCATGGCGATCGAGGTCGCGCAATGCCGCTATCACTGCTGACCGCCCTGCCTGGCTAGGAACGGGGCGCCTCGGCGAGGCCTCTCGCCCAGGCCTCGATGGCGGCGGCGGGTTGGGCGCCGGCCTGGCGGGCGAGCTCGCGGCCGGCGCGGAAGGCGATCAGCAGCGGGATGCCGCGGATGGCGAAGCGGGCCGAGACCGCCGGGTGCGCCTCGGTGTCGAGCTTGGCGAAGCGGACGCGCGGGCGCAGCGCGGCCGCGGCCTTGGCGAACTCGGGGGCCATCATCCGGCACGGGCCGCACCACGCCGCCCAGAAGTCGACGACGAGCGGCAGGTCGTCGCGCATCGCCTTGTCGAGGACGCCCGGGTCGATCGCCCGCACCCGCCCGTCGACGAGCGGCGCGCCGCAGACCCCGCATTTCGGCCAGGCGCCCAGCCGGTCGTCCGGCACGCGGTTCGCCTGGCCGCAGTCGAGGCAGGTCAGCCTTGCCATCTTCGTCCTCCGCTCCCCCGAGGATAGGTCCGCCGGCCCCCGCGCGAAAGCCCGTCCCCTTCCCCGCGGGCGCCGGCGGGTCTAGGCTCCCGCCATGATCGACCACACCGGAATCAGCGTCGCCGACCTCAAGCGCTCGCTCGCCTTCTACGACGCGGCGCTCGCCCCGCTCGGGATCGGCCGGGTGATGGCCTTCCCGGACGAGGGCGAGCCCGTCGGCGTCGGCTACGGCGCGAACGGCAAGCCGTTCTTCTGGGTCGGCGCGCATGGCCCGCGCTCCGGGCCGATCCACGTCGCCTTCGCCGCCGCCGACCAGGCCGCCGTGCGGGCCTTCCACGCCGCCGCCCTCGCCGCCGGCGGGACCGACAACGGCGCGCCCGGCCTGCGGCCCGACTACCACCCGACCTATTACGGCGCCTTCGTCCTCGACCCGGACGGCAACAACGTCGAGGCCGTCAACCACGGCTTCTGAGGCGGCGCAGACCCCCTGCCCCCCCTGAACCCGCCGCCGCGGCGCCCGGCGGCGCAGCGATGGAACCCGGCGCGCCGGATCGGCGTTGTCCCGCCGATCTGCAACCAATCGGCAACCCAAGAGGTCTGACATGAAGGGCGTCCTGGCCTGGATGATCGGCATCCCGATCCCCATAATCATCATCCTCTACCTGATGAACGTCTTCTGACCCCGCGCCCCCGACCGATTCGCGAAAGGCTGGCCTTTCCCGCGCATTCCGACTAGACTGCGCCGCAACGAGCCCGGACCGGAGACAATCCGGCCGGCGAGAGGCGGTGCAGGCGGAATGGAGGGCAGGCTCCCTTGACCGAGATGGTCTATGGCGCGGCCCCGGCGAAGCCGGGCGAGCCGATCCTGCCGCACTGGTGGCGCACCGTCGACCGCTGGTCGCTCGCCGCCATCCTCGGCCTCTTCCTCGCCGGGATGCTGCTCGGCCTCGCCGCCTCGCCGCCGCTCGCGGTGAAGAACGGCCTCCCCGCCTTCCACTACGTCACCCGCCAGGCCGCCTTCGGCGCCATGGCGCTGGCCACGATGGTCGTCGTCTCGATGCTGTCGCCGGCCACCCTGCGCCGGCTCGGCGTCCTCGCCTTCGCCGGCTCCGTCGTCGCGCTCGCGCTCCTGCCGGCGCTCGGCACCGACTTCGGCAAGGGCGCGATCCGCTGGTACTCGCTCGGCTTCGTCTCCGTGCAGCCCTCGGAGTTCCTGAAGCCCTCCTTCGCCATCTTCGCCGCCTGGCTGATGGCCGCCTCCTACGACGTCTCCGGCCCGCCGGGACGCCTCCTCTCCTTCGTCGTCGCCGTGGCGCTGACCGCGACGCTGGCCCTCCAGCCCGACTTCGGCCAGGCCGGCCTGATCATCGCCACCTGGGGGCTCATGTACTTCGCCGCCGGCGCGCCGGTCCTCCTGCTCGGCGGCGTCGGCGCGGGGGTGATCGGCGCGGGCTGGTTCGCCTACCACAATTCCGAGCACGTCGCCCGCCGCATCGACGGCTTCCTCGCCTCCGAGGTCGATCCGCGCACCCAGATCGGCTACGCCACCAACGCCATCCAGGAGGGCGGCTTCCTCGGCGTCGGCCCCGGCAACGGCCAGGTGAAGTGGATCCTGCCGGACGCCCATACCGACTTCATCATCGCCGTCGCCGCCGAGGAGTTCGGCCTCATCCTCTGCGTCGTCATCATGGCGCTCTACCTCACCGTCGTCGTCCGCTCGCTGCTGCGCCTCGTCGGCGAGCGCGACCCGTTCATCCGCCTCGCCGGCACCGGCCTCGCCGTGCTCCTCGGCATGCAGTCGCTCATCAACATGGGCGTCGCGGTCCGCCTCCTGCCCGCCAAGGGCATGACCCTGCCGCTCATCTCCTACGGCGGCTCGTCGCTGATCGCCGCCGGCCTCGGCCTCGGCGTGCTGCTGGCGCTGACGCGCAAGCGGCCGCAGCACGACATCGACGACATCCTCGGGACCCGCTGACGTGGCCGCGCCGCTCCTCGTCATCGCCGCCGGAGGCACCGGGGGCCACATGTTCCCCGCCCAGGCGCTCGCCGAGGAGATGCTGGCGCGCGGCTGGCGGGTGAAGCTCGCCACCGACGCCCGCGGCGCCCGCTACGCCGGCGGCTTCCCCCCGGCCGTCGAGCGCCAGGTCACCGCCGCCGCCACCTTCGCCCAGGGCGGCCTCCTCGCGAGGATCGCCGCCCCCTTCGCCATCGCCTGGGGCACGCTCTCGACGCTCTGGTCGATGCGCCGCGACCGCCCCGCCTGCGTCGCCGGCTTCGGCGGCTACCCGGCGCTCCCCGCGATGATCGCCGCGACGATCCTCGGCGCGCCGCGGCTGATCCACGAGCAGAACGGCGTCCTCGGCCGCGTCAACCGCAGCTTCGCCACCCGGGTCGACGCCGTGGTCTGCGGGGTCTGGCCGACGCCGCTGCCGGAGGACGCACGCGCCTTCCACCTCGGCAACCCGGTGCGCGAGGACGTGCTGGCCCAGGCCGAGGCCCCCTACCTGCCGCCCGGCCCGCACCCGATGGGGATGCTGGTCATCGGCGGCAGCCAGGGCGCCGGCGCCTTCGCCCGCGTCGTGCCCGCCGCCGTCGCCCTCCTGCCGGAGGAGCTGCGCGCCCGGCTGCGCATCTCCCAGCAGGTGCGCCCCGAGGACATGGCCCGCGCGCAGGACGCCTATGCCGGGCTCGGCGTCGCCGCCGACCTGCGCGGCTTCTTCGAGGACGTGCCGCAGCGGCTCGCCGAGGCGACGCTGGTGATCTCGCGCGCCGGCGCGGGCTCGATCGCCGACATCACCGTGATCGGCCGGCCGGCGATCCTGATCCCCTACCCCTTCGCCGCCGACGACCACCAGGCGGCCAACGCCGCCGGGCTGGTGCAGGCCGGCGGCGCCTTCATGATCCGCGAGGACGCGCTGACCCCGGAGCTGCTCGCCGGCCACATCTCGGCGATCCTCTCCGACCCGGAGGGGGCCACGGCGATGGCCGAGGCCAGCCGCGGCCGCGGCCGCCCCGACGCGACGCTGGAGCTCGCCGAGCTGGTCGAGCGCCTCGCCGCCGGCCGGGCGCGGCTCGGCGCGCCGCGGGAGAAGCGCGCCTGACCGGCGCGCGCGTGACAAGCAGGCGCCCCGCAAGAGGCCCAGGAGAGGACCGAGCATGAACGGACAGACCCGCCTGCCCCACGACATCGGCGCGATCCACTTCACCGGGATCGGCGGCATCGGCATGTCCGGCATCGCCGAGGTGCTGCTGAACCACGGCTTCGACGTGCAGGGCTCCGACTCCAGGGCCTCGCCGATCACCGACCGCCTCGCGGAGAAGGGCGCGCGCATCTTCATCGGCCAGCGCGCCGAGAACCTCGGCGACGCCAGGGTCGTCGTCATCTCCACCGCCATCAAGCCCGGCAACCCCGAGCTCGACGCCGCCCGCGCCCGCAACCTGCCCGTGGTGCGCCGGGCCGAGATGCTGGCCGAGCTGATGCGGCTCAAGTCCTGCGTCGCGGTCGCCGGCACCCACGGCAAGACCACCACGACCTCGATGGTCGCCGCCCTCCTCGACGGCGGCGGCATGGACCCGACCGTCATCAACGGCGGCGTCATCCGCGCCTACGGCTCGAACGCCCGCATCGGCGCCGGCGACTGGATGGTGGTCGAGGCCGACGAGAGCGACGGCAGCTTCAACCGCCTGCCGGCCGAGATCGCCATCGTGACCAACATCGACCCCGAGCATCTCGACCACTGGGGCGACTTCGAGAAGGTCAAGGCCGCCTTCGACGCCTTCGTGTCCTCGGTGCCGTTCTACGGGCTCGGCGTCTGCTGCATCGACCACCCCGAGGTGCAGGCGCTGGTCGGCCGCATCTCCGACCGGCGGATCGTCACCTACGGCTTCAACCCGCAGGCCGGCGTGCAGGCGCGCAACCTCACCTTCGAGAACGGCTCCGCCCGCTTCGACGTGGCGCTGAACGCGGAAGGCGCCGTGATCGAGGGCGTGATCCTGCCGATGACCGGCGACCACAACGTCTCGAACGCGCTCGCCGCCATCGCCGTCGCCCGCCACCTCGGCATCTCCAAGGACGCGATCCGCGAGGCGCTGGCCGGGTTCGAGGGGGTCAGCCGCCGCTTCACCCGCGTCGGCGAGTGGCACGGCGTCGCCATCATCGACGACTACGGCCACCACCCGGTCGAGATCGCCGCGGTGCTCAAGGCGGCGCGGCAGGCGACCAAGGGGCGGGTGGTCTGCGTCCACCAGCCGCACCGCTACACCCGGCTGCGCGACCTCTTCACCCAGTTCTGCGCCGCCTTCAACGACGCCGACGTGGTGGCGATCACCGACGTCTACTCGGCCGGCGAGGCCCCGATCGAGGGCGTCAGCCGCGACACCCTGGTCGGCGGCCTGATCGCCCACGGCCACCGCCGCGCCCTGCCGCTTGCCGGCGAGGCGGCGCTCGTCGATTTCGTCAAGGCCGAGTGCCGTCCCGGCGACATGCTGGTCTGCCTCGGCGCCGGCACGATCAGCGCCTGGGCCAACGCCCTTCCCGCCCGGCTCGCGCAGGAGAACGGCGCGAGGGAGCACGCCGAGGCCTGACACGAGGTTCGCCTGATCGCTGCGTGCAGGTTCGGCGGCTCCCGCCGGCTCGACACGGAGCGGTTGGGGTAGGAAGGCGGAAGTGAGTCGAACGGCGCCGCAGAATACGGCGCCGCCAACATGACCGAGATGCTGCCCGCTCGCATCTGCTCGGGCTTGTCCATGAGGGCGCACGGCCATGGCGCCGTATCGTGCGGGACAAGACAAGCGTCGTGCAATGTGGCCGGGCTCACACTGCACGACAGTGGAGGGGAAGCCCGGCCGGAAGCAGGCCGCGACGGTGACGCCAGACGGATTTGACCCGTGGCAAATCCGTCCGCGATCGCCCCTCGGGGGGCGAGCGCGATTCCGCGCTCGCCGGGGCAATCACGGACGGATTGCGCGCGACGGAGAAATCTTCACCCCCCACGGCCTCCGCGCCAACGCGCTCCAGCCGTCGGCGCGGCGAAAGCCGTGCTTTCGCTTGTCGCGCCGGGCCTCGCGGGCAAGCCCGCTTCGGTCGCTCGGCGCGCGCGCCCCGTGGATCCGGCAGAGCAGACAGGTGTCGTGCAGTGTGGGCCGGGCGCGCTGTTCACAAACCCGATTCAATAAAATCAATGGCTTGATGAATATTCACGCGTGAACACCCAAGGCTCCACGGCCCTGGCGCGGCGCTACCGGCCCCTCCTGGCGCGCTCCCGCAGGAGCCGCGCCGGCATGATCGCCACCGGCATGTTGTCGATGAGCCGGACCCCGTCGAGCCACGCGGCGACGAGCAGGCGCCCCGAGGTCCCCTCGCCGAGCGGGCCGAGGTCGTCGGCCCGCCGCAGCTCGAGATACTCCACCTTCTCGAACCCCGCCGCGAGGATCGCCGCCTCGGCCTCGGGCAGCGCCTGCTCCGCCATCCCGACCGTGCGCATCCTCATCCCGGCGTCGTGGAGCGCGCGGGCGAGCGCCGGCGCCTTCCGGCGGCCCGCCTCGGAGAGGCGGACGTTGCGGGAGGAGAGCGCCAGCCCGTCCGCCTCGCGCACCGTCGGGCAGCCGACGATCTCGACCGGCAGGTCGAGGTCCCGCGCCATCCGCCGCACCACGAGCAGTTGCTGGTAGTCCTTCTCGCCGAAGAAGGCGCGGTCGGCCCCGGTCTGGATCAGGAGCTTCGCCACCACCGTGGCGACCCCGTCGAAATGCCCCGGCCGGGCGGCGCCGCACAGCCCCTCCGACACCCCCGCGACCGAGACCGCGGTCGCGAACCCCTCCGGGTACATCTCCCCCGGCTCCGGCGCATAGAGCATGTCCACCGCCAGCGGCGCGAGCTTCTCCGCGTCCGCCGCCTCGGTCCGCGGATAGGCGGCGAGGTCGGACGGGCTGTTGAACTGCCGCGGGTTGACGAACAGCGTCACGATCACCCGGTCCGCCCCCGCCTTCGCCGCGCGCACGAGGCTCATGTGCCCCTCGTGCAGCGCGCCCATGGTCGGGACGACCCCCACCCGCGCGCCCCCCGCCTTCCACGCCGCGACCGTCGCGCGCAACGCGGCGACCGTGCGCACGATCGGCGGCGGCGCGCTCATGCGTCGGGAAACACGTGCTCGGGCCCGGGAAACGCCCGCGCCCGCACGTCGGCGGCATAGGCCGCCACCGCCGCCTCCGCCGCCGCCCCGAGCTCCGCATAGCGGCGCACGAACGAGGGGCGGAACGCCGTGAAGATCCCGAGCATGTCGTCGACCACCAGGATCTGCCCGTCGCAGGCCGCCGAGGCCCCGATCCCGATCGTCGGAACCGCCACCGCTTCGGTGATCCGCCGGGCGAGCGGCTCGGCCACCTTCTCCAGCACCACCGCGAAGGCCCCCGCCTCCGCCGCCGCGCGCGCGTCGGCCAGCACCCGCTCGGCGTCGGCGCCGCGGCCCTGCACCCGGTAGCCGCCCACGGCGTTCACCTGCTGCGGCATCAGCCCGACATGCGCCATCACCGGCACGCCGCGGGCGACGAGGAAGCCGATCGTCTCCGCCATCGCCACGCCGCCCTCGAGCTTCACCGCCGCGCAGCCGGTCTCGCCCATCACCCGCGCCGCGGCGGCGAAGGCCTGCGCCGGCCCGGCCTCGTAGGCGCCGAACGGCAGGTCGACGACGACCAGCGCCTTCGGCGCCGCCCGCATCACCGCCCGTCCGTGCAGGACCATCATCTCGAGCGTCACCCCGAGCGTCGAGGGCAGCCCATGCACCACCATCCCGAGGCTGTCGCCCACCAGGATCACGTCGGCATGGGCGTCGACGATGCGCGCCATCGGCGTGGTGTAGGCGGTCAGGCAGACCAGCGGCTCGCCCCCCTTGCGGGCGCGGACCGCCGCCGGCGTCATCGCCCGTCTCGGCCCCTCGGCGCTCATCGGCATGTCCCCCAAGCCGCGCTGTCGGCTGTCGGGAGCACGATTCCCGCCGCCCCGTCAACCCTGCGCGCGCGCCGGGCCCTCGTCGGGCCGGCGGATGGTCCTCGAGGATCGCCGGGGCGCCTTTGCGCCCCGGAGTCAGTCTCCCCACGCGCGCAAGCGCGCGCGGGGCCCCTGCGCGCCGTTGCGCGCCGTTCGCCCACCCCCCTTCCCCCCGCCCTCCGGGCGGGGGAACCTGCACGATAGGTCAAGGGAGGAAGGAAGAAAGGAACGCGCGCCGAGGGAGCCGGCGTCCGGCCTGCGAGGGATCGCCGCGCGCGTCAGCCCTGCCGCGCCGCCCGCGCCTCGACACCGCCCGCGAGCCGCGCGGCCAGCCACGAGCCGACCCGCTCCGCCTGCCCCGCGTCGAGCCGCAGCCCGAGCTTCGTCCGCCGCCACAGCACGTCCTCGGCGGTCGCCGCCCATTCCCGCTCGACCAGCCAGTCGAGCTCGCGCTCGGTCAGCCCGCCGCCGAAGTCCTCGCCGAGCTCCGCCGCCGCCCGCGCGCCCCCGAGCAGGACCGCCGCCTCGGTCCCGTAGAGCCGCGCCAGCCGCGCAGCCTCCGCCGCCCCGAGGAACGGATGCGCCGCGCGCAGCCCCGCCACGAGCGCCGCCCCGCCGTCCCACGGGAAATCCCCGCCCGGCAACGCCGCGGCGGCGGTCCAGTCCGCCCCCATCGCCGGGAAATGCGGGCGCAGCCGCGCCATCGCCGCCTCCGCCAGCCTTCGATGCGTGGTGATCTTGCCCCCGAACACGCTCAGCGCCGGCGCCCGCCCCTCGCCGCCGTCGATCTCCAGCACGTAGTCGCGCGTCGCCGCGCTCGCCGAGGCCGCCCCGTCGTCGAGGAGCGGCCGCACCCCGGAATAGCTCCAGGCCACGTCCGCCGCCGTCACCGGCGCGGCGAAATACCCCGAGGCGGCCGCCAGCAGGTAGTCGCGCTCCGCCCCGGTGCAGAACGGCTCCCCCGGGGCCCCGTCATGCTCCACGTCGGTGGTGCCGATGAGGGTGAAATCGCCCTCGTAGGGGATGGCGAAGACGATCCGCCCGTCCGCCTGCTGGAAGATGTAGGCGCGGTCGTGCTCGAACAGCCGCCGCACGACGATATGGCTGCCGCGCACCAGCCGCACCGCTCGCCGCGGCGCGATCCCGAGCCCGTCGCGCGCCACGTCCTCCACCCAGGGCCCGGCGGCGTTGGCGATGGCGGCCGCGGCGATCGTCTCCGTCCCGGCCGGCCCCGCGATCTCGGCCCGCCACCCCCCGCCCTCGCGGCGCGCCCGCAGGAACGGCGTGCGGGTCCGGATGACGGCTCCGCGCACGGCGGCGTCCCGGGCGAGCAGCACTACCAGCCGCGCGTCATCGACCCAGCAATCGGAATACTCGAACCCCCGCACGAACTCCGGGCGCAACGGCGCGCCCGCCGCGTCGGCCCGCAGATCGAGCGTGCGCGTCGGCGGCAGGATCCGCCGGCCCCCGAGATGGTCGTAGAGAAAGAGCCCGAGCCGCAGGAGCCATGCCGGACGCAGCCCGGCATGGTGCGGCAGCACGAAGCGCAGCGGCCGCGAGATGTGCGGCATCGCCCGCAGCAGCACCTCGCGCTCCATCAGCGATTCGCGCACCAGCCGGAACTCGTAGTGCTCGAGATAGCGCAGCCCCCCGTGGAACAGCTTGGTCGACGCCGAGGAGGTCGCCTGCGCCAGGTCGCCCTGCTCGACCAGCGCCACGGCGAGGCCGCGCCCGGCCGCGTCGCGGGCGATGGCGCAGCCGTTGACGCCGCCGCCGACGACGAGGAGGTCCACCCGCATCACGCCGCCTCGCCCTCGCCCCCGGCCTCGTCGGCCACCTCGATCGCCACGCCGGCGTTGCGGCACACCTCGGCGAAGGCGGGCGGCGGGGCGGCGTCGGTGACGAAGGCGTGGATGTCCGCGGCGGAGCAGATGCGGATCGGCGCGGTGCGCTCGAACTTCAGCCGGTCGCAGACGAGGATGGTGCGCCGCGCGTTCTCGACGATGGCGCGGCTGACCGCCACCTCGCGCAGGTCGTAGTCCATGATCGCCCCGTCCTCGTCGAGCGCCGAGCAGCCGATCACCGCGAAATCCGCCTTGAACTTGCGGATGAACTCCACCGCCTCGTCGCCGACGATCGCCCCGTCCTGCTGGCGCACGATGCCGCCCGTCAGGATGATGTCCTTGGCCGGCGTGCCGGAGAGGATCTGCACCACGTTGAGGTTGTTGGTGATGACGACGAGGTCGCGGTGGCCGGTCAGCGCGCGCGCCACCTCCTCCGTCGTCGTCCCGATGTTGAGGATCACCGAGCAGCCGTCCGGGATCATCCCGGCGCAGCGCTCGCCGATCCGCCGCTTCTCCGGCGCCGACACGACCCGGCGCTCGGCATAGCCGACGTTGGAGACGCGGGCGTTCGACACCGCGCCGCCGTGGACCCGGGCGAGGAGCCCGCTCTGGCTCAGCTCGTTGAGGTCGCGCCGTATCGTCTGCGTGGTCACGGCGAAATCGGCGGCGAGCGCCTCGACCTCGACGCGGCCCTGCGCGCGGGCGCGCTGGAGGATCTCCGTCTGGCGTTCGCTCAGCTGCATGCTTGAATGCTCTCGCGATGGGCGCGACTGAAAGTCAAACTTTTCACTTGACCGGTCAAGCGGTTTCGAATGAACTGCCGGCACGGAGATGTCGGAGCACACCGGCGCCCGTGCTCACTGGGAGGAGAGAATGCGAAAGCCTCTGATGTCGGCCGTGGCTGCGATCGCCCTGATCGCCGGCGCGCCGGCGGCCCTCGCGGACATGGCGGCGGCCGAGAAGTGGATCGACAGCGAGTTCCAGCCGTCGTCGCTCAGCCGCGACGAGCAGGTCGCCGAGATGCAGTGGTTCATCGACGCGGCCAAGCCGATGGCGGGCATGGAGATCAACGTCCTGTCGGAGACGATCCCGACGCACAGCTACGAATCGACCGTGCTGACCAAGGCCTTCGAGGAGATCACCGGCATCAAGGTGAACCACCAGCTGCTCGGCGAGGGCGAGGTGGTGCAGGCGGTCCAGACGCAGATGCAGACGAACCGCAACCTTTACGACGGCTACGTCAACGACAGCGACCTGATCGGCACGCATTCGCGCCTTCAGCAGACCTACAACCTGACCGAGCAGATGGCCGGCCCGTGGAAGGACGTCACCTCGCCGACGCTCGACCTCGACGACTTCATCGGCAAGAGCTTCACCACCGGACCGGACGGCAACCTCTACCAGCTGCCCGACCAGCAGTTCGCGAACCTCTACTGGTTCCGCAAGGACTGGTTCGACAACCCCGAGTACCAGGCGCAGTTCAAGGAAAAGTACGGCTACGACCTCGGCGTGCCGATCAACTGGTCGGCCTACGAGGACATCGCCGAGTTCTTCACGAATGACGTGAAGGAGATCAACGGCACGCAGATCTTCGGCCACATGGACTACGGCAAGCGCGCGCCCGACCTCGGCTGGCGCATGACGGACGCCTGGCTCTCCATGGCGGGCGTCGGCTCCAAGGGCGAGCCGAACGGCATCCCGATCGACGAATGGGGCATCCGCATGGAGGCGGGCTCCTGCAACCCCGAGGGGTCCAAGACCTCGCGCGGCGGCGAGGCCAACGGCCCGGCGGCGGTCTTCGCCATCGCCAAGTGGGACGAGTGGCTGCGCAAGTACGCGCCTCCGGGCGCCGCGTCCTACGACTTCTACCAGTCGCTGCCCGCGCTGGCCGTCGGCAACGTCGCCCAGCAGATCTTCTGGTACACCGCCTTCCTCGCCGACATGGTCAAGCCGCAGTCCGAGGGCAACAACACCGTCGACGCCGACGGCAACCCGCTCTGGCGCGCCGCGCCCTCGCCGCACGGCCCCTACTGGCAGGAAGGCCAGAAGGTCGGCTACCAGGACGTCGGCTCGTGGACGATCCTGCGCTCGACCCCCGACGACCGCGCAAAGGCCGCCTGGCTCTACGCGCAGTTCGTCACCTCGAAGACCGTCGACACCAAGAAGAGCCATGTCGGCCTGACCTTCGCCCGCGACAGCACGATCCGCGACGAGAGCTTCACCGAGCGCGCGCCCAAGCTCGGCGGCGTCGTCGAGTTCTACCGCTCGCCCGACCGGGTGCGCTGGTCGCCGACCGGCATCAACGTCCCCGACTACCCGAAGCTCGCGCAGATCTGGTGGCAGCAGATCGGCAACGTGAACTCGGGCTCGGCCACGCCGCAGGAGGCGATGGACGCGCTGGCGCAGGAGATGGACGACACCATGGCCCGCATGCAGCAGGCCGACGAGGCGTCGGGCGTCTACGGCGGCTGCGGCCCGCGGCTCAACCCGGAGGTCGACCCGGCCGAGTGGATCGGCAAGCCCGACGGCCCGAAGGCCAAGCTCGAGAACGAGAAGCCCGTGGGCGAGACCATCAGCTACGAAGAGATGGTCAAGATCTGGGCCGAGGCCGAGCCCAAGGCCAACTGACAGCGACCCGCGGCCGCCGGACCTCCCGGCGGCCGCCCCTCACGCGAGGCCCCCGCGCCATGCCGGTCATCAGCCCTCCCCGCACGGCCCCGGCGCGCCCCCTGCACGGCGCCCCCGTCCCGGCGCGGCTGCCATGACGCTTGAGCTCGTCGGCGTCGCCCGGCGCGTCGGCGCCGAGACGCATATCCACGAGACCACGCTGACCCTCGCCCCCGGCGGCTTCAACGTGCTCCTCGGCGCGACCGGCGCCGGCAAGACCACGCTCATCAAGCTGATGGCCGGGCTCGAGACGCCCACGACCGGCACGATCCGCTTCGATGGCCGCGACGTGACCGGCGTCACGCCCCGCAAGCGCAACGTCAGCCTCGTCCACCAGTTCTTCATCAACTACCCGAACATGACGGTGTTCGAGAACATCGCCTCGCCGCTGCGCGTCGCCGGCGTCCCCCGCGCCGAGGTAGACCGCCGCGTCCGAGAGACCGCCGAGCTGCTGCATCTCGGCCCGATGCTCGCCCGCCGCCCGCACGAGCTCTCCGGCGGCCAGCAGCAGCGCACCGCGCTCGCCCGCGCCATCGTCAAGGACAGCGCCCTCGTCCTCCTCGACGAGCCGCTCGCCAACCTCGACTACAAGCTCCGCGAGGAGCTGCGCGACCAGCTGCCCCGCCTCTTCGCCGGCCGCGGCGCCATCGTCGTCTACGCCACCTCCGAACCCTCCGAGGCCCTCATGCTCGGCGGCCACACCGCCACGATGCACGAGGGCCGCGTCACCCAGTTCGGCCCCACCGCCGAGACCTACCGCGCGCCCCGCGACCTCGTCACCGCCCGCGTCTTCTCCGACCCGCCGATCAACGCCGCGCCAGTGACCAAGCGCGGCGGCGAGATCGTCCTCCTCGACGACGTGCGCTGGCCCGCCGAGGGCCCCGCCGCCGCCCTCGCCGACGGCAGCTACACCTTCGGCCTGCGCCCGCACTTCGTCGCCCCCGCCCGCACCGCCGAGACGCAGGCCCCGCTGACCGGAACCGTCCGCATCACCGAGCTCTCCGGCTCCGAATCCGTCGCACATTTCCAGGCCGGCGACGGCGTCTGGGTCGCCCAGTCCGACGGCGTCCACCCCTACCGCGTCGGCGAGCCGCACCGCTTCTGGCTCGACGTCCGCCACGGGCTCTACTTCGCCCCCGACGGCAGAAGGGTCGCCTGATGGCCGAGATCCGCCTCGAGGCCCTGCGCCACGCCTACGGGCCGCACCCGAAGGGCCCGCAGGACTACGCGCTGAAGGAGATCGACCTCGCCTGGCGCGACGGCGGCGCCTATGCGCTGCTCGGCCCCTCGGGCTGCGGCAAGACGACGCTCCTCAACATCATCTCCGGCCTCGTCATCCCCTCCGAGGGCCGCGTCCTCTTCGACGGCCGCGACGTCACCCACGCGCCGCCGACCGAGCGCAACATCGCCCAGGTGTTCCAGTTCCCGGTCATCTACGACACGATGACCGTCTACGACAATCTCGCCTTCCCGCTGCGCAACCGCGGCGTGCCGCAGGCGACCGTCGACGCCCGCGTCCGCGCCATCGCCGAGCTGCTCGAGCTCGGGCCGATGCTCTCCCGCCGCGCCGCCGGCCTCTCGCCCGACAACAAGCAGAAGATCTCCATGGGCCGCGGCCTCGTCCGCGAGGACGTCAACGTCATCATGTTCGACGAGCCGCTCACCGTCATCGACCCCCACCTGAAATGGCAGCTCCGCTCCAAGCTCAAGGAGCTGCACCAGCGCGTCGGCGCGACGATGATCTACGTCACCCACGACCAGACCGAGGCGCTGACCTTCGCCGATCAGGTCGTCGTCATGCAGGACGGCGAGGTCGTGCAGGTCGGCTCTCCCGTCGACCTCTTCGAGCGCCCCGCCCACACCTTCGTCGGCCACTTCATCGGCTCGCCCGGCATGAACGTGCTGCCCTGCGCCGTCGCCGGCGGCGCGGCGACGTTGATGGGCCACCCGGTCGCCACCGCCAACCGCGTCGCCGGCAGCCCCTCGGGGCGCACCGAGATCGGCGTCCGCCCCGAGTTCGTCGCCGTCGGCGACCCCGGCGCCCCCGGCCTCCCGGCCGAGATCCTGCGGGTCGCCGACATCGGCCGCCGCCGCATCGTCGAGGCGGTCGCCGGCGACATGCGCGTCAACGCCATCGTCGACGAGGACCGCCGCATCGCGCCCGGACCGGCCCGGCTCGCCTTCCGTCCGGACCAGACCCGCATCTACGTCGACGGCTGGCTGGCGGGAGAGGCACGATGAAGACCATCAACCAGCACGCTTGGTGGTTCGTCCTGCCCGTCCTGCTCCTCGTCGCCTTCAACGCGCTCGTGCCGCTGATGACGGTGGTGAACTACTCGGTGCAGGAGACCTTCGGCAACAACGTGTTCTTCTGGTCCGGCCTGCGCTGGTTCGAGGACGTGATGACCTCGCCGCGCTTCCACGCCGCCCTCGGCCGCCAGCTCCTGTTCACCGGCCTGATCCTCGCGATCGAGGTGCCGCTCGGCGTCGCCATCGCGCTCGCCATGCCGCGCAGCGGCCCTTGGGTCTCCGTCTGCCTCGTCCTGATGGCGCTGCCGCTCCTCATCCCGTGGAACGTCGTCGGCGCGATGTGGAACATCTTCGCCCTGCCCGACATCGGCCTCCTCGGCTACGGGATCAACAACTGGCTCGGCATCCCCTACAACTACACCCAGAACCCGCTCGCCGCCTGGTTCACCATCATCCTGATGGACGTCTGGCACTGGACCTCGCTGGTCGTGCTCCTCGCCTATGCCGGCCTCGTCTCGATCCCCGACGCCTACTACCAGGCGGCCAAGATCGACGGCGCGCGGCCCTGGGCGGTGTTCCGCCACATCCAGCTGCCGAAGATGAAGCGCGTGCTGACCATCGCCGTGCTGCTCCGCTTCATGGACTCGTTCAACATCTACACCGAGGTCTCGGTGCTGACCGGCGGCGGCCCGGGCAACTCGACGACGCTGCTCTCGATCGACCTCGTCAAGATCGCGCTCGGCCAGTTCGACCTCGGCCGCGCCGCCGCGATGTCACTCATCTACTTCCTGATCACCCTCCTCGTCTCATGGATCTTCTACGCCGTGATGACGCGCGACGAGCCGAACTGAGGCAGGCCGATGAAGCTCCGCGCCCTCGCCGTGACCGCCTACATCCTGTTCCTGATGCTGCCGATCTACTGGCTGGTCATCATGTCGTTCAAGACGACGAACGAGATCCTCTCCGGCTTCTCGCCCTGGCCGCAGGTCTGGACGACGGCCTCCTACCGCACGATCTTCACCGACCCGACCTGGTACTCGGGCTACATCAACTCGATCAGCTACGTCACCATCAACACCGTCATCTCGGTGGCGGCGGCGCTGCCCGCCGCCTACGCCTTCTCGCGCTACCGCTTCCTCGGCGACAAGCACCTGTTCTTCTGGCTCTTCACCAACCGCATGGCCCCCGCCGCGGTGTTCGCGCTCCCCTTCCTCCAGCTCTACTACGCGATCGGGCTCTTCGACACGCATCTCGGCGTGGCGCTGGCGCATTGCCTCTTCAATATCCCGCTCGCCGTCTGGATCCTCGAGGGCTTCATGTCGGGCGTGCCGAAGGAGCTCGACGAGACCGCCTATGTCGACGGCTACTCCTTCCCGCGCTTCTTCCTCACGATCTTCATCCCGAACATCAAGGCGGGGATCGGCGTCGCGGCGTTCTTCTGCTTCATGTTCTCCTGGGTGGAGATGCTGCTCTCCAAGACGCTCACCTCGGTGCAGGCGAAGCCGATCGCCGCGGTGATGACCCGCACCGCCTCGACCTCCGGCTACGAGCTCGGCCTCCTCGCCGCCGCCGGGGTGCTGACGATCATCCCCGGCGCGATCGTCATCTGGTTCGTGCGCAACTACATCGCCAAGGGCTTCGCCCTGGGGCGGGTGTGATGGCCCGCCGCCGCGCCGCCCTCCTGCCCGCGCTCCTCGCCGCGCTGCCCGGCGCCGCGCTCGCCCAGGTCAAGTCCGGCTGGGGCAACGTCGGCAAGGCGCAGCCGGAGCCGCCGTTCTGGACGCGCCCGCTCTTCGACGGGTTCTGGATGGCATGGACCCCGGCGACCCTCGCCTTCTTCTGCGGCGTGTTCGCGCTCGTCGCCCTGATGGGCCTCCTCGAATGGCGCAACCCGGGCGGCGCGCCCCGCCACGGCGCCCTCGGCCTCGACACCACCCGCGGCGACCGCCTGTTCATCTCGCTCCTCGGCGCCGGCTGGATCTTCCTCGCCTGGCTGTTCTTCTTCTCCACCCCGGTCTGGGGCGCCCTGGTCATCGCCCTGCTCTGGGCCGCCTTCGTGTTCGGGAAGGCGTAATATAAGGCGAGGCCGGCGCAAGAGCGACGCCCGCCGCCTCCCGCAGGCGCGGTCACGCTCCACGATGGCGGCGGCCAGGGTCGACCGGCGGCGACGCATCGCCACGCGAGATGTCGCCCGTTCACCTCCGCTCGGGCTCGTCCGGCAGTGTCGCGGGCGATTGGCCATGAGGGTGCCTATATTTCGTTACACACTGCACGACAGTAGAGCCGAAGCCCGGCCGGAAGCAGGTCGCGACGCCGATGCCAGACGGATTTGACCCGTGGCAAATCCGTCCGCGATCGCCCCTCGGGGGGCGAGCGCGATTCCGCGCTCGCCGGGGCGCTCACGGACGGATTGCGCGCTTCCGGAGAAATCTGCGCCCCTCACGGCTTCCGCGCGCAACCGCGCTCCAGCCGTCGGCGCGGCGAAAGCAATGCTTTCGCCTGTCGCGCCGTGGCCTCGCGGGCAAGCCCGCTTCGGTCGCTCGGGGCCTCGTGGAGTCAGCAGGACAAGACAGGCGTCATGCAGCGTAATTTCGTTATAATATAATGTAACTAACTATGTGAAATCAATGGCTTAGTCAGTGTTCACGCGTGAACACGTGGCGCAGACAGCCCCCTCACGCCACGCCCGGCCCTCAGGCCGGGCGGGTCGCCGCCTCCGCGGCGGCGCGGGCGCCGCGGGAGACCAGGGTTGCATAGGCCTCGGTCAGGGCAGCGCGGAAGGCCGGGTTCCCGGCAAGCGCCGGGTCGAACACCTCGCGGACCCCGAGCAGCGCCGCGACCTTGGCTTCCGGCCACTCGGCCCCGTCCGAGAGGGCGCGCAGCCGCTCGGCCAGCGGATCCCTCACCTCGATCGGCGCCCCCTTCTCGTCGACCCCGCCGACGTAGCGCATCCACGCCGCCACCGCGAGGATCAGGCCCGGCGCCGGCCTGCCCGCCGCCAGGCTCTCGGCGATGGTCCCGAGGATGCGCTGCGGCAGCTTCTGGCTGCCGTCCATGGCGATCTGCCACGTCCGGTGCCGGATCGCCGGATTGGCGTAGCGCTCGAACAGCGCCGCCGCATAGCCCCCGAGGTCCACCCCCGGCGGCGGCGTCAGCGCCGGAATGATCTCCCCGGCCCAGAGCCCGCGGACGAAGCCGGCGAAGACCGGGTCCGCCACCGTCTCCGCGATGGTCTCGTGCCCGGCGAGGTAGCCGAGATAGGCGAGCGAGGAATGCGTGCCGTTCAGCATCCGGAGCTTCATGTGCTCGTAGGGCGTCACGTCCCCGACCAACTCGACCCCGACCGCGCCGAGGTCCGGCCGGTCGCCGTCGACGAAGCGGTCCTCGACCACCCACTGCCGGAACGGCTCGTGCATCACCGGCGCCCGGTCGAGCACGCCCGTCCGCTCCGCCAGCCGCTCGATGTCCTCCTCCCGGGTCGCCGGCACGATCCGGTCGACCATGGTCGAGGGGAAGGCGCCCTCCGCCGCGATCCACCCGGCGAGCCCCGGATCGACGGCCCCGGCGAGCTCCAGCACGACGCCCCGCACCACACGCCCGTTCTCCGGCAGGTTGTCGCAGCAGAGCACCGTGAACGGCCGCCCCCCCGCGCCCCGCCGCCGCCCCAGCGCGCGGACGAGGAACCCCGGCGCCGAGCGCGGCGCCTCGGGGTGGGCGAGGTCGTGGACGATGTCGGGATGGGCGCGGTTCAGCGCCCCGGTCGAGGGCTCGTGGCAATAGCCCTTCTCGGTGACGGTCAGCGTGACGATCCGCGTCGCCGGATCGGCCATCCGCGCCAGCACCGCCTCCGGATCCTCGCGGGCGACCAGCACCTCGCGCACCACGCCGACGACCCGGATCGCCTCGCCCTCGGGCCCGAGCTCGACCGCGGTATAGGCGCAGCCCTGCGGCGCCAGCCGGTCGCGCTGGTCGGGCCGCACCAGGCTGACCCCGGTCACCCCCCAGTCGCCGCCCGAGGCGGCCATCGCCTCCTCGAGATAGATCGCACCATGGGCGCGGAAGAACGCCCCCAGCCCGAGATGCACGACGCCCGGGGCCGGCCGCGCGGCCGGGGGGGCGAGGAGGGGAAGCTCAGCGCGCGAGCCAGCCGCCGTCGACATTGAGGATCGCTCCATGGATGTAGCGGGCCGCGGGAGAGGCGAGGAAGGCCACCGCCCCGGCGATGTCCGAGGCCTCGCCCCAGCGCCCCGCCGGGATGCGGTCGAGGATGGCCTGGTTGCGCGCCGCATCGGCCCGAAGCGCCTCGGTGTTGTTGGTGGCGATATAGCCCGGCGCCACGGCGTTGACGTTGATCCCCTTCGCCGCCCACTCGTTGGCGAGGAGCTTGGTCAGCCCCGCCACGCCGTGCTTGGCCGCGGTGTAGGAAGGCACCCGGATGCCGCCCTGGAAGGAGAGCAGCGAGGCGATGTTGACGATCGCTCCCGTCGCCCCGCGGACGAAGACCGACCGGGCGAAGGCCTGCGAGAGGAAGAACACCCCCTTCAGGTTGACGTCGATGACGTCGTCCCAGTCGGCCTCGCTGAAGTCGACCGAGTCGGCGCGGCGGATGATGCCGGCGTTGTTGACGAGGATGTCGACCGGGCCCGCCTCGCCGAGCCGCGCCGCCGCGGCGGCCGGATCGTCGAGCGCGAGCCTGAAGCCCTCGCCGCTGAGCCCCTCGGCGGCGATCAGCCCGAGGGTCTCGTCGACCGACGAGCGCCCCGCCGCCACCACCGTCGCGCCGGAGCGCGCGAGGCCGAGGGCGATCGCCTGGCCGATCCCGGTATTGGCCCCCGTGACGAGGGCGCGGCGCCCGTCGAGGCGGAACGGATCGCTCATCGGAGATCGCCCATGCCGACCACCTCGACGTCCTTGTAGTCGACGTTGTCGCCGGCCATCGCCCAGATGAAGGTGTAGTTCGACGTCCCGGCCCCGCAATGGATCGACCAGGGCGGGGAGAGCGCGCCCTCCTCGTTGGCGAGGATCATCGAGCGGGTCTCGGAGGGCTCGCCCATCAGGTGCATCACCCGCGCCTCCGGCGCGAGGTCGAAGTAGAGATAGGCCTCCATTCGCCGGTCGTGGACATGCGCCGGCATGGTGTTCCAGACCGAGCCGGGCTCCAGCCGGGTGTAGCCGACGACGAGCTGGCACGACGGCATGACGTCGGGATGCACGAACTGGAAGATCGTCCTGAGGTTCGAGGTCTCGGCCGAGCCGAGCCGCACCGGCGTCGCCTCGGCGAGCTTCAGGAGCCGCGCCGGGTGCGTGGCGTGGGCGGGCGCGGACAGGATGTAGAACCGCCCCTCGCCCGTGAAGGTGACCGGCCCGGCGCCGCGGCCGAGATAGAGCACGTCGCCGCGCGCCATGTCCCAGCTCTCGCCGGCGGTGACGCGGCCGGGGCCGCCGATGTTGACCACCGCCATCTCGCGGCGGTCGAGGATCGACGGCGTGCCGCATTCGGCCACGCGGTCGAGCGTCAGCTCGCCCCCGGCGGGAACGGCGCCGCCGACGATCATCCGGTCGTAGTGGGTGTAGACGAGACGGATCTCGCCGTCGCGGAACAGGCCGCCCACGTGAAAGTTGCGGCGCAGGGCCTCGGTGTCGAAGCCCTTGGCGGCTTCGGGGTCGATGGCCCGGCGGGTCTCGACGGTCAGCATCGGGAGGTCCCGGAAAGGGCCCGCGACGACGCTGCTAACACACGTGTTAGCTTGGTCAAGTATCTGTTTTCGCTTGGCATCATCGTCCCGCTAACTCTCTGGAAACCTTTGACCCGCCGCCTAGAGGAAGTCGTCGCGGCGGGGCGTGAAGCTGTCGACCAGCGTCCCCGGCCCGTCGAGCGGGCGGCAGCCATGGACGGCGCCCGAGGGAATGAGCAGCGCGTCGCCGGCGCTGAGGATGCGGGTCTCGCCGTCGCAGGTGAACTCGAAGCGGCCGGACTTCACGAAGGTGCTCTGCACGTGCGGATGGCTGTGCAGCGCGCCGACGCCGCCCTCCTCGAAGTTGAACTCGACGATCATCAGCTGCTCGTTCTGCACGAGGACCTGGCGGGTCGCCTTGCCCTCGACGGGAACGACCGGATACGCGCTGGAGGGATTGGACATCGGATGCGCCTTTCAGTGGAACAGGGACGGCAGCCACAGGCTGACGGCCGGTACATACGTCACGATCAGCAGCACGACGAGGCCCGCGGCGTAGAACGGCCAGATCGACCTCATCGCGTCCCAGATGGTGATCTTGCCCACCGCGGCGGCGACGAACTGCACCGGCCCGAGCGGCGGGGTGTTGAGCCCGATCCCGAGGTTGAGGATCATGATGACGCCGAAGTGGACGGGATCGACGCCGAACTTCATCACCACCGGCAGGAAGATCGGCGTGGTGATGATGATGAGCGGCGCCATGTCCATGAAGGTGCCGAGCACCAGCAGGATGACGTTGATCATCAGGAGGATCATCAGCGGGTCCTCGCTGATCGCCCCCATCATCGCCACGGTGAGCTGGGCGACCTTGAGGTAGGCCATCAGCCAGCCGAAGGCCCCCGCCATGCCGATGATGAGGAGCACCATCGACGTGGTGCGCACCGCCTGCATGGTGGCATGGACGAAGTCGGTCCACGACAGCGCCTTGTAGACGAAGGCGGTGACGAGCAGCGCGTAGATCACCGCGACGCAGGAGCTCTCGGTGGCGGTGAAGATGCCGGAGCGGACGCCGCCGAAGATGATGGCGATGAGCAGGAGCCCCGGGACCGAGCTCACGAACATCTCGCCGGCGCGCCGGAATCCGGGGAAGGGCTCCGTGGGGTAGCCACGCCGCACCGCGACGAACCAGGCGGTGACGGAGAGCGAGAGCGCCAGCAGCAGGCCGGGGATGATGCCGGCGGTGAAGAGGTCGGCGATGGAGATCTTCCCGCCGCCGGAGATCGAGTAGATGATCATGTTGTGCGACGGCGGCAGCAGGAGCGCGATCAGCGCCGCCATCGAGGTGACGTTCACCGCGTAGTCGGCGCCGTAGCCGCGGGCCTTCATCTGCGGGATCATGATGCCGCCCACCGCCGCCGCCTCGGCCACCGCCGAGCCGGAGATGCCGCCGAAGAGCGTGCAGGCGGCGATGTTGACCTGCCCGAGCCCGCCGCGGACATGCCCGATCAGCGAGCCCGCGAAGGCGACGATCCGAGAGGCGATGCCGCCGCGCACCATCAGGTCGCCGGCGAAGATGAAGAACGGGATCGCCATCAGCGTGAAGATCGAGACGCCGGAGGCGACGCGCTGGAACACCACGAGCGGCGGCAGCCCGAGGTAGAGGATGGTCGCGAAGCTGGCGATGCCGAGGCAGAACGCGATCGGCGTGCCGACGAGCATGAGGATCGTGAAGACCCCGAAGAGGATGGTCAGGTCCATGGCGTCACGAATCGCTGATGAGCGCGTCCTCGACGTTCGGGTCGTGGTCGACCGTCACGCCGGCGGCGCGGAGCACGAGCCGCTCGAGCGCGAAGAGCACCATGAGGGCGCCTCCCGCGACGATCGGCATGTAGGTGAACCCGCCCGGCAGGTGCAGCACCGGGATGATCGCGGTCCAGGTGTCGATGGTCAGCTGGAGGCCGTAGACCACCATGCCGAGGCCGAACACCACCACCGAGAGGTCGGAGATCGCCCGCATCCACGGGCCGGCGCTCTCCGGCAGGAAATGCACCAGCACGTCGAAGCCCATGTGGAAGTTCTCGCGCACGCCGACGGCGGCGCCGAGGAAGATGAACCAGCTCATCACCATGACCGAGGCGGGCTCGGTCCAGGACGGGCTCGCGTTCAGCACGTAGCGGGCGAAGACCTGCCAGGCGACCATCGCCGTCATGGCGATCATCCCCCCGGCCGCGATCCAGAGCGCGGCTTGCGACAGCGCGCCGAGCGCGCGCGCCAGCCCTTGCAGGCGTTGCTGCTGCATTGACTACCTCCCCGGGGAAGCGGGGGGCCTCCGGCCCCCCGCGGATCGCGTCACTGGGTCGCCTGGATGTCCTCGACGAGCTTCTTCATCTCGGGGGTCGCGGCGTACTTCTCGTAGACCGGGCCCATGGCGGCCTGGAACGGCGCCTTGTCGATGTCGCGCACCACCTCGACGCCGGCGGCGAGCACCTTCTCCTCGGACTCCTTCTCGCGGGCGGCCCACTTCTCGCGGTTGAAGGGGATCGACTCCTTCGCCGCGGCGCGGACGGCCTCCTGGTCCTCCGGCGAGAGCTTGTCCCAGCTCGCCTTGGACATGACGAGCACCTCGGGCACCATCGTGTGCTCGTCCAGGGTGTAGTGCTTCGCCACCTCGTAGTGGCCGGAGGACTCGTAGGACGGCCAGTTGTTCTCCGCCCCGTCGATCACTCCGGTCTCGATCGCCGAGTAGACCTCGCCGTAGGGCATCGGCACCGCGTTGGCCCCGAGGGCGGCGACCATGTCGACGAAGACGTCGGACTGGATGACGCGGAACTTCATGCCCTTCATGTCGTCGATCGACTTGATCGGCTTCACGCGGTTGTAGAACGACCGCGCGCCCGGATCGTAATAGGCGAGCGCGATCAGGTCCTGCGCGGTGAAGAGATCGAGGATCTGCTCGCCGATCGGCCCGTCCAGCACCGCATGCAGGTGGTCGACGTCGCGGAAGAGGTAGGGCAGCGACAGGATCGCCGTCTCGGGGATCAGGCCGTTGAACGGCGCCATCGAGATGCGGTTGAGGTCGATCACGCCGAAGCGGGTCTGCTCGATCGTGTCCTTCTCCTCGCCGAGCTGGGCGGAGTGGAACACCTCGACGCAGAGCCGGCCGCCGGTCTTCTCCTCCAACAGACGGCCCATCTCCTGCACCGCCGCGACGGTCGGGTAGCCGTCCGGGTGGGTGTCCGACGAGCGCAGCGTGACCTCGCAGGCGCCCGCGGCGCCGGCGAAGGCCGCCCCGGCGAGGAGCGCGGCGATGGATGCGGCAAGCTTCATTCTCTCTCTCCCTGTTAGAGTCGATAGGCCTTTCTGGCCAGGTTGTAGGCGAGGTCGCGGGCGACCTCGGGGGCCTCGTCCTCGGCGAGCCGCCCCGTGGCGACCAGCGTGGCGAGGTAGGCGCAGTCGACCCGCCGGGCCATGTCGTGGCGGGCCGGGATCGAGCAGAAGGCGCGGGTGTCGTCGTTGAAGCCGACGGTGTTGTAGAAGCCCGCGGTCTCGGTGGTCAGCTCGCGGTAGCGGCGCATCCCCTCCGGGCTGTCGAAGAACCACCAGGCCGGCCCGAGCCGCAGCGCGGGATAGACCCCGGCGAGCGGCGCGAGCTCGCGGGCGCAGGTCGATTCGTCGAGCGTGAACAGGATCACCGTCAGGTCGGGCCGCATCCCCACCGCGTCGAGCAGCGGCCTGAGCGCGCGCACGTAGTCGGTGCGGCTCGGGATGTCGAAGCCCTTGTCGCGGCCGAACTTCGCGAGAACCTCCGGCGAGTGGTTGCGCACCGATCCGGGGTGGATCTGCAGCACCAGCCCGTCCTCGAGGCTCATCCGCGCCATCTCGGTCAGCATGTGGCCGCGGAAGGCGTCGGCCTCCTCCGGGCTCGCCTTGCCGGCGAGGGCCTTCGCGAACAGCGCCGCCGCCTCGGCCTGCGGCAGGTCCTCGGTCCGCGCCGTGGCGTGGCCATGGTCCGAGCTGGTCGCCCCGCCCTCGGCCTTGAAGTATGCCCGCCGGATGCGGTGCGCTTCGAGGTAGCCCGCCCAGGTCGTGGCGTCGACGCCGGCGAGCGCGCCCATCCGCTCGACGTTCTGCGCGAAGCCGGCGAATTCCGGGTCCACCACCGCGTCGGGGCGATAGGCGGTCACCACCCGGCCCTTCCAGCCGGAGGCGCGAATCTGGCGGTGCCAGCGCAGGTCGTCGAGCGCGCTCTCCGTGGTGGCGATGACCTCGATCCCGAACCGCTCGAACAACGCCCGGGGGCGGAACTCCGGCCGGGCGAGGCAATCGGCGATGTGGTCGTAGCAGTGGTCCGCGGTCGCGGCCGACAGGCGGCGGTCGAGGCCGAACACCGTCTCGAAGGTATGGTCGAGCCAGAGCCGCGACGGCGTGCCGCGCAGCAGGTGGTAGCTTTCGGCGAGCCGCCGCCAGATCGTCCGCCCGTCCGTCTCGGTCCGGCCGCCATCGACCCGCGGCACGCCCAGGTCCTCGAGCGCGACGCCCTGCGAGCACAGCATCCGGAACACGTAGTGGTCCGGCGTGACGAAAAGCTGGGCGGGATCGGGGAAGGCCTCGTCCTCGGCATACCAGCGCGGATCGGTGTGGCCGTGCGGGCTGACGATCGGCAGGCCGGCCACCTCGGCGTAGAGGGCACGGGCGATTCCGCGCTCGCGCTCGCCGACGGGAAACAATCGATCCGGATCGAGCAGCCCGGCTTTCGTGATCCCGTCCAAGCGACTCCCTCCCGTTGCGCTTCGTTGCCTGATCTTCTAATATGCTAGTCGGCACACGTCAACACGGGAGTCGCTCTTGGCCGGATCGTCCCTCCGCTCGATCGAGGCGCTGCGCGGTCCCTCGACCACCGAGCTCGTCTTCGACCAGCTCTACCGGCGCATCGTCGAGCTCGACCTGCCGCCGGGCGCGCGGCTCTCCGAGCAGGACGTGTCGCGGGCGATGGGCGTCTCGCGCCAGCCCGTGCGCGACGCCTTCTACCGACTGTCCCAGATCGGCCTCGTGCAGATCCAGCCGCAGCGCGCCACCACCGTCACCCTCGTCTCCGAGGAGGCGGTGCTGCAGGCGCGCTTCGTCCGCACCGCGCTCGAGACCGAGACGATCCGCGGCGCGGCGCGGCGGATGGACGCGGAGATCATGACGGCGCTGGAGGCGAACCTCGCCGCCCAGGAGCGCGCGGTGGCCGACGACGACCGGATCGGCTTCCACGCGCTCGATGACGGCTTCCACCAGATCATCGCCGCCGCCTCCGGCCACGCCTTCGCCTGGGCGCTGATCCGCGAGAACAAGGCGCACATGGACCGGGTGCGCTGGCTGAGCCTCGCCACGGGGGCCGGGATCGCGCACTGCGACCACCTGCGCATCTTCGCGGCGCTCGCCGACCGCGACGCCGAGCGCGCCGCGGCGGAGATGCGCTCGCATCTCGGGCGAATACTCGACACGATCGCACAGATCCGAAAGGAGAATCCGGGAATGCTTGTGGAGCAGCGCGCATGACGGGGCGCATGACGGAGCGCATCGTCTGCCTCGGCGAATGCATGGTGGAGTTCGCCCCGGTGGGCGAGGGCGTCTACCGCCGCGGCTTCGCCGGCGACACCTTCAACACCGCCTGGTACCTGCGCCGGCTTCTCCCGGCGGAGCGGCCGGTCGACTACGTCACCTGCGTCGGCGTCGACGCGGTCTCCGACGCGATGCTCGCCTTCATGGCGGCGGCGGGGGTCGGCACGGCGGGCGTCGCCCGCCTGCCGGACCACACCGTCGGCCTCTACATGATCGACCTGAAGGACGGCGAGCGCAGCTTCAGCTACTGGCGCAGCGCCGCCGCGGCGCGCCGCCTCGCCGCCGACCCCGCCCGGCTCGCCGCCGCGCTCGACGGCGCGGCGCTGGTGCTGCTCTCCGGCATCACCGTGGCGATCGTCCCCGAGGCGGACCGCCCCGCCCTCTTCGCCGCCCTCGACGCGGTGCGCAAGGCCGGCGGCCGCATCGCCTTCGACCCGAACATCCGTCCCCGGCTCTGGCCGGACCCCGCCGCCATGCGCGCCGCGCTGGACCGCGCCGCCGCCGGGGCGGACATCCTCCTGCCCTCCTTCGAGGACGAGGCCACGCATTTCGGCGACGCCGACCCCGACGCCACCCTCGCCCGCTTCCGCGCCGCCGGCGCGACGACCGTGGTGGTCAAGAACGGCCCCGGCGAGGTCGTCGCCTGGGACGCGGCCGAGGGCCGGATCACCTTCCGCCCCGCCCCGGTCGAGGCCCGCGACACCACCGCCGCCGGCGATTCGTTCAACGCGGGCCTCCTCGCCGCCCGGCTCGGCGGATCGCCGCTCGCCGCTGCTGTCGAGGCCGGCGCGCGCCTCGCCGGCCATGTCTGCCGTCATCCGGGGGCGCTGGTCGCCGTCTGACGCGCCGCTCGGCCCATGGCGGCGGCGCCGGCGCGTTGACAGGGCCGGCGCGCCCCGGCATGTCGGGCGCGGGTCCCTTCCGCAGCCGACGGGAAAGCGCCGTGACCACGACCCTTCCGCTGGTGCGCGCCGGCGCGATCAGGCCGCTCCTGGCCTGGCTGCGCGCCCAGGGCGACGCCGTCGAGGCGCGGCTCCGCGCCGCCGGCCTGCCCCCGGACCTGATCGCCCAGCCCGGCCGCCCGATCGGCCTGCGCGCCGGGGTCCGCCTGCTGGTCGCGGCGGCGCGCACGCGGGGCCCCGACCTGCCGTGGCGGGTGGTCGACGACAGCGCCGCCTTCGACCTCGGCCTGCTCGGCGCGGCGATGCTTCAGGCGGCGACCCCCCGCGAGGCGCTCGGCCGCGCCGCCCGCGCCATGTCGCTCCACGGCAGCCACGAGACGCTGAGCCTGTCGCGCGCGCCAGGCGGCTCCGTCGTCCGCTACGTGTTCCACGCCCCCCTCGACGAGGAGGGCCTGCACCTCTGCCAGCAATACGTCGCGGCGCTGGTGCGCAGCGTCACCGCCGGCCTCGCCGCGCGCGGCCCGCGGGTGAGCGAGATCCGGATGCGACCGCACCCGGTCCACGGCCTCGCGCATCTCGAGCCGCATTGCAGGGCCACGCTGGTCGCGAACCTCGGCCCGGCGGTCGAGCTCGTCCTGCCCGACGCCACGCTCGACGCCGCCTACGCCCGCGCCCACCGCCCGACCGACCCGGCGCCCACGCAGGTCGAGCCGGCGCTCATCCGCGGCGACGGCACGCTCGCCGGCTCGATCCGGGCCATCCTGCCCGGTCTGCTCGAGGGCGGCGACTGCACCACCGCCACCCTCGCCGACCTCGCCTTCATGTCGACGCGCACCCTGCAACGCCGCCTCGCCGCCGAGGGCGTCCACGTCTCCGGCCTGATCGACGAGGCCCGCCGCGAGCTGGCGCTCCGCCGCCTCGCCGCCTCCGCCGCCCCGATCGAGGAAATCTCCGTCCAGCTCGGCTACGGCTCCGCCTCGAGCTTCACCCGCGCCGTCCGCCGCTGGACCGGCCGCCCACCCCGCGCCATGCGGCGGAGCTGACGTGCTTACCCGACGAAAGATATTTTGTAGGGTAACAGCACCGCCAGACTTACCCTACAAACAAATTCCTGTAGGGTAAGGCCCATGATCCGCCCCCACAGCGCCACGGGCGCCGCCGCCTGGACCGACCTGCTGCGCATGCTGAAGGACAGCGGCGTCTCCGACCTGCGCGGAACGCCGAAGCTGAAGCAGATCGGCAGCCGCCGCTACTGGTACGACCAGTACCGCCTCGGGACCGAGGTGGTGGACCGCTACATCGGCGAGGACGCCCCCGACCTGCGCGCCCGCCTCGCCCGCCACGCGGAGCTCGCCGCGGACCTCAAGGAGAACGAGCGGCGACGCTCCCGCCTGATGCGCATCCTCCGCGCCGAAGGCTACCTGATGGCGGACGCGGGAACCGGCCAGGCGATCTCGGCGCTGGCCCGCGCCGGCGTGTTCCGGCTCGGAGGCACGCTGGTCGGAACGCAGGCCTTCCGGCTCTACGAGGGCGAGCTTGGCCTCAGGATCGGACTGGACCAGTCGGCGGTGACTGACGACATCGACATCGCGAGCTTCGAGCGCCTCTCCGTCGCCATCGGGGACAGCGTGAGCGATTCCCTCCAGCAGGTCTTCTCCCAGCTCAAGTTCGAGCCCGCGCCTTCGATGGAGCACGGCAAGGTCTGGCGGTGGCGTCAGACCGACCGCACCACACTGGTGGAGTTCCTGACTCCTTCGTTCAGTGAGGAGGAAGGCATCCGGTCGCTGCCCGCACTGGGCGTGAGCGCCCAGAGCCTCCATTTCCTCAACTTCCTCATCGCCGAGCCCATCCAGGCGCCGCTGCTGTACCGGGCCGGCGTCCTCGTGCAGATACCGCGCCCCGAACGATACGCGATCCACAAGCTCATCGTGGCCGACCGCCGCCGGGAGGGGCCCGACGCGCTCGCCGCGCGCAAGGACCGCGCCCAGGCGGCGTTCCTCGTCGAGGCGCTCGGCGAGGAACGGCCCGATGACCTCGCCGAGGCCTACGCGACCGCGCGGGAGAATGGACCCGCCTGGCGACGCCGCCTCGCGGCGTCGCTCGACCGGATGCCGGACACGGCCTCCCGCCTGTCCCGGCTGGAATAGGGTGGAGCGCGCCGCCTCACGGCCGGGGCGACTCCGGTCAATAGCAGGGCGGATACGGCGGATAGCCGCAGGCCGGGCGGGAGGCGTCGGCCGCTGCCGCGCCGTACCAGGCCGCCCGCCGCCCGGTCCGCCGCGCCACGCCGGCATAGGAGAGCGGCGTCAGCGGCCGGCCGATGATGTCGATGAACACCGCGGCCGCTCCCGAGGCCCCGGCGATCGAGCCCTCGAGCAGGTCGACGTCGAAGAGCAGGTCCGCCCCCGCCATCCGCGGGTTCTTCAGCGTCACCACGGCGTCGTAGACCGCGTCCTCGCGCTCGCCGAACACCGAGACCGTCGCGTTGGGCGGATCGACGTGGAAGCTGTCCGGATAGGCCTCGTTCCACTCGTCGAGCAGCGACGCCGTGGTCGCATGGCCCGCGGCGCGCACCGGCCGATCGGCGAAGACGATCGAGTTCCCCGCCACGCCCTTCAGCGTCAGCACCCCGCCCTCGAGGCTCGCCCCGGCGGAATTCATCACGATCAGCGAAGGCACGACCTCGGGCCGCCCGACGCCGATCGTCTTCTGCAGCGGCACGTGCGGCGGAGGCGGCGGGTCCTGCGCGAGCGTCAGCCCGGGGGCAAGCGCGAGCGCGAGCGCGATTGCAGCGAGACGCATCTCGAATCTCCGTTGTCGAGGTGGAACGCGGTATGTGGAGGGGGAAGGCCCGGGCCGCCCCCGGTTCAGAACCGGTAGGTGACGCCGATGGCCGGCCCGTAGAGCTCGATCGACGCGTCCTTGTCGTCGATCTGGTACTCGATATCCATGTAGCGATAGGCCGCGACGGCCGACCAGCGATCGTTGATGTCGTAGCGCAGGATCGCCAGCGCCTGCCACGTGGTCTCGTCGCTCCCTGTGCCGCCGAGGTCGGCCATGATCTCGCCGGCCCAGTGGTCCGAGAACGTCACGATGGCGCGCGCGGCGACCAGCGGCACCACCCAGCTCTGGTCGTCGCCGAAGCTGCGCGTCCGCGCGAGGTTGCCCTTGAGCGTGAAGTCGAGGTCCACCGAGAAGCCGCGCAGACCGACGCCGGCGTCGAAGGCCACCCGCTCGTCCTCGTGCAGGCGGTAGGTGGCGTAGCCGGAGAACACCGTCATCTCGGATTGCGCGACGCCCTTGGTGAACAGGAGCCCGCGCGGCGTCGAGCCGTCCGCGGAGATGTCGCTGTAGATCAGGTCGCCGATCAGGCCCCAGCGGCCGGTCCGCGCCTCCAGCGCGCCCATGAAGGCGAAGTCGAGGTTGGAGATCACGTCACCGGAGCTGACGTCGCCGTCGAGCGTCCCGACCTCGGTGTCGAGCGAGCTCGAGAGCGCCGGCAGCCAGGCGTAGACGGTCGCCGCCAGCCGCCAGCCGCCGGCCGCCTCCTGCGCCGTCGCCGCGGATCCCGCGCCGAGCGCCGTCGCCGCCAGCGCGGCCGCCGCAATCGTCCTCATCCCGCTGCTCCCGCGGCCGCTCCGGCCGTCGTTCCGATGCGCCCGCAGCCCGACCTTGCGCCGCGCCGCCTCGCCGCGGTGCATACCGCCTTCGCCCCGTCGCCGCTTCGCCTCATGCGCCAAAAAGCCGCCCCCGCGCTCATGCCGCCGAACTCACGGCCGCAGGATGTCCACGACGTAGCTCTGGAAGTAGGGCCGCTCCGGGGTGCGGATCACGCTCGGCCAGTCCGGGTGGTTCAGGCTGTCCGGGAAATGCTGCGCCTCGAAGCAGAGCCCGGCGAAATGCCCGTATTTCTCGCCGCCATGTCCCGGCGCCGCCACGACCATGGTCGCCGCGTTGAAGATCTGCAGCCCCGGCTGGTCGGTGCGGATCTCGATCCGCCGCCCGGTCCGCGGGCACGTCGCCCAGGCCGCCGGCTGCGCCGCGTCGCGGTCCGCGCGCAGCACGTAGTTGTTGTCGATCCCCATCCGTCCGGGATCGGAGTCCTCGATCGTCCGCGGCTCGCGGAAGTCGAGATGCGTCCCCTCCACGCTGGCGATCTCCCCCGTCGGGATCAGCTCCGCGTCGAGCGGCGTGTACTCGGAGGCGTCGATCCACAACGTATGGTCGCGCACCGTCCCGCCGCCGCCGAGGTTGAAATAGGCGTGCTGCGCGAGGTTGATCGGCGTCGGCCGGTCGGGCAGCCCGCGCATCTCGCAGACGAGCCGCGGCCCCTCCAGCCGGTAGGTGACGTCGAACTCCACCCGCCCCGGATAGCCCTCCTCGCCGTCCGGGCTCACGTAGCGCAGATGCACCGCCTCGGCGCCCGCCTCCGTCTCCATGTCCCACACCCGGCGCCCGAGCCCGGTCGCGCCGCCATGGATGTGGTGGCGGTTTCCCGGCCCGTGGTTCGGCGTCAGCCGCCAGACCTTGCCGTCGAGCCCGAAGGTCGCGTCCTTCGTCCGGTTGGCGATCCGCCCGACGATGGCGCCATGCGAGCGCGAGGCCGTCTCGTAGTCGGCGAGCGTCGGAAACCCGAGCGTCATCGGCAGCGTCCCGGCAGGCCCGTCGACCCGCCAGTCGCGGATGACGCAGCCATAGCTCAGGATCGCCACCGCGGCGTCGGCGCTCTCCAGCGTGACCTCGCTCACCTCGCGATCCCCGAGCCGCCCGAACTGGCGCTTCCTCATCTCGTCCCCCTGCGGCTTGCGCGCGAACGTTCCTGCGCCGCCCGCCCCTCGTCAAGCATCTCCCTCGCCCCGGGACACGCCAATCTGCGGGACGCACCCGGGGAGGAGCGACAGGCGCAAAGGCGCTCCGTCCTTCTCCCGCGACGCGCCGGGCCTTCAAGCGATCGCCCTGGCCGCAGGCGCCTCGATTGCCCTCCCCGCGGCGCTCCGATAGGCTGGGCGCCCCACCCGCATCCGAGGCCCGCGATGACGAAACCCCTGTCGAACTCCCAGATGCGCGACGCCGAGGCGCTGCTCCACCCCTACGCCAACGCCGTCGCGCTCCGCGAGACCGGGGTGCAGATCATCGAGCGCGGCGAGGGGGTGCGGGTCTACGACCAGACCGGCCGCTCCTACATCGAGGGGCTCTCCGGCCTCTGGTGCGCCGGGCTCGGCTTCGGCAACGCCGAGCTGATCGAGACGGCGCGCCAGCAGATGGAGAAGCTGCCCTACTACCACCTCTTCACCGGCAAGAGCCACGAGCCGGCGGTGGAGCTCGCCGAGAAGATCAAGGCGCTCGCGCCCGGAATGACGCGGGTGTTCTACCAGTCCTCGGGCTCCGAGGCGAACGAGACCCAGGTGAAGATGGCCTGGTACTACAACAACGCCCGAGGCCGGCCGGAGAAGAAGAAGATCGTCTCCCGCCGCAAGGCCTACCACGGCGTCACCATCGTCTCGGCCTCGCTGACCGGGCTCGCCAACAACCACCGCGACTTCGACCTGCCCGTCGACCGCATCCGCCACACCGCCACCCCGCATTTCTGGCGCGAGGCCGAGCCGGGCGAGAGCGAGGAGGCCTTCGTCGCCCGCCTCGCCGCCGCCCTCGACGCGCTGGTGGAGACCGAGGGCCCCGAGACCGTCGCCGCCTTCATCGCCGAGCCGGTGATGGGCGCGGGCGGGGTGATCGTGCCGCCGAAGGGCTACTTCCCGGCGATGGCCGAGGTCTGCCGCAAGCACGAGATGCTGATGATCTCCGACGAGGTGATCTGCGGCTTCGCCCGCACCGGCGAGTGGTTCGGCTGCCAGGCGCTCGGCTACCAGCCGACCTCGATGTCGATGGCCAAGCAGCTGACCGGCAGCTACTTCCCGCTCTCCGCGGTGGCGATCGACCGCGACATGGCCGAGACGATCGAGGCGAACTCCGGCCGGATCGGCACCTTCGGCCACGGCTTCACCTATGGCGGCCACCCGGTCGGCTGCGCCGTCGGGGTGAAGGCCCTCGAGATCTACGAGCGCATCGACGCGCCGGCCCGCGTCCGCGCGCTCGCGCCGCGCTTCGCCGCGCATCTCGACCGGCTGGCGCAGCACCCGCTCGTCGGCGAGGCGCGCCACCTCGGGCTGATCGGCGCGCTCGAGCTCTCGCCCGACAAGTCGCCGCGCGGCTTCGCGGAGACCGGCCGCGTCGCGGCGCGCGCCGCGGCGGAGCTGCTGCAGCGCGGGGTGATCACCCGGGCGATCCTCGACTCGCTCGCCTTCTGCCCGCCGATGATCATCACCGAGGACGAGCTCGACGAGATGTTCGCCCCGATGGAGGCCGCGCTCGACGCCACCCTCGACTGGGCGAAGGCCGAGGGCTGCCTCGTCTGACGCGGGGGTTTCCGGCGCCCGCCGCCGGCCTGACGGCCGCCGCCAGCCGCCGGACCCTGGCGCCGCGTCGACGTCGCGCCGGCTCGACCGTTCCGCCCGCGGCGCGCGGCGCCGCTGCGCGGGCGGCGCCGTCTCTCCGCCCCCGGCCGCGTCGAAGAGACCCAGGCGGCGGCGCAGTGTCCGCGCCCTGCGACATCGGGATCCCTGCCGTGCGCCGCGCCTGCATCCGCTTGCCTGGGCGAGCTCCTGCTTGCCGCATGCACGCCGCCCGACCCGGTGACGACGCGGCCCGCGACGCGCTGTCGAGCTGCCGAGCGGGCGCCCTTGCGCAGGGCCGCCCCGCCGCTAGGGTAGGGCCGCAATCCGGAAGCGCAAAGATGAACCCCCTTCGCGGGATCGGCCTCAAGATCCTGTCCGTCACCGTCTTCACCATCATGGCGATGTGCATCAAGGCCTCCGCGGTCGCGGTGCCGCCGGGGCAGGCGGTGTTCTTCCGCTCGATCTTCGCGATCCCGGTGATCCTCGCCTGGCTGGTCTGGGCGCGGCGGCTCGGCACCGGGCTCGACACCACGAACCCGATGGGCCACCTCTGGCGCGGCCTCGTCGGGGCCACCGCCATGGGGCTCGGGTTCACCGCGCTCGGGCTCCTGCCGCTGCCCGAGGTCACCGCGCTCGGCTACGCGGCGCCCCTCCTCACCGTGATCTTCGCGGCGATGTTCCTCGGCGAGGCGGTGCGGGCCTTCCGCCTCACCGCGGTCTTCGTCGGGCTCGCCGGCGTGATGATCGTGCTCGCGCCGAGGCTGACCATCCTCGACGTCGAGGGCGCCTCGAAGCTCCAGACCGTCGGCGCGATGGCGGCGCTGCTCGGGGCCGTCTTCGCAGCGCTCGCCCAGGTCTTCGTGCGGAGGCTCGTCCATACCGAGCAGACCTCGGCCATCGTCTTCTACTTCTCGCTGACCGCGACGGTGCTCTCGCTCGCAACGCTGCCCTTCGGCTGGGCGGCGCCGGACGCCGGCGCGGCGGCGCTGCTCGTCGCCGCAGGCCTTCTCGGCGGGGTGGGGCAGATCCTGCTGACCGAGAGCTACCGGCACGCCGACGTCTCGGTGATCGCGCCGTTCGAGTACGTCTCCATGGTGCTGGCGCTCGGCTTCGGCTACCTGATCTTCGAGGAGACGCCGACCGCCGCCACGCTCGGGGGCGCGGCGCTGATCGTCGCGGCCGGGCTCTTCATCATCTGGCGCGAGCGCCGGCTCGGCATCGAGCGGGCGAACGCGCGCAAGGTGATCACGCCGCAGGGGTGAGCCTATGATCTACAAGCTCTTCCGCGCCGCCGAGATGGCCGAGCTCGCCGCCGCGGGCGCAACCCGGGGCGCGCCGGTCGACCGGGCCGACGGCTACGTCCATCTCTCGACCGCCGCGCAGGTCGCCGAGACCGCGGCGCGGCACTTCGCCCGGGAGGACGGGCTCTGGCTCCTCGCCTGCGACGAGGCGGCGATGGGGAACGCCATCCGCTGGGAGCCCTCGCGGGGCGGCCAGCTCTTCCCGCACCTCTACCGGGCGCTCGGGCGGGCCGACGTCGTCTGGGCGCGGCCGCTGGCGCTCGGGACCGGCGGGCACGTGTTCCCGGACGACCTGCGGTGAGGGACGCGCTGGAGCGGGTCGCGCTCGCCGGGCTGCGCCGCCTCGACCCCGAGCGCGCGCACGGGCTGGCGCTCGCCGCCCTGCGTGCGGGACTCGGCCCGCAGGGCGGGCCGGTCACGACGCCGAGGCTCGCGGTCAGCCTCGCCGGCATGGCGCTGCCGAACCCGCTCGGCCTCGCCGCCGGGTTCGACAAGAACGCGACCGCCTTGCCCGCGCTCCTCGCCGCCGGGTTCGGTTTCGTCGAGGTCGGCGCGGCGACGCCGAGGCCGCAGCCGGGGAACCCGCGCCCGCGGCTCTTCCGGCTCGCCGAGGATCGCGCCGCCATCAACCGCTTCGGCTTCAACAACGACGGGGCGGCGGCCATCGCCGGCCGGCTCGCGGCGCCGCGGCCGCCGAGCGTGGTGGGGCTCAACCTCGGGGCCAACAAGGCGAGCGCCGACCGGGCGGCCGACTTCGCCGAGGTGCTCGCCGCCGCGGGGGGGCTCGTCGACTTCGCCACCGTCAACGTCTCCTCGCCGAACACCGAGCGGCTGCGGGACCTGCAGGGGGCGGAGGCGCTCGACGCGCTCCTCGGCGGGGTGATGGCGGCGAACGCCGCCCTTCCCCGGCCGATCCCGGTCCTGCTGAAGATCGCCCCGGATCTCGGCGAGGGCGAGCTCGTCGACCTCGTCGCCGTGGCGCTGGAGCGGGGGGTCTCCGGCATCGTCGCGACCAACACCACGCTCGCCCGCGACGGGCTGCGGAGCCGGCACGCCGGCGAGGCGGGCGGGCTCTCCGGGGCGCCGCTCTTCGCCCGGTCGACCGCGGTCCTCGCCCGCGTCCACCGGCTGACCGAGGGGCGGCTGCCGCTGGTCGGCGTCGGCGGGGTCGCCTCGGCGGCGGAGGCCTACGCCAAGATCCGCGCCGGCGCCACGGCGGTGCAGCTCTATACCGGGCTCGTCTATGGCGGGCTGAGGCTCGTCGGCGAGATCCTCCGCGGCCTCGACGCCCGCCTCGCCGCCGACGGGCTCGCCTCCGTCGCCGAGGCGATCGGCCTCGACGCCGGGCTGTGGGCCGACGACGCCTGAGACGTGAGCTCCGCGCATGCGCGAAGGGGACATATGATTGATATCATTGCGAATTCATAACATCGCAACCTTTGACTCCGGTACCGGGCCGACGGGACGCTCCCGCGCTACTCCGGATCGGCCGCCTCCCCCGCCCCGCGGGCCAGCAGCGCGTCGATCTCGGCGCCCTTCGCGCCCCGGGCGAGGGCAGTGAAGCGGCCCTCGTCGAGGACCTCGCGGGCCGCGGCGACGAAGGCCGCCTGGGCGACCCGCGCCAGCCCGGAGCCGAGGCTGATCCGCGCCGCGCCGGCCTGCGCCAGCTCGGCCCGGGTCGCCGCGGCGAGCGGGCCGGCGGTGAGCACGTTCACCGGAACGCCGGCCTTCGTGCAGAACGTGGCCACCGCCGCGAGGTCCGGCAGCATCGGCACGTAGACGCAATCCGCGCCCGCCTCGGTGAAGGCCCGCGCCCGCGACACCGCCTCCTTGAGCGCATAGGCCCCGGTCATCAGCCCGTCGGCGCGGGCCACCAGCACGAAGTCGCGCGGCAGCGCCCGCGCCGCGGCCGCCGCCGCTCGGACCCGCTCGACGGCGAGGAAGAACGCATAGGCCCCGTCGCCCGGCAGGTCGGTGTCCTCGATCGAGCACCCCGCGAGCCCCGCCTCCGCCGCCCGCCGCACCGTCGCGGCCACCCCGTCCGGCGCCTCGGCGAAGCCGTTCTCCAGATCGCCGCTGACCGGCAAGGACGTCGCGGCGACGATCTCGGCGCAATGCGCGAGCGTCTCGTCGAGCGTCACCCGCGCCCCGTCCGGCAGCCCGCGGGTGAAGGCGAACCCGGCCGAGGTCGTGCCGATCGCCTGCGCCCCCAGCGCCGCAAGCACCCGCGCCGAGCCGCGGTCCCAGGCGTTCGCCAGCACGAACGGATCCCCCGGCCGATGCAGCGCCCGCAGCGCCGCCCCTACATCCGCGGTCATCGCCCCGCCCCCGCCGGCCAGGCGGCCCCGCACGATCCTCGCATCGCTCACCCTCCCGGTCTTTCCGCGAGCCTGCCACGGCCGCGACCCCGGGCCAAGCGGTTCACGAAGCCGGCGATTCGCGGTAACGTCCGGTTATTTTCAGCGGGAGAACCAATATGTTCGCCACGACGCTTTTCCTTCTCGCCTTCGCGCGCCTCGGCGCGCCGCCCGCTCTGGCGGCGAGCATCAACGCCGGCGTCTATGCCGAGAGCGCATCCGGCTCGCACGGGGACGCCGAGTTTGCGGATTCTTCGACGGGTGACTACGACGCCGCGGCCCGCCTGCGCGTGACGGATCCCGGCCTCATCCTCACGGGCCGTGCCTGGAGCCGGGGACGATCCGGGCAGGCGCGAGCGACCGTGACGAAGAGCGACCCCGGCTCCGGCAGCATCATGAGCAACGCCGGCACCGACGAGATGATCTTCACCACGGGGACGGGCAACCTGCGGATGCTCCTCGACTACGTCATCACCTGGGACCTGCGGACCGACGGGAACGGCGCCGGCAAGACGGCCCGCGCCTCCGGCTCGCTGCTGGCCGACTACGACGACCGGCAGTTCGACTACGACATCCTGGCGGAGAACCCCGTCCGGCGCAGGATGCAGGGCAGGACCTCGGGAACGCTGGTCTTCGACGTCGCGGTCAACGACGTCTCCTACTACTACGTCTGGTCTGGCAGCGGGACGCTGGCGACGTTGGCGGGCGCGGGGATTGACGGCTCCATCCGGATGGACAGCGTCTTTCGTATCGCCGGAGGACCCGGCGTGACGGCGCACTTCACCGACCCGGGCTTCGTGTCCGAGCCGCCTGCCCCGGTACCCCTTCCGGCCGGCCTCCCGCTCGCGGTCGCGGGCGTCGCCGCCCTGGCGGCGCTACGCGGCGGCGCCCCCGCCTTGCGGCCCCCCCGCCGCGCCGCTAAAGGGGGCGCGTCCCAAGGCTGCCCGGGGAGGGGCGCGCCGGAATGCCTCGTCTCGTCATGAAGTTCGGCGGCACCTCCGTCGCCGATCTCGCGCGGATCCGCGGCGCCGCCGAGAAGGTCCGGCGCGAGGTGGAGCGCGGCTACGACGTCGCCGTCGTGGTCTCGGCGATGGCGGGCAAGACCAACGAGCTCGTCGCCTGGGTGCGCGACACCCACACGCTCTACGACGCGCGCGAGTACGACGCCGTCGTCGCCTCGGGCGAGAACGTCACCGCCGGGCTGATGGCGCTGACGCTCCAGGAGATGGGCGTCCCGGCGCGGAGCTGGCAGGGCTGGCAGGTGCCGCTGCGCACCAACTCCGCCCATGGCGCGGCGCGCATCGAGTCGATCGAGACCGGCCGGCTCATCCAGAAGTTCGGCGAGGGCCTGCACGCGGTGATCGCCGGCTTCCAGGGCATCTCGCCCGAGGGCCGCGTCACCACCCTCGGCCGCGGCGGCTCCGACACCTCGGCCGTCGCCTTCGCCGCGGCGCTCGAGGCGGAGCGCTGCGACATCTACACCGACGTGGACGGCGTCTACACCACCGACCCGCGCATCACCAAGAAGGCGAAGAAGCTCGCCCGCGTCTCCTACGAGGAGATGCTGGAGCTCGCCGGGGCCGGGGCCAAGGTGCTGCAGACCCGCTCGGTAGAGCTCGCCATGCGCTACAAGGTGCCGCTTCAGGTCCTGTCGAGCTTCAGCGACGAGCCGGGAACGCTCGTCTGCGAGGAGGAGGAGATCATGGAAAGCAGGGTCGTCAGCGGCATCGCCTTCGCGCGCGACGAGGCGCAGGTCACCGTCTCCGGCGTGCAGGACCGCCCCGGCATCGCCGCCGGCATCTTCGGCCCGCTCTCCGAGGCGGGCGTCAACGTCGACATGATCGTGCAGAACGTCTCGGCCGAGGGGGTCACCGACATGACCTTCACCGTGCCGGCCGACGACATCCCGCGAGCCACCCGCGCGCTCGAGGCGGCGCGCGAGAGCGCCGGGCTCGGCTTCGCGCGGATCGAGACCAACGACAACGTCGCCAAGGTCTCCATCGTGGGCGTGGGGATGCGCAGCCATTCCGGCGTGGCGCACCGCATGTTCGCGGCGCTGGCCGCCGAGGGCGTCAACATCAAGGCGATCACCACCTCCGAGATCAAGGTCTCGGTGCTGATCGACCGCAAATATCTGGAACTGGCCGTGCAGGCGCTGCATGATGCCTTCGAGCTCGACAAGGCCAGCTGAACCGAGGTGATGACGGGGGGCGCTGCCCGATGCCCTATTCCGAGGCCGTGGACAGCCGCGTGCTGCTGCGCCGCCTGCGCGACACGCTGGCCGAATCGGGCGGCGGGCAGGAGCGACTCGACAGCATCGTCCGGCTGATCGCCGACGGCCTCGTCGCCGACGTCTGCTCGGTCTATCTGCGCCGCGAGGAGAACTGGCTGGAGCTCTGCGCCACCTTCGGGCTCAAGGCGGAGTCGGTCCACCTGACGCGGCTCAAGGTCGGCCAGGGCCTCGTCGGCCGCATCGCCGACAGCGCCGAGCCGATCAACACCCGCGACGCGCCGGCCACCCGCGGCTTCCGCTACATGCCGGAGACCGGCGAGGAGCTGTTCTCCTCGTTCCTCGGCGTGCCGATCCAGCGCCTCGGCGAGGTGCTGGGCGTCCTCGTCGTGCAGAACCGCGAGGCGCGCGAATACACCGACGACGAGATCTACGCGCTCGAGGTCATCGCCATGGTGCTGGCCGAGATGGCCGAGCTCGGCGCCTTCGTCGGGCCGGGGGCGATGGAGATCGCCGCCCAGCACAAGCTGCCGTTCTTCGTGCGCGGCCTCGTCGGGCAGGAGGGCGTGGCCGAGGGGCGGGTGCTGCTGCACGAGCCGCAGATCGTCGTCTCGAATCCCGTCAGCGACGACCCGACGCGGGAATACGCCCGCCTCCACGCCGCCATCGAGCGCCTCCGCGAGGAGGTCGACGAGATGCTGGCGGCCGACTACCTGACCAAGTCCGGCGAGCACCGCGACGTGTTGCAGGCCTACCGGATGTTCGCCCACGACAAGGGCTGGGTGCGGCGGATGGAGGCCTCGATCGACTCGGGCCTGGCGGCGGAGGTCGCGGTCGAGAAGGAGCAGTCGGCGACCCGCGCCCGGATGAGCCGCATCGCCGACCCCTATCTCCGCGAGCGGCTGCACGACCTCGACGATCTGTCGAACCGGCTGCTGCGTCTGCTCGGGGGCATGGACGCGGCGGCCGGGCGGGAGATCCCGGACGACGCCATCCTCGTCGCGCGCAACATCGGGCCGGCGGAGCTGCTCGACTACGGGCGCAAGCTCAAGGGCGTGGTGCTGGAGGAGGGCTCGGTCGGCAGCCATGCCGCCATCGTCGCCCGGGCGCTGGCCATCCCGCTCGTCATCCACGCCGAGCGCATCACCCGCGAGGCGCAGAACGGCGACCCGATCCTCGTCGACGGCGACCAGGCGGTGGTTCACCTGCGGCCCGAGGACGGGGTGGCACGGGCGTTCCGCGACAAGATCGAGATGCTCGCGGGCGCGCAGCAGGCCTACGCCGCGCTGCGCGACCGGCCGGCGACCACCCGCGACGGGGTGACGCTCCAGCTCTACATGAACGCCGGGCTGATGGCGGACCTGCCGTCGCTGCCGAAATGCGGGGCGCTCGGGGTCGGGCTCTTCCGCACCGAACTGCAATTCCTGATCCGCTCGACGGTGCCGAAGCGCGCCGACCTCGCGGCGCTCTACGCCCGCGTGCTCGACAGCGCCGGCGAGAAGCCGGTCACCTTCCGCACGCTCGACATCGGCTCGGACAAGGTGCTGCCCTACATGAAGCGCCAGGACGAGCCGAACCCGGCGCTCGGCTGGCGGGCGATCCGCGTCGGGCTCGACCGGCCGGGGATCATGCGGATGCAGGTGCAGGCGCTCCTGCGCGGCGCCCATGGCCGGCCGCTCCGCATCATGTTCCCCTTCGTCGCCGAGGCGGTGGAGTTCGAGCTCGGCCGCGAGATCGTCATGAAGGAGATCGCCCGCGAGCTGGCGCTCGGGCGTCCCGTCTCGGCCGACGTCAAGATCGGCGCGATGCTGGAGACCCCGAGCCTCGCCTTCGCCTCGGCGCGGTTCTTCGAGATGGCGGACTTCCTGTCGGTCGGCGGCAACGACCTCAAGCAGTTCTTCTTCGCCGCCGACCGCGAGAACGAGCTGGTGCGCCGGCGCTACGACGCGCTGTCGCTCAGTTATCTCGGCTTCCTCGAGGGCATCGTCGCCCGCTGCGCCGGCCACGGCACGCCGGTCTCGTTCTGCGGCGAGGACGCGGGCCGGCCGCTGGAGGCGCTCGCCTTCGCCGCGGTCGGCTTCCGCCAGCTCTCGATGCGCCCGGCCTCGATCGGGCCGGTCAAGGCGCTCCTGCGCCAGGTCGACCTCGCCGAGGCCCGCGGCGCCATCGAGGCCGCCCGCTTCGAGGGCGCCACCACCGCCCGCCCCGCGCTCGAGGCGCTCCTCGGGCGCATGGGCTTCGTGGTGTGAGCGGGGCGCCGGCGGCTTACGGCTTGCGGAACGCGCCCGACAGCGCCTCCTTCGAGTAGGCGACCGGCTCGTAGTCGAGGTTGTTGGCCGCGTTCAGGAAGGGCCGCAGCACCCGGGCGTTGAGGAAGCAGATCGGGCGCTCGCCGGTCGACTGGCGGCAGGACGCCGCCGTCTCGGCGGGCACGCTGACCTCCACCGAGCCCACCACCGTGTCGACGACGCCGACCCCGGCCGAGCCGCCCGACTGCGAGGCGAACCGCACCGACTCGCTGGCGGCGCGGACCGGATCGACCAGCAGCACGTAGCGGTAGCGATCCGGGTTGCCCGTCGCGTCCCGCACCCGCCACCCGGTGAACGCATCCTCGCCGGCCGCCTGCCGGGCGCGATAGACGGCGGAGATCGCCCCGCGCGGATCGGCGTTCTCGTCGCGGCTCGCCTGCGTCACGTCGAGGCGCAGGTCGCGCGACACCGCCGCGCGAACCTCGCCGCGCGCCTGCCCGGCGACGTCCGCGCCGGCGGCGAGCGTGAACCCCTCGACCTGGCTCGCCACCCGGTCCGCCGGCGGCGACGAGGACAGCACCTTCAGCGGGATCCCGGCCTCGATATCGACGAGATCGCCCCCCGCCAGATCCCAGAGATAGAGCCGCCCCGGCGCGAGATCGCCGGAGTTGCGGAAGCCGAGGCTGGTGCTCGCGTATTCGAGCCCGATCATCGCCGTCCCGGGCGGCGCGCCGCCCGCGCGCGGCGTCGGCGTGCCCCCGCACCCCGCGAGCGCGATCAGGCAGACGAACGTCGGCAGAGGCCGCGGATCCAGGAAATGCATACTCGCCCCCCGTGGTTGAGCCCGGACATCGGAACGCGCGCGTCACCGCGAAAAAGCCGAGGGCGGGAATGCGCCCCGATAAATTCGCCGTCAGGATACCACGCCGTCCTTCGCTCACCTAGGCGGAAAGCGATCGCCCTCGTCCGTCCAGCGCCGCACCATGCCCGAGACCCCGTCGAGGCCGCCGGGGGCGAGCGCGCGCGCCAGCAGCCGGTCGGGGTTGGTCGGCGGCGGATATTCCAGCGCCCGCCCCGCGTCGCGGGTGAAGCCGAAGCGCCGGTAATAGGGCTCGTCGCCGACGAGGATCACCCGCAACCAGCCATGCGCGGCGGCCAGCTCCAGGCTGTCGGCGATCAGCAGTCCGCCGAGCCCCTCGCCCTGCCGGGTCGGATGCACCGCCACCGGCCCGAGCAGCAGCGCCGGCGCGCCGGCCTCGCCGACCCGGACCCGCCAGTAGCGGATCGCGCCGGCCACCGCGTCCCACTCGTCCCGCGCCACCAGCGACAGCCCGGCCTCGTGCGGCATCCCCTCGCGCAGCCGGTAGGACGACAGCGCCGTCCGCCCCGGCGCGAAGGCGAGGTCGTAGAGCGTCTCGACATCGGCGCCGTCCTGCGGCGTCTCGGTATGGATGCGGAGCATGGCGGGGAACGGCGGGAGCGGGCGACAAGGGGGGGCGGCTCGACACGCCCCTAGCACGCCCCTAAGGTCCGGCCAACGCGAAACGACGCGAGCCCGCCCATGTTCTACCGCCCCGGCCTCGACCCGCACGGGCTGCCCCACAACCCGTTCAAGGCGCTGGTCGCGCCGCGCCCGATCGGCTGGATCTCGACGCTCGACGCCCGGGGCCGGGCGAACCTCGCGCCCTACAGCTTCTTCAACGCCATCGCCGAGACGCCGCCGATGGTCATGTACGCGTCCACCGGACGGAAGGCCGGCCGCGACGAGGCCAAGGACACCGTGACCAACATCCGCGCCACCGGCGAGTTCGTGGCCAACATCGTGCCCTGGGGCCTGCGCGAGGCGATGAACGCGAGCTCGGCGAGCCTCGCCGCCGGGGTCGACGAGTTCGCCCATGCCGGCCTGACGCCGGCGCCCTGCCGCGTCGTCGCCGCGCCCCGCGTCGCCGAGGCCCCGGCGTCGCTCGAATGCCGCGCCTGGAAGATCCTCGACCTGCCCGGCGCGGGCAACACGCTGGTCATCGGCGAGGTGGTGGGCGTCCATATCGACGACGCCGTCCTCGTCGACGGCATGGTCGACGTCACCCTTTACGCGCCGCTGGCCCGCCTCGGCTACCGCGACTACGCCGCCGTGCGCGAGACCTTTCCGATGACCCGCCCCGCCGGCGGCGGCGGTTGAGCCCGGTCACGGATTTTTCTCCTTTTAGGCGAGTTAACGCCATGCCGTTAAGCTTTCGGTAACCACCGACTCGTTAAGAAGGAGGCGTCCCACAGACGGGACGGCTGCTTGCAAACCCTCAGACCTTCTCGTCTGGATACGCGCCCCCTCTTCCCCCGGAGGGGGCGCAATTCGTTTCGGGCCATCCTTCTTGCCGACCACGGAGAACTGGCGTATATACCAAAGGTATATCCCTTGGAGCGCCGCCCGTTGTCCGCCCTGACCCGCCTGTTCCTCAGCAACCGCACCCAGGCCGTCCGGCTGCCGAAATCCGTCGCCTTCCCCGACGGCGTCGATCAGGTCGAGGTCCTCGTGGTCGGCGAGGCGCGGCTCATCGTGCCGAAGGGCCGCCGGTGGCGGAGCTACTTCGCCGAGGGTCCGTTCACCGCGGCGGACTTCATGGACGAACGTGCCCAGCCCGGACCGCAGGAGCGCGACGCGCTGTGACGCTGCGCTACATGCTCGACACCAATATCTGCATCTTCGTCATGAAGGGCCGCGGACCGGGGCTCGCCGCGCGGTTCGAGCGCGAGGCCGCCCATCTCTGCATCTCCAGCATCACGCTCGCCGAGCTCGACTACGGCGTGGAGAAGTCCGAGGCGCGGTCGCGAAACCGCGGCGCGCTCGACGCTTTCGCCGCCCGCCTCGCCGTGCTCGACTTCGATTGCGCCGCAGCGGCGGCCTACGGCGCACTACGCGCCGGGCTGGAGCGCGACGGCCGCCCGATCGGGCCCTATGATCTGCTGATCGCCGCCCATGCGACGAGCCGCGGCCTCGCGGTCGTCACCAACAACCGGCGCGAGTTCGGGCGTGCGCCGGGCGTCCACGTCGAGGACTGGTCCGTCTGACCGCCGCCCCTCGGGACGAAGCGCCGTCAGTCGTCGCGGTGGACCTTCTCCTTGCGCTCGTGGCGCTCCTGCGCCTCGAGGCTCAGCGTGGCGATCGGGCGGGCGTCGAGGCGCTTCAGCGAGATCGGCTCGCCCGTCTCCTCGCAGTAGCCGTAGCTGCCGTCCTCGATCCGCCGCAGCGCCGCGTCGATCTTCGAGACCACCTTGCGCTGCCGGTCCCGGGTCCGGAGCTCGAGCGCCCGGTCGCTCTCCTCGCTGGCGCGGTCGGCGATGTCGGGGATGTTGCGGGTCCCGGCCTGCATGTGCTCGATGGTGCCCTTGCTCTCGGCAAGGATCGAGGCCTTCCACGCCAGCAGCTTGCGCCGAAAGTAATCCAGCTGCCGCGAATTCATGAAAGGTTCGTCTTCGCTGGGATGGTACTCGACGTCGAACTTGGTCTCGGGCTTCATTCGTTACGCCACCTCTGGTCAATCAGAGCCCGGCCCGCGTCGCCGGCACGACCCGGCGAATGGCTGGCCCCGATCTGGCTGCGCACCCGTTATAGGGATTCCCCGGCGTTGTCACGTGGAACATCTGTGATGTTGCCTAACGCCCCGCGCCTGCTAGGCTGCCGGGAGCAACCGGGGGCAACGGGCGGAAAAGGAATGAGATTCGCCGGAAGCGCCGACTATGTCGCCACCCCCGACCTCGCCGTCGCCGTCAACGCGTCCATCACGCTGGAGCGGCCGCTGCTCGTCAAGGGCGAGCCGGGCACCGGCAAGACCGAGCTCGCCCGCCAGATCGCCCGCGCCCTCGGCCTGCCGCTGATCGAGTGGTCGGTGAAATCCACCACCCGCGCCGCGCAGGGCCTCTACGAGTACGACGCCGTCAGCCGGCTCCGCGACAGCCAGCTCGGCGACGCGCGCGTCCACGACGTGGCGAACTACATCCGCAAGGGCCCGCTCTGGCGCGCCTTCGACGCCGGGGAGAAGGTCGTCCTGCTCATCGACGAGATCGACAAGGCCGACATCGAGTTCCCGAACGACCTCCTCCAGGAGCTCGACCGGATGGAGTTCTTCGTCTACGAGACCGGCGAGACCATCGTCGCGAAACGCCGTCCGATCGTGGTCATCACCTCGAACAACGAGAAGGAGCTGCCCGACGCCTTCCTGCGCCGCTGCTTCTTCCACTACATCCGCTTCCCCGACCCCGAGACGCTCGCCCGCATCGTCGACGTCCACTTCCCCGGCATCAAGCCGGGCCTCGTCCGCGCCGCGCTCACCCGCTTCTTCGAGATCCGCGAGACGCCGGGGCTGAAGAAGAAGCCCTCGACCTCCGAGGCGCTCGACTGGCTGAAGCTCCTCCTCGCCGAGGATCTCGACGCCGCCGACCTGCGCACGGACCCCGCCTCCAACCTGCCTCGCCTCCACGGCGCGCTCCTCAAGAACGAGCAGGACGTCCACCTCTTCGAGCGCCTCGCCTTCCTCGCAAGGAGCAAGCGGTCATGATGGCAGAGCCCGTCGGCGATCTTTCGCCGCTTTCGCGTCCGCGGCGTGATGACATCCCCTTCCGCCGTACCTATGTTGCAGCGCAGCAAAAGGAGTCCGGTGATGTCGCGTTCACAAAATCCCCTGTCCGCATTGATGGCCTGGGGCCACTTCAGCCAAGCCTACACCCGCATGGTCCTGGCGGCCAGCGAGGTCATATTGCGCCGCACAATGGCCATGGCCAGCGGCACGATGACGCCGCACGAGGCGGTGGCGATGTTCATGGAGAAGCCGGCCGCCTTCGCCACGGCGGCGGAGAAGGCCGCGGTCGCGGCGGCGCGCGGCGGCGACGCGGCGCGGATCGCCTCGGCGGCGCTGCGACCCTACGGCGTCAAGACCCGCTCGAACGTCCGCCGGCTGCGCAAGTAGCCCCGCCCGCCGCCGCCGGACCGCGGCCATGACCGCCGCGATCCGCCCGCTCACGCCCGCCGACGAGGCCGTCTGGCGCGATCTCTGGCGCGCCTACCTCGCCTTCTACGAGACCGAGCTGCCCGACGACGTCTACCGGACCACCTTCGCCCGGCTGACCGACCCGGCGGTGACCGACTACCACGGCCTGATCGCCTTCGACGGCGACCGGCCGGTCGGCCTCGTCCACTACATCTTCCACCGCCATGGCTGGCAGATCGCCGACGTGACCTACCTCCAGGACCTCTACGTCGTCCCCGGGGCGCGCGGGACCGGGGCCGGCCGCAAGCTGATCGAGGCGGTCTACGCCGAGGCCGACGCCGCCGGAAAGCCCAACGTCTACTGGCTCACCCAGGACTTCAACGCCACCGCCCGCCGCCTCTACGACCGCCTGGCCGTCGTCACGCCCTTCGTGAAGTACCGCCGCTGAGACCGGACCGGCCGATGCGCGGAGGCCGCGTCCGATCCCTGCTCGCCGCCGCCTGCCTCGCGGCGCTGGCCGCCTGCGCGCAGACGCCGGGCGCCGAGGGCCCGCCCCCCGCCGCGGTCCGCTTCGCCCCGGTCGGCCTGCCCCGCGGCGTCGCCCGCTCCAACGCCGACCTCGCCCAGGACTTCCTCGACCTCACCTTCGCGCTCGAGAGCGGCGAGAAGCTCGACCGGCTCCTGCGCTACGAGGCGCCGGTCCGCGTCTCCGTCACCGGGCTCGACCCCTATATCCCCGACCTCCAGGCGCTGCTCGCCCGGCTCCGCGACGAGGCCGGCGTCGACATCGCGCTCACCTCCGACCCGAAGGCCGCGCAGATCCATGTCGAGGGCGTCACCGCCGCCGGCCTCGCCCGCGTCTTCCCGACGGCCGCCTGCTTCATCGTCCCGGGCGAGACCAACTGGCGCGCCTTCCTGCGCCGGCGCGGCGAGACCCGGCTGCGCTGGGGCGACCAGAGGGAGCTCGGCGTCGCCGCGATCTTCGTGCCCTACGACGGCATCCCCCAGGACGTCCGCGACTGCCTGCACGAGGAGATCACCCAGGCGCTCGGCCCGGCCAACGACCTCTACCGCCTGCCGGACTCGATCTGGAACGACGACAACCTGCACTCGATCGCCACGCCCTTCGACATGCTGGTCCTGCGCGCGCTCTACCAGCCGGAGCTGGCGAGCGGCATGACCCGCGACGAGGTCGCCGCGCGCCTGCCCGCCATCCTCGCCCGCGAGAATCCGAAGGGCCGCGGCGTCCCCCGCCAGGCCCGCCACCCGGAATCCCGCGCCTGGGCCAGCGCGATCGAGGTGGCGCAGGCCCCGCGCGCCTCCCGCGAGGACCGGCTCTCGGCCGCGCGGCAGGCCACCCGCATCGCCGCCGAGATGCGCCCGACCGACCATCGCCTCGCGGTGTCGCTGCTGACCCTCGGCCGGCTGACCCTGCGTCGCGATCCGGGCGAGGCGGCGCGCTACTTCGCCGAGGCCTACGACGTCTCGCGCCGCCGCCTCGGGACCGGCGACCTGCGCACCGCCCATGCCGGCGTCCACGTCGCCGCGGTGGCGCTGGCGGCCGGCAGGTACGAGACCACGATCACGCTGGCCGACCGCCACATCCCGGCGGCGCGGCAAGGCCAGAACGCCATCCTCCTAGCCGGCCTGCTCTCGCTCAAGTCGGAGGCGCTGCTCGCGCTCGGCCGCACCGAGGAGGCGCGCAAGACCCGCATCGACAGCCTGAGCTGGGCCCGCTACGGCTTCGGCGACGACGACGGCACCCTCGCCCGCGAGCAGGCCGCGCTCGCCGCGCTGCGCCTCGACCGGGACTGAGCCCATGCTGATCCTCCTCGCCATCGTCCTCGGCGCCCTCCTCGGCTGGCGGCGCGCCGCCGTCCGCGGCGGCGACCGGCTCGACCAGCTGCAATACGCCGCCGTCCACGCCATCGCGCTCGGCCTCGCGACGACCATCGCCCTCGTCGTCCTCGGCCAGCTCGGCGCGGGCTGAGGCGCATGTTCACCCGCTTCTTCGCCGAGCTGCGCGGCGAGGGCGTCGGAACCTCGCTGCGTGAATATCTCGCCTTCCTCGAGGCACTTCAGGCCGAGGTGGTGCTCTACGACCCGGAGGGCTTCTACCACCTCGCCCGCGCCACCCTGGTCAAGGACGAGCGCCGCATCGACCGCTTCGACCGCGTCTTCGCCCGCTGCTTCGCCGGCCTCGGCGAGCTGACCGCCGAGGAGCTGGTCGCCCGCATCGAGCTGCCCGCCGAATGGCTGCGCAAGCTCGCCGAGAAGCACCTGACCGAGGCGGAGAAGGCCGAGATCGAGGCGCTCGGCGGCTTCGACGCGCTGATGGAGACGCTGAGGAAGCGCCTCGCCGAGCAGCAGGGCCGCCACCAGGGCGGCTCGAAATGGATCGGCACCGCGGGAACCTCGCCCTTCGGCGCCTACGGCTACAACCCCGAGGGCGTGCGCATCGGCCAGGACGGCAGCCGCCACCGCCGCGCCGTCAAGGTCTGGGACCGCCGCGAGTTCCGCAACTTCGACGACGACGTCGAGATCGGCTCGCGCACCATCAAGCTCGCGCTCCGCCGCCTGCGCCGCTGGGCCCGCGAGGGCGCCGCGGACGAGCTCGACCTGCCGACGACGATCCGCCGCACCGCCGAGCAGGGCTGGCTCGACGTCGTCACCCGCCCGGAGCGGCACAACGCCGTCAAGGTCCTGCTCTTCCTCGACGTGGGCGGCTCGATGGACGAGCACGTGCGCATGGTCGCCGAGCTCTTCTCCGCCGCCCGCGCCGAGTTCCGCCACCTCGAGCCGTTCTATTTCCACAACTGCCTCTACGAGGGGGTGTGGCGCGACAACCGCCGCCGCTGGGACGCGCAGACCCCCACGGCCGAGGTGATCCGCACCTTTGGCCCCGACCACCGCGCCGTCTTCGTCGGCGACGCCGCGATGAGTCCCTACGAGATCCTCCAGCCGGGCGGGGCCAACGAGCACTGGAACGCCGAGCCCGGCGCCGTCTGGCTCGCCCGCGCGCTCGAGGCCTGGCCGCGCGCCGTCTGGCTCAACCCGACGCCGGAGGCGCACTGGCGCTACAGCCAGTCGACCGAGCTGATCGCCCGCATCTTCGGCGGCCGCATGTTCCCCCTCACCCTCGCCGGCCTCGACGCCGGCATCCGGACGCTGGCGCGATGAGCCCGGGCCTGCGGCGGAGGATGCATCGGGTTGCCGGCGACCCGCGGCAGGGCCGCCCCCGACCGCACGCGGATCGCCTCCGGCGACGCCGGCGATGACCCTGCCCTCCCTCTACGACGAGGGCCCCTTCGCGCCGGTCCCGCGCCCCTTCAACCTCGCCGCCCACGCCCTCGCGGCCGCGGACCGGACCCCCGGCAAGACCGCCCTCGAGATCCTCGCCGCCCCCGGCGAGGTCGCCGAGGCCTGGAGCTACGCCCGCCTCCGCGACGCCGTGCTGCGCGCCGCCGGCGGCCTCGCGGCGCGCGGGGTCGCGCCCGGCGACCGGGTGCTGCTGCGGATCGGCAACTCCTCGGACTTCCCCGTGCTCTTCCTCGCCGCCAACGCGCTCGGCGCCATCCCCGTCCCGACCTCCACGCTGCTCACCGCGCCCGAGGTCGCGACCCTCGTCGACGACCTCGACCCCCGCGCCATCCTCGTCGGCGCCGGCGTCGCCCCGCCGCCCGACCCGGGCCGCGCCGACCTCCTCCTCGCCCCCGACCTCGCCCGCCTGCGCGCCGCCGCCCCGGTCGCCGGCTTCGCCGCCACCGACCCCGACGACCCGGCCTACATCCTCTACACCTCCGGCAGCGCCAGCCGGCCGAAGGGCGTGCTCCACGCCCAGCGCGCCGCCTGGGCCCGCCGCATGATGTGGGACGGCTGGTATGGCCTGACCGCGGAGGACCGCGTCCTGCACGCCGGCGCCTTCAACTGGGCCTATACCCTCGGCGCCGGCCTGATGGACCCCTGGGCGGCCGGCGCGACGGCGCTGATCCACGCCGGCCCGCCCTCCCGCCACGTCTGGCCGGCGCTCGCCGCGGCGCACCGCGCCACCCTCTTCGCCGCCGTCCCCGGCGTCTACCGCCAGATGCTCGACGCGCCCGCCCTGCGCGCGGGCTTCGCCCGCCTCCGCCACGGCCTCAGCGCCGGCGAGGCGCTCCCCGCCTCCGTCGCCGCCGCCTGGACCGCCGCGACCGGCAAGCCGGTCTACGAGGCGATCGGCATGACCGAGATCTCCACCTACGTCTCCTTCTCCCCCACCTCGCCCCCCCTCCCCGGCCACGTCGGCCGCCCCCAGCAAGGCCGCCGCGTGGCGATCCTCCCCGAGGACGACGAAACGCCCGGGACGGGCGGCTCCCTCGGCTCGCCCGGGACGGGCGACACACCCACCTCTCCCCGGACGCGCCGCGCCTCCATCTCTCCCGGCGCGGGTAGGACGCCCGCATCGCCCGGGGACGACACGCCGGTCTGGCCAGGGACGGGCGGAACACCTGCCTCTCCCGGGACGGGCGGCGCCTCCGCCTCGCCCGGGACGGGCGAGACGCCCGTCCCCCGCGGCGCGGAGGGCCTCCTCGCCGTCTCCCGCCGCGACCCCGGCCTGATGCTCGGCTACTGGCGGCGGCCGGAGGAGACCGCGGCGGCCATGCGCGGCGAATGGTTCCTCACCGGCGACCGCGCCCGCATGGACCCCTCCGGCACCATCGCCCATCTCGGCCGCGCCGGCGAACTGATGAACGCCGGCGGCTACCGCGTCAGCCCGGCCGAGGTCGAGGCCGCCCTCGCGCTCCACCCCGGCGTCGCCGAGGCCGCCGTCGCCGAGATCGCCCTCCGCGACGGCGTCTCGATCATCGCCGCCTTCTACGTCCCCGCCGGCGCGCCCGTCCCGCCCGAGGCGCTCGCCGCCCACTGCGCGGCGCGCCTCGCCCGCTACAAGCTGCCGCGCGCCTTCCACGCCGTCGCCGCGCTGCCCCGCACGGCGAACGGCAAGCTCCGCCGCGCCGCCCTCGCCGGCCTGCTCCCCTGACGGCTCAGCCCGTGGTGTAGGAGATCGCCGCGTAGTAGCGCCGCCCGTGCTCGGCGATCACGTTGGCCTTGTCGGTCCCGTTGATGATCCGCCGCGCGTTCGCCCAGTCCTGGGTCTTGCCGGCGAAGTAGTCCCCGAGCTTCTTGCCGGTGAACGTCCCCTTGATCATGCCGTGGAACATCACCCTGGTCGCGACCCCCACCTCCAGCGCCCGGTCCGGATTCGCCACCAGATCGACGCCGCAGATCTTGCTCATCGCCTCGTAATTGCACTTCCACGTCAGCTGGACGTAGCCCCTGCCGAAATACTTCAGCCCGTCCCCCGGCGCCGTGTTGCCCATCTTCTTCGCGAGCGTCGGCCGCATCCCGGTGATGTCGTACATCTTCTTGTACCAGCTCGGCCCGCCGTACTCCTTGATCGGCCGCATCGTGCGGTCGGTCTCGTGATGCACGGTCGCCAGCATGTAGGCGAGCCAGCGGTCGTCCTCCTTCCCGTGCTCCTTCTCCCAGACGTCGAGGATGCCCTCGATCCCCTCGACCTGGCTCTTGCTCATCGTCCCGCCGAACAGCGAGAGGCGGGCGGTCTCGTAGAAGGATTTCCGGTTGATCACGTATTCGACCTCCAATGAAGCCGCGCCGCCGGCCACGAGCACGCGACGGACCGCGACGCCGCGGCGATCGGTCGGGGATCGGGACGGGTCGGCACGAATGCGAAAGGCGCGACCCCGTCGGAAAAAGGGGCGGGACCGCCATGGACGGTTCAGGCGCAATGCGGGCATCCTACGCCAAACCCGCCTGCCTGGGAAGGGCGCCGATGGCCGGCCCCGCAGCCCCGGAGACCCGGCTTGGACCTGACCGTCGCCGTCTTCCTGCTCGTCTACCTCGCGATGGGGCTCGGGCACCTGCCGGGCTTCAAGGTCGACCGCACCGGCGCGGCCGTCGTGGGCGCGCTCGTGCTGATCGCCGCCGGCCGCATCGCCGCCGACGTCGCCTGGGCGGCGATCGACTACCACACCATCGGGCTCCTGTTCGGGCTGATGGTCGTCTCCGCCGCCTTCGTCGTCTCCGGCTTCTACGCCTGGGCGGCCGGCAGGATCGCCAGCCGCGACGCGGCCCCGCCCGCGCTCCTCGCCCTCCTCGTCGCGGTCGGCGGCGCGCTCTCGGCGGTGCTCACCAACGACGTGGTCGTCGTGGCGATGACCCCGCTCCTCGTCTCGATCACCCTCGCCCGCGGCCTGAACCCGACGCCCTTCCTGCTCGGCTTCTGCTTCGCCGCCAACGCCGGCTCCGCCGGGACGCTGATCGGCAGCCCGCAGAACATGATCGCCGCCGAGGCGCTGCACCTCTCCTTCACCGGCTTCCTGCGGCTCGCCGCCGTCCCGGCGGTCCTGTCGCTCGCCATCGTCTGGGGCGTGGTCGCCCTGCTCTATCGCGGCCGCTGGACCCTGCCGCACGCCGCGCCCGCCGGCCCCGTCGCCGTCGCCGCCCCGCCGGCCCCGAACCGGCTCGAGACCCTCAAGGCGGCGGCGGTCGCCGTCGCCGTGGTGCTCGCCTTCGTCCTCACCGACTGGCCCCGCGACCTCGTCGCGCTCGGGGCCGCCGCGGTCCTGCTCGTCAACCGCCAGGTCGCCTCGGGCGATCTCCTGCGCAACGTCGACGGCAACCTGATCCTGATGCTGATGGGGCTCTTCGTCGTCAACGCGGCGCTGGCCGCCACCGGCCTGCCGCAGCGCCTGCTCGCCGGGTTGCGCGACGTCGGCCTCGACCTCTCCGAGCCCATGCCGCTCTACGGCGTCGCCGCGGTCCTTTCCAACGTCGTCGGCAACAACCCGGCCGTGATGCTGCTCGCCCCGTTCCTCGACCGCGGCGCGGAAGCCGACGCGCTCGGCGCCGCCATCGCGCTCGGCACCGGCTTCTCCTCGAACCTCGTGGTCTTCGGCAGCCTCGCCGGCATCATCGTGGTCGAGCAGGCGGCGCGGCGCGGCGTGCGGATCGGCTTCGGCGAGTTCTGCCGCGCCGGCGTCCCCGTCTCCCTCGCCTGCCTCGCCCTCGGCGCCGCCTGGATCGCCCTCCTCACCCGCTGACCGCACGGCGCGACCGCAGCGCCGTTCCCAAGTCCATCCCCTCGGCTCCCCCGCGCCGCGCCGCGCTCCCCCGTCCTGTCGCGCAGGTTTCCCCCGGCGACGTCGGCGAGACCCTGCTCGGCCACGCCGCCTACTCGATCATCGACTCCGTCACGGTCGCCCCGGTCCCGGCCCCCGCCACCGGCTGGCTCCTCGCCGCCGGCGCAGCCTGCCTCGCCGCCCTCCGCCGCGGCGCATCCCGCCGCGCCTGACGCCTTGGCGGCGCCCGCCTGCTGCTGGACGAGCCCGAGCAGAACCGCTCCGCCCCGAGCAGGTTGACATGCGCATGTCACCCAGCGGGAGCCGTCGCGGGACGCGGCCTCGCCGCTGGTCGACCCCTTGCCGGACCGGACACAGCCTCCGTCGTGTCGCGGGGGATTTAAACACACTACACGACAGGAGCCGGTCGCCGCCCGAGGCCGCGTCGCTCCCCCCGACCGAAGCGGGCTCTGCCCGCGAGGCTGCGGCGCGACAAGCGAAAGCAGGGCTTTCGCCGCGCCGACGGCTGGAGCGCGGTTGCGCGGAAGCCGTCAGGGGTCCAGATTTCTCCGTCGCGCGCAATCCGTCCGTGATCGCCCCGGCGAGCGCGGAATCGCGCTCGCCCCCCGAGGGGCGATCGCGGACGGATTTGCCACGGGTCAAATCCGTCTGCCGTCACCGTCCCGCACTCTCCCGACCGGGGTTTCTCTCCACTGTCGTGTAGTCTGGGATTTAAATGTTACATTATAACTAAATAAGCAAGATCAATGACTTGTCGAATTTTCACGCGTGAACACCCGTGCGCGCCTCGCCCCCGCCGCCGGCCCGGCGCCGCCCGGCTATTGCCTAGCGGGCGGCCCCCCGGTATGTCCGGCCGGCCTTTCCCCATCCCGACGAGGCCGCCGATGCACGCCTATCGCACCCATACCTGCGCCGACCTGCGCCTCGCCGACGTCGGCGAGACCGTGCGGCTCTCCGGCTGGGTCCACCGGGTGCGCGACCACGGCGGCGTCCTCTTCATCGACCTGCGCGACCATTACGGCGTGACCCAGGTGCTCTGCGACGGCGACAGCCCGGCCTTCCGCGAGGCCGAGAAGCTCCGCGCCGAGTGGGTGGTCCGCATCGACGGCGAGGTGAAGGCCCGCGACGCCGCCCTCGTCAACCCGAAGATCCCGACCGGCGAGATCGAGGTCTTCATCCGCGACGTCGAGGTCCTCTCCGCCGTCGAGGGCGACCTGCCGCTGCAGGTCTTCGGCGACGCCGAGTATCCCGAGGAGACCCGGCTCAAGTACCGCTTCCTCGACCTCCGCCGCGACAGCCTGCACCACACGATCATGCTGCGCTCGAAGGTGATCCGCCACCTGCGCGAGGCGATGCACGGCCAGGGCTTCACCGAGTTCCAGACCCCGATCCTGACCGCCTCCTCGCCCGAGGGCGCCCGCGACTTCCTTGTCCCCTCGCGCCTCCACCCGGGCAAGTTCTACGCGCTGCCCCAGGCCCCGCAGCAGTTCAAGCAGCTGATCATGGTGGCGGGCTTCGACCGCTACTTCCAGATCGCGCCGTGCTTCCGCGACGAGGACCCCCGCGCCGACCGCTCCCCCGGCGAGTTCTACCAGCTCGACATGGAGATGAGCTTCGCGACGCAGGAGGACGTCTTCCAGGCGATCGAGCCGGTGATGCGCGGGGTCTTCGAAACTTTTGGCGCGGGAAAACCAGTCACCCCTGACTTCCCGCGCATCGCCTATCGCGACGCGATGCTCTGGTACGGCTCCGACAAGCCCGACCTGCGCAACCCGATCCGGATGCAGGTGGTGAGCGAGCACTTCCGCGGCTCGGGCTTCAAGGTCTTCGCCTCGATCCTCGAACAGCCGGGCACGGAGGTCCGCGCCATCCCCGCCCCCGGCGGCGGCTCCCGCGCCTTCTGCGACCGCATGAACGCCTACGCCCAGAGCGAGGGCCTGCCCGGCATGGGCTACATCTTCTGGCGGGAGGCGGGCGAGGGCGTCGAGGCCGCCGGCCCGGTCGCCAAGGCCCTCGGCCCCGAGCGCACCGAGGCGATCCGGCAGCAGATGGGCGTCGGGACCGGCGACGCGGTGTTCTTCCTCGGCGGCCTCCCGGCGAAGTTCGAGGCGGTGGCCGGCAAGGCCCGCAACGTCATCGGCCGCGAGCTGGGGCTGACGGTGGAGGACCGGTTCGACTTCGCCTGGATCGTCGACTTCCCGATGTACGAGCGCGACCCGGACAGCGGAAAGCTCGACTTCAGCCACAACCCCTTCTCGATGCCGCAGGGCGGGCTGGAGGCGCTCACGACGCAGGACCCGCTCGACGTCCTCGGCTACCAGTACGACATCGTCTGCAACGGCGTGGAGCTCTCCTCGGGCGCGGTGCGGAACCACAAGCCCGAGCTGATGTACAAGGCCTTCGAGATCGTCGGCCACGACCGCGCCTTCGTCGACGAGCATTTCGGCGGCATGCTGTCGGCCTTCCGCACCGGCGCGCCGCCCCATGCCGGCATCGCGCCGGGGGTGGACCGCATCGTCATGCTGCTCGCCGGCGCCGAGAACATCCGCGAGGTCATCATGTTCCCGATGAACCAGCGCGCCGAGGACCTGATGATGGGCGCCCCCTCCGTCCCCACCAACGAGCAGCTCCGCGACCTCGGCCTGCGGCTGGCCGCCAAGGCGTGAGCGGAACCCCGGAGCCCGCGCGACACGCGCGGGTTCACAGGGTGCGCTTCCATGAAACCAACGGCTTGACGAATTTTCACGCGTGAACGGCGGCGCAGGTCCGCGCCTACTCCGCTGCGGTCCCGGAATTGTAGGCGTAGGTGTCCCAGCCCGGCCGGTAGGCCTCGGTCGCCTGGTTCCCCCAGACCGTCCAGCCGTCGCGCAGGCCGCGGCCGAAGAGCTCGAGGTAGGGGCCGGGGGAGCAGGCCTCGATCAGCGGGTATTGCTCGTCCGGCTTGCGCGAGTGCTCGCGCTTGCGGCTGGCGATCAGGTTCACCTGGCGCCGCCCCGCCGCCCGGGTGCGGGCGTTGCGGCCCCGCACCCCGAAGAGCAGGATCTCGGTGACGTTGCGGAAGTAGAATCCCACGCCGCGCCCGTCCGACCCGCCGTCCCTGCGCACCTTGTGCCAGATGAGGTTCGCCTTGTAGTCGAACCCCCAGGCCCGCAGCGTCTCCAGCCCCTCGGGCAGGAGCGCGTTGGGGGTCCAGAGATAGCAATGCGCCGTCGCCTCCAGGTGGTCCGCGACCGGCAGCGCGCAGATTTCCGCAAGCGTCAGCGTCGGATAGCGGCCGAGGCGGCGGTGCTCGGGGGCCACCTTTCCGGTCCGGTTGGCGAAACGCCAGGGCGGGTCGGCCAGCACGGTCGCGAAGCGGCGGCCGGCGAGGTCGCGAGCGAGGTCGCGGGCGACTTCGGGGGCGGCGCTCATCCGGCCATCGCGGCGGCGAGCTCGGGCGGCAGGTCAAACTCCGCCACCGCCCGGCTCCGGGCTTCGGGCGACATCTTGCGGGCGGTCTTCGCGACGATCCGCACGATGTCGTCGGGATGTTGCGGGGCGAATTCGGCGAAGTGCCAGCGCAGGAAGACGAAGCAGATCACGTCCTCCAGCGCCTGCGTCTCGGGGTCGCGCTTCAGGCCCTCCTTGCGGAGCATCGCCCCGACGCGGGCGCGGTCGGCCTCGCCATAGCCGGCCTCGGCCATCAGGGCCTCGACCCGGGCGGCGTGGCGGCGGCCCTGCTCGACGCGCCAGGCGAGGTAGCCGGGGCGGTCGTCGGGATAGGCGTCGCGGGGCAGCCTCCAGCGCTCGATATGCTGCCCGCGGGCGGCGATCTGAAGGTTTTCAGAGGCTTCCGGGAAGAGGCGCGCCAGCTCCGCGCTCATCCGCTCGCCGTAGACGAGGGCGGCGGGGCGGCCGGTCGGGTCGGAGGTGGGGTCGGCGGCGTTGGCGGCGTCGATGGCGGCGAGGGTCGCCGCGAGGCGGTCTTGGGGCGTTGGGGCTGGCATCGGCGGGGCTCCTCCGGGGACCGCGAGCTTCGCCGGGCTGGCGGGCGCAGGCAAGTCCCCGGACGGGCCGGAGGCGTCAGGCGAGGCTCACCTTGGCGACCTTGTCCTTGTAGTCCTCCTTGGGGTCGGCGCCGAGGAGGAGGCGGACGCCGGCGAAGAGGCTGGCGGCGTTCTCCCAGATCTCGGCCTCCTTCGGGTCGAGCCGCAGCAGGGCGAGCCTGAGGTCGTCCTTGCCGCCCTCGAACCAGGCGGCGACGTAGCGGTTCCACAGCCGGTCGATCGTGGCCCGGTCGTTGTCGATGCGCAAGCTGCCGTGAACGCAGGCAAAAACGTCGTGGCCCTTGTCGGCGAAGGTCATCACGGCGTGGTCGCCGGCCTTCAGCTCGCGGACGAGATCGGCGTCGGTGGAGGTGAAGAACCAGATCGGGCCCTCGTCCTCGCCCTCCAGCTGGGCGGTCATCGGGCGGGAATGGCCGTGGTCGCGGCCGGGGAGGCCAAGCATGACGGTCATGTCCGAGCGCAGGGCCTTCCAGAATTTTGCGGTCAGCTCCTCGGGGGTGGGCATCGCGGTCCTCCTTGCTGATGCCGCCATCAACGGGGGCGCCGCCGCGAGGTTCCGCGGCGCCCGCGGGTCGGTTTTTCACGGCCGTCGCTCCGGGGGGCAAAAGCCTTTGGGCCGGCTGAAAAAATCGGGGCCGGAACGCGGCTGGCACACTGCACGACAGTGGAGAGGAAGCCCGGCCCGAGGCTGGCCGCGACGCTGACGCCAGACGGATTTGACCCGCGGCAAATCCGTCCGCGATCGCCCCTGCGGGGGGCGAGCGCGTCGCCGCGCTCGCCGGGGCGACCACGGACGGATGGCGCGCTCCCGGAGAAATCGGCGCCCCTCACGGCTTCCGCGCCAACGCGCTCCAGCCGTCGGCGCGACAGGCGAAAGCCGTGCTTTCGCCTGTCGCGCCGGGCCTCGCGGGCAAGCCCGCTTCGGTCGGTCGGTCGGTCGCGCGCGCCCCGTGGATCCAGCAGAGCAGACAGGTGTCGTGTAGTGTGCGCGGCTGGAATCCGGCTTGCCACTCTTTCACGTTGCGTTAGCCCGAAGGTCAGAAACGGTGGGCGACGACGAGGAGGACGCTCTCGATGCCGGGATTGTCGACGGCGGTCGAGGCGTTGGACTTGTGGTTGGCCATCAGGCCGAGCCACCAGTTCTCGGCCACCGCGACGCTGAAGCCGAGCTGCGAGCGGAACATCGGGAACTCGGTCCCGAGGTCGTTGCCCCATTCGCCCTCGCCGTAGCCGCCGAGCATGACGCTCGCCTCGAGCCGCAGGCGGTCGCCGAGGGGGAAGAACAGCACCGGCCCGGCGCCGGCCCAGAGGTCGCTGTCGTCGGCCTCCACCGCCGCGCCGAGGGCGAGCTCGAAGCGGGGGCGAGTCCAGAGCGGGCCGGTGCGCGCCTCGACGGCGTAGTCGGGAACGCCGTTGCCGCGGAGGTTGTCCATGCCGACGGCGGCGGCGAACTCGAAGGCGCCCGCCCGCGGGGAGGCGAGCAGCGCCACAAGGACAAGCGCGCGGGCGAAGCCCGTGGTTTTCAAGGCGTTCCGTCCCAAGACCCCGGCTCCGCGGCCGGCGCCGAATTAGGCGCAGACTTCCCGGACGCGCGCAAGACGGCCATAGCCCAAAGTGGTTCCGATCACCCGCCGGCGTCCGGCGCAGGCTGCGCCTGCGCTTCGAAGCGGGCGCGCCACGGGGCGAACGCCGGATCGACGCGGGACAGGATCGCCAGCTGCCGGACGTGGATGGCGTGGTAGTGCCGCGACGCCCGCCGGCCATGGATGTCGTAGGCCGACCAGTCGCCGAGGTCGAACCTCGGCATCAGCTCCAGCGCCGCCGCCATCCCGCTCGCCGCGAGCTCCGCCGCGACGGGAGACGCGGCGCGCGTGCCGACGTCGAGCAGTCCGAGGACGGCGAAGAGCAGTCCGTTCAGCACCTTCGGCTGCTGATTGCCCGGGTCCGCCATCTTCTCGAACCACAGGTTGCCTGCGGCGGTTCGTGTGGACAGCCCCCCGGAGGCGACGTCTACCGGGAAGGCCGCGAGGAGATCGTCGAGCGGGGCGGCATAGGCGGCGTCGCCGCTCACCTCGGCGGCCCGGGCGAGGAGCTGCGCGCCGACCGCCTGCGCGTGGGCCGACCGCCACCCCGGCCCGGTGTCGTAGGAGAAGGGGTAGGTATAGACCCAGACCCTGAAGCCGTCGCGGCGCTCGACGTTGGCGAGCAGCCAGTCGGCGCAGCAGAGCAGCATCCGTCGCGCCTCCGCCTGGCCGGATGGCCGGAACTCGTCGAAGTTCGCCGGCCATTTCGTCCAGTCGTAGCTCAGAAGGACCGGCGCCTCGTCCCGGCGGAAGAACTGGTTCCAGTACCAGAGGCCGCGCTCGGCGGCGGCGAGGATGCTGCGCTGGCGGCCGATGGATAGGCCGCGATAGACCCCGTAATCGCTGTAGGGAACGCCGTCGGCGTCCACGAACATCCTGAACGCCACTGCCTAGCCTTCCCCGAGCGAGAAACCGAAGGCGCCGATCTCCTTGCGGCAAAGATCTGCGATGAGCGCGCGCTGGCCCTCCGAAAGCAACCTGATGGTGTCGCCCTTCGAGCGGGCGCCCGACTTTGCCCGGGGAAGCGCCCCGTCATAGGCGATGCCGACCTGCGCCAGCGCCTCGGTCAGGCCCGTCTCCAGCTCCTCGTAGAGGACCACGCGATCGACGGCGATCTGGTCGTCGATGCTGTAGATCGGCCAGTTCGACCAACCGTCGGCGTTCGCGGATTTCAGGCGGGAGGGGGAGCCTTCGGCGATGGCGTCGAGGAAGGCCTCCAGCGAGATGGGAGCATGGCGGTGGCTTTGGCGCCAGCGCCAGAGCGAGATCAGCCGATCCCAGGGATTTCGCTCGACGGCGAATTTGAAGTAGCTGCGCCAGACCGCGTCGCCCACCAGCGCGCGCACCTGCGCGGCGGTGGCGGGGGGCGCGAGGCCTCTCGGCTTAAGCGCCGCGGCCAGGTCGGGTCGATGATCGCGCAGGTCGGCGGTCAGCGCGGCGAGGTCCGTCTCCGGGTCGAGGCGGGAGGCGAGCCAGATCTCGAGCGAGGAGCCCGCGGTCTTGCGGGTCTTGAGGAAGATCATCCGGTGGCGATGCGAGACGATCGACATGACCCGGGACTCCGCGCAGCTCCGACCCCGTGGCGGCGGGTCTAGCCCAACCGCACGCCGCGGCGGCCGGCGAGGTCGGTGACGTATTGCCAGGCGACGCGGCCGGAGCGGCCGCCGCGGGTCTGGCTCCATTCGATCGCGCCGGCGCGCAGCTCGTCGTCGGGGATCGCGATGCCGTAGGCGTCGCAATAGCCGCGGATCATCGCGAGGAAGTCGTCCTGCGAGCAGTTGTGGAAGCCGAGCCACAGGCCGAAGCGGTCGGAGAGCGAGACCTTCTCCTCGACCGCCTCGGAGGGGTTCACCCCGGTCTGGCGCTCGTTCTCGATCATGTCGCGCGGCATCAGGTGGCGGCGGTTCGAGGTGGCGTAGAGGACGACGTTCTCGGGGCGGCCCTCGACGCCGCCGTCGAGCACCGCCTTGAGGCTCTTGTAGTGGGCGTCGTCCTTCTCGAAGGAGAGGTCGTCGCAGAAGAGCAGGAAGCGCTGGGGGGCGCCGCGCAGGAGGCCGAGGAGGCGGCCGATGGTCGGCAGGTCCTCGCGGTGCAGCTCGACGAGCTTCAGGCCCGGGCTCTCGGCGGCGGCGGCGGCGTGGGCGGCCTTGACGAGCGAGGACTTGCCCATGCCGCGGGCGCCCCAGAGCAGGACGTTGTTGGCGGGATAGCCGCGGGCGAACTGCCGGGTGTTGGCGAGGAGCGTGTCGCGGGCGCGGTCGACGCCGACGAGGAGCGCGAGCTCGACGCGCGAGACCTTCGGCACCGGGTCGAGGCGGTCGGGGTCGGGGCGCCAGACGAAGGCCGCGGCCGCGTCGAGGTCGGGCGGCGGGGCCGGCGGCGGGCTCAGGCGCTCGAGCGCGGCGGCGATCCGCGCGAGCGCGTCCTCGCCGCCCGTCACGTCCCGTCGCTCGCGCCTTCGAGCTCCTCGTCCCAGAGGCCGGCGGCGCGCAGCTCGGCCTCGCGCTTCCGCTCGACGGAGCGGACGAGCAGGATGGAGATCTCGTAGAGCGGGTAGATCGCCGCGAAGAGGATAAGCTGGGACAGGACGTCCGGCCCCGGCGTGACCATGGCGGCGGTGATCAGCATCAGCACGATGGCGTAGCGGCGGAACTTCGAGAGGCCCTTGGCCGATACGAGGCCGGCCATGCCCATCAGGGTGAGCGCCACGGGCAGCTGGAAGCAGACGCCGAAGGCGATCATGAACTTCATGGTCAGCGAGAGGTACTCGTTGATCGTACCGAGGAACTGGATCTCGACGTCCTGGCCCTCGACGGGGGCGCCGGCGCCGAACTGCTGGAAGCCGAGGAAGAAGTCGTAGGCGAGCGGGATCACCACGTAGAAGGCGAAGGCGCAGCCGAGCAGGAACAGGAGCGGCGAGGCGATCATGAACGGCAGGAAGGCCCGCTTCTCGCTGCGGTAGAGGCCCGGGGCGACGAAGCGCCAGAGCTGGTAGCCGATGATCGGGAAGGCGACGACGAAGCCGCCGAAGACCGAGATCCGCACCTGGGTCATGAAGCCCTGCTGGAGCCCGGTGAAGATCAGCTGCGGCTCCTGGCCGTGGTCGATGAGCAGGCCGGCGATCGGCGCGGCGAGGAAGTCGAAGATCGGGCCGGCGACGGTGAAGCAGGCGACCATGGCCACGGCGAAGGCGACGACGGAGTAGATGAGCCGGGTGCGCAGCTCGGCGAGGTGCTCGATGAGCGGCGCGGTGGAGTCGTCGATCTCGTCCTTGGCGTCCGTCATGGCTTGCCGCCGTCGGCGGGGGCGGCCTCAGGCGCCGGAGCCGGCGCGGGAGTCGACGGGGCTGCGACGGAGGCGGGCGCGGCGGCCGCCGCAGCCGCGGAGGCAGGGGCGGCAGAGGCGGAGGTTGGAGCCGAAGGCGTCGCCGGCGCCGCATCGGCGGAGGCCGGGGCGGCGGCGGTCGCGGCGGCCGTCGCCGTGGCGGCCGGGGCTGGGCCCTCGACGGTCTTGTCGATGTCCTTGACCACGCTCTCGGCGTATTTGCGCGCGGAGGCGGTCGCCGAGTAGTTCAGGCGGTCGAGGGCCTTCAGCTGCTGGGTGGCGTCCTTGAGGCCGCTCTCGTCGGCGGCGGCCTCCATCGAGCGCTGGAAGTCCCGCGCCATGGCGCGGGCGCGGCCCATGAACTGCCCGGCCGTGCGGAACAGCCCCGGCAGATCCTTCGGGCCCACCACGATCAGCGCGACGACGCCGATCAGGAACAGCTCGCCCCAGCCGATGTCGAACATGGCGCAGCGCGACCCCTAGCGGGTCACACCTTCTCCTTCTCGGGCGTCACGTCGCGGGCCGCGTCGGCGGCGGCGTTGCGGCGCTCGTGCTCGATCTCGTCGGCGCCTTCCTTGATGCCGCGCTTGAAGCTGGTGATGCCCTTGCCGACCTCGCCCATCAAGCCGGCGATCTTGCCCCGCCCGAACAGGACGAGGACGACGATGGCGATGAGCAGCAGACCTGCCGGGCCGATGTTGTTCAGCATGTCTCTCTCCCTTGCGGCGCGCCTTCCCCGGGGGCGGGCGCGCTCGCCTCTTCACATATGCCGCCTCGGGGGGATGATCAAACCCCAAACCGCCCGCTCGCGCGAACGCGAGCCGGCGCGGGAGGGGTCGATCAACGCGGGAACACGAAGCAGCGCTCGCGGGGGGCGGAGAGCCAGAGCGGGGTGCCGGGGCGCGGCAGGAAGACGCCGGGGACCTTCGCCTTGAGGAGGGGGCCGCCGTTCTCGACCTGGAGCTCGACGATCGACTGGTCGCCGACGAAGCGGGCGCGGACGACGCGGCTGCGCGCCGGGGCGCCGTCGCGGGCGGTCGGCCTCGGCCCGCCGCCGTTGCGGTCGAAGTCCATGCGCAGGTGCTGGGGGCGGATCGCCACCTCGACCGCGGCGCCCTCGGGGCGGCCCTCGCCGGGGAAGCTGCCGAACGCCGTCTCGACCGCGCCGTCGCGGACGACGCCGGGGAGCACGTTGAGGTCGGAGAAGAACAGCGCCGCCGCCTTGTCGGCCGGGGCGTTGTAGATCTCGAAGGGCGGGGCCTGCTGCACGATGCGGCCCGCGCGCATCAGCGCGATGCGGTCGGCCATGCGCATCGCCTCCTCGGGCTCGTGGGTGACCATGAGCACCGCCGCCCCCTCCTCCTTGAGGAGGTCGAGCGTCTCGTCGCGCACCTCGTCGCGCAGGCGGTCGTCGAGGCCGGAGAAGGGCTCGTCCATCAGGAGGATGCGCGGCTGCGGGGCGAGCGCGCGGGCCAGCGCCACGCGCTGCTGCTCGCCGCCGGAGAGCTGGTGGGGGTATTTCGCCGCGTGCCCGGCGAGGCCGACCCGGTCGATGAGCGCCAGCGCGCGGCGCTCGCGCTCGGGGCGGGGGCCGCGCAGGCCGAAGGCGACGTTGTCGAGGACGCGCAGGTGGGGAAAGAGGGCGAAGTCCTGGAAGACCAGCCCGACGCCGCGCGCCTCGGGCGGCAGGTGGCGGGCGGCGTCGGAGACGATGCGGCCGTCGAGCGCGACCGTGCCGGCACGCTGGCGCTCGACCCCGGCGGCGATCTTGAGGAGCGTCGACTTGCCGCAGCCGGAGGGGCCGAGCAGGCAGACGACCTCGCCGGCCTCGAGCTCGAGCGAGACGTCGCTCACCACGTCGACGCCGTCGTAGCCGTGCGACACGCCGGCGAGCGCCAGGCGGACCGTGCCGTCCGGCGCCGGGTCGCGTCGTCCCGCCCCTATTCCGACCATTTCCATCGAGTTTGCGCTTAGCGCCCCGCGGCCGCCGGCGCAAGCGAGGTTGCCAGCGGGCGGGCGGGCTGGCATCACGGCGGGCGCTTGCCGGAGAGGGGCGATGGACGGACCGAGCCAGCACGAGGCCTTCCTGCATGTCCGGGTGCTGGTCGGCGTCGTGGTCGGGCTGACGCTGACGCGGCTCCTCCTGTCGCTGGCGCGGCTGGTGCAGCATCCGGGCCATGCGCGGCTGTCGGCGATCTGGCTCGGCTGGGCGCTCTTCCTGCTGATCGCGACGCTGCATCTCTGGTGGTTCGAGTTCGGGCTGGCCACGGTGACGTGGCGGTTCGAGATCTATGCGTTCACGGTGCTCTATGCGGCGCTCTACTTCTTCACCTGCGCGGTGCTGACGCCGGACGCGATCGACGATTTCGCGCGGCTCGACGCGTGGTTCGACGCGCGGCGGGCGTGGTTCTATTGCCTGCTCGCGGCGCTGCTGCTCTGCGACCTGATCGACACGCGGCTGAAGGGGGAGGCGCATTTCGCGTGGCTGGGGCCGCTCTATCCGCTGCGGCAGATCGGGCTCGCGGCGGCGGCGCTGGCGGCGGCCCGGGCGCGGGACCGGCGCGTCGACGCCTGCGTGCTCGCGGCGGCGCTGCTGAGCGAGCTCGCGCTGATCGCCGGGCGCTACGACCTGATCGGCTGACCCGCCGGCTCGGCGGGCGCGGCGAGGCGGAGCGCCACCTCGATCCAGAACGTCGAGCCGCCGCCGGGGGCGTCCTCGACGCCGATGCGGCCGCCCATCCGTCGCACCACCTCGGCGCAGATCGCGAGGCCGAGCCCCGAGCCGCCGACATGGCGCCCCGAGGGCGCCTGCTCGTAGGGCAGGAAGATCCGCTCGCGCGCCTCGGCCGGCACGCCCTCGCCGGTGTCGCGCACCTCGATGCGCAGGCCGTCGCCGGCGAGCGGGCGGACCACGACGGTGACGGATCCGGCCTCGGTGAACTTGGCGGCGTTGCCGACGAGGTTGGTCAGCACCTGCCGCAGCCCGAGGCGCTGGCCGACGCGGCGGCGGGGCAGTCCGGGGGCGATGTCGGCGGCGAGCCGGAGCCCCCCGGCGTAGGGGAGGAAGCGCGCCTCGACCAGCACCTCCTCGACGAGCGCGCCGAGATCGAAGCTCTCGGCCTCCGTCTCGCCCCGGCGGCTCTCCAGCCGGGTGAAGTCGAGGAGCCGGGTGATGACGTCGAGGAGGTGGACGCCGGAGGTGCGGATGGTCGCGACCGAGTTGCGCAGGCTCGGCTCGAGGCCGGGCTCGGCCAGCACGACGCTCGCCATCCCGAGGATGCCGTTCAGCGGCGTGCGCACCTCGTGCGACACGGTGGCGAGGAAGCGGGTCTTGGCGGCGTCGGCCGCCAGCGCGCGCTCGGTCATCGCGGCGAGCCGGGCGGTGCGCTCCGCCACCCGCGCCTCGAGGTCGCGCTTGCGCGCCTCCACCTCGGCGAGCGCGGCGAGCCGGTCGCGGTTGACGGCGTGGACGAGCTGGCAGACCGCCACCAGCACCGTCAGGTAGATGACCGCGGTCACGAAGTCCGGTCCCGCCACCGTGCCGACCCGCGCGAGCAGCATCACCAGCGCCGCGAGCGCCATGAAGAACGACAGCGCCGCCCCGTCGAGGCTGCGCTTCTGCATGGCGATCCAGACGCAGAACGGGATGGCGCTGGCGAGCAGGACGCCGCTCGGGCTCGGCCCCGGGAGCGGCGCGTCGAGGAGGAGCCGGAAGCCGCCGAGGAGCGCGAGCCCCAGCGCCGCGGTGACCAGCGCCGGGCGCAGGTCGCCGCGCACCAGATGGGCCTCGCCGAGGCTGGCGATCGCCGCCCCGGCGATCAGCAGGCCGAGAGGCTCGAAGACCAGCGCGAGGAACGCCGTCTTCCAGGCCGTCGGCGGCGCGACCGGCGCGCCGGCGAGGCCGGCCGCGAGGAACGCCGCCGCGACGGTCGCGGAGAAGACACCGACGCCGGCGAGGAGGATCAGCCAGTCGCTGGTGCGGCTGCGCTCCGCCCGCCGCCGCGCGAGGCTGCGCATCGTCGCGGCCCCGGCGAGGGCGGCGATGCCGTGGGCGGCGGCGTCGATCGCCGCGGGCGCCGGCGCGAGCCCGCCGGCGAGCCCGGCGAGCCAGAAGCCGGCGGCCGCGGCGGCCGCGCCCCGCCGTCGCCGGATCACCGCGGCGAAGAGCGCGACGCCCGAGGCCGGGGTGGCGCCGAGGAGCGCCCCCTCGCCGAAGCCGAGGGCGCGGCAGGCGAGCGCGGTCGCGAAGGTGGCGGCGAGGATCAGGAGCTCCGGGCCGAAGCCGGCGGCGTCTCCGGCGCGGCGCGTCGCTGGCGCAGCCTCCGGAACGCCGGCGGCGGCTTTCGGGGCGCACGGCGCCGTGGCGGGCTCGGCCTGATGCACCGGCCCCGCCTGCGGCCGATCGCGAGGGTTGTCAACCTCGCTGACGACACAATCATGGCGGGATACGACATTCGCCCCGCGCCGCATGGGCGGCGGGGCGGACCGGCGCAAAGCCGCCGATGCGTCAGCCGCGCGGGGTGGGGGCCGAGGTCGGGTGGAAGAGGCCGGCCGGCGAGGCGGTGAAGATCTCGACGCCGGTCTCGGTGACGCCGACCGAGTGCTCGAACTGCGCCGAGAGCGAGCGGTCGCGGGTGACCGCGGTCCAGTCGTCGTCGAGGATGCGCGTCTCCGGACGCCCGAGGTTGATCATCGGCTCGATGGTGAAGAACATCCCCGGCTCGAGGATCGGGCCGGCGCCCCAGCGGCCGTAGTGCAGCACGTTCGGCGCGGCGTGGAACACCCGCCCGAGCCCGTGGCCGCAGAAGTCGCGCACCACCGAGCAGCGATGCGCCTCGGCGAAGCGCTGGATGGCGGCGCCGATGTCGCCGAAGGTGGCGCCGGGGCGGACCTGCGCGATGCCCTCCATCAGGGCGTCGTGGGTGATGTCGACCAGCCGCTCCGCCTTGCGGCTGGCCGTGCCCGCCACGTACATCCGGCTCGAGTCGCCGTACCAGCCGTCGACGATCACCGTGACGTCGATGTTGACGATGTCCTCGTCGCGCAGCGCGTCGCTGGAGCGGCCGGGGATCTTGTTGCCCGGGATGCCGTGGCAGACGACGTGGTTGACGCTGATGCAGGAGGCGTGGCGGTAGCCCTTGTAGCCGACGGTCGCCGAAGTGGCCCCGGCCTCGCGCACCATGCGGTGGATCTCGGAATCGAGCATGGCGGTCTCGACGCCCGGCACGACCAGCGGGCCGATGCGGTCGAGGACGTCGGCGACGACGCGGCCGGCCGCCCGCATCCCGGCGAAGTCCGCCGGATCGTGGATCTTGATGCCGTCCCGGTTGAGACGGCCGCTGGACGGGCTTTCCAAGGCGCGGCGCTCCTCGCGATGCGAGGGTCGAATCTAAGCCATTCCGGTCCGGGATTCAAACCCCCGGGGGCGCGCGTCACCAGCGGTCGGGACCGCGGCCGCGGAAATGCTCGGCGAGGAAGTCGACGAAGGCGCGGAGCTTCGGCTGGGGATAGCGGCCCGGCGGGTAGAGCGCCCAGACGCCCATCAGGTCGGGGGCGCGCCCGGGCAGGATCTCGACGAGGCGCCCCGCCTCCAGCGCGTCGCCGAGGATGAAGGAGGGCAGGAGCGCGATGCCGAGGCCCGCCTCGGCGGCGTGCAGCAGGACGTCGGCGTTGTTGGCGGTGAGCCGGCCGCCGACGCGGATGTGGCGCTCCTCGCCGCCGGCGCCGCGGAGGCGCCAGAAGTTGCCGGTGGCGAGGTTCGAGGAATGCAGGAGCCGGTGCTCGCCGAGGTCGTCGAGGGATTTCGGCGCGCCCATGCCGGCGACGTAGTCCGGGGCGGCGACCAGCACGCGGCGGGCCTCGGCGAGCTTGCGGGCCTTGAGCGAGGAATCCTCGAGCGCCCCGATGCGGACGGCGAGGTCGAAGCCCTCGGCGATCACCTCGACGAAGCGGTCGTCGAGCACGAGGTTGACGTCGACCTCGGGGCAGGCGCGCAGGAAGAGCGGCACGGCCGTCGCGAGCCGGGCGATGCCGAAGCTGACCGGGACCGAGACGCGGAGCGAGCCGCGGGGCGCGTCCTGCATCGAGGTGACCATGGCGTCGGCCTCGAGGGCGCCGGCGAGGACGCCGCGGGCGCGGTCGTAGTAGGCGAGGCCGAGCTCGGTCGGGCTGACGCGCCGCGTGGTGCGGTTGAGGAGGCGCACGGCGAGGCGGGCCTCGAGCGCGGCGACGTGCTTGGAGACCGCCGACTTGGAGAGGCCCATCTTGCGCGCGGCCTCGGTGAAGCCGCCGTGGTCCACGACGCGCACGAAGGCCTCCATCTCGGTCAGGCGGTCCATCCTCGTCGCGGCCTCCTGCCCCGGCGCGGGCGCGGCGTCAGCGCGCGCAGGCCTGCAGCTGCGCCTCGTAGCGGTCGGCCCAGGCCTGGACGTCGCGCGCCACCGGCGGCAGCCAGGGCTTGTTGCGGTAGCTGCCGCGCGCGTAGCCGGCCTTGCCCTCGTGATAGGCGAGGTACTGGTTGTAGGCGTCGCGGGTCGAGACGCCGTTCAGCCGCTGGTTCAGGTTCATGTACCAGCCGATGAAGTCCGAGGCGTCGGCGAAGTCGTCGCGGTCGGCGCCGCGGCGGCCGGTGTCGCGCATGTACCAGTCCCAGGTGCCGTCGATCGCCTGCGCGTAGCCGTAGGCCGACGAGCGCTGCACCTCGCGGGTGAAGAACAGGCCCTTCACCTTGGTGGTCGGGCGGGCGTCGCCGACGAAGCTCGATTCCCGCGAGATGGTGGCGAGCTGGACGGAGACGGGCACGCCCCACCTCGCCTCGGTCTTGCGCATGGCCTTGAACCAGTGCGGCCGCTCCGTCTGCATGCGGCAGGCGTCGATGGTGGTGCTCGGGGGCCGCTCGACGCCGGAGCAGGCGCCGAGCGCCGCCAGCGCGGCAACGGTGACGAGGCGACGGAGTCGCACCTGGGGTAGCCTCTGGGATACTGCTCGCGTGTCTTGGCGCACGTCGCGGGCCAGAATGCCGGAACCGGCGCGAAAATCAACCCCGGCGGCGCCGTCTTGCGCGGGGGCGTGGCGCGGCGGCCCCAGGAGGGCGCGGGTTCAGGCCGAGGCGCGGGCGCCCTGCCGGGCCATCGCCTCGGCGATCGCCGCGTAGGCGGCGCGCCAGGCGGATTGCAGCTCCGGGGTGAAGGCGGAGCCGAGGGTCTCGCCGAGCGTGACGAGGAGCGCGTGGCCGAGCGGCGGGAAGTGCTCGGCGCGGATGCCGATCCGGGCATGGGCGACGGCGAGGCCGGCGACCTCGGCGGCGAGCGCGTCGGGGTCGTCGATCATGTCGGCGATGGCGACGAGGGTGGACATGAAGCGCATCCCCTGGTCGTCCATGTCGCCGCGGAAGAGCAGCCGCATCTCCGGGGCGATGGCGAAGAGGTTGTCGTAGAAGCGCGACGAGGCGGGCTCGAAGCGCTCGCGGATCAGCGGCAGGCTCGCCCGCACCCGCGCCACGTCGTCCGGACCGATGGCCATGCCGCCCTCCTGCGCTGTGGATGGGGCGAGGAGAGCACCCGCGAAGGTCGGCCGCTTTGATCCTGCGCAAACAGGGGCGGGGTCAGGCGCCGGGTGTTCACGCGTGAAAATTAGTCAAGCCATTGATTTATATAAGTTCGTTATAATATAACAAACTACTGGCACACTGCACGACACCTGTCTGCCCTGCTGGATCCACGGGGCGCGCGCGAGCGCGGAGCGACCGAAGCGGGCTTCGCCCGCGAGGCTGCGGCGCGACAAGCGAAAGCCTGGCTTTCGCCGCGCCGACGGCTGGAGCGCGTTGGCGCGGAAGCCGTGAGGGGCGCAGATTTCTCCGGGAGCGCGCCATCCGTCCGTGAGCGCCCCGGCGAGCGCGGAATCGCGCTCGCCCCCCGCAGGGGCGATCGCGGACGGATTTGCCACGGGTCAAATCCGTCTGGCTTCGGCGTTGCGACCTGCTTCGGGCCGGGCTTCCTCTCCACTGTCGTGCAGTGTGCTACTCGTCCACGTGGGGAACCGGCGTAAGGATCTCATTTACCTCTGCCACAAATCAATGGCTTAGCGAATTTTCACGCGTGAACGCCGCGGCTCATGTCCGCGGCCAGGACGGCAATCCGGTGTCGAAGTCATAGCCCCAGTACTCGATGTCGCGCCGGAACGCCCGGGCGAAGGCCGCGCGCGATCGGTCGTCGAAATGGCGCCGATAGTCGTCCCCGGCCCGCTTCACCCGCAGCGCCGGCGGCGGCGACCACGGCTTGCCGAGCGCCCGGCAGACCTCGGCGAGGCCGGCGTCGAGGTCCTCGAAGAACACCACCCGGTCCATCGCCAGCCGCCCGTCGGGATGGACCACCGTCTCCACCTGCTGCCGGGTCACGTGCCGATGCTCGTGACCCGCCCGCTGCGGCGGCTCGTCCTCGCGCCCGAGCGCCGTCCGGGCCGCGAACTTGGCCCGGTCCTTGGCCTGCCGCAGGATCTCCCGCCCGTAGTGCCAGCGCGCCGGCCAGCTCGCCCCGGGATCGACGACGTTGGCGAGCAGGCTCTCCCGCGGCAGGTTCTCCAGCACGTCGAGCACGCTCCGGTGCCTGGTGGAGCGGCAATGCCTCCAGCCCGAGATGAAGCGGTCCCACGGGTTCCGGATCACCGTGAACTTCAGGTAGTCGCGGATCGTGGGGTCGTCCTCGTCCCAGCAGGGGGCGAGGATCCCCTGGTTGAACCGGCTCCGGTCGGCGCCGGTCGCGTCCGGGAACATCGCCTTGACCGAGGTTCCCGCGCTCTTCCTCTGGTGGACGAAGATGCAGCGCCAGGCGTGCGAGATCATCAGAAGAGGAGCGGCAGGACCAGGAACGCCGCCGCCGTCAGCGCGCCGTTCAGCCCCATCGCGACCCCGGCGAAGACGCCGGCCTCCTCGCTGACCTGGAAGGCCCGCGCCGTGCCGATCCCGTGCGAGGCGACGCCCACGGCGAAGCCCCGCGCCGCATAGTCCCGCACCCCGAGCGCGTTCATCAGCGGGGTGACGATCACCGCCCCGAGCACCCCCGTCAGCACCACCAGCACCGCGGCGAGCGCCGGGATGCCCCCGAGGCTCTCCGCGAGCGCCATCGCGATCGGGGCCGTCGTCGACTTGGTGACGAGCGAGGCCACCACCGGCCGCGGCGCCCCCAGCATCCAGCCGATGCCGCCCGCCGTGACGATCGCCGTCAGCGACCCGGCGAGGAGCGCCGCCGCCATCGGCACGAGGTTCGCCGCCACCCGGGTCCGGTTCCGCCACAGCGGCACGGCGAGCGCCACCGTGGCGGGGCCGAGCAGGAAATGCACGAACTGCGCGCCCTCGAAATAGGTCTGGTAGGGCGTGCCGGTCAGCGTCAGCACCGCGATCAGGATCGCGGCCGCGATCATCACCGGGTTCGCCAGCGGATGCCGCCGGCAGGCGGCGGCGATCATGTCCCCCGCGACATAGGCGACGAGCGTGGCGGTCAGCCACAGGAGCGGCGTCTCGGAGAGGTAGACCCAGATCCGGTAGATGTTCCCGCTGTCGTTCACGGCCGCCTCCGCGCCTGGAGCCGCGCCACCGCGCGGAAGGTGAGGACCGTGACGACGAGCGTCAGCACCGTCGAGACGACCAGCGCCGCGGCGATGGCGACCCAGTGGGCGGCGATCAGCCCCGCCTGCTGCGCCACCCCCACCGCCGCCGGCACGAAGAGGAGCGAGAGGTTCCGCAGGATGCCGTCCGCGGCCTCGTCGAGCGCCGGCCCGGTCCGCCGGAACGCCGCCATGCCGCCGAGCAGGATCGCCATGCCGAGGACCGGCCCGGGAAAGGCGATGCCGAAGCCCCGCACGATCACCTCTCCGGCGAGCTGGCACAGGAAGAGCAGGGTGAGGCCCCGGACCATGGCGGCTCGCCGGCTTGTTGCGCGGGCCGCACTCTGGCCGCGCCGCGCGCCCTGCGCAAGGGGCCGCCGGGGGCCTCGCGTCACGCCACGCTCACGCTCGGGTAACCTTCCTCTGCCTAGGCTCGACGCGACCCCAGGAGGCAGACATGACATTCCACTCCCGCCGCATTCCCTCCCGACCCGTCGTGCTCGAGCTGATCGCCCGCTCGGAGGGCGCGGCGCCCGAGGATCCGATCAGCGACGAGGAATACTTCCTCGCCCAGCTCCGCGCCGCCATCGTCGCCGGCGAGAGCCCGATGGAGCGCCTGCGCCATCGCTATGGGACCGGCGGCGCCGACCGCCTGTGCCGGCTCTACGCCCGCTACGTCGACTGAGCCGGCCCGCATCGCATCTGCGCGGGCGCCCCTTGAAGGCGGGCGACGCGGCCTCACCTTTGCGGCCATGTCCGCCGCTTCCTCCGCCGCCCCGCGGCCCGCACCCGCCGCGCTCGCGCCCCCCAGGCGCGCCCTGATCCTGGTGAACCCGCGCGCCCGGCGCGGATCGGAGGGCGTCGAGCCGGCGCTGGAGCGCCTCGGCGCCGTCGGGATCGACACGGTCGTCGAGACCTTCTCCGGCCCGGACGAGATCTCCTCCGACATCCTGCGCCGCGCCGGCGAGGTCGACGCGATCGTCGTCTGCGGCGGCGACGGCACGCTGATGCGCGCCGCGCCCGCGATGATGGAATGCGGCCTGCCGCTCGGCATCCTGCCGATGGGCACCGCGAACGACCTCGCCCGCACGCTGCACATCCCCGACGACCTCGCCGCCGCCGCCGAGGCGATCGCCCATGGCCGGCTGCGCGCCGTGGACCTCGGCTCGGTCAACGACCACCTCTTCTTCAACGTCGCCTCGATCGGGCTCTCGGTCGACCTGACGCGCGAGCTCACCTCCGACCTGAAGCGGCGCTGGGGCCGGCTCGGCTACGCGCTCGCCGGGATGCGGGTGCTGGCCCGCGCCCGCCGCTTCTCGGCCTGGATCCACGAGGGCGATTCGCGGATGCGGACGAAGACGCTGCAGATCGCCGTCGGCAACGGCCGGCACTACGGCGGCGGCGCGGTGGTCGAGGAGACCGCCGAGATCGACGACGGCCATCTCGACCTCTACAGCCTCGGGATGCGCAACGTCTGGAAGCTCGCCCTCGGCATCCGGACCTTCCGCTCCGGCGCGCATGGCGCCTGGACCGACGTCGAGACCGCCCGCGGGGTGGAGTTCGACATCGAGACCCGGCGCCCGATGCCGGTCAACGCCGACGGCGAGATCGTCACCTCGACCCCGGCGCATTTCCGCGTCCTGCCCGCCGCGGTCCGCGTCTACGCCCCGGAGCCGCCGGAGAGCGCGGCGCGGTGACGTCTTCGTGAGCGTTGCTGCGGCGACACGTTAACCTCAATTTATCGGAGCGGGGTCACGCGGGAATAACGATGAGGTAACGTGGGATCATGAAAGATTGGGCGGTAAACGCCCGACGGAGCAAGGCGATGTCCCGCAACGACCCGCATCCTTCAACCCGCCGCGTCCGCGGCGCGACGGCGCATTCCGCCGACGCCGCCCTCGACGAGGCCTGCTTCCTCGCCGAGCTCCGGCTCGCGGTGGAAGGCGCCCGGACGGCCGCCGAGGAGCGGCTGGCGCGGGCGCTGCCGGGCTGGGGCGACCGGATGAGCCGCATCTGCGCCCGCTACGCCGGCACCCCGACGCACTGACCTCCGGGCCGCCCTCGCTTGACGCGCCCTGCGGGCGCGTCGCGGGACGCAGGCCTGCTCCCCCCGCCAGCGGAACGCCTGTGCGTCGCATCGCCCGATGCGCACGCGCCGGGCGCCGGCGGGATCACGCGCGCGGCGGCGAATCACCGGGAGGCCTCCGCTTCCGGCGGCGCGCTGCCGCTGAAGAAGGCGTCGATGTCGCGATGACCCTCCAGCACGTTGACGACCTCCAGAACGTCGTCGCGGTAGCGGAAGAAGATCACGTAGTTTCCGACCGGAAAGCTGCGGAGGTCCGGCCAAAGCTCCGGACGGGCGCGGCCGAGCGTGCCGGGCAGCGCGGCCAGCCTGGCGCACCGAGCCTGAAGACGCTTAGTGAAGGCCAGGCCGATCGCGGCGCTGCCGCTCTCGCGCGTGACATAGTCGAGGATCGAAATGAGATCGCGCTCCGCCGCAGCGAGGTAGACGAGGCGGCGCACTAGAACCCTTCGCGGGCGAGATCCCTGGCCTTCCCGGCGAGGACGGCGCTCACCTCGTCCTGGCTCCGCGCGCCGCCCTCGGCGATCGACGCGTCGATCGTCTGCCGCAGCGCCTTCAGCTTCGCCTCGCGCTCCTCGACCAGGCGGAGGCCTTCGCGCACCACCTCGCTCGCCGAGCCGTAGCGGCCTTCCTGCACGACGCCCTCGACGAAATCCTCCCAGCGCTTGCCGATCGACACGTTCACCGTCAGCCTCCTTCACCCCGGCCGCAATAACACATATAGCGTATATTCTGCTATCGCTTCTTCAGAATCGGTCCGGCGCCGGCAGGCTCCAACGCGGAGGGCGCAGCTCTGCCCGACGCGACCAATCCGATCCCGCGCGAGGGCGCTTGCCGGCGACGCGGGGGCTGCGCTACGGGGGGCGGGGATCGGTCCATCCGGAGGCGCAGTTGTTCCCGCACCGCCACCTGCTCGGGATCGCCGGGCTGTCGCGCGGCGAGATCGAGACGATCCTCGACCTTGCCGAGCACTACGCGGCGCTGAACCGCGCCGGCCCGGCCGACCTCGGCGGGGCGCTGCGCGGGCTCACCCAGATCAACATGTTCTTCGAGGCCTCCACCCGCACCCAGGCGAGCTTCGAGCTTGCCGGCAAGCGGCTCGGAGCCACGGTGATGAACATGTCGGTGGCGCAGTCCTCGGTGAAGAAGGGCGAGACGCTCATCGACACCGCGATGACGCTGAACGCCATGCACCCGGACCTGCTGGTGGTGCGCCACCCCGCCTCGGGCGCGGTCAACCTCCTCGCCTCCAAGGTCAACTGCGCGGTGCTGAACGCCGGCGACGGGCGGCACGAGCACCCGACGCAGGCGCTCCTCGACGCGCTGACCATCCGCCGCCGCAAGGGGCGGCTGTCGCGGCTGACCGTCGCCATCTGCGGCGACATCGCCCACAGCCGGGTGGCGCGCTCGAACATCCTGCTCCTCGGGATCATGGAGAACCGCATCCGGCTCATCGGCCCGCCGACGCTGATGCCCGCGGGCGTCGAGCGGATGGGCGTCGAGGTCTTCCAGGACCTCCGCCAGGGGATCGACGGGGCCGACGTGGTGATGATGCTGCGGCTGCAGAAGGAGCGCATGGACGGGGCGCTGGTGCCGTCGATGCGCGAGTACTACCACCGCTTCGGCCTCGACGCCGAGAAGCTGGGGGCGGCGCGTCCCGACGCCATCGTCATGCATCCCGGGCCGATGAACCGCGGCGTGGAGATCGACGGGCTCCTCGCCGACGACATCAACGTCAGCGTGATCCAGGAGCAGGTCGAGATGGGCGTGGCGGTGCGCATGGCGGCGATGGACCTGCTCGCCCGCAACCTCCGCTCGCGGAACGCGCCGCGCGGGGCGGCGGCGTGCTGACCCTCGTCAACGCCCGGCTCGTCGACCCGGAGGGGGACCGCGTCTTCGCCGGCGGCGTCGCGGTCGAGGACGGCCGCATCGTCGAGGTCTTTGCGGACGCGCGGCCGGGCATCGACTGCGGCGACCGCTGCCTCGCGCCCGGCATTGTCGACGTGGGCGTCAAGGTCGGCGAGCCGGGCGAGCGCCACAAGGAGAGCTTCCGCACCGCCGGCGCGGCGGCCGCGGCCGGCGGGGTCACCACGATGGTGACCCGCCCCGACACCCGGCCGGCCATCGACACGCCGGAGGCGCTGGAGTTCCAGAGCCGCCGGGCGGTGGGGGCGAGCCCGGTCAACGTGCTGCCGATGGCGGCGCTGACCAAGGGCCGCGACGGCCGCGAGATGACCGAAATCGGCTTCCTGATGGACGCGGGCGCCGTCGCCTTCACGGACGCGCGCACGGTGGCGGACGCGCGGGTGTTCCAGCGCTGCCTGACCTACGCCGCGGGGCTCGGCGCGCTGATCGTCGGCCATCCGCAGGAGCCGGCGCTGAGCGCGGGCGCCTGCATGACCACCGGCCAGTTCGCCAGCATGCTGGGCCTGCCCGGGGTCTCGCCGGTCGCCGAGCGGATCGGGCTCGAGCGCGACCTCGCGCTCGTCGAGGCGACCGGCGCGCGCTACCACGCCGACCAGCTCTCGGTCGCCGCCGCCCTGCCTGCGCTGCGGCGGGCGCGGGAGGCGGGGCTGGCTGTGACGGCGGGAGCCTCGATCCACCACCTGACGCTGAACGAGCTCGACGTCGGCGAGTACCGCACCTTCTTCAAGCTGACCCCGCCGCTGCGCTCGGAGGACGACCGCATGGCGCTGGTCGAGGCGCTGGCCGAGGGGCTGATCGACGTGGTCGGCTCCTTCCACACGCCGCAGGACGAGGAGGAGAAGCGGCTTCCCTTCGAGGAGGCGGCCCCGGGCGCCGTCGGGCTGGAGACGCTGCTGCCGGCGGCGCTGCGGCTCGTCCATGACCGCCATCTCGGCCTGCCGGCGCTGTGGCGGGCGCTGGCGCTGAACCCGGCGCGGCTGCTCGGCCTCGGCTGCGGGCGGCTCGCCGCGGGGGCGCCGGCGGATCTGGTGCTCTTCGATCCCGACGCGCCCTTCGTGCTCGACCGCGCCACGCTGCGCTCGAAGTCGAAGAACACGCCCTTCGACCTCGCGAGGATGCAGGGCCGGGTGCTGCGGACGTGGGTGGCCGGGCGCGAGGTCTTCGCGCGGGAGGCGGAATGACGCTGATCCTCGCCGCCGCCTTCGGCTATCTGCTCGGCTCGATCCCGTTCGGGGTGCTGATCACCCGCGCGATGGGGCTCGGCGATCTGCGCTCGATCGGGTCGGGCAATATCGGCGCGACCAACGTGCTCCGGACCGGCAACAAGGGCGCGGCGCTGGCGACGCTGCTTCTGGACGGGGCGAAGGGCGCAGCCGCGGTGCTGCTCGCGCGGAGCTTCGCCGGCGAGACGGCCGGGCTCGTCGCGGGATTCGCGGCGTTCCTCGGGCATTGCTTCCCGGTCTGGCTGGGCTTTCGCGGCGGCAAGGGCGTGGCGACGTTCCTCGGCATCCTGCTCGCGGTCGCCTGGCCGGTCGGGTTGATCGCCTGCGCCACCTGGGCGGCCGTCGCGGCGGTGTTCCGTATCTCCTCGCTGTCGGCGCTGGTCGCGGCGGCGACGGCGCCGGTCTGGCTCGCTGTCTTCGGGCCGCCGGGGGCGGCATGGGCGGGGCTCGGGATGGCGATCCTCGTGTTCGTCCGGCATTCGGCCAACATTGCGCGGCTGCGCGACGGGACGGAGCCGCGGATCGGGCGGAAGTGACCGGGCTGGCGGCGGCGCGCCCGGCGGCCTAGCATCGGCGCATGGCCGGCCTTCCCGACTCCTTCGACGACGATCTCGCCGCGCTTGCGTGGCAGGTCGAGATGGGCGCGGACGAGGCGATCGGCGAGACGCCGGTCGACCGCTTCGAGGCGGCGCCGACCCCTGCCCCCGTCGCCGTCGTGCCGGCCCCTGCCCCGCGGCCCCCGGCGGTGCCGGCGGAGGATTCTGCCGGGATTGCCGCGGCTTGCGAGGACTTGCCGGCGTTGCGGGCGGCGATGGCGGCGTTCGAGGGCTGCGCGCTGAAGCGGGGGGCGCGGAGCCTCGTCTTTGCGGACGGCGATCCGCGGGCGCGGGTGATGCTTGTCGGCGAGGCGCCGGGGCGGGAGGAGGACATGGCCGGGCTGCCCTTCGTGGGGCGGTCGGGGCAGCTCCTCGACCGGATGCTGGCGGCGATCGGCCTGACGCGGAAGGGCGAGGATCCGGCGACAAGCGTCTATATCACCAACGTTTTGCCATGGCGGCCGCCCGCAAATCGCGAGCCCTCGTCGGACGAGGTGGCGATGATGCGGCCGTTCCTGATGCGGCATATCGCGCTGAAGGCGCCGAAGGTGCTGGTGACGCTCGGCTCGCCGGCGACGCGGACGGTGCTGGCGACGGCGACGGGGATCAACCGGCTGCATGGGATCTGGGCGGATCTGGGCGGCATCCCGGTGCTGCCGATGCTGCATCCGGCGGCGCTGTTGCGGGCCCCGGAGCGCAAGCGGGAGGCCTGGGGGGACCTGCTGACGCTGCGGGAGCGGCTGGGGTCATGAGCGAAAAAACCGAGGTAACACGGGAGTTTATCCCGGTAAGGATCGCGGTGCTGACGGTGTCGGACACGCGGGGGCCTGAGGAGGACCGGTCGGGGGATACGCTCGTCGAGCGGCTGGAGGCGGCCGGGCACCGGCTGGCGGGGCGGGCGCTGGTGCGCGACGAGCAGGCGGAGATCGAGGCGCGGCTGCGGGGGTGGATCGCCGACCCGGGGGTGGACGTGGTGATCTCGACCGGGGGGACCGGACTGACGGGAAGGGACGTCACCGTCGAGGCGCACGAGGCGGTCTACGAGAAGGCGATACCGGCGTTCGGGACGCTCTTCACGTTGATTTCGCACGCGAAAATCGGCACGTCGGCGATCCAGAGCCGGGCCTGCGCCGGGGTGGCGGGAGGCACCTACCTGTTCGCGCTGCCGGGGTCGCCGGGGGCGTGCCGGGACGCCTGGGACGGGATACTCGCGGCGCAGCTCGACTACCGGCACCGGCCCTGCAACTTCGTGGAGATCCTGCCGCGGCTGGAGGAGCACCGGCGGCGCAAGTGAGCGCGCGGCGCGAAAATGGCCCCTTCGGCGGCGGAGGCGGGTATCCTTCTGGAACCTCCCGAAAAAACGGTGCTGGAAGGCGGCTGGAACCCGGCTGGAATCCGGCTTGCCGGTTTTTAACGGGCGGTGACGAACGGGCGACGGCGGCGGTGGCGGTTACGCTTTGGCAAGGCTCGCCCGCGACAGTCCGGGCGCGGCCGCGCGGGCCGCGGCGGCGGGCGAGGCGGCGATGCTCTGGCTGATGGCGGCGGCGATCGGGCTCTTGCTGTGTGCCGCGGCGAGCGACGTGGCGACGCGGCGCATCCCGAACCGGCTGACCGCGGCGCTGGCGCTCGTCGGCGTGGCGCGCCTCGCGGCGGGGCTCGCGGCCGGGGGCGGCTGGGCCGACCCGGCGCTCGACCTCGCGGCGGCGGGGGCGGTGCTCGCGCTCGGGGCGGCCGGGTTCGCGGCGGGCGCGATCGGCGGCGGCGACGTGAAGCTCGCGGCGGCGGCGGCGCTGTGGCTCGGGGCGGGGGCGGTGGGGACGTTTCTCGCGTTCAGCGCGCTGGCGGGCGGCGTCCTCGCGGCGGCCTATCTCGGCCTCGGCGTCCTGGGCCGCCGGGCAGGGCGCCCTGCCCCGACGCTTCCCTACGGCGTGGCGCTCGCCGCCGGCGGGCTCGCGGCGACGCTGCACCTCGGTTGACCGGCGGCGCGGCCTCAGGCGGCCCGGTCGAGGAAGCGGACGCCGGCGATGCCCTCGCCGCGGTGGCAGACGGCCACCTCGTAGCTCGAGCCGTCGTCGATGCGCAGCTGGAAGCGGTCGGGGATCATCAGCGCCGCGGGCGCGCGCAGCCGCGCGCCGCCGGACGAGATGTCGAGCACCACGCAATCGATCACGCCGTGCCCCTTGCGGAACACGATCCGTCCCCGCCGCAGCATCCGCCGCCGCTCCGCCTGCCGCCGCTCCTCGCCCATCCCCGCGATCCCGAAACCACGGCGCGCCACGCGCCACGGGAGGACATGCTACGCCGCCGTCGCGCGGGCGCAATCGCGCGGCGGTTAAGGGGTTAAGGGCGGGTTCAGCTCGGGGTGGAAGATACGGGCGTCGCGGGCTTGTGGCGGCTGCGGGGAAGGGGCATCGTTCAGGTCAGGCAGGGCGGAGGCGGACGAGGCCTCCGGGCGATCGCCGGACCTCCCCCTACTACGTCCGACGCCCTGCCCCATGCTTTCCGCACGAGCTTTCGGGGTCCTGGTGGGCCAGCGGGGATTCGAACCCCGGACCTACTGATTAAGAGTCAGCTGCTCTACCACTGAGCTACTGGCCCAGGACCGTCGGACGCCCGCGAGGGCACGGCGCTGCGGGTATGGCAAGGGCCGGACGCTGTCAACCCGGGATCGCGAAGGGGGGTCGGGAGGTTGGTGAGCCCGACAGGATTCGAACCTGTGACCCACTGATTAAAAGTCAGTTGCTCTACCGACTGAGCTACGGGCCCGACCCGTGCGGTGTTAGGGTCGCAGTTCCGACCGGTCAAGCCGGTTTCGGCGGCCCGGAGGCGGCGCGCCCTTGGACGGGGCGGGAGGCGCTCCGTATATAGCGGCGATGGACGGCGATTCTCGCGACCTGCGGTTCCTGAAGATGCACGGGCTCGGCAACGACTTCGTGGTCGTCGACGCGCGCGGGCGCGCCGACCCGGTGACGCCGGCGCTGGCGCGGGCGCTCGGCGACCGGCGGCGCGGCGTGGGCTTCGACCAGCTCGCGGTAATCCGCGACGCGGGCGACGGGGCGGACGCGGAAATCGACTTCTGGAACGCCGACGGCTCGCGGGCGGCGGCCTGCGGCAACGCCACGCGCTGCGTGGCGCGGCTCCTGATGGCGGAGAGCGGGGCCGAGGCGCTGCGGCTGCGGACCGGGCGCGGGCTCCTGCTCGCCGAGGCGGCGGGCGGCGGGCTGATCCGGGTCAACATGGGCGCGCCGCAGGAGGCCTGGGACGAGATCCCGCTGGCGCGGGCGGTGGAGCTCGACGCGCTGCCGCTCGACGTCGTGCCGGGGGCGCCGCCCTCGGCGGTGGGGATGGGCAACCCGCATTGCGTCTTCGTGGTGGCGGACGCGGAGGCGGTGGACCTCGCGGGGCTGGGGCCGCGCGTGGAGCATGATCCGCTGTTCCCGGAGCGGACCAATGTCGAGTTCGTGCAGGTGATCGACCGCGAGACGGTGCGGATGCGGGTCTGGGAGCGCGGCGGGATGATCACCCAGGCCTGCGGCTCGGGGGCCTGCGCCGCGGCGGTGGTGACGGCGCGGCGGGGGCTGACCGGGCGGCGGGTGAATGTGCGGCTCGACGGGGGCGATCTCGGGATCGACTGGCGCGAGGACGGCGTGTGGATGACCGGGCCGGCGGCGCTGGTCTACGAGGGCCGGGTCGCGCCGGAGCTGATGGCGGCGCCGGCATGAGCGCGGCGGAGATCGGGGCCGCCGGCCCTGTCCGGGGCGCCGGCATGAGCCCGGCTGAGGCCGGGAACGCCGGTCCGGTCCGGGGCGCGGGCGCAGGGGAGGTCCGGACCGCCGGGCCTGACCGGGGCGTCGGCGTGGGCGCCGCGGAGGTCGGTGTCGCAGGCGCTGTCCGGAGCGCCGGCGTGCGCGCGGCGGAGGGCGGAACCGGTCCTGTCCGGGGCGCCGGCGTGGGCGCTGCGGAGGTGGGGACCGGCCCCGTCCGAAGCGCCGGCGTGGGCGCTGCGGAGGTGGGGACCGGCCCCGTCCGAGGCGCCGGCGTGGGCGCCGCGCCGGTCGGGACCGCCGGGCCTGACCGGGGCGTCGGCGCAGGGGCTGCGCCGGGCGGGACCGCCGTCGCGGCTCCAGGCGCCGGCATGGGCGCGGCGAAGGTCGAGACGTTCGGCTGCCGGCTCAACGCCTACGAGAGCGAGGCGATGCGCGGCCTTGCGGAGCGGGCGGGGCTCGGCGAGGCGGTGGTGGTCAACACCTGCGCCGTGACCGCGGAGGCGGTGCGGCAGGCGCGCCAGCGCATCCGGCGGCTGCGGCGGGAGCGGCCGGAGGCGCGGATCCTCGTCACCGGCTGTGCGGCGCAGACCGAGCCGGGGACGTTCGCGGCGATGCCGGAGGTCGACGGCGTGCTCGGCAACGCCGAGAAGCTGCGGCCGGAGGTCTGGGCGCGGCTGGCGGCGGGCGCGGGGGCGCGGGTCGAGGTCGGCGACGTGATGGCCGAGCGCGCGGCGCCGGCGCCGCTGGTCGACGGGCTGGGGACGCGGGCGCGGGCCTATGTGCAGGTGCAGAACGGCTGCGACCATCGCTGCACGTTCTGCGTGATCCCCTACGGGCGGGGCAACTCGCGGAGCGTGCCGGCGGCGACGGTCGTCGAGCAGGTGGTCCGGCTGGTCGGGCGCGGGTTCAACGAGGTGGTGCTGACCGGGGTGGACCTGACGAGCTGGGGGGCCGACCTCGACGGCGCGCCGCGGCTCGGGGACCTGGTGGCGGCGGTCTTGCGGGCGGCGCCGGACTTGCCGCGGCTGCGGCTGTCGTCGATCGACTCGGTCGAGGTCGACCCGCGGCTGATGGAGGCGATCGCCGGCGAGAAGCGGCTGATGCCGCACCTGCACCTGTCGTTGCAGGCGGGGGACGACCTGATCCTGAAGCGGATGAAGCGCCGGCACTTGCGCGACCACGCCATCGCCTTCTGCGCCGAGGCGCGGGCGGCGCGGCCGGACGTGGTGTTCGGGGCGGACCTGATCGCCGGGTTCCCGACGGAGACCGAGGCGGCGTTCGAGAACACGCTGCGGCTGGTCGAGGAATGCGGGCTGACCTGGCTGCACGTCTTCCCGTTCAGCCCGCGGGCCGGGGTTCCGGCGGCGCGGATGCCGCAGGTGGCGCCTGCGGTGGCCCGGGAGCGGGCCGAGCGGCTGCGGGCGGTCGGGGCGGCGCGGGCGGCGGCGCATCTGGAGGGCCTGCGCGGGGCGCGGGTGCGGCTGCTGATGGAGCGGCCGGACCTGGGGCGGACGGAGGGTTTCGCGCCGGCGCGGCTCGCGGCGCCGGCGCGGCCGGGGACGATCGTCGAGGCCCGGATCGTCGGGGCCGAGGCGGGGGCGCTGCTGGCGCGCGCCGCCTGAGCGGGGCGCGCCTGCCGCGCGAGCGCGGGCGCCTCACCCGGCTAACACGCGTGTTAGCGAGGCCAAGGCATTGAAACAGTTGCGCTATTTCTGAGCTGTCAACCCTTTGGTCACGAAGGTTGATGGCGTCAGAGGCAGACCCCGTGAACGACGCGGCCGCCGGAGCCGCCGTCGTCGCAGTGCGCGCCGTCGTCCGGGCCGGAGGAGCAGGCGGCCGCCAGCGCCAGCGCGACGACGCCGAGCGCGAGACGGAGCCGGGCGGCGCCGGGCGCGCGGGCGGTGGCGGGAGCGGATGGTTTCACGGGCGGCTCCTCGGGGCTCAGCGGTCGATGCGGTAGTGGTAGCGCGCCGCCTCGCGCATCCCAAGCCCGGCGTAAAGCGCGCGGGCCGGGGCGTTGTCGCCGGCGACGGCGAGGGCGAGCGTGGAGGCGCCGCGCTCGGCGCCCCAGGCCGCGGCGGCGCGGGTGAGGATCGCGCCGAGCCCGCGGCGGCGGCAGGCCGGCAGCACGGCCAGCGCGTGGATCATCACGACGCCGCCGTGGAGGCCGACGAAGGCCGCGGCGCCGAGCGTCTGGTCGCTGCGGCCGAGGAGCCAGGCCTTGGGAGACCGCGCGCGGTCCATCACGGCGCGGCGGCCGGGGCCGATGCCCGCCTCCTGCCAGAGCGCGGCCATGCAGGCGAGCGGCGCCTGGCAGTCGATCGCCTCCTCCGGCGCCGGGCCGCCGGCGATCGCTTCGGCCGGGCCGACCAGCATCAGCGAGGGGTCGGCGACGGCGTAGCCCTCGGCGGCCAGCGCGGCGTCGAGCTCGTCCTCGCCGGCGCGGACCATGACGAGGCAGGGCTGGCCCCAGTCGCGCATGACCGCGGCGAGCGCGGCGGTCCCGTCGAAGGGTCCGTCGAGCGTCGCGCAGGACACCCGCTTGCCGCCGCCCTCGCCGCGGCGGGCGAGCCAGGGGCCGACGCGGCGGGTCTCCGCGGCGGGCCAAGTGTGGGCGAGGGCGTCGAAGGGATCCATCAGATGACGGCCTCCTCGGGGAAGGGCTGCGCCGCCGCCACGCGGGCGTAGCCGAGCGGGGAGAGGTCGAGGCTGCGGTAGCCGCCGCAGGCGACCAGCTCGGCGAGGCCGCGGCCGATCGCCGGGGCCTGCTGGAGGCCGTGGCCGGAGAAGCCGTTGGCGAAGTGGAAGTTGGCGACCTCCGGGTGCGGGCCGACCACCGCGTTGGCGTCGAGGAGGCACATGTCGTAGTGGCCGGCCCAGAACCCGGTGAGCTTCGCCGCCTCGAAGGCGGGGACCCGGGCGGCGAGCGTCGGCCAGAGGGTGTCCTCCCACTCGGCGTGGCGGGGCTCGAAGTCGTCGGGGGCGACCTCGGGGTCCGGGTCGGGGACGCCGCCGGCGATGAAGCAGGCGCCCTCGGGGCGGAACCAGACGCCGCTCGGGTCGATGGTCAGCGGCAGCCGCTCGGGGGGCGGCGCGGCGGCGGCGAAGGCGAAGACGGTGCGCTTGCGCCGCTCGACCGGCAGGGCGAGGCCGGCCATGGCGGCGACGTCCGCCCCGCGGCCGCCCGTGGCGTTGACGAAGGCCCCGCAGGGAATGGTCGCGCCGCCGGCAAGGCGGGCGGCGACGACGCGGCCGCCGCGGAGGTCGAGGCCGGCGACGGCGTCGCGCAGGGTCTCGACGCCGCCGGCCCTCGCCTCGGCGCGGTAGGCGGCGAGGAGGCCCATGCCGTCGAACCAGCCCTCGCCCGCGCGACCGAGGGCGCCGAGGCGGAGGTCCGAGGTGGCGAGGGAGGGGAAGCGGGCGGCGAGGGCGTGGGGGTCGAGGAGGGCGATCTCGGCGCCGCCGCCGGCCTGGGCGGCGTGGCGGCGGCGGAGCGTGGCCTCCCCGGCCTCGGTGGCGGCAAGGTGGAGGTAGCCGTTCTCGTGGAAGTCGAGGCCGCTGGCGCGGATCTGGGCGAGGCCGTAGGCGGAGATCGCGACGTTGAGCGGGTTGGAGAATTGCCGGCGGATGCCGCTCGCCGAGAGGGCGGTGGCGGCGCGGGCGAAGCTCGGGTCGGGCTCGACCACGACGACGCGGCCGGGGAAGCCGAGCGCGACGAGATGGGCCGCGACCGAGCTGCCGACGACGGCGCCGCCGGCGATGAGGACGTCGGCGGCGCGCTCAGCCATCGTCGGGGTGGCCGGTGGCGGCGAAGGAGCCGCCGACGACGCGGGTCGCGACGGCGCGCGGGTCGGGGCGGGGGACGCCGGCGAGAACCTCGGCGATATGGGGGTCGGCGCTGTCCTGCGGGCGGAAGCCGATATGGCCGGCATGGGCGTTCGAGACGGCGCGGGCGGCGTTGTCGGAGGTTCCGTAGATGATCGAGAAGCCGACCCGGGGCGCGGTCAGCGCCGCCGTGGTCAGGCGGACGCAATCGGCGAAGGAGAGCCAGGACCACAGCATCCGGCGGTCGCGGGGCGCGTCGAAGCAGGAGCAGATGCGCAGGCAGACGCTCTCCACCCCGAACTTGTCCCAGTAGAGGCTGGCGAGGTCCTCCACGAAGGTCTTGGAGAGGCCGTAGAAGGTGTCCGGGCGGTGGAGGACGCGGGTGTCGGGGACGTCCTCGACGGGGGCGAAGCCGACGGCGTGGATCGAGCTCGCGTAGACGACGCGGCGGGCGCCGTGGAGGCGGGCGCCCTCGTACATGTGGTAGGCCCCGGGCAGGACGTCGGTCATCAGCTCGTCGAAGCCGATCTCGCGGGGGTGGCCGGCGAAGTGGACGATGGCGTCGCAGTCGCGGGTGGCCTCGATGGCCGCGTCGCGGTCGGCGAGGTCGAGGCGGAGGAGCTCCTCGTGGGGGGCGGCGGCGCCGAGGTCCCTGACGTCGATGAGGCGGAGGCGGCGGGCGAGCGGCGCGAGGCCGCGGCGCAGGTGGGCGCCGAGGCTGCCGGCGGCGCCGGTGATCAGGATGCGCTCGAAGTCGGGCATGGGTCGGCCTCCGCTGGCGGCAGCGCGCAGAGCACCACAAACCGCGGGGCGATGGTAGGGGGCTCGGGGGCGGCTTGCGTCGAGGCCCGGGGGGGGATCGCGGGAGCGGGCCGGGGGACGGCCTCTCCCCGCGGGCGGCGCGCCTGCGGGGAGACGCCGCGGCGCCTGGATCACGCGCCAGGGTCTGGCGGGTTCGCAGGAGCGGGCCGGGCCTCTCCCCCGCGGGGCTCCCGAAGCGCGGGCCGGCGGATCACGCCGGGTCCGGCGGGATCGCCGGGGGACGGGCCGGGGGACGGGCGTCCCGGTTCGCGGCGGGCGCGCTTGAAGCGCGGGGCGGCGCGGGATACCACCCCGGCGAGGCCGGAGGGAGAGGCGGGCATGTTCACCGGGATCGTCACCGCGGTGGGGCGGGTCGAGCGGATCGAGGACCGGGGCGACCTGCGGGCGCGGATCGGCTGCGCCTATGCGCCGGAGACGATCGCGATCGGGGCGTCGATCGCCTGCGACGGGGTGTGCCTGACGGTGGTGGACCGGGGCCCGGGGCCGATGGGCGGCTGGTTCGACGTCGACGTCTCGGCGGAGACGGTGTCGAGGACCAACATCCGGGCCGGCCGGGCGCCCTGGGCGGCGGGGCGGCGGGTGAACCTCGAGCGGGCGCTCCGGGTCGGCGACGAGCTCGGCGGGCACATCGTCTCGGGGCATGTCGACGGGCTGGCCGAGGTGCTGGGGCTGACGCCGGAGGGCGACAGCGCCCGCATCCGCCTGCGGGCGCCGGCGGGGCTGGCGCGGTTCATCGCGCCGAAGGGGTCGGTCGCGCTGAACGGCACCTCGCTGACGGTGAACGAGGTGGCGGGGACGGAGTTCGGGATCAACGTGATCCCGCATACCCGGGCGGTGACCACCTGGGGCGAGGTCTCCGCGGGCGACCTCGTCAACCTCGAGGTGGACACGCTGGCCCGCTACGTCGCCCGGCTGGAGGAGAGCGCCGCGGCGTGAGGTTCGGCGCCGCCGCGGGGGCGGCAGAATGCCCCACAGCGCGACGCCGGTCAATCTACTGAAATTGCGCGATAATCAGAGTATCCACAGTTTATGCGCAGGCTTATGTACAGGCTTGCCCACAGTTTCCACCGCTTCCTTCCGGCTTAGCGGATCTTCCATCGGCAAGTCCGCCCGCGCCTGCCGGTCAGGCGCGGGCGGACCTGCCCGGCCTGGATGCCGGGGCGCTCCCCGTGCCGGAGCGCACAACTCCCCGGCAGCTCCATCCCGTGATTGTGCTTCATCGTTTGCCGCACGGGTGCGGGATCTTCCGCCCCTCCGCGACGGCAGGGGCTGACCTTTCGACTTTCTGGCTCCGTGCTTGTCGGCGACCGCCCGATCATCCCCTGGGCCAATCTCCCGGCCGCCCGGACCGCGGAGAGGGTGTCGCTACATCGCCTGCCGCTTCCAGCGCCCCGTCTTCGTCCCCATTCCCTGGTTCTCGCCGCTGCGGATCGAGGAGAACCAGGTCGTCGTGATTGCATGCTCGCCGGTGATGCCTGCGAACTTGCCGGTTCCTCCGGTCAGCTTCCCTCGACCCGCGCCTCCTTCCTCGGTCACGTCCTCGAACAGGAGGTCGCCGTCCGCGTCCGCAAGCGTGCAGGCGCCCGTCGACGTCCAGTCCTCGCCTTGCATCAGCCCCAGAAGCAGGCACCGTCCCGCCAGCTTGTCGAAGGGCTCCGAGCCGTTCGTCACCACCAGATGCGCCTCGGTGACGACGACGCTGCCCCCTTCAGGCGCGGGGATGCTCGAGAGGTCCACGCTGCTCCAGCTGAAGTCCGCCTTGATGTCGCCCTCCATGGGCCTGGCGTCCTCCGCCAGAACAGGCAGGGCGAACGCCACGACCAGGACGGCGAGCGGGATCGTGTTCATGCTGTCTCTCCTCCGGTTCTTCCGCGCCGCCGGGCATGTTATGCTCGGAGGCGTCGGCGTTGGGGGGCGGACGATGCAAGGGAGTCGACCAGCAGGCGCGAACGTCTCGCCCTTCCCGAAGCCTTCCCGGGGCGACGGGCCCCCGTCCCGAAGCGACGCCGAAATTTCTCCGAAACGCCTCGACATCCACGGGGCCGAGGCCGATCTCGACCGCGGTCGCGGTCGCGTGCGCGCGCCGGACGGCACGGTGACCGAGCTTCGCGCCCAGTCCGCTTGCGTCCTCGCCGTCCTCGCCTCGCGGCGCGGCCAGATCGTCGGCAAGGAAGAGCTGCACGCCGCGGTCTGGGGCGACATTGCCGTGACCGAGGACAGCCTCGTCCAGTGCATCGGCGATATCCGCCGCGCCCTCGGCGCCGCCCGCGACGCGATACGGACCGTTCCGAGACGTGGCTATTGCCTGGAGCCGGAGCTGGCGAGACCCACGCCTCCAGAGGTCGCGCCATTCTCCCGCCGGCGCGCGCGGCGCCTCCTCCTCGCGGCGCTCGCATGCGTCGCCGTGGCGATCGGCGCCGCCTGGTCCTGGGCCACGCTGCACCCGCCTCGCCCCGCGAAGGGCCCGATGGTCGCGGTGCTGCCTTTCGCCAACGCGGGCGGCGCGCGCTGGGACCGGCTGGCGGCCGGCGTCACCGACGAGATGATCGCCGACCTCGGGCGCAACGAATGGATCGGCGTCTTCGCCAAGGCGTCGACCGCGCCGCTCGCCGCCGCCACGCCGCAGCAGGTGCATGCGGCGCTCGGCGCCGACTATGTCGTCACCGGCACGGTGCAGGGCGAGGCCGGTCGCGCGCGCGTCGCGGCGGCGCTCGTCGACGCCGAGACCGGCCGGCAGGTCTGGGCCGAGGACTGGCAGGGTCCGCCCGACGACCTTCTGGCTCTGCAGACCGCCGCCGCCGAGGCCCTCACCGCCGAGCTGGCCGGCTCGTACACCGGCGTCATCGCCCGCGCAGACCGGGCGCGGGCGCACGCCAAGACCGCGAGCCTCGAGGCCTTCGACCTCTATCTCATCGGCACCGAGCACAAGCACCTCTTCACGCCCGCCGACCTCGAGCTGGCGAAGAAGTACTACCTTCAGGCCGTGGCGCTCGACCCCGGCTTCGCCAAGGCCTGGGCCAGCCTCTCCATCGTGCAGAGCTTCCTCTCCTCCCTCGCCACGACGCCGGAGGCGCTCGCGTCCATATTGGCCGAGCAGCGCAGCTACATCGAGCACGCGGTCGCCGCCGACCCGGACGATCCCGCCGTGCTCATCGAGGGGAGCCGCCTGGACGCGATGGCTGGCGACCCGGAGGCGGCCGCGCGCAAGTTGCGCCGGGCGGTGGAGCGCGCGCCGAACGACGCCGACAACCTCGCCGTCGCGGCCTGGTCCGCGCCCGAGCGCGCGCCGCTCGCGGTGGAGGCCCTGGGCTGGATCGACCGGGCGCTGGCGCTCAACCCGCGGCATCCGGACTGGTACATGGCCGCAAAGGGCCAGGCCGCATTCGCCGCCGGCGACGACGCCGGCGCAATCGCCGCGCTGAAGCAGGGACCCAAGGATTATACGGACGGCTGGGTGATGATTGCGGCCGCCGCCGCCAACCTAGGCGACGCCAAGCTTGCGGAATCAGCCATCGCCGAGTTGCGCCGCATCACATCCGACTTCGACCTCGACGTATATCTCGATGGCTGGGCCCCGGAGCCGACCTTCGCCGCCCGCCTGCGCGAAGGCGCCGTGCGCGCCGGGCTCGAAGCGCCGGGTTAGCCGGGATCGCGTTCGGTCGCCGCCGCGCCATTCCGGGAAGGCGCCGCGCCCAATCGACCGGCGCAAGCGACGCGCGTCGGGGCGACGGCCGGCGCCACCGGGGCGCGTCGCTTGCGCCGGTCGAGGAACGGCAGCCGCCGGCGCCTGCCCCGGTGAGCAAACCGGCCTTCAGAGCAGGCCGCGGGCGGCGAGGTTGCGCATGAGGGCGGCGGCGCCGAAGGTCCATTCCGGGGCCTCGGTGGCGAGGCCGACGACGTTGACGAGGGCGCCGAGGCCGGGGGCGGCGATGGTGACGACGTCGCCCGGGTGATGGGTGAAGCCCTGGCCGGGGGCGTCGCGGTCCTGCACCGGGGCGAACATGGTGCCGAGGAACAGCATCAGCCCGTCGGGATACTGGTGGTGGCGGCCGATGGTCTGGGCGACGAGGTCGGCCGGGTCGCGGCTGATCTCGCGCATCGAGGAGCGGCCGTCGAGGCGGAAGCCGTCGGCGCCCGTGACGGTCAGGGTCAGCTCGGTGGCGCGGACATCGTCGAGGGTGAAGCCGTCGTCGAGGAGGCGGATGAACGGGCCGACGGCGCAGGCGGCGTTGTTGTCCTTGGCCTTGCCGAGGAGGAGCGCCGAGCGGCCCTCGACGTCGCGGAGGTTGACGTCGTTGCCGAGCGTGGCGCCGCGGATCCGGCCGCGGCTGTCGACGGCGAGGACGACCTCGGGCTCGGGGTTGTTCCAGCGCGAGACCGGGTGCAGGCCGACCATGGCGCCCCAGCCGACGGCGGAGAGCGGCTGGCCCTTGGTGAAGACCTCGGCGTCGGGGCCGATGCCGACCTCGAGATACTGGCTCCACAGGCCCTCGGCCTGGAGCGCGGCCTTGACCCCGGCCGCCTCGGGGCCGCCGGGGCGGATGTCGCGGAGGGAGGCGCCGATCAGCCCGGCGATGCGGGCGCGGATCGCCTCGGCGCGGGCGGGGTCGCCGGCGGCGCGCTCCTCGATGACGCGCTCGACCATCGAGCGGGCGAAGGTGACGCCGCAGGCCTTGAGCGCCTGGAGGTCGCAGGGGGCGAGGAGGCGGGCCCCCTGTCCCGCGCGGGCGGCCTCGGCGAGGGCGGCGAGGGTTCCGAGCGGCCGGCCGGGGGCGGCGAGGAGCGCGGCCGGGTCGTCGTGCTCGAGGACGTCGCGCACGGTGGGCGCGGCGGGCGAGGTGACGTCGACGACCATGTCGCCGCGGAGGGTGACGACGCAGGGGCCGCCGGAATCCGGGTCCCAGGCGCGGCCGAGCCAGAGGCCGGCGGCGTCGGCGGCGTGGGGAAGCGGGCCCGTCGGGGCCGGTCGCGGATCGCTCAGGGTCGCCTCCCTCGGCGCGCGCCCGCACGGGCCGGCGGGCTTCCTTGCCCGGAACGATAGCCGGCGCGGATGGGCCGAGGCAAACCCCTTCGGGGCGGGTCGCAGGCCCCGCGCGTGGCGGATGCGGGCCTGCGGCGGCGAGAAACCTTGATTACAAGATCACTGCGCAGTCATCAGCGCCGCATTTCGCGGCGCCGCTCGACTCACTTGAGCTTGCGCCCTCCCCTGCCCGAACCGCTCCGCGCCGAGCAGGTTGACGGGCGCATGTCAACCTGCGGGAGACGTCGCAAGGCGGGACGTCGCCGCGGGCCGTCCCTCTCCACCGCCACCCGACGGCGGCGCGGCGACGCTCTCGACGGTTGACGCGGGCGCGCGCGGGATGCGACACGGGGTGCGCGACCACGGCGCGGGGGCGGAGCGTGAGCGAGGCAAGGCGCAGCGGCAAGGTTCCCCGGTTCCAGCTCGGCGAGCTCGCCAAGGCGCGGTTGAAGCGCATCGGGGTGATCGACGTCGGATCGAACTCGATCCGGCTGGTGGTCTTCGACGGCATGGCGCGCAGCCCGGCCTATTTCTACAACGAGAAGGTGCTGGCCGGGCTCGGGGCCGGCCTGTCGGAGACCGGGCGGCTGAGCCCCGAGGGATGGGTGCGGGCGCTGGCCGCGCTGCACCGCTTCGTGACGCTGGCGCGGCGGATGGAGCTCTCCGGCCTCGTGGCGGTGGCGACGGCGGCGGTGCGCGAGGCGCGCGACGGGCCGGCGTTCTGCGAGCAGGTCCAGCGCGAGACCGGGCTGATCCTGCACGTGGCGAGCGGCGGCGAGGAGGCGCGGCTCGCCGCGAACGGCGTGCTGCTCGGCTGGCCGCGGGCGGACGGGCTCGTCTGCGACATGGGCGGCGCCTCGATGGAGCTCGCCCATCTCGTGCGCGGCGAGATCGGCGACTGCGCGACCTCGCCGCTCGGGCCGCTGACCATCGCCGACATCGCCGACCCGAAGGCGCTCGCCAAGACGATCAAGCAGGAGGTGAAGGCGCTGCGGAAGGCCGTGCCGGGGCCGGCGCCGCGGCTCTTCCTCGTCGGCGGCTCGTGGCGGGCGATCGCCAAGCTCGACATGGAGCGGGTGGGCTATCCGCTCCGGGTGCTGCACGGCTATGCCCCGCCGCTGCCGCAGCTCCTCGAGACGCTCGGCTGGATCCGCGAGCAGGACCAGGCGCGGATGTCGGCGCTGACCGGGACCTCGACGGCGCGGCTGAGCCTCGTGCCGCTCGCCTCGCAGGTGCTGGCGGAGCTTCTGCGGCGGATCGAGCCGGGCAAGGTGACGATCTCCGGCTACGGGCTGCGCGAGGGCATGCTCTACCGGCAGATGCCGGAGGAGATGCGCGCGCTCGACCCGCTGATCGAGGCCTGCCGGCACCAGGAGGCGCAGGGGGCGCGCTGGCCGGGCTTCGGGGACGCGCTCTTCGAGTGGCTGGCGCCGCTCTACCCGGAGCGGCCCCGCGAGGAGCGGCGGCTGGTCCATGCCGCCTGCCTGCTGCACGACGCCTTCTGGCGGGCGCATCCCGACTATCGCGGCGAGTTGGCCTTCGAGGCGGTGGTGCATTCGAACGCCGCCGGGGTGAACCATTCCGAGCGGGTGTTCCTCGGAGTGGCGATGCTGCACCGCTACAAGGCGTCGGCGACGAACGAGGATTTCGGGCGCTATGCGGGGCTGCTCTCCGCGGAGCGGATCGCCGAGGCGGTGGTGCTCGGGCGGGCGATGCGGCTCGGGGCGATGCTGTCGGGCTCGGTGCCGGGGGTGCTCGAGCATGCGCGGCTGGCGATCGTCGGGCGGCGGCTGACGCTGACGCTGGCGGCGAGCGCGCGGAACTTCGCCGGCGAGGCGGTGGAGCGGCGGCTGGCGGCGCTGGCCTCGCGCCTGGCGCTCGATCCGGCGCTCGTCCAGGAATAGCTCAGCGCGACCATTCCGGGCGCAGCGCCTCGGCGGCGAGGGGGTGTCCCGGGTAGCGGGCGGCGAAGGCGGCGAGCGCCGCCGGATCGCCGCTCCGCCGCGCGGCGTCGAAGGCGGCGATCATGTCGGCGTCGGGGCCGGCGGCCGGCGCGGGGTCGGGCGCATGGCGGGCGGCGAGGCGGGCGCGGGCCGCGTCGGCTTCGTCGGGGTGGCGGGCGACGAAGAGGATCAGCGCGGCGCTGGTCCCCGCCGCCTCGGCGAGCGCCAGCTCCTCGGCGAGCGCGGCGCCCGGGGGCGGCGGGGGCGCCGATTCCGCGGCGGCCGCCGTCGCCAGCGCGGCGAGGCCGAGGCGCAGGGCGGCGCGCGCCGCGCGAGACAAGACCGATTCGGCTGTGGTATGGTTAACGCCCATAGGACGATTCGTACTTCCGATTCGAACTAGCCGGGCGCAATTTCGCGCGATCCCAGTGACCCACATGCCGAGGCGCGAAGTTTCGCGAACGACTTCGGCTGTCCGTAAATGTCCCGAGTAGGAGCTTGTGCGATGTCTTTGCAGTACACGTCCGTACCTTCCCTTCCCGATCCGCTCGACCCCACCCTTCCCGACGACCAGCCCATCGCCGCGGCCGAGGCCGACGACGAGGCGGAGGACGACGGGGCGGGGCTGGACCTCGGCCTCGGCGCGCCGGACGAGGAGGCGGCGCGCGCCGCCGTCGCCGGCGTGGCCGCGACGGCGATGGCCGGCGCGACGCGTGTCGCCGCGCCGGCGACGGCGTTGCCCGACGCGGCGGACGGGCCCGTCGCCGTCGATCCCGGGCCGGTCGAGAACGGCAGCGGGACCGGCACGTTCTCGGTCGGGGCCACCGGCAACCAAGCGATCGACGGCATCCTCGCCGGCGTCGGCTGGTCCGGCGGCTACATCACCTATTCCGACCCCGACAGCCGCTTCGACTACCAGTCGAACCACCCGGAGGCCTTCTCGAACTTCGGGCAGGTCTCGGCCCAGCAGATGCTCGCTGTCCACGCCGCGCTCAACAGCGTCAGCTATGGCCAGCCGATCGGCGGGGCGGGCTTCTCGGTCGAGGGGTTCACCAACCTGACGCTCGACTATGCGGGCTCGGGCAGCGGCGCCGGCACGATCCGGGTGGCCAACACCTCGAACCCGGGCACCGCCTACGCCTATTACCCGTCGACCTCGCCGCAGGGGGGCGACGCCTTCTTCGGCAACTCGGGACGCTTCCCGACCGCCGGCAACTACGACTACCACACGGTGATCCACGAGCTCGGCCACGCGCTCGGGCTCAAGCACGGGCAGGAGACCGGGGTCTACGGCGCCCTGCCCTACGACTGGGACTCGATGGAGTTCTCGGTCATGACCTACCGCTCGCACGTGGGCTCGGCGCTGTCGGGCTACACCAACGAGACCTGGGGCTACGCGCAGAGCTTCATGATGCTCGACATCCCGGCGCTCCAGCACATCTACGGCGCGAACTTCAGCATCAACTCCGGCAACACCACCTACACCTGGAGCGCGACGTCGGGCGAATCCTACGTCAACGGCGCGCTGGCGATCGACCCGGGCGGCAACCGCATCTTCTCGACGATCTGGGACGGCGGCGGCTACGACACCTACGACCTGTCGAACTACGCCACCAACCTCAGGATCGACCTGTCGCCGGGCGGCAACTCGACCTTCTCCTCGGCGCAGCTCGCCTATCTCGGCGACGGCGTCTACGCCCGCGGCAACGTCTTCAACGCGCTGCAATACGCCGGCGACGCCCGCTCGCTGATCGAGGCGGCGATCGGCGGCTCCGGCCACGACACCATCTACGGCAACGCCGCCAACAACGCGCTCTACGGCAACGCCGGCAACGACTACCTGTGGGGCGGCTCGGGCGGCAACGACTTCCTGTCCGGCGGCGACGGCGACGACACGCTGAACGGCGGCGGCGGCTCGGACACCTGCTACGGCGGCAACGGCAACGACTACATCTACGCCTCGGTCGGCACGCCCGAGACCATCGTCGGCGGCGCGGGCGTCGACACGCTCGACACCACGAGCTGGGGCTTCGACTACGTCGTCAACCTCGTCACCGGCGCCACCAACTACGCCGGCGAGAGCTTCACCGAGATGGAGAACATCGTCTGCGGGGCCGGCAACGACACGCTCTACGGCACAGCGGGGGCGAACTACCTCTATGCCGGCGCGGGCAACGACGTGGTGCAGGGCAACTCCGGCGCCGATTCGATCTACGGCGCCACGGGGAACGACACCCTCTACGGCGAGGCGGGCGCCGACTACCTCAACGGCGGCGACGGCGACGACGTGCTGGTCGGCGGCGACGGCAACGACGTCCTCGACGGCGGCGGCGGCTCGGACGCCGCCTATGGCGAGGGCGGCGACGACTACATCTACGCCGTGCTCGGGACGCCGGAGACCATCGACGGCGGCTCCGGCGTCGATACGCTCGACACGGCCTACTACAGCTTCGACTACGTGGTGAACCTCGCCACCGGCCTGACCAACTGGATCGGCGAGTCCTTCCTCAACATGGAGAACCTGATCTCCGGCGTCGGCAACGACACGCTGACCGGCACGTCCGGGGCCAACGTCATCCGCGGCGGCGCCGGGAACGACGTGATCAACGGCGGCGGCGGCAACGACCAGCTGCGCGGCGAGGACGGGGCCGACACGCTCCTCGGCGGCAGCGGGGCCGACAATCTCGACGGGGGCGCCGGCATCGACTCGATGAACGGCGGGACGGGCAACGACACCTATGTCGTCGACGCGATCGGCGACGTGGCGGCCGAGGCGGCCGGCGGCGGCGGCGTCGACCGGGTGCTCGCCTCGGTCAACCACGTGCTCGGCGCGAACATCGAGAACCTGACGCTGACCGGCACGGCGATCGACGGGCGCGGCAACACGCTCGCCAACCAGCTGGTCGGCAACGCCTCGAACAACACGCTGATCGGCTACGGCGGGTCGGACGTGCTGCGCGGACTCGACGGCAACGACTTCCTCGCCGGCGACGTCGGCGCGGACGAGCTGCGCGGCGGGCTCGGCGCCGACCGGTTCGACTTCAACGTCGCCGCGCATTCGTCGTGGACGGCGTTCGACGTCATCGTCGCCGACGGCGCGGCGAGCGCGTTCCAGGGCGCGGGCGTCGCCGGCGGCGACGTCATCGACCTGTCGACGATGGACGCGAACGACAACGTCGCCGGCAACCAGGCCTTCGTCTGGAACTCGACGGCGGTGGGCGGCCTGTCGCTGATCGACGTCGGCGACGTGACCCGGGTGCGCGGCAACATCTCGGGCGCGAGCGGCTTCGAGTTCCGCATCGACATCCACGACGGCGCGACCGTCGCGGCCGACTACTTCCAGGGCGACTTCGTGCTCTGACGACGGGCGGCCGGGGACGCCCCCGGGGCAGCAGTGGGAAGCGGCCTGCTTGCAGACCGCTTCCCGTTTCCTCCCAAGACTTGGGCCAGCGCCAGCGGGGCTTCAGTACGGGTTGTCAAGGCTTCGCTTCGCGGCCATCGTGCCGCGGCGTCGCCACCCCTGTCACCGTCCCCTTCTTCGGCGACCGAACCATATGCAGCATTTTGTCGCTCGTGCAACCGTATTCACCGCTTGGCGCCGGACTTGCGCGACCGGTTCCGGCCCGAAACGCCCCCGCGCGGGCGCCGCTGGCGCATGGCGGCCGAATTGACTTGCGCGGCGGGCTGCGGCTAAGACGGAGCCGCCCCACCGCCGCGGCCGCCGGTGGGGCTTTCGCGTTCAGACGGCCGCGCGAGAGAGGGCGACACCCGTGATCCCGCCTGTCCTGCCGACCTACAACCGCGCGCCGATGGCCTTCGTCGAGGGCGCGGGTCCGTGGCTCGTCGCGGACGACGGCGAGCGATATCTCGACCTCGGCGCCGGCATCGCGGTGACGCTGCTCGGCCATGCCCATCCCGCGCTGGTCGCGGCGTTGGAGGCGCAGGGGCGCAAGCTCTGGCACACCTCGAACCTCTACCGCATCCCCCAGCAGGAGGCGCTGGCGGAGCGGCTGGTGGCGCATACCTTCGCCGACACGGTGTTCGTGACCAACTCGGGCACCGAGGCGATCGAGTGCGCGATCAAGATGGCGCGCAAGCATTTCGACCACGAGGGCGAGCCGCAGCGCACCCGGATCATCGCCTTCGAGGGCTCGTTCCACGGCCGCAGCTACGGCGCGATCTCGGCGGCGGGGTCGGAGAAGATGGTCAAGGGCTTCGGGCCGGTGGTGCCGGGCTTCGACCACCTGCCGTTCTTCGACCTCGCCGAGGTGCGCGCCGCCATCGGACCGGAGACGGCCGCGGTGCTGGTCGAGCCGATCCAGGGCGAGGGCGGCATCCGGGCGCTGTCGCGCGAGGACCTGCGCGGCCTGCGGGCGCTCTGCGACGAGACGGGCGTGCTGCTGATCCTCGACGAGATCCAGTGCGGCATGGGCCGGACCGGCAAGCTCTTCCACCACGAATGGGCGGGGATCACGCCGGACATCATGACGGTGGCGAAGGGGATCGGCGGGGGCTTCCCGCTCGGCGCCTGCCTCGCCACGGAGAAGGCCGCCTCCGGCATGGGGCTCGGCACGCACGGCTCGACCTATGGCGGCAACCCGCTCGCCTGCGCGATCGGGGCGGCGGTGATGGACGTGGTGACGGCGCCGGGCTTCCTCGACGGGGTGAGCCGTGCGGCGGGGCGGTTCCGCCAGGGGCTCGAGGGGCTGGTCGCGGCGCATCCGGACGTCTTCGAGGGCGTGCGCGGCGAGGGGCTGATGCTCGGGCTGCGCTGCCGCAAGGCCCCGGCCGACGTGGTGGCGGCGGGCTATGCCGAGCGGGTGATCGCGGTGCCGGCGGCCGACAACGTGGTGCGGCTCCTGCCGCCGCTGAACCTGACCGACGCCGAGATCGACGAGGGGCTGAAGCGCCTCGACGCGGCGGCGAGCCGGCTCGAAGCGGCGGCATGAGGAGCTTCCTCGACCTGCGCGACACCGCGCCGGAGGACATCCGCGGGATGCTCGCGCAGGCGGCCGCGATAAAGGCCGCGCGGGCGGGACGGCCCAAGGGGGCGCGCGACGACGCGCAGCCGCTGAAGGACCACGTCGTCGCGCTGATCTTCGAGAAGCCCTCGACGCGGACGCGGGCGAGCTTCGACGTCGGCGTCCGGCAGATGGGCGGCGAGACGCTGGTGCTGACCGGCAAGGAGATGCAGCTCGGCCACGGCGAGACGATCGCCGACACCGCCCGGGTGCTGTCGCGCTACGTCGACCTGATCATGATCCGCACCTTCGACGAGGCCTCGCTGGTCGAGCTGGCCGAGCACGCCACGGTGCCGGTGATCAACGGGCTGACCGACGCGAGCCATCCCTGCCAGATCATGGCGGACGTGATGACCTTCGAGGAGAAGCGCGGGCCGATCGCCGGGCGCAAGGTGGTGTGGCTCGGGGACGGCAACAACGTCTGCGCCTCGTTCCTGCACGCCGCGGGGCAGCTCGGCTTCGACTTCACCTTCGCCGGGCCGCCGACGCTCGATCCCGCGCCCTCGGCGCTGGCCTTCGCCCGCGAGCGCGGGGCGAGGGTGGCGATCGAGCGCGATCCGGGGCGGGCGGTCGAGGGGGCGGATCTCGTGGTGACGGACACCTGGGTCTCGATGCACGACGCCGTCTCGACGCGCGAGCGGCGGCACAACCAGCTCCGGCCCTATCAGGTCGACGCGCGGCTGATGGGGCGGGCGAAGGCGGATGCGCTCTTCATGCACTGCCTGCCGGCGCATCGCGGCGAGGAGGTGACGAGCGAGGTGATGGACGGCCCGGCCTCCGCGGTCTTCGACGAGGCGGAGAACCGGCTGCACGCCCAGAAGGCGATCATGCGCTGGTGCCTCGGAGCCTGATCCCCGACCGCCGGAGGCGGGGGTTCCTCACACTGCCGACGGAGGCGGCAAGGGTCGACCAGCGGCGAGGCCTCGCCTCGCAACGGCGCCGCGGGGCAGGCGATCCCTGCGCTCGCGCCCCGGAGCGGAGTCCGGCGCTCTCCGGCTGACCGCTCCGCGGCAGGGCGGGCGCACGGGCGCCCCTGTCCCCGCCGATGCTCTCTTGAGATGTCGCCGGGCCGGGCCGCGAGCGGCGACGGGATGGCCGGGCGGGCCGGCCGTCCGAGGCGAGGCCCCCCGGGGCCCGCGCGCTACTCCGCGGCGTGGCGGGCGCCGTCGATCCAGCTCCAGACGCGGCCGGGGGTCAGCGGCATATCGACATGGCGGACGCCGGCGGGCCAGAGGGCGTCGAGGGCGGCGTTGGTGATCGCGGCGAGCGCGCCCACCGTGCCGGCCTCGCCGCAGCCCTTCATGCCGGTCTCGTTGGCCGTCGAGGGCACAAGCTCGGTCGAGAAGGCGATGTTCGGCAGGTCGTCGGCGCGCGGCATGGCGTAGTCCATGAACGAGCCCGACAGGAGCTGGCCCTCGGGCGAGTAGACCACCCGCTCCGCCACCGCCTGGCCGTAGCCCTGCGCCACGCCGCCATGGACCTGGCCCTCGGCGAGCATCGGGTTCACCAGGAAGCCGAAATCGTCGACCACGGTGTAGCGCTCGACCCGCACGCGGCCGGTCTCCGGGTCGACCTCGACCTCGGCGAAATGCGCCCCGTTCGGGTAGGAGCGGCCGGGCACCTTGTACTTCGTCTCGGTGACGAGGAGGCCGGTCAGCCCCCGGGCGCGCGCCGTGCCGGCGAGCTCCAGGAGACCGACGGCGCGGTCGGTGCCGGCGACGCGGAAGGCGCCCTCCTCGAAGACGAGGTCGGCGCGGGCGACCTCCAGCTCCTCCTCGGCGAGCGGGCGGAACTTGGCGATCACCTCGTCGGCCGCCTGGTTGATGGCGTTGCCCTGGAGCGTCACCGAGCGCGAGCCGCCGGTGCCGCCGCCCCAGGCGATGCGGTCGCTGTCGCCCTGGACGTAGCGGATGCGGTCGAAGGGGATGCCCGCCCGCTCGTGCAGGAACTGCGCGAACACCGTCTCGTGGCCCTGGCCGTTCGACTGGGTGCCGGCGTAGATCTCGACCATGCCGTCCTCGGCGAAGGCGATGGTCGCGCCCTCGCGGTCGTCGCCGAGGATCGACTCGATGTAGTAGCAGAGCCCGAGCCCGCGCAGCCGGCCCTCGGCGGCGGAGGCGGCCTTGCGGGCGGCGAAGCCGGCGAGGTCGGCCTCGGCGACGGCGCGGTCGAGCACGCGCTCGAAGTCGCCGACGTCGTAGAGCTCGCCGACCACGGTGCGGTAGGGGAAGCTCTTGCGCGGGATGAAGCTCTTGCGCCGCAGCTCCAGCGCGTCGACGCCGAGCTGGCGGGCGGACCAGTCCATCAGCCGCTCGATCGTGTAGATCGATTCCGGCCGGCCGGCGCCGCGATAGGCGTCGACGGGCGTGGTGTTGGTGTAGACGCCCTTGACGTTCACGAAGGCGGTCTGGAAGTCGTAGACCCCCGGCATGACCTTCAGCGCCACGTCCGAGGCGATCCACTGCCCGAAGCAGGAATTGTAGGCGCCGAGGTTCGAGACGCAGTTCACCCGCATGGCGACGAGCTTCAGGTCCTTGTCGAAGGCGGCCTCGGCGGTGGTGACGTGGTCGCGGCCGCCGTTGTCGGTCAGCATCGCCTCGCCGCGGCCGGAGGCCCAGCGGACGGGGCGGCCGAGCTCGCGGGCGGCGAAGGCGACGGCGAAATATTCGGGGTAGTTGAAGGTCTTGATGCCGAAGCCGCCGCCGACGTCGGGCGTGGTGACGCGCACGTCGGCCTTGGGGAGGGCGAAGCGCTTGGCGAGCTCGTCCTTCAGCATCCAGACGCCCTGGCCGGAATAGGCGACGTGGAGGCGCGTGCCGTTCCATTCCGCCCAGGCCCCGCGCGGCTCCAGCGACATGCCCATGACGCGGTTGTTGACGAGCTCGAGCCGGGTGGTGTGGGCGGCCGCGGCGAAGGCGGCGTCGGTCGCCGCCTCGTCGCCGAAGACCCAGTCGTAGGCGAGATTGCCCGGGGCCTCCGGGTGGATGGTCTCGCCGCCGACCGCCGTCTCGACATGGACGGGCAGATCCTCGAAGTCGCAGGCGATGGCGTCGATGGCGTCGAGCGCCGCGGCGCGGGTCTCGGCGACCACGACGGCGATCGCCTCGCCGGCGTAGCGGACGACGTCCTCGGCGAGGATGGGCCGGCGGGGGGAAGCGCCCTTGCTGCCGTCGCGGTTGGGCACGACCTCGAAGTCCATGCCGTTGTCGAGCTTCCCGGCGAGGTCGGCGGCGGTGTAGACCGCCGCGACCCCGGGCACGGCGCGGGCGGCGGCGACATCGAGGCCCGCGATGCGGCCATGCCCGACGGGGCTGCGGAAGAACATGGCGTGGAGCGCGCCCTCGGGGGCGTTGTCGTCGAGATAGTCGCCCGTGCCGGTGAGGAAGCGCTTGTCCTCCTTGCGGCGCACGGACTGGCTGAGGCCGAATTTCGGCATGGCTGCGAGCCTCCCTGGGCAGTCTTTGGCGCGGGAGAGTAGCGCTTTCGGCGCCGGTGTCGAGCCGGCAAGGGCGGGATCCGGGGCGGTCGGCCGAAGGCCTTGACCCGTCCCGCGGCAGCGACGGGGCCGCCTTGCGCGCCCGGAGCCGCTCTCCCCGCGCGCGCCCTCCCCCGCCCGCCGCCAGAACGACGAAGGGGATCGAGGGACGGCGCCGCGGCGGGAGCCGACATGCGGGGCCTTCGGGCGGCCGCCCTGGCCGCCTCGGGCGCGCAGGGCTCCGAATCCAAATCACGCTTGCCGCGACGCGAGGATTTCGTCGAGGTAGGTCGGGTCCCACCCGGCGATCTTGCGTCGGGTCTTGATCGACCGCTTGTCGACGTGGGTTCGGACGAGGTTGAGGGCGAAGTGGCGGACGGTGGCCATGTTCCGGGCTCCGTGGCCCTTGCGCAGGCGGGACTGGTCGTCGGCGAAGGTGACGTCGAGCACCCAGTGCAGCCGGTTCTCGATCGCCCAGTGGCCGCGGATCGCGGCGGCTGCGTCGGCGGCGGAGAGGGCGCGGGAGGAGACGAAGAGCCGGGTCTCGGTGCGGGTCCTGCCGCCGCTCTCGACCCGGGTCTCGGCGCGGACGAGGCAGGCGGCGCCGGGCAGGCGGAGCTCGCCCGGGAAGCGGCGGGCGCCGTCGAGCCAGTCGATCTCGCGGAGGACCGCGATCCGGCGCGCCTCGACGCGGCCGTGGCCCTTGTCGAGGTCGAGGTGGGTGTCGAGGGCGGCGCCCGCGCCGGCCTCGGCCCGGGCCGCGGCCTCGGCGAAGGCGGCCTCGACCTCGGCGCGCAGCGTCGGCTGGTTGGCCTTGACCGCGAGCAGCCAGTCGGCGCCCTGGGCGGCGATGGCGGTGGCGATCCCGGGGTTGGTGGCGACGGCGTCGATCGAGACGAGGGCGCCCTCGAGGCCGCCGTCGGCGCCGAGGCGCTCGAGGAGCGGCGAGCGGCGGGATGGCGGCGAGCTCGCTCGCCTTGTCGGGGACGGCCTCCTGGGCCAGCACCAGGCGGGCGGTGGTGGCGAAGGCCGAGACGAGGTGCAGGGGGCCGGCGCCGGCGGCCCGGTCGTGGCTGCGGCGCGAGGTCTTGCCGTCGATGGCGACGAGGGACGCCTTCTCCGGCCAGCTCTCGCGCACCCAGGCGGCGAAGGCGGCGGAGAAGAGGCCCGGGTCGATGCGGTTCATCAGGATGGTGAGCCAGCGCTCGCCCGGCACGCCGTTGGCGTAGGGCAGATGCCGGCGGAGGAAGTCGAGGTGCGCGGCGCCCCAGCCGGCGATGTCCTCGTAGTCGTCGCAGTCGGCGATCGTGCCGCAGACCACGAGGAGCAGCACCTCCGGCAGCGGATGCAGGATGCGTCGCACGTCGCGGGGGTCCTCCACGTCCGCGAAGTGGGCGAGCAGCGCCGCGAGACGCGACTTCCGGGGCAGGCCTTCGGCGGACAGGATCATGGGCGGCTCCGATTCAGCGGCGCCGCATCGATTCAGAGAAATCCGCCCCTGTCACCTGTCACATGAGTTCGGAGCCCTGCTCGGGCGCGCATTGCGCTTTTCGCGCGCCGGGAAGTCGCTAGAGACTTCGGCTGGTTGCGAATCATCGAGGGACATCATGTTCAAGAAACTGACCGCGGAGGCGCTCGGCACCTTCGTGCTCGTCTTCGGCGGCTGCGGCAGCGCCGTGCTCGCGGCGGGCTTCCCGGATCTCGGGATCGGCTTCGTCGGCGTCTCGCTCGCCTTCGGCCTCACCGTGCTGACGATGGCCTATGCGGTCGGCGGCATCTCGGGCGGCCATTTCAACCCCGCGGTGACGCTCGGCCTCGCCGTCGCCAACCGCTTCGAGTGGTCCGAGGTCATCCCCTACTGGGTGGCGCAGGTGGCGGGCGGCGTCGTCGCCGCGGTCATCCTCTACGTCATCGCCTCCGGCCAGGCGGGCTGGACCGGCCCGGGCGGCTTCGCGGCGAACGGCTTCGGCGCGAACTCGCCGGGCGGCTACGGCCTCGTGCCGGCCTTCACGATCGAGGTGGTGCTGACGGCGTTCTTCCTCGTCGTCATCCTCGGCGTCACCCGGCCCGGCGCCCCGGCGGGCTTCGCGCCGATCGCCATCGGCCTCGCGCTGACGCTCATCCACCTGATCGCCATCCCGGTCACCAACACCGCGGTGAACCCGGCCCGCGCCACCGCGGTGGTGCTCTTCGCCCAGGCGCCCGAGGGCAACCCGACCTTCCTGTCGCAGCTCTGGGTGTTCTGGCTCGCCCCCCTCGTCGGCGCCGGCATCGGCGCGCTGATCTGGGACAACCTGCTCGAGAACGACTGAGCCCCGACCGGGCCCTGCCCGGGCCGGCCCCCGCGGCCGGCCCGGGCGGACGCCCGCCGCGCCGGTCGGCGCCCGCGGGCCCTCAGCCCTTGACCAGCGGGTCGGTCAGGCGGCCGTGCTCCTGCAGCGCGAAGCGGTCGGTCATGCCGGCGATGTAGTCGGAGACCACCCGGGCGCGGCCGGTCTCGTCGAGCGCCGCGCAGGCGTTCCAGTCGTCCGGCATCAGCTCGGGCGCCGCGAGGAAGGTCTCGAAGAGCTCGCGCACCACCCGCTTGGCCTTGCGCCGCATCCGCTGCACCGTCCAGTGCCGGTACATGCGCGCGTAGAGGAAGGCGCGGATCTCCTTCAGCTCGGCGAAGCTCGCGTCGGAGAAGCGCACCATCGGCCGGCCGGCGTGGCGCACCTCGGCGGCCGAGCGCGGGACGGCCTCGGCGAGGCGGGCGCGGCTCGTCGCCAGCACGTCCTCGACGAGGAGCCCGAAGAACCGCCGCAGCGCCTCGTGCTCGCGCCGCCCCGGGGCGAGCCCGGGCCAGCGGGCGTCGACCACCGCCACGCAGGGGCCGATCAGCGGCAGGGCGCGCAGGTCGTCGAGCGTGAAGAGCCCGGCGCGCAGGCCGTCGGCGAGGTCGTGGTTGTTGTAGGCGATGTCGTCGGAGATCGCCGCCACCTGCGCCTCGACGCTCGCGTGGGTGCCGAGCTCGAGGTCGTGGCGGGCGACGTATTCCGCGAGGCCGTAGGGGATGTCGCCGGTCACCGGGCCGTTATGCTTGGCGAGGCCCTCCAGCGTCTCCCAGGTCAGGTTCAGCCCGTCGAAGTCGGCGTAGTGCGCCTCCAGCCGGGTGACGATCTTGATCGCCTGGGCGTTGTGGTCGAAGCCGCCGAAGGGCTCCATCAGCCGCGCGAGCTCGTCCTCGCCGGTATGGCCGAAGGGCGGGTGGCCGAGGTCGTGGGCGAGCGCCACCGCCTCGGCCAGCTCCTCGTTGACGTCGAGGGTGCGCGCCAGCGTGCGCGCGACCTGCGCCACCTCGATCGAGTGGGTGAGCCGGGTGCGGTAGTAGTCGCCCTCGTGCTCGACGAAGACCTGGGTCTTGTGCTTCAGCCGGCGGAAGGCCGAGGAGTGGATGATCCGGTCGCGGTCGCGCTGGAACGGCGAGCGGTGGGTCGAGCCCTCCTCGGGAAACAGCCGCCCGCGGCTCTCGTCCGGCCGGGTCGCGAAGGCGGCGGTCATGCGGGCTCCTCGTCGCGGCGCGCGGGGCTGGCGCGTCGCGACGAGGCTTAGACCATCGCGGGCGGGACGAAAAGCGCCCCGCCCCCGGGCGGCGCCCGATACGAATCCGGTTGATCCGTTCGTGTCGTGGTCAGCGCGCCGCCCCCACGGATTTCCCCGCGCGATCTGGCCAGCGACAAATCGCGCCGCGCCTGCCCGCCCGGGGCAGACGCGCCTGGGCGCGCCAGCCGGGCAGGCGCGGCGCGATTGCTGCGTCCGGGACATCTGAACCCCTCTCGGGCCTCGCTTCGGCGAGGCCCGACGGACCGGGGGACAGCGGCCGGGCGCACGCGGGGCGTGCGCGGAAGTCAACCCGAGAGCGTGTCAGCCGATGCGGCCGCCGCCCTGGCGGGTGATCGCCACCACGGCGGGGCGGGGCGGCATCCCGTCGTCGAAGTCCGGCCAGCGGGTCGAGGGATCCTCGAAGTAGGAGAGCCGGCCGAAGCCGTCCCAGTCGTCGCCGCCGTCGCCCGGGTGCTGCACCGCCACGAACATCGTCTCGAGATCGGCGAGCACCCGCGGCCCGCACATCTCGGCCCCGACCGGCACCCGGAAGAACAGCCGCGACGTGCCGCGGGCGGCCGGGCCGGTGTCGACCGCCCAGACGCCGTCGGTGCGGCCGGTGGCGGAGGGGGAGTTGCCGTCGGTGGCCACCCAGAGCCGCCCCTCGGCGTCGACCGAGCAGTTGTCCGGCATCCCGAACCAGCCGTTGGCCGTCGTCGCGGTCGAGAAGGTCGCGCCCACCTCGGCGACGGCCGGGTCGCCGCATTTCAGCAGCACCTCCCAGGTCCCCTCCGTCGCGGCGAAGTCCCCGTCCTTCTCGGCGATCTCGATGATGTGGCCGAACCTGTTCTCGGCCCGCGGGTTGGCGGCGTCGACCTGGTCCTCCTTGCGGCGGCTGTTGTTGGTCAGCATGACGTAGACGTGGCCGTTCACCGGGTTCGGCTCGATGTCCTCCGGCCGGTCCATCGGCGTCGCGCCGAGGAGATCGGCGGCGCGGCGGGTCTCGATCAGCACGTCGGCCTGCCCGGCGAAGCCGTTCGCCTCGGTCAGCGGCCCCTCGCCGTGGACGAGCGGCATCCAGCGCATCGTGCCGTCCGCCTCGAAGCGCGCGACGTAGAGCTTCCCTTCGTCGAGCAGGTCCATGTTGGCGGCGCGGTCCGCCGGGTCGAGGCGGCCCGCGGTGACGAACTTGTAGACGTAGTCGAAGCGCTCGTCGTCGCCGAGGTAGAAGACCACCTGCCCGCCCGGGGCGACGACCGACTCGGCGCCCTCGTGCTTGAAGCGGCCGAGGGCGGTGCGCTTCCTCGGCGTCGAGGCCGGGTCCAGCACGTCGACCTCGACCACCCAGCCGAAGCGGTTGGCCTCGTTCGGCTCCTTGCCGACGTCGAAGCGCGGGTGGAAGACGCCCCACTCGTAGGTTCCCTCCGGCAGGCCGAGCCTCTCGTAGTTCGCCGCCTCCGGGCTCCCCTCCGGCAGCGCGCCCATGAAGTAGCCGTGGATGTTCTCCTCGGCCATCACGTAGGTGCCCCAGGGCGTCACCCCGCCGGCGCAGTTGTTGAGGGTGCCGAGGACGGCGCGGCCCGTCGGGTCGGCCGAGGTCGCGAGGCGCGGGCTGCCGGCGGCGGGGCCGGTCAGCGCCATCGGCGTCATCGCGGTGATGCGGCGGTTGAGCGCGCCGTCGAGCACGGGGCGCCACTTGCCGCCCTCGCGGACGATCTCGACGATGGTCCCGCCATGCGCGGCCATCTCGACGTCGACGCGGTTCCGGTCGGCGGGCGCGATCTCGATCGCCTTCTCGCCGCCCTCGGCGTCGACGATGCGCACGACGCCGGGGAACATCATGTGCGGGTCGGTGTATTCGTGGTTGACGACGAGAAGGCCGCGGTCGGCCGCGCCGTCGAGCGGGATGAAGCCGACGAAGTCGTTGTTGTAGCCGAACTGCCGCGCCTGCGCCTCCGGGGTCTGGGCGTCGACGTCGAATGCGGGGGCGTCGGGGAAGAGCGGGTCGCCCCAGCGCAGCAGCACGTCGGCGTCGTAGCCCTCGGCGACATGGTGGCGCGCGTCGACGCCGGCCGCGAGCTCGGGGAAGTCGAAGGCGGAGCCCTCGGCGGCGCGGGCGCGCCCGGCGGTCATCAGGGCGAGCGGGCTCACCGTCGCGGCGATGGCCGAGACCGCGAGGGCGCCGCGCAGCACGCCGCGGCGCGAGAAGCGGGCGGCGATGATCTCGCCCATGGTCGGGTTGGCGGTCGGGTTGCTCGACCCGACGCCGCCCTCGAGCTGGCTCGAGCGGAATCCGGCGCGGTTGTGGTCGTTCATGGCTGGCCTCGCGTTGCGGCCCCCGGGCGGCGCCGGGGCGTGGCTGCGGTTCAGGGTTCGCCGGCTCTCCTAGCCCCGCTCCTTGATGCTTGCGTGACGCCGGGACGATGCCTCGATGACGATCCCGCCGCTTGTCGCCGCGCGCCGCCGCGCCTATCTCGGGACGAGAGGCAGTCCCGAGGCTTGGCCCCATGTCCTTCGCCCTTCCCCCGCGCGTCACCGAGCGCGCCTTCGCCCGCCTCGCCGAGATCGGCGCCGCGCCGCAGGCGCTGCGCGTCGCCGTCGAGGGCGGCGGCTGCTCGGGCTTCCAGTACGACATCCGGCTCGAGCCGGAGGCCGATCCGGAGGATCTGGTGCTGGAGAAGGACGGCCAGCGCGTGCTGATCGACCCGGTGTCGCTGCCCTTCCTCGCCGACGCCGAGATCGACTTCGCCGACGAGCTGATCGGCGCGCGCTTCGTGGTCAAGAACCCCAACGCCACCTCCTCCTGCGGCTGCGGCACCAGCTTCTCGATCTGAGCGGCGAGGGCGGCGGGAGCCGTCGCGAGGCGGGACCTCCTCGCCGCAGGCCGATCCTCGCCGCCTCCGTCGTGCGGCGGCGACAGCGATGCACACTGCGCGACGATGGAGCCGAAGCCCGGCCGGAACCAGGTCGCGACGCCGACGCCAGACGGATTTGACCCGCGGCAAATCCGTCCGCGATCGCCCCTGCGGGGGGCGAGCGCGATTCCGCGCTCGCCGGGGCGCTCACGGACGGATTGCGCGCTTCCGCAGAAATCTGCGCCCCTGACGGCTTCCGCGCGCAACCGCGCTCCAGCCGTCGGCGCGGCGAAAGCGGTGCTTTCGCCTGTCGCGCCGGGCCTCGCGGGCAAGCCCGCTTCGGTCGCTCGGCGCGCGCCGTGGATCCGGCAGGGCAGGCGTCGTGCAGTGAGGCGGCGGCAGACTGCACGACAGTGGAGAGAAACCCCGGTCGGGAGAGTGCGGGACGGTGACGCCAGACGGATTTGACCCGTGGCAAATCCGTCCGCGATCGCCCCTCGGGGGGCGAGCGCGATTCCGCGCTCG
>NZ_JAGOMQ010000085.1 GCF_017993425.1 Amaricoccus sp.
GTCGTGGCGAGGCGCTCGAGCGCCTCGAGCACCGGGTGCGCTGCGGCGGCGCGGGCCGGGTCGGCGAGCACGTCGAGCCGGGTGCGGGTCCAGGCGAGGGTCGTCGAGATGGCGTCGTCGTCGGCGAGCGCCATGAGCCCGCGGACCGCGGCGACCTGCACCCACGGGCTCGGGTCGGTCAGCGCGGCCGCGAAGGCAGCATAGGCGCGAGCGGCGGGGGCCTTGCGGCGGGTCAGGCCGACCAGCGCGAGGGCGCGGGTCTCGGGGTCGGCGGCGGTGGCGAGGCGCAGCAGGGCCTGGTCGGCGGGTTCGCGGGGGTCGACGGGCGCGGCGTGGGCGAGCGCGTAGGCGGCGGCGTAGGCGAGGTCGGGCTGGGCGCTCGCGGTGGGCTGGGGGATCGAGTTGGGCTGCGCGGTGGGGCTGTGGCGCTCGGCGAGGGCGATCGCGGCGGGCTGCGCGGTGGGGTCCCAGGCGACGCCGCGGCGACCGAGCACGCCGAGGGCGAGGGCGGCGGCCTCGGCGAGCGGCGGGTCGGCGCTGGTGAGGGCGGCGGCGAGCACCGGCGTCGAGGCGACGGTGCCGAGGCGGCCGAGGGCGACGGCGATGCTGGTCTGTTGTGATGCATCCGCGGCGGGCCAGGCCGCGAGCACGGCCGCCTCGGCGCCGCCGAGCTCGACGCCGAGCGCGGCGGCGATGCCGAGGGCGGCGGCTGCGGGGGCGCGCAGCGAAGGATCGGCGAGCAGCTCGATCAGGCGCGCGATCGCGGGCGCATCGCCGACGCGACCGAGCGCCGCGACGGCCAGCGTGCGTGCGCGCGGCGAGTCGGCGCGCGTCAGGGCGAGCAGCGGGGCGGACTCGCGGCGCACGCAGGCGCGGTCGATCGCCGGCGCGAGCGCGACCTCGGGCGCCGGCGCGCGGTCGGGGCCCGGCGCGCTCGCGGGGGCCGGCGCGGGGGCCGGCGCGGGGGCGCGGGCGGGCGCGCAGCAGAGCGCGAGGAGCGGCAGGGCGAGGCCCGGGAGGCGGCGCATGGCCGCGAGTGTACGCGTTCGCGCGTGAGCCGATGCGGGTCGGGGTGGGTCTGGGTCCGCTGGGCGCATGCTCGCGCGTGAGCCGATGCGGGGCGGGGTCTGGGCCCTCGAAGGCGACTGCGTGCCCCCCGGCGTCGTGTGCTCGGCACGGTCGGGTTGGGGTACACCTGGGCGCATCATGCTCGCCTCCGACCCCGACACCCGGCTGCTCGCGCGGCTGGCCGAGCTGGCCGCGCTGGCCATGCCCGCCGACACGGATCCGGCCCACGACCTGCTGCACGTGCGTCGGGTGGCCGCGCTGGCGCGGAGCATCGCCGAGGCCGAGGGGGCGGACGTGCTGGTGGCGGTCGGGGCCGCGCTGCTGCACGAGCTGGTCAACCTGCCGAAGGACCACCCGGAGTCGCGGCGCTCGGGGGACCTGTGCGCGGAGGCGGCGGCCGGACTGCTGCGGGCGGAGGCGATCGATCCGGCACGGGCCGCGCAGATCTGCGCGTGCATCCGCGACCACGGCTTCTCGAAGGGCGTGCTGCCCGAGTCGCTGGCGGCGCGGGTGCTGCAGGACGCAGACCGCCTCGACGCGATCGGTGCGATCGGGGTGGCCCGCTGCTTCGCGACCTGCAACGCGATGCGCACGCCCTTCTACAGCGAGCTGGACCCGCTGTGTCGCGAGCGTGAGCCGGACGACAAGCGCTTCGGCCTCGACCACTTCTTTCGCAAGCTCCTGCGCATCCCGGACGGGCTGCACACCGCGAGCGCCCGCCGGCTCGCCGAGCCGCGCGTGGCCCTGATGCGCGGGTACCTCGAGCAGTTCGGGCGCGAGCTGGGCGCATCCTGATGCTGCGGACGTGACGGCGATCGCGGCCTGCTTTCCGCCGCGGGTCGACCCATTCGAGGGAGGGGGGGCTGCGCTCAATCATCGATGTCGGGCAGGCCCTCGATCTCGATCGGCGGCGGGGGCTGGACCTTGGCCCTGGCCTGCTGCTGCATCTGCGTGTGCGCGACCTTCATCTGCATCCGGGTGAGCTCGGGCAGCAGCTGCTGGTTGGTCTCGTTCAGGGTCCGCAGCAGGGCGCCGCTGATGCCCTGGCCGGCGGCGACACCGGCGTAGAGGTCGTCGAAGACCCGGGCGAGGGCGGGCGGCACGGTGTCGGAGCTGGGGCGGGTCTGGGTGCGGTTCCCGGGCTTGACGGCGGCGACGGCGGCCTCGACATCGCCGCGACCGATCCACCGCAGCACCGCGCCGATCGTCGCCTCCGGGTCGCCGAGCACCTGGTCGTAGGTCTGGAGACGCGCCGGGTAGCGACGCAGCGAGATGTCGCGCACCAGCGCGAAGTTCTCCATCCACCACTCGTAGGCCGGCGGAAAATTGAAGGGCTCGTCGACCTCGCCGCCCGCGGCGCGCCGGGCCTCGCGGCTTTGGGCCTCGAGGGCGTAGAGGCGCTCGATCGAGGCCTCGTACTCCCGCCACTCGCGGACGTTGGCGAGCAGGTGGGTGATGTACGCGCGCTCGGAGCGGATCACGCCGGGCACGAACACCTTGACCGCGTAACCGTCGACGTGCTCCGGCGTGAAGTACTTGCCGGTGCGCGGGTGCGGGTTGGTGGCGAAGTAGATGCCGTTGCGCAGCAGGGTCTCGTAGAAGCCGTCGGGGTTGGCGTCACGCAGCGGGCCAGTGCCCCAGTTGCGTGGGAAGGCCTTGCCGAGGATCGGGAGACCCGCGGCCTGCAGGACCTGCATCCACATCGAGGTGCCGCTGCGCTTGGTGCCGGAGACGAAGATCATCGGGGCTCTGCGCGCGAGGCTATGCCTAGACGCACACGGCTGCTATCGCATCAAACGCGGCCTTGCAATCTTCTGGGAGGTCGCCCAAGAACTCCGCACAGCTGAGCGCCGAGATGCAGGCCATGGCCGCCTCGAAGGCCTGCACGCAGTCGGCCCCGTAGTTCATTTCGTAGTAGGCGTGGGTCTCGCCGCAGTAGGTCGCCCCGGCCATTCCGGCCCGCGGGTCCATGTAGCATTCGGCGATCTTTGCGCCGTAGCTCACGCATTCCGGAGGCAGCGCGGGGCCACCGGTGGTGGCGTCGCCGGTGGTGGCATCGCCGGTGGTGGCGTCGCCGGTGGTGCCGCTGGTGGTGGGCTCGCCGGTGGTGGGCTCGCCGGTGCCGGAGTCCGTGGCGCTGCCCGATCCGGTCGGCGTGTCGCCCGATGTTCCTCCGGAGGTCCCGCCGGAGGTCCCGCCGGTGTCGCCGGTCGAGCCGGTCGAGCCGGGGTCCGTGCCGGTGCTCTCCGTCGTCTTGTCCTTGTCGGACGGGCAACCCGGCACGACGGCGAGCAGACCCACCGCGACCAACCCTCGCTGCAACCCAAACCAGTCGTCCATGGTCGGTGACGTTAGGCGGGGTGCAAAGGGGGTGTCAAGGTGACGTTGATGCGGCGCTCAGTCGCGCTTGTAGCTGAGCGCGTACTTGAGCGGGTTGGTGAGCCGCTCGGAGGTGATGGTGACGCTGAGGGTCATGCGGTCGCCGGCCTCGTTGAGGGTGAAGACGCTGCGTCGGCCGCCGTCGTCGGCGGTGAAGGTCTGGACCAGCCGGCCCTTGACCATCGAGAACTTGACGGTCAGCGGCTTGCCGGTGTCGCTGGTCCACGGCACGGAGGCGCCCTCGAGCTTGGCGGAGACGGTGCGGCCGGGCGCGAATGTGGTGGTGACCTTGTCGCCGTCGACGGCGATCGTGATCGTGTCGCGGATGACATTGCTCTCCGTCAATCGCTTGCGGCCGATGCCGCGGATCAGGGCGTTCAGCTCCTGCACCGCGGTGTCGATCGCCGCCGCGAGCTCGGTGCGCTGCGCGTCGCCGCCGGCGAAGCGGAAGGTGCCGGCGAAGCGCTGCTGCGGGGGCACGGGCGGGGGCGCGGGCGTGGCGACCGGCGCGGGCTCGGGTGTGGCGACCGGCGCGGGCTCGGGCACCGGCGCGGGCGCGGGTGCGGGCGGGGGCGCGGGGCTGTCCGCAGGGGCAGGTGTGGGGGCGCTGGGGCCGGGCTTCTTGGTCGCCTTCGGGTCGGGGGTCGGCTTGGTGGCCGCGCTCGCGGGCTCGACGGCGGAGGGCTTGACCGCGGGCGTGTCCGTGGCCGGGACCAGGGTTCCGGAGGCCGGCGCATCGGTGTTCGTGGCGAGCGGATCGGCCGGGGCCGGGGCCTCTCCCGGGGTTGGTTGCGC
>NZ_JAGOMQ010000028.1 GCF_017993425.1 Amaricoccus sp.
GACATGGCCCCATAGCGTCCGGGAGAGGGCGGCGACGGCTCGGTGAGACATGGGACGATCCTTGCAAGGGAGTCGTCCAGTAGAATCCAACCAGCCGCCCTCAGCCAGCACTGTGTCGTGTAGTGTGGGTGATGACGGACGCGGAATCGCGCCGTAATGAAATCAATGGCTTGCCGAATTTTCACGCGTGAACACGCGCGAGGCCGGCCGCGCGCCGGGGGCAGGGGGCGGGGGGTCAGCCGCCGCTCTGGCCCTGGATGTAGGCGATGACGTCGGCGCGCTCCTCGGGCTTCTTCAGGCCGACGAAGGTCATCTTGGTGCCGGGGAACATCTTCTTGGGGTTCTCGAGGAAGAGCGAGATCTCCTCGACGGTCCAGACATGGCCGTCCTCGCCCGCCTTCTTCATCACGTCGGAATAGGCGAAATCGGTCGTGCCGGTGACGCGGCCGACCACGCCGTAGAGGTCGGGGCCGACCTTGGCCTTGCCGCTCGGGTCGAGGCTGTGGCAGGCGGCGCACTTGCGGAACACCTTCTCGCCCGCGGCGACGTCGCCGGCCGGAGCGTCCTGGGCGAGGGCGGTCGCCGCCCAGACGGCGAGCGGCGCGGCCGCAAGCGCGAGCCGGGCGAGTTTCATGGGCATGGGCGTCATTCTCCTCTGGCTGGCGTCGGACGGCCGCGGCGTCACGCGAGGTTCTCCGCGTGCCACCGGACGTGATCCTCCATCACGCTGGCGACGTAGAAGTAGCTGTGGTCGTAGCCTTCGATCATGCGGAATTGCATCGGCTGGCGGCGCTCCGCCGCCGCGGCCGCCAGCGCCTCGGGCTTGAGGAGGTCGAGGAACTGGTCCTGGGCCCCCTGGTCGACGAGGATCGGCCCCGGATAGCCCTTCTCGCGCATCAGCACGGTGGCGTCATGCGCCTGCCAGGCCGCCTCGTCCGGGCCGAGATAGGCGGCGAGCTGCTTGCGCCCCCAGTCGGAGCGGGTGGGGTGGGCGATCGGCGAGATCGCCGACAGCGAGCGGTAGGTCCCGGGCCGGGTCATCGCGATGGTGAGCGCGCCGTGGCCGCCCATGGAGTGGCCGGTGATCCCCTGCCGCTCCGGGTCGAGCGCCAGCTCGCGGAAGACGAGCGCCGGCAGCTCGTCGACGATGTAGTCCCACATGCGGAAGTTGGGCGCCCAGGGCGCCTCGGTGGCGTTGACGTAGAAGCCCGCGCCCTTGCCGAGGTCGTAGGCCGGGTCGTCCGCCACCGCGTCGCCGCGCGGCGAGGTGTCGGGGAAGACCACGGCGATCCCGGCCTCGGCGGCCCAGCCCTGCGCGCCCGCCTTGGTCATGGCGTTCTCGTGGGTGCAGGTGAGGCCCGAGAGATACCACAGGACGGGCACCCTGCCGGCCCGCGCCTGCGGCGGCAGGTAGACCGCGAAGGTCATGTCGCAGCCGCAGACATCCGAGGCGTGGGAGTAGACCCCCTGCACCCCGCCGAAGCTCGCGTTCTCCGATACCGTCTTCATCCCCACCCCGGTCCGCCGTCTCGGCCGCCATAGGGCCAACGGCGAGGGGGGGCGTCAACTCCTGCCAAAGGTGGAGGGCGGCGGCTCGGGCGGAATAGGGATGATGGTCTGACGTGTCCCGCGCGACAATTGTCCGAGGGCGCCTGCTCCCTGTCGTCAGGCCGGCTTTCGTCAGGTCGGGCGGGCCAGCATGTCGATGGTGCGGGCGATGTCGTCGCGGGTGGTCAGGGGGTTGATCGTGCAGAGCCGCAGCACGCTGCGGCCCTTCAGCGCCGTCGAGGACACGCAGGCGAAGCCGGATTCCGAGACGATCCGCGCCCGCTCGGCATGCTCGCCGGGCTTCGCGTCCCTCAGCGCGAAGCAGACCACCCCGATCTGCGCCGGCGTGACGATTTCCCAGACGTCCGACCGCTCGCGCAGGCAGGCCTCGGCGATCCTGGCGTTGTCGATGCCCTGCTGCACGGCGGCGCGGAACTTCCGCGCGCCGTAGGTGCGGATCGACATCCAGAGCTTCAGGGCGCGGGAGCGGCGGGTCAGCTCCAGGCTGCGGTTGCCGAAGTTGACGGCGCCGGTCGCGGCCTGCACGTCCTTGAGGTATTCGGGGCTCATCGCGTAGCAGCGCTCGAGCGCGCCCGGGCGCATCACGAAGCAGGCCCCGACGTCATAGGGCTGGAAGAACCACTTGTGCGGGTCGAGCGTCAGCGAATCCGCGCGCTCGATCCCGGCGAGCGCGTGGCGGCCTTCCTCGGTGATCGCCGCCGGCCCGCCATAGGCGCCGTCGACGTGCAGCCACATGTTCTCGGCGGCGCAGAGGTCGGCGATCTCGGGCAGCGGGTCGGCGGCGCCGGTGTTGGTCGAGCCCGCGGTGGCGACGGCGAGGAGCGGGCGCTTGCCCGCCGCCTTGTCCTCGGCGATGGCGGCCTTCAGCCGCTCGACCGACATCCGGTAGCCGTCGTCGGATTCGAGGATGCGCACGTGCCCGGTCGGGCAGCCCATCTCGCGCAGGCCGCGGGGCAGCGAGGAATGGGTCTGGTCCGAGCAGTAGGCGACGCCGTGGCCGAGCTCGGAGCGGGCGGCGGCGAAGCCGGTGAGGTTGCCGATCGAGCCGCCGGAGACGAGGACGCCCTCCGTGCCCTCGGGCAGGCCCAGCATCTGCCGCATCCACTCGATGACCACCATCTCCACCACGGCCGGGCCGGACCCGCCGCCCCAGCTCGAGGAGATGGTGTTGAACCCCGTGCCCATCCATTCGCCGAGGATCGCGGCGAAGGAGCAGGGGCCCGGCACCCGCGCGAAGTAGCGCGGATGGTCGCCATGCTGCTGGTGCGACAGGGCGGCCCGGGCCATCAGCTCGAGCGAGGCGTCGGGATCGATGGGATCCTCGGGCAGCGCGCCGCCGAGCTGCGCCATGAGCCCGGCGGGGCTGCCGGTCAGGATGGCGGGCTCCGCCGCCTTGCGGCGCTGGCGGTCGACGACCATGTCGACGACCTTGTAGCCGAGCCGGCGCATCTCCTCGGGGTCGAGGCCCAGGGTGTCGGCGGGATAGGCGAACGGATCGTCGACCTCGATCGACGGATAGCCCTCGGTCATCGCGCCCCCCCTCAGCCGAAGTTGATGCCCTGCGCCAGCGGCAGCCCGGTCGCGTAGTTGGCCGGGTTCGTGGTCCGGCGGGCGCACTGCTCCCACGCGTCCGACCCGCTCTCGCGGTCGCCGCCGGTCTCCTTCCCGCAGCCGAAGGCCCCGCCGATCTCCGCGCCGTTCGGGCCGATAGTGACGTTGGCCATGCCGCAGTCCGAGCCGGAGGCGGAGATGAACCGCTCCACCTCGCGCATGTTGTTGGAGAAGATGCAGGAGGACAAGCCTTGGGGGACGTCGTCGTGGATGTCGATCGCCGAACGGGTCGGGACATGGAGGGCCGGCGCGAACGTCTCGGCCTTCACCACCTCGGTCCGGTCGGGCATGTCGGCTCCGGGTGACGGGCGTCTGGCGTCGTCTCGGCGCGGAGGCGTTTGCCGCCGGTCAGGACCCTTGCCGCCCTGCGCCGTCGCCCGCTCGATCGCGGCGGCGAAGGTCTCGTAGGCGCCCTTGTCGATCGGCGGGCCGCCGTGAACCCGGAGCTGCCGGCCTTCAGGCGAGGACCTCTGCCTCGGCGAGGCGGCGCGGGCCGTCGGGGTCGTGGGCGGGGAGCACCACCGTCGGGCGGGTCGCCGCGAAGGCGCGGATGCGGCGCAGGGTCTCGGCGGCGGTGGCCGGGTCGCCGGTCACGCCGTCGGTGCGGCCGGCGCGCAGGTTCTCCTGCGAGTAAGTCGCGTCGCCGGCGAGGAACCAGGTGACGTCGTCGCCCTCGACCACCACCGAGCAGTGCCCGGTCACGTGGCCGGGGGTGGGCACGAGCGCCACGCGCCCGTCGGAGGTGAGCGGGTGCGAGGCCGGGAACGGGCCGATCGCCGGGCCGTCCATGTCGACGAGCTCGGGCGCGAGCCACACCGGCCAGCGCCGGGGGAGGCAGCCGGTCATCATGCCGCGCAGCCCGGTCGACACCGCGTAGTTCTCGCGCGGGCCGATGATCCGCGTGTGCGGGAAATGGTCGAGGCCGCCGGTGTGGTCGTGGTGGAAGTGCGTCAGCACCACCGCGGCGAGGTCGCGGGCCGGGTCGAGGCCCATCGCGGCGAGCCGGGGACCGACCTCCTCCTGCGGCGCCACCCGGATCGACACCTGCCGGTAGAACGGGTTCCACCCCGGCAGGTAGCCCGGGACCGAGTTCCGCCAGGTGTCGCCGGTGTCGACGAGGAACCGCCCCTCCGGGTGCTCGACGAGGAAGCACAGGATCGGCAGCGGCTCGACCCAGGCCCGGTCGCGGAAGATGTCGATCTTCCGCCCGAGCGGCCCCCGCCCCTCCGCCCCGGTGCGCTGCGCCGTCTTCATCCGCGCCTTGCCCGTCTCGATCGCCGTCACCCGGATCATGTCCCGATTCCTCAAAACGAATGATCGTTCGTTTTATGCCTCCCCCGGGGCGGGTTGTAAAGAACGATCGTTCGTTTTAGAGGTCCCCATGCCCAGAATCTCCGACGAGCGCCGCGCGGCGCGGCGTGGCCAGATCCTCGACGCCGCCTGGACCTGCTTCCAGAGGCAGGGGCTGCACGCGACGACGATGGACGACATCATCCGCGCCTCCGGCCTCTCGGCCGGCGCGGTCTATTCCTACTTCCCGAGCAAGGAGGAGCTGATCTTCGCCGCGGTGACGACCTCGCTCGGCGCGATCGGCGAGGAGGTCGCGCCGATCCTCCGCCAGCGGCCGCCGCTCGCGCCCGACGCCCTCGTCCGCGCCCTCGCGGAGACGGTGACGCGCTTCACCGCGCGCGACGGCTACGACCTCCGCCGCATCGCGCTCCTCGGCTGGGCCGAGGCCCAGCGCAACGAGCGGCTGCGGGGGGTGATGCGCGAGGCCTATCTCGGCTTCCGCGTCGGGCTCGCCGCCGTCGCCGGGGCTTGGCGCGCCGAGGGCGCGCTCGGCCCGGACGTCGCCCCGGAGGACGTCGCCAAGACGCTGCTCGCCACGGTGCTCGGCTTCGTCGTCCAGTCGGCGCTGCTCGGCGACGTCGAGGCGGAGGAGCTGGCCGACGGCCTCCGCGCCCTCGGCGGGATCGAGCGTTCCGGAGGCGGCTGACGTCCGCGTCGCGGGGGTCGTCCCGCCGGCGCGTCCCGATGTGTCGGACAGAAAAGGCCGGGGCGATCGCCCCGGCCGAAGGTGGATCGTCCCCTGCGTCGTCCTCGGCGCGCGCGGGGCGGCCCGAAGGGCTTAGTAGACCACGACCGAGCGGATCGACTCGCCGGCGTGCATCAGGTCGAAGCCCTTGTTGATGTCCTCGAGCCGCAGCAGGTGGGTGATCATCGGGTCGATCTGGATCTTGCCGTCCATGTACCAGTCGACGATCCGCGGCACATCGGTGCGGCCGCGCGCGCCGCCGAAGGCGGTGCCGAGCCACTGCCGGCCGGTGACGAGCTGGAACGGCCGCGTCGAGATCTCCGCGCCCGCCGGGGCCACGCCGATCACCACCGACTTGCCCCAGCCGCGATGGGTGCATTCCAGCGCGTCGCGCATCACCTTGACGTTGCCGGTGCAGTCGAAGCTGTAGTCGGCGCCGCCGATCTGGTCGGCCTTGGTCTTCGTCATGTTGACGATGTGCTGGACGACCGAGCCCTCGACCTCCTTGGGGTTGACGAAGTGCGTCATCCCGAAGCGCTCGCCCCACTCCTTCTTGTCGTTGTTGAGGTCTACGCCGATGATCATGTCGGCCCCGGCCATCTTCAGGCCCTGGATGACGTTGAGGCCGATGCCGCCGAGCCCGAAGACCACCGCCTTGGCGCCGATCTCGACCTTGGCCGTATTGATGACCGCCCCGATCCCGGTCGTCACGCCGCAGCCGATGTAGCAGATCTTGTCGAAGGGCGCGTCCTCGCGGACCTTCGCCACGGCGATCTCCGGCAGGACGGTGTAGTTCGAGAAGGTCGAGCAGCCCATGTAGTGCAGGATCGGCTCGCCATCGAGCGTCGAGAAGCGCGAGGTGCCGTCCGGCATCAGGCCCTGGCCCTGGGTGCCGCGGATCGCGGTGCAGAGGTTGGTCTTGCGCGAGAGGCAGGACGGGCACTCGCGGCATTCCGGGGTGTAGAGCGGGATGACGTGGTCGCCGGGTTTCACGCTGGTCACGCCGGGGCCGACCTCGACCACCACGCCCGCGCCCTCGTGGCCGAGGATCGACGGGAAGAGGCCCTCCGGGTCGGCGCCCGAGAGGGTGAACTCGTCGGTGTGGCAAATGCCGGTCGCCTTGATCTCCACGAGGACCTCGCCGGCCTTCGGGCCCTCGAGGTTCACCTCCATGATCTCCAGCGGCTTTCCGGCGGCGACGGCCACGGCGGCGCGCGTTCGCATGGGCTTTCTCCTTCAGGTCGGTCTCGGCGTCCGGCCAGTCGGGCGAGCGGCCGGTACGGCGCATGCGCCGGGTAGGACGGAGGGCGGCCCCGGCCGCCGCGCGCCCGGAGCGGGCCTTGCGCGGCGGCCGGGGCCGGCGGCGTTCAGGCGGGCAGGGCGCCCGACTTCTTGGCGACGTGGGTGGCGATCGCGTCCATCAGCGGCGGCGACAGGCAGTCGTAGGGCTCGAGCCCGAGCTCCTTCAGCCGGCCGCGCACGCCCTCCATCCGCGACGGATCGACGCCGGATTCGATGATGGACGACACGAAGGCGGCGAACTGCGGCTCTGACCAGCCGCTCTCGGGGGAGAGCTCGGTATGGACGAAGTCGAGGCCGTAGAACGGGTGCTCCTTGTTCTCGATGCGGCCGTACATGTGGACGCCGCAGCCGGTGCAGGCGTGGCGCTGGATCGGCGCGGCCTCGTTGACGATCTTGAGCTTGTGGCCGTTCTTGGTGACGGTGATCTTGTCGCGGCCGACGACGGCGACCTGGCTGAAGGTCGCGCCTTCCGGCTTCCAGCATTTCGTGCAGCCGCAGACGTGGTTGTGCGCGGTCTGCCCGCCCACCTTCACCTCGACCTTGTCGGTCGCGCACTTGCAGCTGAGCGTCCCGCCCGAGAAGCCCGCATCGCCCTTCCTGACGCCCCCGTCGACCGCCGGGTGGATCTTCACGTTCTCGTAGGTCATCCGAGGCCCTCCCCTCTGGGTTCTTGCGCGCGCCAGTCTCCACGGCCCGCGCCCTTCCGTCCATTCAGCCAAACGGGTGACGGGGGCGGCCGTCAAGCCGGCAGGCGGGGCGCGCGGCTTCGCATCCACCGAATGGTGGACGGGGCGGCGCGCTCCGCCGGCTTGCGCAGGTCCCGGGGATCGCGGACAAACGGTCATGGCCGATGCCCGCCCCCTGCCGCCGCGCCGGCGGACGCAGCCGGCCGCCGCGCGCGGCGGCCGGTCGGGCGTGGTCGCGCTGCGGCTCGGCTTCCTCGCCGTCGTCCTCCTGCTCTGGCAGCTCGCCGCCAACGCCGCGCCCCCCGGGCTCTTCGCCTCGCCGGGCGCGGTGGCCGGGGCGCTGGCCGGGCTCGCCGCCGGCGGGCGGCTGTGGCCGGCGCTCGGGCAGAGCCTGTCGATCTATCTGGCGGGCACGGGGGCGGCCGTCGTCGCCGGGATCGCGATCGGGGCGCTGATGGGCACGGTGCGGCCGATCGGAAGGACGCTCGACATCTATGTCCACGGGCTCGCCGCCACGCCGCGGGTCGCCTTCATCCCGCTGATCATCGTGCTCCTCGGCCTCGGCTTCGAGGCGAAGGTGCTCGTCGTCTTCCTCGGTGCCGTGATGCCGGTGATCCTCAACGCCTATGCGGGGGTGCGCGCCGCCGACCCCGACCTCGTCGAGATGGCGCGGGCGACGGGGGCGTCGCGGGGGCGGATCCTCGCCCATGTGGTCCTGCCGGGGGCGATGCCCTATCTGGTCGCCGGCGTGCGCATCGGCGCGACGATCGGCCTCATCAACACGGTGGTGGCCGAGCTCTACACCGCCGTCTCGGGCCTCGGCGGCCTGCTCGCGCTCTATGGCGGGCGCTTCCAGATGGCGGAATACCTCGCCGTGGTCGTCGTGCTGGCGGCGATCGGCGTGACGATGACGGAGGGCCTGCGCATTGCGGAGCGGCGCTTGCTGCGCTGGCGCGGGCCGGAGTGAGACGGCGCGGGAAACGCGCGATGACAGGGAGAGAAAGACCATGCCGAGACGCCTGATCGCCGCCGCCGCGCTGGCGGCCGCCCTCGCCGGCCCGGCCGCCGCCGAGCCCTTCCGGCTGATCGTCACCGACATGGAGACGCCGCTGGTGCCGAACTCGGTGATGGAGCTGGCCGAGCAGGAGGGCTACTTCGACCGCGCCGGCGTCGACGTGGAGTTCGTCCGGGTCCAGCAGACCCCGCTCGCCATGGCGGCGCTGCGCGCCGGCGAGGGCGAGATGGCCAACGTCGCGGTCGAGGCGCTGCTCCAGGCCGTGGCGCAGGGGGCGGCCGATCTCCGGGCGGTGATGTCGCCCAACAGGTCGCTGCCCTACCTGATCGCCGGGCGCGACGTCGCCTCCGTCGCCGACCTCGCCGGCAAGCGCTTCGGCATCGGGCGGGTGGGCAGCGTCGACCAGCTCCTGTCGAGCAAGGTGCTGGCGTCGCAGGGGATCGACATGGCGGGCCTCGAGCTTGTCGCGCTCGGCCAGCCGCAGGCGCGCGCGCAGGCGCTGGTCGCCGGGCAGATCGACGCGACCACCATGTCGATCGGCGCCTTCACCGCCATCGACGGCGATCCGGCGATCAAGGTGCTGGTCGACGTCGAGGACTACTACCGCGCCGCGCCGATCCTCTCGAAGCTCAACGCCGTGCGGAGCGACACGCTCGCCAGCCGCGAGAAGGAGGTCGAGGCGGTGATCGAGGCGGTCACGCTCGCCTCGCGCGACTTCGCCGCCGACCCGGACAAGTGGGTGGCGGCGATGCGGAAGGCGCGGCCCGACGTGGACGAGGCGGACCTGAAGCTGCTCGCGGCGGCCTTCGCGGGGTCGTGGAGCATCGACGGCGGGATCAGCGCGCCGGAGCTGGAGGCGGCGCAGGCCTGGCTGCATGAGGGCGAGGACTTCGCCGGGATCGCGCCGGCGCCGCTCGACGCCTGGGTCGACCTCGCGCCGCTCGACGCGGTGATCGCGCGGATCGGCGCGCCGGACCCGGCGATCGTTCCCACCCGCTGAGCCCCTCGTTGCGCGACGCCGCCCATCTCACCCTCCGCGGCGTCGCGCTCTCGCTCGGCGGAAGGCGGGTGCTCGAAGGCGTCGACCTCGTCGCCCGCCGCGGCGAGACGGTGGTGCTGCTCGGGCCGTCGGGCTGCGGCAAGACCTCGCTGCTGCGGCTCGTCGCCGGGCTGATCGCGCCGGACGAGGGCGAGGTGCGGGTCGACGGGGCGGCGCCGGTCCCGGGGCGGGCGGCGGCGATGGTGTTCCAGTCCTATCGGTTGCTGCCGTGGAAGTCGGTGCGCGGCAACGTCGCCTTCGCGCTCCCCCATCTCGATCCCGCCGAGCGGGAGGCCCGCGCGGAGCGGGCGCTGGCCCGGGTCGGGCTCGCGCGCTTCGCCGAGGCCTGGCCGCGGGAGCTGTCGGGAGGGATGCAGCAGCGGGCGGCGCTGGCGCGCGCCTTGGCGGTGGAGCCGGCGCTCCTGCTGATGGACGAGCCCTTCGCCGCGCTCGACGCCCAGTCGCGCGAGCTGATGCAGGGCGAGCTCCTGCGGCTGACCGGAGGACCGGCGGGGCCGACGGCGCTCTTCGTCACCCACAGCGTCGACGAGGCGCTGACCCTCGCGGACCGGGTGCTGCTGATGTCGCCGCGTCCGGGCCGGATCGTCGAGGAGGCGGCGGCGGGGTTTCGCCGGGCGGAGGGCGATCCGCGGGAGGCGCCCGGGTTCGCGGAGCTGCGCCGGCATCTCTGGGAGCGGCTGCGCGAGATGGTGCTGTCGGACCCGCATTCGGACTTCTTTCGCGGGGCGTAGAGGCCTTGCATCGCGGCACGCCGCGGCGTATCTCCGCGGCCACGCGCCGGCCTAGGGGTGTAGCTCAGTCGGTAGAGCATCGGTCTCCAAAACCGAGGGTCGTAGGTTCGAGTCCTATCGCCCCTGCCAGCGCGGGAGACGACGAGAGAAGAGTCCCATGGCCCGCGCGAATCCGCTGCAGTTCATCCAGCAAGTCCGGGCCGAGACCGCGAAGGTGGTCTGGCCGACCCGCCGCGAGGTGGGGCTGACCACGGTCATGGTGATGATCATGGCGACGCTCTTCGCGACGTTCTTCTTCCTCGTCGACATGCTGATCCGCTTCGGCCTCGAGACGATCCTGCGCTTCGCCGCCTGAGAGCGGGGGCGTCCCATGGTGGGACATGGGCCAAGCTGTTGAAATGCTTGGATTCCGCAAAATGACGAGATCTCCTCAAGCTTGATGGGCGGACATTGCCCGGGCAGGTCCCGGCGTTTCGCCCCCTGTTGCGTCCCGATGGCGGGGGCGCGCCGCGGGCGGCGGCTTGCGGGGCGGGGGGATTGTGCCTAACACCGGCGGCGACGAAGGAGGCGGGCCATGACGACGCTGAAGGGGCCGTCCCGGGCCGCGGCTTCCGGGAAGGCGACGAGCCAGGTGATCTTCCTGCACGGCTACGGGGCGGACGGCGAGGATCTCGTCGGGCTGGCCGGGCCGCTGGCGCCGCATCTGCCGGACACGCGCTTCCTCGCGCCGAACGCGCCGGAGCGCTGCATCAACAATCCGATGGGATACCAGTGGTTTCCCATTCCCTGGCTCGACGGGTCGGACCCGGCTGCGGCGGCCGTGGCGGCGGGGAGCGCGTTCGCGCTGCTCGACGGCTGGCTCGACGCGGCGACGGCGGAGGGGATCGGGCCGGAGCGCACGGCGCTCTTCGGCTTCTCGCAGGGCACGATGATGGCCTTGCAGGTCGGGCTGCGGCGCAAGCCCGCGCTCGCCGGGATCGTCGGCTTCTCGGGGCGGCTCCTGCGGCCGGAGAAGCTCGCGGCGGAGATCGCGGCGCGGCCGCCGGTGCTGCTCGTCCATGGCGACGAGGACCCGATGGTGCCGGTGGCGAGCCTCGCCGAGGCGGCCGAGGCGCTGCGCGCCGCGGGGGTGGAGACGGCGACGCATGTCTCGCGCGGGGTCGGCCACGGGATCGCCCCGGACGGGCTCGGGCTCGCCGTCGGCTTCCTGCGCGACCGGCTGGGCTACGGCGGCTGACGCTGCGCCGGGGGACCGCCTCGGGACGGCTGCATCGCCCGTCTTTCCGCGTCGGCGGTTGTCGCCGGACCCGACGACTTCCCGGGAGGGCGTCGGCGCGCCCGCGGGGATGCGCGCCAGGCCGTCGTGCCGAAGCGCGCCTCGGGTGGGCGGGCGGAGACGACGCCAGCGCATCGGCGGAGCGAGGGTGCGCCCCGGTGCGCCCCGGCCCGGGGCGGGGCGACAGACGGAGAGCGGCGGAGGGGGGCGGGCCGGTGGGGGCATCGAGCCCCCTCCGGCCCGGCGCGCGAGGGCGCGCAAGGGGCTCCGGTCCCACCAGCGAACAGGAACCCCCGGGCCTGTTCCCCGCAGGCGTCCTTGACGAATCGCGCCCCGCGCCCCTTTCCGGCGTCAACGCGACGGCGGCTCCGGGGAACAGGCCCTGCCGGGGCGCCCGGCGCGCGCGCCGTCACAATTCCGCCGTGGCCGCGCTGTAGCTTGTCGGCGCCGGCCGGGAGCATCCTCGATCTAGAGGCTTGCCAGTGGAGGCGGGCGAGATATAGTCGGAGACGACGTTGCGCATTGCAGCATGCGGCGGCGCGGCGTCCGGCCAGGGAGCGGCGATGCTGCAAGCGACCCACATGCCGAGCTTCGTGCGGAGCCCCTCGGGCCTCCGCGACCACCCGGCGCTGGTCCTGAACGCGGATTTCCGCCCCCTGAGCTACCTGCCGCTGTCGCTCTGGCCCTGGCAGGAGGCGGTCAAGGCCGCGGTGCTCGACCGCGTGGTGGTGGTGGCCGAGTACGACGAGGTGGTGCGCTCGCCGTCGATCCGGTTCCGCATCCCCTCGGTCGTGGTGCTCAAGGACTACGTGCGGCCGGCGCGGACCACCGCCTTCACCCGGTTCAACCTGTTCCTCCGCGACGAGTTCACCTGCCAGTATTGCGGCGCCAAGGACCACCTGACCTTCGACCACGTGGTGCCGCGGGCGCGCGGCGGGCGGACGACCTGGGAGAACGTCGTCGCCTCCTGCGGGCCGTGCAACCTGCGCAAGGGCTCGCGGACGCTGAAGCAGGCGGGGCTGAATCTGCGGCGCAAGCCGGTCCGGCCGACCCCGGAGCAGCTGCAGAACGTCGGGCGGAAGTTCCCGCCCAACCACCTGCACCAGAGCTGGATGGACTATCTCTACTGGGACGCCGAGCTCGAGGCGTAGCCGCGGGCCCAGATCAGCGCCAGCACGGCCGAGGCGAGGCCGTTCCACGCCGCCATGGAGAGGCCGAGGAAGCTCCAGGCGATCTCGTCGCAGCGGGTGACCGGGGCGTCGAGGATCCGCTGGAGGAGCTGCTCGGGGGTGAGGCCGGCGATGTCGGGCGCGACGCAGGTCGTGGGCCCGGTCCACCAGCCCTGCTCGACGCCGGCGTGCCAGGCGGCGATGCCGGCGCCGGCGGCCATGACGAGCGCGCCGAGGAGCGCGAGCTCGCGGCGGGGCCAGACGAGCGTGGCGAGGCCGAGGACCACGGCGATGGCGTGGGGCCAGCGCTGCAGCAGGCAGAGATGGCAGGGCGCGTAGCCGCCGAGGTGCTGGAAGGCGAGGGCGGCGGCGAGGAGCAGCGCCGAGCCGGTCGCCGCGCCGATGGCGGCGCGCTGGAGCGCGTTCACCTTGCGGCTCCGCGGATCGGGGTGGGTTCGGCTAACACGTCCTTCACGCCTCCGGCCGACAAGTCTCGGGTCAAGCATCATGGCGCGGCGGCCGGGTCAAGGCCGCCGGAGAGGAGGGCCGGTGGCGGAGGCGCGGGGCGGGCGGTCGCTGGGGCTCGGGTTCGGGCTCCTCGCGGTGACGGTGGCGAGCGTCGGGCTCGCCGTCGCCTGGTCGGGGCGGGCGGGCGTGGAGGCCGGGGCCCTGTCGGCGGAGCGGGCGGGCGTGGCGGCGCGGCTCGCGGAGGCCGCGGTGGCGGAGGCCGGCGCGGTGTGGCGGGAGCGGGCGCGGGCCGAGCGGGGCGTCGGCTATGCGCCGGCTTCGTTGCGGCTCTATGCCGGGGCGGCGCCCGATCCCTGCGCCGGGGGCGCGGCGACGGCGGGGGCGTTCTTCTGCGCGGAGACGCGGACGCTCGGGGTCGACCTTGCGACGCTCGACGGGATCCGGGCGCGGATGCGGCGGGACGGCGAGGCGGCGACGGCGCTCTTCGCCGGTCGGGCGGCGGCGCTGGCGGCGCAGGCGGCGCTGGGGATGGACGCGGGCGGGGCGGGGGCCCGGGCGGCGGCGGGGGATTGCCTCGCCGGGGTCTGGGCGGCGCGGTCGGGGCTGCGCGGGGCGACGCCGGCGGTCTACGGGCGGACGCTGGCCGCGGCGCGGGAGGCGGTCGCGCCGGGCGTGGCGCGGGACGCGGCGCTGTTCGCGGCTGGGGCGGAGGGGCCGCGGCAGGCGGCCTTCGCCCGGGGCCTGGCGGCGGGGACGCTCGCGGCCTGCGGGCCTTGAGGGCGGGCGCGCGGGGCGGGAGCTTCGGCCGCCACGCTGGAGACGATCAGCACCGATAGAGGTGCGCACCGGGCGCGGAGCGTCCGGGCGTGGGGCGGGTCGCCTCTGCGGCGTGGTGGGAGCCGGGGCGATTGCGGGGAGGGGCTCAGCCCTCCTCCTCGCCGCTCTCGGCGACCACCAGCGCCACCGAGACCACCCGCTCGTCGGGCGCGGTGTTGAAGACGCGGACGCCGCCGGCGCTGCGGGAGCGGAAGGAGATGTCGGCGACGGGGACGCGGATCGACTGGCCGGCGTCGGTCGCGAGCATGATCTCGGCGTCCTGCTCGACCGGGAAGAGCGTCACCAGCGGGCCGCCGCGCATGGCCTTGTCCATGGCGACGACGCCCTGGCCGCCCCGGCCGCGGACGGGGTAGTCGTGCGACGAGGAGAGCTTGCCGGCACCGCGCTCGGTGATGGTCAGCAGCAGGTCCTCGGCCTCGGACATCTCGACGTAGCGGGACTGGCCGAGCTCGAAGGCGCCGGAGGCGGCGGCCTCCTCGTCGTCGTCCGTCGCCTCGGGCTCGTCGTCGGGGGCGCCGGCCACGGCGCGGCGCATCTTGAGATAGGCGGCCCGCTCGTCGGGAGTGGCCTCGAAGTGGCGGATGACGCCCATGGAGACCACCTCGTCGCCCGTCCCGAGGCGGATGCCGCGGACGCCGGTCGAGTCGCGGCCCTTGAAGACGCGGACGTCCGGGACCGGGAAGCGGATGGCGCGGCCGGCCTTGGTGGTGAGGAGGACGTCGTCGTCCTCGGAGCAGATGCGCGCGGCGATCAGGCGGACGCCGCCGGGGAGCTTCATCGCGATCTTGCCGTTGCGCATGACGTTGGTGAAGTCGTCGAGGGCGTTGCGGCGGACGTCGCCGTCGGAGGTGGCGAACATGATCTGCAGGGCGGACCATTCCTCCTCCGGCACGTCAACCGGCATGATCGCGGCGATGGAGACGCCTTGGGGGATCGGCAGGATGTTGACGATGGCCTTGCCGCGGGTGTTGCGGCCGCCGAGGGGCAGGCGCCAGGTCTTGAGCGTGTAGACCATGCCCTCGGTGGTGAAGAAGAGCAGCGCGGTGTGGGTGTTGGCGACGAAGAGGGTGGTGACGAAGTCCTCCTCCTTGGTCGCCATGCCCTGCGTGCCCTTGCCGCCGCGGCGCTGGGCCCGGTACTCGGTCAGCGGGGTGCGCTTGATGTAGCCGCCGGCGGTGACGGTGACCGCCATGTCCTCGCGCTCGATCAGGTCCTCGTCGTCGAGGTCGGCGTCCCATTCGACGATCTCGGAGCGGCGGGGGACGGCGAAGAGGCCGCGGACCTCGCGCAGCTCGTCGGAGATGATCGCCATGATGCGGGCGCGGGAGCGCAGGATGTCGAGGTAGTCGGTGATCTTGCCGGCAAGCTCCGCCAGCTCGTCGGTGACCTCCTTGACCCCGAGCGCGGTCAGGCGCTGCAGGCGGAGGTCGAGGATGGCGCGGGCCTGGACCTCGGAGAGGTTGTAGCTGCCGTCCTCGTTGATGGTGTGGGAGGGATCGTCGATCAGGCGGATGTAGTCGGCGATGTCCTGGGCCGGCCAGCGGCGGGTCATCAGCCGGTCGCGCGCCTCGGCCGGGTCGGCGGAGGCGCGGATGGTGGCGACGACCTCGTCGACGTTGGAGACGGCCACGGCGAGGCCGCAGAGGATGTGGGCGCGTTCCCGGGCCTTGCGCAGCTCGAAGGCGGTGCGGCGGGCGACGACCTCCTCGCGGAAGGCGATGAAGTGGACGAGGAAGTCGCGGAGCGTGAGCTGGAGCGGGCGGCCGCCGTGGAGGGCGAGCATGTTGCAGCCGAAGCTGGTCTGGAGGGGGGTGAAGCGGAAGAGCTGGTTCAGGACGACGTCGGGGGTGGCGTCGCGGCGGAGCTCGATGACGACGCGGACGCCGAAGCGGTCGGACTCGTCCTGGACATGGGCGATGCCCTCGATCTTCTTGTCGCGGGCGAGCTCGGCGATGCGCTCGATCATCGTCGCCTTGTTCACCTGATAGGGGATCTCGGAGACGATGATCGCGGTGCGGCCGCCGCGGACCTCCTCGATGCGGGTCTTCGAGCGGACGATCACCGAGCCGCGGCCCTCGTGGTAGGCCTTGCGCGCGCCGGAGCGCCCGAGGATCAGGGCGCCGGTGGGGAAGTCGGGGGCGGGGACGAACTCCATCAGCTCGGCGACGGAGAGGTCGGGGTTCTCGATGAGGGCGAGCGTGGCGTCGATCACCTCGCCGAGGTTGTGCGGCGGGATGTTGGTGGCCATGCCGACGGCGATGCCGCCGGCGCCGTTGACCAGCATGTTGGGGAAGCGCGCCGGCAGGACCGTCGGCTCCATGTCCTTGCCGTCGTAGTTCGGCTGGAAGTCGACGGTCTCCTTGTCGATGTCGGCGAGGAGGAAGCCCGCCGCCCGGGCCATCCGCACCTCGGTGTAGCGGAAGGCCGCCGGCTTGTCGCCGTCCATGGAGCCGAAGTTGCCCTGGCCGTCGAGGAGCGGCAGGGACATCGAGAAGTCCTGCGCCATGCGGACGAGGGCGTCGTAGATCGCGGCGTCGCCGTGGGGGTGGTACTTGCCCATGGTGTCCGCCACCGGGCGGGAGGACTTGCGGTAGGGCTTGTCGTGGGTGTTCCCGACCTCGTGCATGGCGTAGAGGATGCGCCGGTGGACGGGCTTCAGGCCGTCGCGGAGGTCGGGGATGGCCCGGGCGACGATCACGCTCATGGCGTAGTCGAGGTAGGAGGCCTTCATCTCGGCCTCGATCGCCACCCCCGGCCCGGTGGGCACGGCGCGCGGCGTCTCGGGATCGTCGTCTTCGGGCGTGTCGGTCAAGGGAGGGCCTCGGGGTGGGGCTGGTATCCTTCTATAGGCGGCGAAGGGGTGGGAGGCAAGGGGCTATCACGCGTGATAGCAGGATTAAGTGTTTGAAAGATATGTGTATTTTACCCATTGGGTTCGGCTCGGGGCCTCTGCCAGGTTCGGCTAGGGGCCTCCACAACCGCATAAGAAAAACTGCAAATGGGGCTTGCATCCGACTAGCAACGAAGGCTAGCTAATTAGCAAAGAAGAAGGAATAGCCATGTCTGATCCTAGACTGTACTATGCGCGCTTCATGCTGGTGCAATTCCCATGGATCTACATCGGCGTAGACTTCATGGACCTCGGTGGATTCTGGCTACTGGAGATGGTCATTCTGTTCGTGTTCATCCTGATCGGCGGCGCCGTCGCCTACTGGGTGAACGGCCCCATTCCGGCTAAGAGGGTGTAGCCATGACCACGCAGACGCAGGCGGTCAGCAACACCGAAGTCGCCAAGTTCGAGGCATTGTCTGGGGCAAGCTCTACGATCTGACCGATAAGGTAGTCACCACCGGCATAGCTGGCAGCGTCACAGCCCTGGTGGGCTTCTCGCTGGCGGGCCTTCTCGGCCTCGCTGGGGCGGGGCTGGTCGGCGGAATGGCCGGGGCCGCAGCCGGCTGGTTCGCCCATGACACGTTCACCGTCTACAAGGAGAACAATCTCGACGGCATCGACAATGTCGTGCCGGGCACTCGCAGCGACCGGAACCTGGTATCGTGGGATTCGGCTGCGAATGACGACGGCGACGACTACACGGCCTGGACCATCAACGGCGTGCAGATCACCCGCAAGCTCAGCACCTGCGAGCTGACGATGCAGGGAACCCCCAAGGGCGATGTTCTGCAGGACTGCAACAGGTCCGATGGTGATCTGTTCGGCGGCGACGGAGCTGACAGGCTCTACGGCGTGAACGGCGACGACTACCTGAGCGGAGGCGACAACAGCGATAGCCTGTTCGGCGGGGAGGGAACCGACTCGTTGGCGCGAGGCAACGGGGACGATAACACGATCATGCCGACGAGTTGTTCGGCGTGGCGCGCTGCGTTCGATCGCAAGCCATTGGGGCGCACGCGCCTCCGAAGCATGGGGCAACATGCTTCGCGCATCGTGCATCCTCCCCGGCGCACGAGCCGCGGAGGATTGGAATGGAAGACACGGTGGAACTCGTCTCGCTCGACGAGATCGACGACGGGGCGGTGCCGCGGGAGCGGACCGGGCTCGATGCGGAGGCGTTCGAGGAGCTGAAGCACTCGATCCTGCGGTCGGGACTGCGGCAGCCGGTTGAGCTGTTCGCGCTGGAGGGCGCCGGCGGGGCGCGGTTCGGGATCGTGTCGGGGTATCGGCGGATCACCGCGTTCCGGGCGCTCCGGGAGATGGGGCTGGACCGGTTCGGGGCGGTGCCCGCCTTCGTGCGGCCGGCGCGGGCGCTGGGGGAGACGCTGGCGGCGATGGTGGAGGAGAATGCGGTGCGGGCCGATCTGTCGGCCTGGGAACAGGGGCGGATCGCGATGGTGGCGCGCGACCTTGGGGCCTATCCGACGATCGAGGCCGCGGTGGAGGCGCTCTATCCGGGCGTGGGCGCGATGAAGCGGTCGCGGTTGCGGGCGCTGGCGCGGTTCGCCGAGGCGTTCGACGGGATGATGACCGCGCCGGAGACGTTGTCGCTCAGGCAGGCGCTGCGGGTGGCGAATGCGGTGCGGGACGGGTTCGGGGAGGTGATGGCGACGGCGCTGGAGCAGGCGAGCCTGAAGGATCCGGAGACGCAATGGGCGTTGCTGCGGCCCTATCTCGAGGAGGCGGAGAAGGCGGCGGGCGAGGCGGGCGGGCCGGCCTTGGCGGGCGGGCGGCGGCGGCCGATCCGGGTGTCGCGGCCGCGGGCCGGGATCGTGATCCGGCGGGAGATGGCGCGCGACGGCTGGGTGCTGCACTTCACCGGCAGGGAGGCGCGCGGGATGCTGATGGACCGGGTGATCGAGGAGATCGAGCTCATGTTCGCGCCGGGCTGACGGGGGTGGACGCCCGTCGCGCCGGGCCCCTCGCCGACGTCGTGCGGGAGGTCGGCCGGTCGCGTCGTCGACAGCGGCGGGAGGGCGCCGGCCGCGGGGGGCCTGCGGGGCTCGGGGCCGCCGGCTTGTCGCCGTCCATGGAGCCGGGGGTGCTGGCCTTCTCTACGGGTGGCGGAGGGGCGGGAGGCGAGGGAGCAGGGCGCGGGAGGCTGCGGCTAAAAGATTGATAGTAAGGAAGTGTCTGCGGCGGCTGCGGGCCTCGCGGCGCCTCCGCCTCAGGCCGGGGGGCGGTTGCGGCCGGAGGCGGCGAGGATGACGGCGATGATGATGAGGCCGGTCATGATCAGGCGGACGCCGGCGCCGAGGCCGTAGGTGTTGAGCATGGTCACCACGAGGAACATGAAGAGCGAGGCGCCCCAGATGCCGGGGACGTTGCTGTCGCCGCCCGCCACCGAGGAGCCGCCGATCACTACGACGGCGATGGAGGTGAGCAGGTATTCGGCGCCCATGTTGAGGGCGGCGCCGCCGGAGAAGCTGGCGAGGAGGAAGCCGGCGAGGGCGGCGAGGAGGGCGGAGAGGATGTAGGCGCCGAGGCGGACGCCGTCGACGGGGACGCCGGCGAGGCGGGCGGCGCGCAGGTTCTGGCCGATGGCGAGGACGCGGCGGCCGTAGAGGCTGCGCTCGAGCAGCACCCAGACGGCGAGGGTGAGCGCGAGCGCGATCCAGGCGAGGTTGGGGACGCCGAGGGTCGAGCCGGTGGAGAAGGACGCCAGCGCCGCCGGCGGCTTGATGCGCAGGCCGCGGTTCGCCCAGATCGCCGTCGACTGGACGATGAAGGCCATGGAGAGCGTGGCGATGATCGGCGGGATCGCCAGCAGGCGGATCAGGCCGAAGTTGAGGAGGCCGACGCCGAGGCCGACGCCTAACGTCACGAGGAGGCCGAGGAGTTCCGCGCCGGGGGTCTCGGCCATCGCCTTGAGCGCGAGGGTGCCGGCGAGGGTCATCGTGGCGGGGATCGAGAGGTCGACGTTGCCGGGGCCGAGGGTGATGACGAGCATCTGGCCGAGCCCGACGATCACCGAGAAGGCGGCGAAGGTGAGCGCCGCCTGGGTGAGGCCGAGGGCGCTGGCGCCGCCGGTGAAGAGCGTGGTCGCGAGCCAGACGGCGCCGGCGGCGACGAAGGACCAGATCCAGGGGCGGGAGAGGAGCTGGGTCATGCGGGGGGTTTCCGGCTTTCGGGCATGGGGGCCGGGAGGCGGTTGGAAAGGCCGGGAAAAGCGGGGCGGGAAAGGGGCTGGAATCCGGGTGGAATCCGGATTGCCGCTTTTTTTCGAAGCGTTGACGGGGTGGGGCCGGCTGCGGGCGAGCGCCTCGGATCGGCGTTCCGCTTCCAGCCCGGCGTCGGCGGTTGCGCCCGGTCCCGCCGACATCTCAAGAGGGCGTCGGCGCGCCTGCCTGGGCTGGCGCGAAGCGCCTGCCGGGGGGCAGGCAGGCGCTGCCGATGCTGGCGCATCGGCGGGGATGGGGATGGCCGGCGCGTGCCGCTCTGGGCGGGGCGACCGGGCGCAGGGCTTGACGGCCTCGGATCGGCGTTCCGCTTCCAGCCCGGCGTCGGCGGTTGCGCCGGGACCCGCCGACCTCTCAAGAGGGCGTCGGCGTGCCTGCCTGGGCTGGCGCGAAGCGCCTGCCGGGGGGCAGGCAGGCGCTGCCGATGCTGGCGCATCGGCGGGGACGGGGGCGGCCGGTGTGCGCCGCTCTGGGCCGGGCGACCGGGCGCAGGGCTTGACGGCCTCGGATCGGCGTTCCGCTTCCAGCCCGGCGTCGGCGGTTGCGCCGGGACCCGCCGACCTCTCAAGAGGGCATCGGCGTGCCTGCCTGGGCGGGCGCGAAGCGCCTGCCGGGAGGCGGGCAGGCGCTGCCGATGCTGGCGCATCGGCGGGGATGGGGGCGGCCGGTGTGCGCCGCTCTGGACGGGGCGACCGGGCGCAGGGCTTGACGGCCTCGGATCGGCGTTCCGCTTCCACTCCGGCGTCGGCGGCTGCGCCGGGACCCGCCGACATCTCAAGAGGGCGTCGGCGGGCCTGCCTGGGCGGGCGCGAAGCGCCTGCCGGGGGGCGGGCAGGCGCTGCCCATGCCGGCGCATCGGCGGGGATGGGGGCGGCCGGCGCGCGCGGTCCGGGGGGTGGCTATGGGGCGAGGCGCGGGTCACAGGCGGGCCTCGCGGCGGTTGAGGAGGAGGCGGATGGCGAGGACGAGGATCAGGATCGCGCCCTGGGCGCCGATCTGCCAGTCGGGCGAGAGGCGCAGGAAGGTCAGGAACGAGCTCGCCAGCGTCAGGGTCAGGGCGCCGACGACGGCGCCGATGGCGGAGACGCGGCCGCCGGTGAACTCGCCGCCGCCGAGGATGACGCCGGCGATGGAGAGGAGCGTATAGCGCAGCGCGATGTTGGCGTCGGCCGAGGTGGCGAGGCCGACGAGGGCGACGCCGGAGAGGGTGGCGAAGAGCCCGGCGAGCGCGTAGGCGCCGGCGCGCAGGCGCAGCGCCGACCAGCCGGCGCGCACGACGGAGCGCTCGTTGCCGCCGACGCCGCGGACGGCGACGCCCCAGCTCGAGCGCATGACGAGGAGGTGGGCGACGGCGGCGATGGCGAGGCTGGCGACGATGGCCATCGGCAGGACGGGCGGCTTCGTCGTCATCAGCGCGCGCAGCCAGCCCGGCGCGGCGCCGCCCGGCGCGGGCAGCATGAGGACGGCGAGGCCGCCCCAGACGAAGCTCATGCCGAGCGAGACGACGATGGAGGGCAGGCCCCGCAGGTGGATGAGCGCGCCGAGGGCGGCGTAGACGCCGATTCCGCCGGCGAGGACGAGGAGGCCGAGGAGCGGGGTGTCGTGGAGGAGCGTCGCGGTCACGCAGGCGACGAAGCTGACGAAGGCGCCGATGGCGAGGTCGAGGTCGTTGACCGCGATGATCAGCATCTGCGCGATGGTGGCGAGCGCGATCGGCACGGCGAGGTTGAAGAGCAGGTTGAGCCCGACATAGCTCATCGCCCGCGGTTGCAGCCAGAACACCGCCGCGAGCAGCGCGGCGAAGGAGAGGAGCGGCACCAGGGTTCGCAGTGTGTCGGGCTTCATGCGGGCTCACCGCTGCGTTTCTGTTTCGCGACCTCGGATGTGATCAGTATCCAGCGGATGCCGGCGGCGTGGTCCACCATCGGGAGGTGGACCGCTGATCCTGATCACGCTCATGTCGCGCCCGTCCGACGATGCGCCGGCATGTCGGACACCACGATCTGCTGCGTCTGCGGGTCGAAGCAGTAATAGATGCGCAGGCAACGGATCGGATCGCGTGTGTTTCCGCCATTCTTTATGTGCCAGTCGGCTGAGAACCTACGGCCGTTCCAGTCAAAATCATAGGTGTCTGCACCACAGGAGGCGTTTTGAATTCCATCCATGATCGCCACGTTGCTCATGTTGCCCCAGCCGCCGTTGATCCTTTGATCCCGGCCGTCCGTGGCCAGCCAGAGCAGGCAGCGAGCCACCGTCTCGAAGTCCTGATAGAGCGGCTTGCGGGTGCCGCGGTGCGCGTTCGGTGTCAGCACCAAACGGCCGGCTAGGTTCTGATCGCTCCAGTCCGCAAGCTCGGACCAACTCGACGGCAAACCGATGTCGTGGTCAGGATCGTTGCCTTTGGATTTCAGCTGGTCAGTGAGGTACTGTATCCGATACGCGGATTTCTGTGCCTGAGATTCCGAGAGTTCCGCGCGCGCCCGCTCCTTCCCGAATTCCGTAATGTAGTAGTCCTGTTCAGAACCCAGCGAAGCTACCTGCTTTTCAAGCGCAGCGATCCGGTCGTTCGCGGCGGCGAGCTGATCATTGGCGCTGGCATCCTCGTTCCGAAGATTTTGCTGGCGCAGTTGCAGGCTGGCGTCCCGGATCGCCGCGAAGGGCAGTACATCGCGGCCAAGCTTGGTTCGCAGGACGCTTTCCTGCGCCGCCAGCTGCCGCATCCAGCGAGTTGCCCGAGCAGCGCCCTCGGCCGTGTCCAGCTGATTGGCGAGAACGAGGCGGTGGATGTAGGGGTCGGCATCATCGGAGAAGCCGGGCAGATAAACACGTGCCGCGCCACCGAAGACCGACCTCAACTTACCGAACCGTTGGGTCAGCCGCCAAGTCGCCGCGGGGTGAAGCAGTGCAATATGCCCGATGCCCAGCAAGGCACGGCTTAGGGCGGCCGTGTCGAGCGTCGGATGATCCACCTGTCCGCTCTCGGCCAAGGTCACCACAAAGATGGGCAGTTGCCGGAACGGATCGATCAGATAGTCGATCAGGTCCTCGGCGTCTGCCTCGGTCTCATGGACGGTTGGCGCTACGGAGAGCGGCTTCTTGCCGCTGATCAGGCTGCAATTCCCGACGACCTGCTGTATGAAACCCGGCGTGTGCGGCTCGATCTGCAGGTCGGCTTCAGGCGTGCTGACCAGCAATCGAGCGCTGAATTTTGCGGGCTGTTCGGGAAGCAGACCAATGACAACCTCCGTGGTCCATGCCCGTTCGGCGACGGTCTTATCCGGGTCGTCGGCGCGGATGGCCCAGAGGTCGGACGTGCCTGACTGGAGACGCACGCAGGTGCTGTTCCGCCCGCCCGACAGGTAATCGAAGGACTTGCGCTCCCACGCCTCGGGCGGCAGCTGACCACCACAGCGTTTCTGTGCCCATCTCAGCACTTCCCTGATGGCGGTGTTGGCGACAGCTGCGGGTTCGTCTCCCGGAATCCAGCCGGCGACGCGGAGCACCTCGTGCTCGCGCACGACGCGCCGCATGCGGCTTGCCAGCGGCGAAAGAGCGTCGGTCATGTTGTTGGTCATGCGGCGGCGCCCTGGAAGGAGGCGGCGAGGATCGCCGCCTCGGTGACGCCGGCGCCCTCGAGCTCGGCGACGACGCGGCCGTTGCGATAGACGTAGACGCGGTCGCAGAGGGTGACCTCGTCCATCTCGGTCGAGTGCCAGAGGAAGGTGCGGCCCGCCTCGGCCTCGGCGCGCAGGCGCGCATAGACCTCCTGCTTGGTGCCGACGTCGACGCCGCGCATCGGGTCGTCCATCAGCACCAGCGGCGCCCGCGTGCCGAGGGCGCGGGCGAAGAGCGCCTTCTGCTGGTTGCCGCCGGAGAGGGAGGTTATCGGCGCGGCCATGTCGGGCGTGCGGATGCCGAGCCGCGCGCGCCAGTCCTCGCCGAAGGCCGCCTCGGCGGCGCGGTCGAGGAGGCCGCGGCGGGCGAGGTCGGGCAGCACGGAGGCGGTGGCGTTCCTCAGGATCGACCAGCCGGGGAAGACGCCGTCGTTGACGCGGTCGCCGGCGACGAAGGCGACGCGGGCGCCGCCGCCGCGCCAGTCGCCGGAGAGGCCGAGATAGAGCCGGCGCAGCGCGGCGCTCTGGCCGTGGCCGGCGAGCCCGGCGAGGCCGACGATCTCGCCGCGGCCGGCGCGCAGCCCGTCGCGGTCGAGGACGGTCGCGCCGGCCGCGACGCCGGCGCGGGCCGCGGCGTGGCGGCCGGCGACGCTGCCCATGGCGGCGACGAGGGCGCGGGCGTCGAAGCCGCCCGCCGGGCGCTCGGCGACGACGCGGCCGTCCTTCATCACGACGATGCGGTCGCAGACGCCGAGGACCTCGGAGAGGATGTGGCTGATGAAGACGACCGCGCCGCCGGCGGCGACGAAGCGGCGGATATGGGCGAGGAGCTCGGCCGCGCGGCTGGCGTCGAGCGAGGAGGTGGGCTCGTCGAGGATGACGAGGCGGGGGGCGGGGCCGATCGGCAGGAAGGCGATGGCGATCTCGGCCATCTGGCGCTGGGCGATGGTCAGCTCGGCGAGGCCCGCGCCGGGGACGACGCCGTGGCCGGGGAAGATCGCGTCGAGCATGGCGGCGACCGCGGCGCCGGCGCGGCCGCGCCAGCCGATGCCGGGCGGGCCGGCGCGGAGCACGCGGACGTTCTCGGCCACGGTGAGATTCGGGCAGAGCGACAGCTCCTGGAACACCGAGCGCAGGCCCGCCGCCTGCGCCTCGGCGACGGCGTAGCCCGCGACCTCGCGCCCGTCGACGAGGACGCGCCCGGCATCGGGCGCCACGCCGCCGTTCAGCACGCCGACGAGGGTCGACTTGCCGGCGCCGTTATGGCCGACGAGGCCGACGCATTCGCCGGGCGCGACGGAGAAGTCGACGCCGTCGAGGGCGCGGACCGCGCCGAAGGCCCGGGCGGCCCCGGCCGTCGCGATGACCGGGGCCGGCATTCGGCTCAGCTCGCGCCGCCGATGACCTTGGCCGCGTCCTCCTGGGTGTACTCGACGTTGGCGACGCCGCCGGCCTGGGTGGTGGCGAGGTTCTGCTCGAGGTTGTCCTGGTCGATGCGCAGGAACGGCACGGTCAGGTCCTTCGGCACCTCCTTGCCGTCGAGGATCGCCTGGGCGACCCAGAAGGCGAGGGTGGAGACGCCCGGGGCGATCGAGACGGACATGGTCTCGTAGCCGGAGGCGTCCTTCTGCTCCTTCCACCAGGCGAGCTCGTCCTGGCGGTTGCCCATGATGATCGTCGGCATCGGCCGCCCGGCGGCGGCGAAGGCCTGCGCCGCGCCGTAGCCGTCGCCGCCCTGCGTCACCACGGCGACGATGTCCTGCGGCAGCGAGGGCAGGATGCCGGCGACCGCCTTCTGCGCCACGTCCTGGGCCCAGTCGCCGTGGACGGAGCCGACGATCTCGAACTTGCCGGTCTCGGCGACGCCCTCGTGGATGCCGGCCGAGATCTCGTCGTCGACGAAGACGCCGGCGAGGCCGCGGATCTCGAGGAGCTTGCCGCCGTCGGGCAGCTTGTCGGCGAGGTAGAGCACCTCGTCCTTGCCCATCTGGTGGAAGTCGACGGCGATGCGCCAGGCGCAGGGCTCGGTGACGATGCCGTCGAAGGAGACGACGACGATGCCGGCGTCGCAGGCCTCCCTGACCGCGCCGTTGAGCGCGGTGGGCGAGGCGGCGTTGAGGACGATGGCGTCGTAGCCTTGCAGGATCATGTTCTGGATCTGCGCGGCCTGCTCGGTGGCCTGGTTCTCGGCGGTGGTGAAGGGGTCCGCCGCGGCGACGATGCCGGCCTCGACGGCGGGCCTGGTCACGGTGTCCCAGCTCGTCAGCATCGCCTGGCGCCAGGAGTTGCCGGCGTAGTTGTTGGAGAGCGCGATGCGCTTGCCGGAGGTGTCGGCGAGGGCGGCGGCGGCGGCGAGCATGGCGGCTCCCGCCAGCAGGAGCGTGCGTGCGGTCATGGTGGTCCTCCCCTGGAGCTCCGCCTTCCGTCGGGCGGATGCCGCGGCAGCCTAAGGGATAGCCGGGCTCACGGTAAAGTCCCGTGCGCGGGCCTCTTGCGGCGGGGCGGGCCGGCGGCGAGAATGCGGGCCATGAGGAAGGGCCGGACCGACATCAACAGCGAGAGCGACGTCTCGGGGAGCCTGCAGATCGGGCCGACCTCGCTCGGGATGGTGCGCATCTTCGTGGAGACCGCGACGGGCGGCTTCCCGCTCGACTTCGAGCCGGAGGAGGCCGAGGAGATCGCCGAGGAGCTGCGCGCCGCCGCCCAGCGGGCGCGCGCGGGCGGCAAGCCGCGGCGCTGAGCCGGGGCGACGGAGTCGGGGCGACGGCGCGGGCCGTGGCGGGCGCTTCCGGGTGGCGCTATCCCGGCTCGCCGAGGCCGGGCGTCGGGTCGGCGAGGGTGGCGAGGCGGCTGGCGGCGAGGCGGGCGAAGCGGAGGCTGAGGGCCTTGCGGCGGGCGCCGGGGAGGGGGGTGTCCAGCGCCATGCGGGCGATCTCGGCGCCCCAGGCGTCGGCGACGATCAGCCCGGCCTCGGGGGGCAGCAGGTCGGTGGGGAACTCGGCGTCGACCGCCCAGAAGAAGCGGTCGCACCAGTCGAGGTAGCCCGTCCACTTGCGGTCGGAGACGAAGTCGGCGCGGGAGGACTTGCACTCGACGATCCAGACCTCGCCCCTCGGGCCGAGGGCGATGACGTCGACGCGGAGCCCGGAGGCGAGGACCAGCTCGCAGAGCGGCGCGAAGTCCCAGGAGCGCAGCAGGCGGCAGACGCCGCGGGCGAGGCGGAAGCCGGGGGCGAGATCGGGCGCGGGCATGGCCGCGATGATCCGCCGCGCCGCCGCCGCCGTCAAGCCCGCGGGCGGGGAGTCCCACAGGGGGACATGGGGCAAGCACTTGACGCGCAAGGGTTATCCCGACGGCCGCGCGCCTTGCCGCGGCGCCGTCGCGCCGGCGCCGAAAGATCCTGTCGGGACGCGAAGTGACGCTTGAGGCCGGCCGCCCTACGGGCTAGACAGGACGAGGCGGCGCGCCTCAAGGCGGGCGTGCGGCCGCGCGTTCCGAGGAGAGAGCCATGGCCGACGCCGCCCACAGCCACGCCCACGACCACGCCCATGGCTCGCCCGGCTTCTTCACCAGGTGGTTCATGTCGACGAACCACAAGGACATCGGCATCCTCTACCTCGTCACCGCCGCGGCGCTCGGGTTCGTCTCGGTGCTGATGACGGTCTACATGCGGCTCGAGCTGATGCAGCCGGGCGTGCAGTTCATGCTCCAGGACGGCGTGCCGAACGGGCACCTGTGGAACGTGCTGATCACCGGCCACGGCATCCTGATGATGTTCTTCGTGGTCATTCCGGCGCTCTTCGGGGGCTTCGGCAACTACTTCATGCCGCTGATGATCGGCGCGCCGGACATGGCGTTCCCGCGGATGAACAACCTGAGCTACTGGCTCTACGTCGCGGGCTCGTCGCTCGCGGTGGTGTCGCTCTTCGTGCCGGGGGGCGGCGGCGAGCCGGGGTCGGGCGTCGGCTGGGTGCTCTATCCGCCGCTCTCGACGACCGAGCAGGGCATGTCGATGGACCTGGCGATCTTCGCGGTCCACCTCTCGGGCGCCTCGTCGATCCTCGGCGCCATCAACATGATCACCACCTTCCTCAACATGCGCGCGCCGGGGATGACGCTGCTCAAGGCGCCGCTCTTCGTGTGGTCGATCGTGGTGACGGCGTTCCTGATCCTGCTGGCGCTGCCGGTGCTCGCGGGCGCGATCACCATGCTGCTCACCGACCGCAACTTCGGCACGACGTTCTTCTCGGCCGACGGCGGCGGCGACCCGATCCTCTACCAGCACATCCTGTGGTTCTTCGGGCATCCGGAGGTCTACATCGTGATCGTGCCGGGCTTCGGCATCATCAGCCACGTGATCTCGACCTTCTCGCGCAAGCCGATCTTCGGCTACCTGCCGATGGTGTTCGCGATGATCGCGATCGGCGCGCTCGGCTTCGTGGTCTGGGCGCACCACATGTACACGGTCGGCATGTCGGTGACCCAGCAGGCCTACTTCATGCTGGCGACGATGGTGATCGCGGTGCCGACGGGCATCAAGATCTTCAGCTGGATCGCCACGATGTGGGGCGGCTCGGTCGAGTTCAGGACGCCGATGCTGTTCGCGATCGGGTTCATCTTCCTCTTCACCGTCGGCGGCGTGACGGGCGTGGTGCTGAGCCAGGCGGCCATCGACCGGGCCTATCACGACACCTATTACGTGGTGGCGCATTTCCACTACGTGATGAGCCTCGGCGCGGTGTTCGCGATCTTCGCCGGCCTCTACTACTGGATCGGCAAGATGAGCGGCCGGCAGTATCCGGAATGGGCCGGGCGGCTGCATTTCTGGCTGTTCTTCATCGGCGCCAACGTTACCTTCTTCCCGCAGCACTTCCTCGGGCGGCAGGGGATGCCGCGGCGCTACATCGACTATCCCGAGCAGTTCGCGCTCTGGAACTTCGTGTCGTCGATGGGCGCCTTCCTCTCCTTCGCCTCGTTCCTGTTCTTCTTCGGGGTGATGTGGTACACGCTTCGCCACGGCCAGCGGGTGACCGATCCGCAGTACTGGGGCCCGCAGCCCGATCCGACGCTGGAATGGACGCTGCCGAACCCGCCGCCCGAGCACACGTTCGAGACGCTGCCGACCCCCGACATGTGGGACCATCGCGGCGGCGCCCACGGCCACTGAGGGCGGTGGCCACGGGCCGGCAGGACGATGATTGCGGGGCGGCCGGCGACGGCCGCCCCGATCCGTTCGGGCGGGCGGATCCGCCGGTGCTGGCGCTGACCTTGTGGCCGAACCGCTCGCTGTCGCGGCGGGGCTTCGTCCGGGTGGTGGGCGCGGTGGGGGTCGGGGCGGCGCTGCTGCTGGCGCCGTTCCTCGGGACGCCGGCGGTCTGGGGGCTCGCGCCCTTCGCGGCGATCGCGCCGGTGGCGCTCTATCTCGCGATCCGCCGCAGCTACGCCGACGGGCGGCTGACGGAGGAGCTGCGGCTCTGGCCCGACCTCATCACCGTCGAGCGGCGCGAGCCGCGGGGGGCGGTGCGGCGCTGGCACGCCGATCCGCACTGGGTGCGGCTGCGGCTGATCGACGACGCGCCGGTGGAGAAGTACCTGACGCTGACGGGCAACGGCCGCGAGATCGAGCTCGGGGCCTTCCTGAGCCCCGGCGAGCGCGAGGCGCTCTACCGCGACCTGCGCGCCGCGCTGGGGCGGCTGCGCCCGGCGGGCGTGGTTTTCGGCGGCTGAGGGGAGCGCGGGCGAGGCGGCCGGTCCTTCTGGCGGCGGCGCTGGCCCCGGCGGCGGCTGTGTCCCCTCCCCGCCGGTGCGCCAGCATCGGCGACGCCTGCCCGCGGCAGGCGCTTCGCGCCGGCCAGCGCAGGCGCCCCGCTCTGGCGATGTCGGCCCGGCAAGGGCGCAATCGCTTAGGCATGGCAGGAGGCGCGGGGCGGATCCGGGGCGATCGCCGGAGCCGAGTCACGCGGCGGTAACGCAGGGGGCGGCAGAAGGGCGGGGACGCCGGCGGGAAGCCGGCGCGACCGACAGGAGCCGCCGTCATGCCCATGCCGCATCCCCCGATCGTCCCGGCTTCCGCGCCCCTGCGCCCCCGGCAGGACGAGGCGCGCGCGACGCCGTGGCTGGTGGCCATGCTGGCGCTGGTGGTGGCGAGCGCCTTCGTGGCGGACGTGGGCGTTCCCGCGCGGGTCGAGCCCGGGGCGCTGGGCGCCGCCCTGCGCTAAAGCGATGTCCAACCGGACGGAATCGTCCGGTGATCAGGACATTGCGCAAATTCGAGACTCCAGAGCGGATGGCCCGGTTTGACCGGGACGACTCCGCTCTTGCGCGGCGTCAGTTGACTCCGCCGAGGATGGTCAGCCAGACCGAGATCGTCAGCACGGAGACCGCGGTGCAGAACAGCACCGCGCTCGCCGCCTGGGCCTGGCCGCGGGCGTAGAGGCTGGCGAAGACGTAGGCGTTGACCCCCGGCGCCATAGAGGCGGTGACCACGGCGGAGCGGACGAATTCCGGCGGCAGCGCGAAGGCCATGCAGAGGCCGTAGGCGATCGCCGGGTGCAGCGCCAGCGACAGCACGGCGATCATGCTCGCCTCCCCGAGCGAGGCGCGGATCGCGTAGCGGGTCAGCACGCCGCCGAGGCCGAAGAGCGCCGCGGGCAGCGCGGAATCGGCGACCATGTCGACGGCGACCGCCACCGGCTCGGGGATCGGCACGCCCGAGACGTTGACGAGAAAGCCGATGGCGAGGCCGATCATCAGCGCGTTGCGGAACATGGCGCGGGCCACCGCCTGGGCGGTGCCGGCGAGGCCGCGGCCGTCGGCGCGGGCGAACTCCATGGCGGTGATGCCGAGCAGGTAGCAGATCGGCGCGTGGATGGCGATGATGGCGAAGTTCGGCGCCAGCGCGTCGACCCCGTAGGCGCGCTGCATGATCGGGATGCCGAGGAGCAGCGAGTTGGAGAAGAGCGCGCCGAAGCCGATCGCCACCGCCTCGCCGGGGCGGCGGTGGAAGATCATCCGGGCCCCGAGGATGCCGAGGGCGAAGCAGACGACGGCGCCGGTGTAGAAGGAGACGAGGAGGCGGGCGTCGAAGACCGAGCCGAGGTCGAGGTCGGCGATGCCGCGGAAGAGCAGCACCGGGACGGCGAAGTTCTGGGTGTAGACCATCAGCCCGTCGACGCCCCCGGCGGAGAAGCGTCCGGTCCGCGCCGCGAGCCAGCCCGCGCCGATGACGAGGAAGACCGGCAGGACGACGGTGGCGAGCGTCAGGATCATGGCGCGAACCCGAAGGCGAGCCCGTCATGGGCGGGGACGACGCCCTCGGGGATCTCGGCGGCGAGGGTGGCGTAGTCGAGGTCGTTGTGCAGGTTGGTCAGGATGGCGCGGCGCGGGGCGAGGCGGGCGATCCATTCGAGCGAGCGGGCGAGGTGGACGTGGCTCGGGTGCGGCAGGTAGCGCAGCGCGTCGAGGACGAGGACGTCGAGGCCGGCGAGGAGCGGCCAGCTCGCGTCGGGGATGCCGGAGACGTCGGGGATGTAGGCGAGCCCGCCGATGCGGAAGCCGAGCGCGACGATGTTGCCGTGCCGGACCGGGATCGGGGTGAAGGGGATCGGGCCCCCCGGGCCGTCGATGGCGAAGGGGCCGTCGATGAGCACGAGGTCGAGGATCGGCGGGTAGTCGGAGCCCGCGGGCGTGGCGAAGGCGTAGCCGAAGCGCGCCTCGAGCGCCGCGGCGGTGGCGGCGTCGGCCCAGGCCGGCAGGCGCGAGCGGCGGTTGAAGACGACCATCCGGAGGTCGTCGATGCCGTGGGTGTGGTCGGCGTGGGGATGGGTGTAGACGACGGCGTCGAGGAGCCCGACGCCGGCGTCGAGGAGCTGGGCGCGGACGTCGGGGGAGCTGTCGATCAGGACCCGGGTGACGGCGTCGCCGTCGCGCCGCTCGACGAGGAGCGAGCAGCGGCGGCGGTAGTTGCGCGGGTTCGCCGGGTCGCAGGCGCCCCAGAGGCCGCCGAGGCGGGGGACGCCGCCGGAGGAGCCGCAGCCGAGGATGGTGGCGCGGAAGCTCACGCCGGCCTCCAGGCGGCGGCCTTGGCGAAGAGCCGGTCGAAGTTCGCCGAGGTGGCGAAGGCGAACTCGTCCGCGTCGCGGCCGAGATGCCCGGCCATGGTGCGGGCGGTGTCGGCGACGAAGGCGGGCTCGTTGCGCTTGCCGCGGTGGGGGAGCGGCGCGAGGTAGGGGGCGTCGGTCTCGACGAGCAGCCGGTCGAGCGGCGCGGCGGCGAAGACCTCGCGGAGCGCGCCCGCGCTGCGGAAGGTCGCGATGCCGGAGATCGAGAGGTAGAAGCCGAGCGAGAGCGCCGTGGCGGCGAGGTCGGCGCTCGCAGTGAAGCAGTGCATGACGCACGCGAAGGGGCCCGCGGCGTGCTCCTCGATCAGGATGCGGGCGATGTCGGCGTCGGCGTCGCGGGCGTGGATGATGAGCGGCAGGCCGGTGCGCCGCGCCGCCTCGCAATGGACGCGCAGGCTGGCGGCCTGGAGGTCCTTGGTCTCGGCGGAATAGTGGTAGTCGAGGCCGGTCTCGCCGATGCCGACGAGCTTCGGGTGCGCGGCCAGCGCGACCAGCGCCTCGACGGTGACGGGCGGCTCCTCGTGGACGTGGAGCGGATGGCCGCCGGCGGCCCAGAACACCCCCTCGTGCGCCTCGGCGATGGCGCGGACCCGGTCGGCCTGCCGGAGCCGGGTGCAGATCGTCACCATGCGGGTGACGCCCGCCGCGGCGGCGCGGGCGACGATGGCGTCGGTCTCGCCGTCGAAGTCGGGGAAGTCGAGGTGGCAATGGCTGTCGACGAGGGCGGACGCGGACATGGGGGTCGCTCGGAGAAAAGAGGGCCGTCAGCCGGCGAGAGCGCGGGCCTCGGCCGCCGCCGCGTCGATGCGCAGGAGGGTATCGAGGATCACCTGTCCCGGGTCAAGATGCACGGCGCGGGCGTGCTCGATCCGCGGGCCGAGGCGGGCGCCGAGCTCGGCCCAGATGCGGGCCTGGGCGGGGTCGGCGGCGTGGCGGGCGAGGGCGCGGGCCTCGGCCGCGGAGACCGGCGGGGTGGGGGCGCCGGCCGCCGCGCGGGCGGCGCGGGCGAGCGCGAGGCGGATCAGCGCCAGCGCGGCGTCGTAGCGGGTCTCGGCGGCGCGGCCCGCGCAGGACTCGGCCAGCGCGACAGCGCGGCGGCGGTCCATGCCGGGCGCCTCGGCGAGAAGGCCGGCGATGGCGTCGTAGAGCGCCGGGCCCTCGACCGCGGCGAGGCGCATCGCCTCGCCGACGGAGCCGCCGCCGAGGGTGGCGAGCGCGGCGGCGCGGTCGGGGTCGCCGTGGGCGGCGGCGCCGGGCGCGCCGCCTTCGGCGGCCGCGAGCGCGCGGGCGAGGTCGTCGGGGCCGAGCGGGGCGCAGCGCAGCTCGCGGCAGCGCGAGCGGATCGTCGGCAGGAGCCGCGCCGGGGCGTGGCAGACGAGGAGGAGGAGGGCGCGGGCCGGCGGCTCCTCCAGCGTCTTGAGGAGGGCGTTCGCGGCCTGCGGGGTCAGCTCGTCGGCGGCGTCGACGATGGCGACGCGCCAGGCGCCGTCGGCGGCGGTGAGCTGGAAGAAGCCCTTGAGCGCGCGCACCTCGTCGACGCCGATTGCGGTTTTGAACCGCTTCGCCTTGTCGTCCCAGCCGCGGCGGACGAGGGCGATCCCGGGCTCGCCGAGGGCGGCGACGCGGCGGAAGACCGGGTGGGCGGGGTCCATGTCGAGGCTGGCGTCGAGGCTGGCGCCGCCGCCGGCGCGCAGGCGGCGGGCGATGCGCCAGGCGAGGGTCGCCTTGCCGACGCCGCGCGGCCCGGTGACGAGCCAGCCGTGGTGGAGCCGCCCGGCGGCCTCGGCGGCGAGGAAGGCGCGCTCGGCGGCCTCCTGGCCGTAGAGCCGTTCCGTCAGGCGCGGATGCGGCGCGCCCTCCAGCCGGTCCGGCTCGTCCTCCGGCCCGCTCACGGCAGGGCGACGGCGGCGACGCGCGCGGCGACCGCGTCGGCGTCGCCGGCGGCGGGCACGAGGCGGCAGCGGTCGGGGAACTCGGCGGCGAGCGCGAGGAAGCCGTCGCGCAGCCGGCGCTGGAACTCGGGGCCGAGCCGCTCGAAGCGGTCCTCGCTCCCGCCGCGGGCGGCGCCGCGGGCATGGGCCTCGTCGGGATCGAGGTCGAGGATGATGGTGAGATCGGGCTCGCGGCCGATCATCAGGGCATGGAGCGCGTCGACGGTCGCCCGCAGGTCGGCGCGAGCGGCGCCCTGGTAGACCCGGGTCGAGTCGGCGAAGCGGTCGGTGACGACGGTGCGTCCGGCGGCGAGCGCCGGCGCGATGGTGCGTTCGAGGTGGTCGCGGCGGGCGGCGGTGAAGAGCAGGCACTCGGCCTCCGCCGACCAGCGCCCCGGCGCCCCCTCGACGAGCAGCCGCCGGATCTCCTCGGCCCCGGCGGAGCCGCCCGGCTCGCGGGTCTCCACCACGTCGGCGCCGGCGGCGCGCAGCGCGGCGGCGAGGCGGCGGAGCTGGGTGGTCTTGCCCGCCCCGTCGACGCCCTCGAAGCTGATGAAGCGGCCGGGGATCATTCCTCCGCCGCCGCGGGGGCCTCGCCGCGGCCGGGCAGGAGCGCCAGGGCGCGGTCGATCGCCGTCCTTCCGGCGGCCTGGATGCGCACCCCGAGGCCGCCCTCCGCCACGTCGGCGCCCGCGAGGAGCGGGAAGCTCGCCGGCGGCGCGTCGGGCAGCGTCACCTCGAGCCGCCCGATCTGCTGGCCGGCGGCGACCGGGGCCGGCACCGGCCCGTCATAGACGACGCGCGCCTTGGCCTGCGCCGCGGCGCCGCGGGGCACCAGCATCTGGATCGTCTCGCCCGGGACCAGCGGCACCGTCGGCGCCGCGCCGAGCCAGACCTCGGCCTGCGCCACCTCGGCGCCCTTGTCGTAGAGCTTCAGCGTCTCGAAGGCCCCGAAGGCCCAGTTGACGATCTCCGCGCTCTCCGCCGACCGGTCCTGCAGCGAGCCCAGGCCGCTGATCACGAAGACGATCCGCTGGCCGTCGCGCACCGCCGAGCCGACGAGGCCGTAGCCCGCCTCGGAGGTGTGCCCGGTCTTCAGGCCGTCCGCCCCGAGACCGGCGGTCAGCAGCGGGTTGCGGTTCTGCTGGGTGATGCCGTTGTAGGTGAACTCGGTCTGCGAGAAATGCGCATACTCCTCGGGGAAGTCGGTCATGATCCGCCGCGCGATGGTCACGAGGTCCTCGGCGCTCATCACGTGGCCGGGCTCGGGCCAGCCGGAGGCGTTCTTCAGCGTGGTCCCGTTCATGCCGAGCTCGTGGGCGCGCTCGGTCATCGCCTTGGCGAAGGCGCTCTCCGAGCCATAGAGGTTCTCCGCCACCACCACGCAGGCGTCGTTGCCGGACTGCACGATGATGCCGAGGATCAGGTCCTTGACCTGCACCTTCTTGCCGGCCTCGAGGAACATGCGCGAGCCGCCCATCTCCTGCGCATGGTCCGAGACGATGAACTCGGTCTCCGGGGTCACCCGCCCGTCGCGCAAGGCATCGAAGAGCATATAGAGCGTCATCAGCTTCGACATCGACGCCGGCGGCAGCGGCGTGTCGGCGTTCTTGGCGTAGAGCGTCAGCCCGGTGGCGTGGTCGACGACGAGCGCCGTGGAGCCGCGGCTCTCGAAGGCCCCCGCCGGGGCGGCCGCGACGAGCGCCAGCGCCAGCGCCGCGAGCCAGGTTCTGGGGGTCATGCGAGGTCTCCTTCCCGCCGCTCGACGCAACCCATAGGCGAGGCGGGGCGGGGTGTCAAAACAGCCGCCCGATGAGCGCGGCCGGGCCGGAGGCGGGCTTCGCCGCCGTGGCAGGCCCGGTTGCGGGCCCGGCGGCGGTCTCGGCGAGCCGCGGCTCGCGGCGGAGCGCGGTCACTCGCACCCGGGCCGGCCCGTCGCCGACGCCGAGGGCCTCGGCGGCCGCGGCGGAGATGCGGATCGCCCCGCCGCGCCCCGCCGCGCCGCGGAAGAGCGCGACGTCCACATGCGCCTCGCCCCCGGCGAGGGCGACGCGGGCGCGCTCGGGGCGGGCGAGGCCGGGAACGACGGCCCAGAGGCCGGGCGCGCCCTCCGGGTCGGCCGCCGCGGGGCCGGTCCAGTCGAAGACGCCGGGGGCGAGCATGTCCTCGAAGCTCAGCCGCAGCTCCTCCGGCCCGCGGGGGGCGGGGGGGGGCGGGTCGGCCGCCGGCGTCGCGCAGCCGGCAAGGGCGGCGGCGAGCGTCGCGGCGGCCGAGAGCTTTGCGAGCGCTGGCCAAGCCATGCCGCCTCCGAGATCCTGCCGCCGCGATGTAGGCGCCGCGCCGGCGGGAGGGAAGGGCGGCGCCGGGGTCAGGGCGCCGGGATCAGTCGGGCAGCCGCAGCACGCTGTCGCGGCCGCGCGAGCGCAGCTGCACGCCGTCGGCGGCGATCGCCACGACCTGCACGCCCTTGACCGTGTCGCCGGCCTTGACGCGCTGGGTGTCGCCGTTCGGCAGCTGGATCAGCGCGTGCTTGCCGCCGGCCCCGCCGAAGATGCCGACGAGCGCGAGCTTCGAGCTGCTGACCGCGGGCTCCTGCCGGCGCTGCGCCTGGGCGCGGACGGTCTGCTTCGGCGGCTCGGGCCGCTGGGCGACGGCCTTGGCCGGCACGGTCGGGATGGTGGCGCGGACGGTCGGCTTCCTTGCCGGCTGCGGGGCCGGCGAGACGGCGCGAACGGTCCTCGGCGCCGCGGCCGCCGCCTTCGGCGCGGCGGGCTGGGCGTAGCGCGTCGTCGTGCGGGCCGGCTGCGGCGCGGGCTGGAGCGCCGCGGTCTGCACGCGCGGGGGCTGCGCCCTGGCCGGCTGGGCGGTGACGACGGGCTGCGTCCGCACCGCGGGCTGCGCCGCGGCCGCGGGGCGCGCCGGTGCCGGCGCGGCGGAGGCCCGCACCTGCGCCGGTTGCGCCTTGGGCTGCGGCGCAGCGGCGCGCACGGGCGCCTGCTCCGGACGCGGCGTGGCGCGGACGACCGGCTGCGGCGCGGGCGTGGGCGTCGCCGCGATGCGGCGCGGCTCGGGGGCGAGGACGGAGGAGAGGCCCGGCGTCTCGGCGAGCGGCGCGAGCGAGGCGACCTGCACGCCTTTCGGCTCCGGCGCCTTGCGGGCGGGGATCGCCAGCGCCAGCGCGTCGGGGCGGGCGCGCGGGGTGACGCTGGCGGCCGCGGCGAAGGCGTCCTCCGGCGTCGCCGCCTCGGCCGGGGTGGCGATGGCGGCGTCGAGGCTCGCCACGAGGCTCTCGACCGCGCTGCGGCGCGGCGCGGCGGCGGGACGCGGCGCCGGGCCGCCCTCGACCAGCGCGGCGGTGCGGACGGGGGCCGCGACAGGGGTCGCGACGGCGGCCTCGGCGCGCGGGCGCGGCATCGGCGCGCCCGCGGCGGCAGGCGCGGCGGCCGGGATCGCGGCGGCGGCCGGGGCGGGCGCGATGGCCGCCGGCCGCGCCGGCGGCGGCGCGACGTCGACGAGCGGCGTCCCGAGCCGCGGCGCCGGCGGCGTCCCCGGCAGGTCGGGCGGCATGCCGCGGGTGGCGATGGTTGCCGGCCCGAGCGCGGGATCGGCCGGGATGACCGCATAGGTCCGCTCCGGCGGCGGCGCGACGAGGCCGAGCGGCCGGGACGGCGGCGGCGCGGCGCGCAGCGTGGCGGTCCGGGCCGGCGCGGCGGGCTTCGCCGCCGGCGCGGCGGCTGCGGGCGGCGTCAGCGCCTCGGCCTCGGGCGCCTCGGCGACCGCCATGGGCGCGGCCTCGGCCGGAGCCTCGGCGCCGGGGGCGAGCGCGACGGCGTCCGCGGGCGCCGGTTCCGAGGCCCAGGGGCCCAGCCAGGCGAGGAGGGCGAGCGTCGCAGCGACGCCGGTCGCCGCCGTGGCGGCGCCGCCGGGCAGCGCCGGCAGGCCGCTGCCGAAATCGGGGGCCGCGCCGAAGCCGGGGAAGGCCCCGCCGCCGGTCACCCGGGCGGGGCGGATGCCGGCGCGGGCGAGGAAGCCGCGCGCCTCGCGGAGGGTCGCGCGCGACACGGCGGCGGCGGGACGCAGGCCGTCGGCGCCGCGCGGCCCGAGGCGCAGCGCCAGCGTGCGGCCGGAGGCGCCGAGCGCCCGGCCGGCGGCGCGGGCGGCGGCCTCGCGGTCGGGGGCGCGGCCGCGCCAGACCTCGCGCTCGGGCAGGATGGCGGTCAGCCGCCCGCGCCGCCGGCGAATGTCCGCTCCGACGGCGCCCAGCGCCTCGACCGCGTCCGCCGCGTCGAGCTCGACGACCCGCGGCGCGGCGCCGTCCTCCTCCACCACGAGTTCGGGATAACCGAAACGCAGGCGAAACTCCGGCCTGCCCGTGCCTGTCGCGTTCATACTGGCCCCGATCTTTGTCGGTTGTCTGCTCTGCGGGCAGCGTAACCCATCCCGTCGCGCCATGCCAGCATTGCGTGCGCCTCACGCGACTTTTAGTTGTCCCCCCGCGTGGGTTGCGGCAGATGGTTCACGCAGATCGCCCGAGGAGCCCCCGACATGCGTCCCATCCACGCCGCGCTGACCGTCGTCGCGCTCTCCCTGCCGCCCGTCGCCCTCGCCCAGGGCGCGCCGGGGACGGCGCCCGAGCCGCGGCGGCTGACCGTGAGCGGCGAGGCCGAGGTGCAGGCGGCGCCGGACCGCGCCGCCTTCACGGCAGGCGTGCAGACCGAGGCGCTGAGCGCGGCCGACGCGCTCGGCGCCACCGCCAAGGCGATGCAGGCGGTGTTCGCGGCGCTGGAGGCGCAGGGCGTCGCCGCGGCGGACATGCAGACGAGCCAGCTCTCGGTCGACCCGCTCTGGGATTCGCCGCCCGACGGCCGCCAGCCGCGGGTGCGCGGCTATGCGGCGGCCAACATGGTCACGGTGCGGGTGCGCGACGTGGCGAAGCTCGGCGCGTTGATCGACGCGGTGGGCGCCGCCGGCGCGAACCGGATCTTCGGGATCTCCTTCGACGTCGAGGATCCGAAGGCGAGCCTCGACGACGCCCGCCGCCGCGCCGTCGAGGACGCCCGCTCCAGGGCGGAGCTCCTCGCCACGGCCGCGGGCGTGACCCTCGGCCCGGTGATCTCGATCCGCGAGGGCGGCGGCGGCGGCCCGGTCCCGATGTTCGCCCGCGCCGAGGCGATGGGAGACATGCCCGTCGCCGCCGGGACCGTCAGCCTGTCGGCAAGCGTCGAGATCGTGTACGGGATCGAGTAGCTCCGCCCCTTGCGCGCGGTCGACGCCCGCCCGCCCCCCCGTTTGCGCGTGTGCGAGGTCGGGGCCTTTCAACCCGACTACGCCTCTGACGTCAGACGCACGTTTGGCGTCGATCCCGCAGTAGCAAAACGGCCGTCACGCCCCTCCCGCACGAGGCTCTCGCTGTCGGTCCCCCGCCGCAAGCGCGCCCGCATCCGGGCAGCGGCGCCGGCAAAATCGGCGGCGGCCTCCGCGAGGGCCTTGTCGACGTTCTGGGTGATGCGCTGCCCCACGGCGGCCTCCCTGAAGGATGACGCCAGTGATGTCGTAGCGCGGTCATCGTCACAAGCGCGCTCCGTCCGCGATCTTCCCGTCGAAGAGGCTGATCGCGGACGGACGCGGTAGGGCCGTCAGCCGACGGCCTTGACCAGCGCCTGCTCGAGGTCGGCGATCAGGTCGTCGACGTTCTCGATGCCGATCGACAGGCGCACGACGTTCGGGGCGGCGCCCGAGGCGATCTGCTGCTCGGGCGTCAGCTGGCGGTGGGTGGTCGAGGCGGAGTGGATGATCAGCGAGCGCGCGTCGCCGAGGTTGGCGACGTGGCTGAAGAGCTCGACCGCGTCGACGAACCGCACGCAGGCCTCGTAGCCGCCCCTGAGCGCGAAGGTGAAGAGCGCGCCCGCTCCCTTCGAATAGAGCCGCTTCGCCCGGTCGTGGTAGGGCGAGGAGGGCAGGCCCGCATAGGTGACGAACTCGACCTCCGGCCGCGCCTCCAGCCAGGCGGCGACCTTCTCGGCGTTCTGGACGTGGCGCTCCATCCGCAGCGACAGCGTCTCGATGCCGAGCAGCGTCTGGAAGGCGGTGGTCGGGGCCATCGTCATCCCGAGGTCGCGCAAGCCCACGGCGATGCCGTGGAAGGTGAACGCCATCGGCCCGAAGGTCTCGTGGAACCTCAGCCCGTGATAGGCGACCTCCGGCTCGGAGAGCGAAGGGAACTTGCCGCTGGCCGACCAGTCGAACTTGCCGCTGTCGACGATGCAGCCGCCGGTGACCGTGCCGTTGCCGGTGAGGTACTTCGTGGTGGAGTGGACGACGAGGTCCGCCCCCTGCTCCAGCGGCCGGCAGAGCCAGGGCGTCGCCGAAGTGTTGTCGACGATCAGCGGCACGCCGGCGCGCCTCGTCACCTCGGCGACGGCGGGAATGTCGGTGACGTAGCCGCCGGGATTGGCGATCGACTCGCAGAAGACCGCGCGGGTGTTCCCGTCGATGGCGGCCTCCAGCGCCGCGAGGTCGTCGAGGTCGACGAACTTCGCCTCCCAGCCGAAGCGGCGGATGGTGTGGGTGAGCTGCGTGTAGGTGCCGCCGTAGAGCCGCGTCGAGGCGACCACGTTGCAGCCCGGCCGCATCAGCGGGAAGAGCGCCATGATCTGCGCCGCGTGCCCCGAGGAGCAGCAGACCGCGCCGACGCCGCCCTCGAGCGTGGCGATGCGCTCCTGCAGGACCGAGACGGTGGGGTTGGTCAGGCGCGAATAGATGAAGCCCACCTCCTGGAGGTTGAAGAGCGCCGCCGCATGGTCGGCGTCGCGGAAGACGTAGGCGGTGGTCTGGTAGATCGGCGTCTGCCGAGCGCCCGTGGCCGGATCTGGCCGGGCGCCGGCGTGGATCGCCAGCGTGTCGAAGCCGTATGCGCTCATCGTCTCTCCCCCGGGGGTTCTTCCTTGGCGGGCGGACGCTATGCGAGCCGCCGCGGCGAGGCAACGGGGCGCGCCCCGGGGGCGGCGCCGCGGACGTCGCCCGCGCCGGCGTCGGGGTTCCGGTTAACCCTCGGCGCGGGGCGACGCGGCGCGTCAGCGCTTCGTTAAGGCCCGCCATGCAGGCTCCGGGGCGGGGTAGCCCGGCCTTTCGGCGCGGGCGTGTGTGGGGAGCGAGCGGCCGGACGCATGCGTCCGGCGCGCCGCGGCGTGTCGCGGGGGTGGACATGGGCCGCATGAAGGTGTCGACGCCGGTCGGGGACGTGCGCCTCGACGGGGTGACCTCGAGCTACGCCTGGGCGGACCTGCGGGTGAGCTTCAGCATTCCGGACGCAAGGGCCGACTACGGCTCGGGCTACATCGACCCGGTGATCTCGAAGTTCTCCGCGATCAGCGCCACGCAGGCGACGACGGCGCGGTGGATCCTCGAGCGCGGCGGCGGGTTCTCGGTCGAGGGGTTCACCGGGCTGCGCGTCACCGAGGGGGCGCGCGGCTCGGGCGCCGGCGAGATCCGGCTCGGCAACGCCGGCGGGGTCTCCACCGCCTACGGCTACATGCCGGGCGATCATCCGCTGAGCGGCGACGTCTGGTTCGGGCTCGCCGGCCGCCGGCCGGTCGCCGGGAACTACGACCACCTGATCATGCTGCACGAGCTCGGCCACACGCTGGGGCTGAAGCATCCCCACGAGCGCGACGGCCGCTTCGGCGCGTTGCCGACGGGCTGGGACAGCATGGAATACACGGTGATGACCTACCGCCCGTGGATCGGCGCGGCGGCGAACGGGCTGCGCGCCGAGAAGGGCGGCTACGCGCAGAGCTTCATGATGCTCGACATCGCGGCGCTGCAGCGGCTCTACGGGGCGGATTTCACCACCAACGCCGGCGACACGGTCTATCGCTGGACGCCTTCGGGCGGGCAGACCTACGTCGACGGCAAGGCGGCGATCACGCCGGGCGAGAACCGCATCTTCCTGACGGTGTGGGACGGCGGGGGCAGGGACACCTACGACCTCTCGGCCTACCGGACCGACGTCCGGATCGACCTGACCCCGGGCGGGCATTCGGTGCTCTCGAAGAGCCAGCTCGCCGACCTCGGCGGCGGGCCGAACGGCGGCGACGCGCGGGGCAACGTCTTCAACGCGCTGCAGTACCGGGGCGACCCGCGCTCGCTGATCGAGAACGCCGTGGGCGGCGCGGGGGACGACGTCCTCATCGGCAACGCCGCGGCGAACCGGCTCCTCGGGGGGGCGGGCGACGACCGGCTGCTCGGCGGGGCGGGGAACGACGTGCTCTACGGCGGCGCCGGCTTCGACCGGCTCTGGGGCGGGGCGGGGAACGACACGCTGCACGGCGGGACGCTCGGCGGGGTCCTGTCGGGCGAGGCCGGGAACGACCGGCTCTACGGCGGTGCGGGGGCGGACCAGCTCCTCGGCGGGACGGGCGTCGACCTGCTGCGCGGCCGGGCGGGCGCGGACCGGCTGGTCGGCGGGACCGGCGCCGACACGCTGATCGGCGGGACGGGGGCGGACACGTTCCGGTTCCTCTCCTGCGCCGACTCGGCGCCGGGCGCGGCCGACCATATCCTCGCCGGCGACGGCGCGGCGGCCTTCGAGGGCGTCGGGCGCGCGGCCGGCGACCGCATCGACCTGAGCGCCATCGACGCCGACGCCCTGACCCGCGGCGACCAGGCCTTCGTCTTCGGGACCAAGACGGACAAGGGCTGCCTCTGGGTGGTCGAGATCGGCGGCGACACCTGGGTCCGCGGCAACGTCGACAACGATCGCGCCCCCGAGTTCGAGCTGGTCATCGAGGACGGCGGGGTGCGGGCGTCGAGCTACACGGCGCACGATTTCATCCTGTGAGGCGGCGGCGGAATCCGGCCGGCGCGCGCGTCTCGCGATTGCGCCGGGCGCGCCGGCAGGCGATACTGTCGCGTCACAGGGGAGTCCCTCGGATGCGCGATATCGGCTTGGGCGAGCCTGCCACGGCCAGTGTCATCGATTTCTACGCCCGGACCCATGAGCGGAACGATCTCGTGCTGCGCACGAGCGTCGCCATGCGGGCGATGCGGTCGATCCTGTCGCGCTGCGGCCTCAGCGACGCGGAGCTGCTGGCGTTGATCGAGGCCTCGGCCGTCCGCCACTGCGCCGCGGTGGAGTTCGATTTCCCCCGCCGCAAGCGGCCGGCGAGCGAGGCGGTCACGTCGCCGGCGGCCTGATCGCCTCCCCGTTGGCGGGGCGCCGGGTCAGCACTCGGGAAGGTTGACGGCGAGGCCGCCGGTCGAGGTCTCCTTGTACTTCACGCTCATGTCGTGGCCGGTCTGGCGCATGGTCTCGACGCAGGCGTCGAGCGGGACGATGTGCGTCCCGTCGCCGCGGAGCGCGAGGGAGGCGGCCGCCACCGCCTTGATCGCGCCGAGGCCGTTCCGCTCGATGCAGGGGACCTGGACGAGGCCCTTCACCGGGTCGCAGGTCATGCCGAGGTGGTGCTCGAGCGCGATCTCGGCGGCGTTCTCGATCTGGGCGTTGGTGCCCCCGAGCGCGGCGCAGAGGCCGGCGGCGGCCATCGCGGCGGCGGAGCCGACCTCGCCCTGGCAGCCGACCTCGGCGCCGGAGATCGAGGCGTTGGTCTTGATGATGCCGCCGACGGCCGCGGCGGTCAGCAGGAAGTCGCGGATGCCGGCGTGGGTCGCGCCGACGCAGTGGTCGCGGTAGTAGCGGATCACCGCCGGCACCACGCCGGCGGCGCCGTTGGTCGGCGCGGTGACGACCTGGCCGCCGGCGGCGTTCTCCTCGTTGACCGCCATCGCGTAGACCGAGAGCCAGTCGTTGACGGTGTGGGGCTGGGCGAGGTTGTTGCCGCGCTCGGCGAGCAGCGCCTCGTGGATCGCCTTCGCCCGGCGGCGGACCTTGAGGCCGCCCGGCAGGATGCCGTCGGCGGCGAGGCCGCGGTCGATGCAGGCGTCCATCACCGACCAGAGGCGGTCGAGGCCGGCGTCGAGCGGGACGTGGCGCCCGGCGGTCTCGTTGGCGCGCTTCATCCGGGCGATGGAGAGGCCGGAGGCTTCGCCCATCGCGAGCATCTCGGCGGCGGTGGCGAAGGGGTGGGGGCGGGTGACCTTGGCGTCGTCGCCCTTCATCGTCTCGGTGCGGAGCTGGCGCTCGGTCAGCACGAAGCCGCCGCCGATCGAGTAGTAGGTCTCGGTCAGGTGCAGGTTGCCGGCGGCGTCGAAGGCGCGGAGCACCATGCCGTTGGCGTGGCCGGGGAGCGGGGGCCCGTAGTCGAAGACGACGCCCTCCGCGGGGTCGAAGGCGAGGGGTCCGACGCCGGGGACCTCGATCCGGCCGGTCTCGCGGAGGGCGGCGAGGCGGCGCTCGGCCTCGTCGGGGTCGAGGGTGTCGGGGACGAAGCCGAGAAGGCCGAGGATCACCGCGCGGTCGGTGGCGTGGCCCTTGCCGGTGAAGGCGAGGCTGCCGTGGAGCGTGGCCTCCAGCCGGGCGGCGCTGGCCGAGCCGGGGATGCGGTCGGAGCCGTCGCGGAGCGCGTCGAGGAAGCGCGCGGCGGCGAGCATCGGGCCCATCGTGTGCGACGACGACGGGCCGACGCCGATCTTGAAGATGTCGAAGACGCTGAGGAACATGGGCCGCCTCCGGCTGCGCCAACCCGGGCTAACACGCGTGATAGCTGGGTCAATATGCTGATTTCACGAGGATTTTCTGCTTCGTTAACCCGGCGGAAGGGAAGATGGACGCGAATTGGCGGCGCTCCGCCTGGGTCGGGCGGGGCGGGCCGCAGTTGCGGCCACAAGGTGCGCGCAGGTGCGCGCAGAGTCCTTTGTCTGGCGCAGGCCTGTGGGCCTGCGCCGGCGGGGCGCTCGCCGCCCCCGCACCCCCGGCACTGCTCTCCAGGTTTCTGGCCGGAAGAGGAAGGGGCCGCATGCGGCAGCCGCGGATCCGGCGGGAGGCCGGGGCGGCGGCGGCGGCGGCGCGGCGGAGGGTGGCGGCGTAGGTCATGGGGCGCGCGCAGGGCCTCAGAGGCCTGCGGCGAGCTCGCGCTCGGCGAGGGCGAGGAGGGCGCGGACGTGGGGGGCGAAGGAGCGCCAGACGGTGAGGTGGAAGCGGCCGGGAGCCTCGCGGGTGACGACGACCTGCACGCTGTCGAAGATCGTCCGCGCGCCCGAGCCGACGGGCATCGCCGCGAGGTCGCGGGGGCAGCCGGTGGCGAGGAGGTCGAGGACGGCGGGGCCCTCGAGCGCGTAGGTGATCTCGCGGTCGGTGACCTCCACGGCGCTCAGGGGCTGCGGCAGGGCGGCGATCAGGGCGGCGGCGCCGTCGCCTTCGAGCAGCCACTCGTCGGGGCCGAGGCAGAGGGCGGCGCCCTCGCGCGCGCCGATCCGGGTCGGCAGGGGCTGGCCCGCGGGATCGGCGAGGCGGAGCGAGATGCGGGGGCTCGGCGGCAGCTCGGTGATGGTCACGCCGGCGGCGGTGGCGGTCATGGGCGTCGCTCTCCTCTCAGGCGCCCAGCCGGGCGTTCTCGGGGTCGAGGAAGGCCGTGGCCCTCGTGACCTTCGCCGCGATGGTCCGGTCCGGCATGGGGATGTGCAGGGTCTCGCCGTCGCGGGCGCGGCCATCGGCGACGACGGCGAGGGCGATGGAGCGGCCGAGGGCGTCGGACCAGTAGGCCGAGGTCACGTGGCCGAGCATGGTCATCGGCTTCGGCTGGGCCGGGTCGGCGACGATCTGGGCGCCTTCCTGGAGCACCACCTTCGGGTCCTCGGTGAGGAGGCCGACGAGCTGCTTGCGGCCTTTCGCCACCATGTCGGGGCGGGTGAGGGAGCGCTTGCCGACGAAGTCGGGCTTCTGCTTGCCGATCGCCCAGGCGAGGCCGGCGTCGTCGGGGGTGAGGGTGCCGTCGGTGTCCTGGCCGACGATGATGTAGCCCTTCTCGGCCCGCATCACGTGCATCGCCTCGGTGCCGTAGGGGGCGATGCCGTGTTGCTGGCCGGCCTCCCAGAGCTTTTCCCAGAGGGCGCGGCCGTGGCGGGCGGGGACGTTGACCTCGAAGCCGAGCTCGCCGGTGAAGGAGACCCGGAAGAGCCGCGCCGGGAAGCCGGCGACGGTGCATTCGGCGACGGCCATGTGGGGGAAGGCCTCGGCCGAGATGTCGAGGCCGTCGACGAAGGGGGCGAGGAGCTTGCGGGCGTTGGGGCCTTGCAGGGCGACGACGGCCCATTGCTCGGTGGTGGAGGTGAGCCAGACCTTGAGGTCGGGCCATTCGGTCTGGAGGTAGTCCTCCATCATGTTGAGCACGCGCGCCGCGCCGCCGGTGGTGGTGGTGACGTGGAAGCGGTCCTCGGCCAGCCGGCCGATCACGCCGTCGTCGCGGATGAAGCCGTCCTCGCCGAGGAGGAGGCCGTAGCGGCAGCGGCCGGGGGCGAGCTTGGCCCAGGGGTTGGTGTACATCCGCTCCATGAAGGTGACGGCGTCGGGGCCGACGACCTCGATCTTGCCCAAGGTGGAGGCGTCGAAGATGCCGACGGAGGCGCGGGCGGCGCGGCACTCGCGCGAGACGGCGGCGTGCATGTCCTCGCCGGGGTTCGGGAAGTAGCGGGCGCGGCGCCAGAGGGCGACGGGCTCGAAGACCGCGCCGTTGGCCTCGGCCCAGGGGTCGATCGGCGTCTTGCGGGTGGCCTCGAAGGTCGCGTCCTTGTGGTAGCCGGCGAAGGCGCCGAAGGTGGTCGGCGAGTAGGGCGGGCGGAAGGTGGTGAGGCCGACCTGCGGCGGCGCCTTGCCGAGGGCGTCGGCGGCGATCATCAGGCCGTTGACGTTCGACATCTTGCCCTGGTCGGTCGCCATGCCGTTGGTGGTGTAGCGCTTGACGTGCTCGATCGAGCGCATGCCCTCGCGGACGGCGAGGCGGATGTCCTTGGCGGTGACGTCGTTCTGGAAGTCGATGAAGGCCTTGGCCTTGCCGGGGTCCCTGTCGGTTGGCAGCTCCTTGCAGGTGACGCCCGAGCCGGTGCGGTCGGCGTCGACGGCGAAGGTGGGGGCGGCGACGTCGTGGCCGGCGTCGCGGGCGGCGAGGGCGCCGGCCTCGGCTCCGTCGGCCAGCGCGGCGGCGACGCCCCAGAGGCCGCGGCCGGCGCCGGCGATCTGCACGGCCTCGGTCTTGGCGCCGGGCAGGTAGACCTGCAGCGTCTCGTCCCAGGCGAGCTTGCCCTGGGTGTGGCTGAAGAGATGCAGGCAGGGCGTCCAGCCGCCGCACATCAGCACGGTGTCGCAGGCGACGTCGCGGGCCTCGCCGGCCTTGCCTTCGGCGACGCGGTTGACGCGCAGGGACCTCACGCGGAGGCGGCCGGAGGTTCCGGTGACGGTGCGGCCGAGCAGGGTCTCGATGCCGAGGGCGCGGGCGCGGTCGGTCAGCGCCGGGTCGACCGTCGCGCGCACGTCGACGATGACGGCGGGCTTCGCGCCGGCCTCGGCGAGGTCGAAGGCCGCGTGCCAGGCGCTGTCGTGCGACGTGACGATCGCCGGGCGGTCGCCGACCTTGACGCCGTAGCGGTGGAGGTAGGTCTGGGCGGCGCCGGCGAGCATCACGCCGGGGCGGTCGTTGCCGTCGAAGACGAGGGGCTTCTCCAGCGCGCCCTGGGCGAGGACGACCTCGCGGGCGCGGACCTTCCACATCCGCTCGCGCGGGGCGCCGGCGGGCGGCGTGTCGAGGTGGTCGGTGAGGCGCTGGCAGAGGCCGACGAGGTTCTGGTGGTAGTAGCCGATCGCGGTGGCGCGCGGCAGGACGGCGACGTTCGGCAGCGAGGCGAGCTCGGCGAGGGTGGCGGCGAGCCAGTCCCAGGCGGGCTTGCCGTCGATGGTGACCGAGGGCTCGGAGAGCAGCGTGCCGCCGGGCTCGGAATGCTCGTCGACCAGCATGACCGACGCACCGGAGCGGCCGGCGGCGAGCGCGGCGGCGAGGCCGGCGGGGCCGGCGCCGACGACGAGAACGTCGGTGTGGGCGAAGCGGGAGGCGTAGGTGTCGGCGTCGGGCTCGGTCGGGGAGACGCCGAGGCCCGCGGCGTTGCGGATCACCGGCTCGTAGACGCGGTCCCAGAAGGCGCGGGGCCACATGAAGGTCTTGTAGTAGAAGCCCGCGGAGAAGAGCGACCCGAGGTTGTCGTTGATCGCGCCCATGTCGAAGGCGAGCGAGGGCCAGCGGTTCTGGCTGGTGGCCTCGAGGCTCGCCCGCAGCTCCTGCAGGGTGGCGCGGGTGTTCGGCTCGAAGCGGCCCGGCCCGCGGCGGGCGCCCATGAGCGCGTTCGGCTCGTCGGAGCCCGCGGAGACGACGCCGCGCGGGCGGTGGTACTTGAACGAGCGGCCCATCAGGTGGACGCCGTTGGCGAGCAGCGCCGAGGCCAGCGTGTCGCCGGCGAGGCCGGCATAGCTCTTGCCGTCGAAGGTGAAGCGGACCGGGCGGGCGTGGTCGACGCGGCCGCGGTTCGGGAGGCGGTAGCTGGTCATTTCGCCTCTCCCGTCAGGCTGGCGACGTCGGGGCGGGGCGCGCCCGCCTTGTAGGTGGCGAGGAACTTGTCGCCGACGGTCTCGCGCACCGCGTTGAAGAAGCGGGCGCAGCCGTTGACGTGGCGCCAGCGCTCGAAGTGGACGCCCTTCGGGTTGGCGCGGACGAAGAGGAAGTCGCGCCATTCCTCGTCGCTGAGCGCCGAGGGGTCGGCGGGCCGGGAGACGTGGGCCTCGCCGGCATAGGCGAACTCCAGCTCGGGGAGGTCCTGCTCGCAGTAGGGGCAATGGATCAGCAGCATGGCGGGACCTCAGTGCGTGTTCGCGGTCATGCGCGCCGTCAGTGCGCGACGGCGGCGGCGGCGGCCTCGTCGATGAGGCGGCCGGTGGTGAAGCGCTCCAGCGTGAAGGGCGCGTTGATCGGGTGCGGCTCGTCCCGCGCGACGGTCCAGGCGAGGACGTGGGCGGCGCCGGGGGTGGCCTTGAAGCCGCCGGTGCCCCAGCCGCAATTGACGTAGAGCCCGGGGACCGGGGTCTTGCCGAGGATCGCCGAGCGGTCGGGGGTCACGTCGACGATGCCGCCCCATTTGCGCAGCATCCGCATCCGGCGGAAGATCGGGAAGATCTCGCAGATCGCGGCAAGGGTATGCTCGATCAGCGGCAGGCCGCCGCGCTGGGAGTAGCTGACGTACTGGTCGGTGCCCGAGCCGATGACGAGCTCGCCCTTGTCGGACTGGCTGATATAGGCGTGGACGGAGTTCGACATCGCGACGCAGGGGAAGACGGGCTTGATCGGCTCGGAGACCAGCGCCTGCAGCGGGTAGGACTCCAGCGGCAGGCGGACGCCGGCGGTCTCCATGACGACCGAGGTGTGGCCGGCGGCGGAGACGGCGACCTTCTTCGCGGCGATGAAGCCCCTGGCGGTCTCGACGCCGGCGACGCGGCCGTCGGGGCCGCGGCGGATCGCGGTGACCGGGCAGTTCTGGAGGATGTCGACGCCGCGCGCGGCGGCGGCCCGGGCGTAGCCCCACGCGACCGCGTCGTGGCGGGCCGTGCCGGCGCGGCGCTGGAGGGCGGCGCCCAGCACCGGATAGCGGGCCCCCGGGTCGATCGAGAGGGGCGGGCAGAAGGCCTTGGCCTCCGCCGCCGTCAGCCACTCGTTGTCGACGCCGTTCAGGCGGTTCGAATGCACATGCCGCTGGAAGGACTGCACGTCATGGACGTTGTGCGCGAGCATGAGCACGCCGCGCTTGGAGTACATGACGTTGTAGTTCAGGTCCTGCGACAGGTTCTCCCACAGGTCGAGCGCGTGGTCGTAGAGCCGGGCGCTCTCGTCGTAGAGGTAGTTCGAGCGGATGATCGTGGTGTTGCGGCCCGTATTGCCGCCGCCGAGCCAGCCCTTGTCGATCACCGCCACGTTGGTGATGCCGTGCTCCTTCGCGAGGTAGTAGGCGGCCCCGAGCCCATGCCCGCCTGCGCCGACGATGACGACGTCGTAGGCCGCCTTCGGCTCGCGCTCCGGCCACTGGGCGGTCCAGTTCTTCTGGCCGGTCAGCGCCCCCCGGATCACCTGGGCGAAGGAGAAATGCGTCATGGCCGGGCCTCCCGAGGTCTCCGCCCGTCTATACTGGATTCGCGGCCCGCCGGGATGTATCCCTGCGTCATATCCGGTGTAACCTCGCGACGAAGGCCGGCGATTGGCCCAGCTCAGGATCGGCTTCGTGCTCGCCCGGCGCTTCACGCTCTGCGCGCTCGGGAACTTCGTCGACGTGCTGCGGCTCGCGGCGGACGAGGGCGACCGCTCGCGGCCGATCCTCTGCTCGTGGCGGGTGGTCTCGCCGACGATGGAGCCGATCGCGTCGAGCTCCGGCATCGTCGTGCAGCCGGAGGAGCCGCTGGGCGACCCCGGCCGCTTCGACTACCTCGTCGTGGTCGGCGGGCTCGTCGACGAGGTCGAGCACCTGCATCCCGACATTGTGCGCTTCCTGGAGCGGGCGGCGGCGGCGGGCATCCCGCTGGTCGGGGTCTGCACGGGCGCCTTCGCGCTGCACCGGGCGGGGCTGATGCATGGCTACCGCGCCTGCGTCAGCTGGTTCCACCACGACGACTTCCTCGAGCGCTTCGACGGGCTGACCCCGGTGAGCGACCGGATCTTCGTGGTCGACCGCGACCGGCTGACCTGCTCCGGCGGCGTCTCGGCGGCGCATCTCGCCGCCTTCATCGTGCGCCGCCACCTCGGGACGGCGCGGGCGGCCAAGAGCCTGCACATCATGATCCTCGACGAGGCGGCGGGCGACGAGCCGCAGCCCGGCATGCCGCTCGCGCTCGTCACCGACGACCCGCTGGTGCGGCGGGCGCTCCTCGCCATGCAGCAGTCGATCGACGCGCCGCTCTCCATCGCCCGGATCGTCGAGCGGCTGGGCGTGGGCCGGCGCAAGCTCGAGCGGCACTTCCGCGACGCGCTCGGCATGACGCCGCTCGACGCCGACCGGCTGATCCGGGTCGAGCGCGCCAAGCGCCTGCTGGTCACCACCGCGCGCTCCGCCACCCGGATCGCCGCCGAGACGGGCTTTTGCGACCTGCCGCACATGATCAAGGTGTTCAGGACCGCGGAGGGCCTGACGCCCGACGCCTTCCGCAAGGCGCACGGCGACGCCCGCTGACCCGGCGGATGCGATGACAAGGCGGCGGCCGACCGGCGATGGTCGCGGAGCCGTCAGCAGGCGTCGCACTTGCGGCGGGCCGGCGGCGCGAAACAGGGTAATCGGTCCCGCAGGGACCGCGCGCGGGCGACGGGATCCGGGCGCCGGGGCGCGGCGGGCGACGGTCGGGAGCGAGGGGAGGAACGCATGTCAGGGTTTCCGGAACGGGCGCGGGTGGTCATCGTCGGGCTCGGCGGCATCGTCGGGGCGTCGGTCGCCCATCACCTGATCGAGCGCGGCTGGGACGACATCGTCGGCATCGACAAGTCCGGCATCCCGACCGACATCGGCTCGACCGCCCACGCCTCTGACTTCTGCTACGCCACCAGCCACGACTTCCTCAGCTGCTGGACCACGCTCTACTCGGCCGATTTCTACGAGAGGATGGGCCACTACGCCCGGATCGGCGGCATCGAGGTGGCGCGGGTCGGCGACGACGAGCGCATGAACGAGATCCGGCGCAAGGTCGACAGCGCCAGGGCCTTCGGCACCCGGGCGCGGCTGATGGAGCCGGCCGAGATCAAGGAGAGGTTCCCGCTGATCGAGGAGAGCCTGGTGCAGGGCGGGCTCTGGGATCCCGACGCCGGGCTCGTCATCCCGCGCTCGCAGACCGTCGCCGGCAAGCTCGTCGACCGGGCCGAGGCGGCGGGCAAGCTCCGCGCCTTCGCGAACACCCCGGCGACGTCGCTCGTCATCGAGGACGGCCGGATCCGCGGCGTGGCCACCCCGCGCGGCACGATCCGCGCGGACCATGTCGTGGTCTGCACCGGCCTCTGGGGCCGGCTGATCGCGGCGATGGCCGGCGAGGATCTGCCGGTCATGCCGATCGACCATCCGCTGACGTTCTTCGGGCCCTATGACGCCTTCGCGGGGACGGGCAAGGAGATCGGCTTCCCGCTGCTGCGCGACCAGGGCAACTCCGCCTACATGCGCGACACCGGCGATCCGCGGACCGCCGAGGGCGGGCAGATCGAGTGGGGCTACTACGAGGAGCACGACCCCCGGCTCGTCCACCCCCGCGACCTCCCGGAGAAGGAGCAGGCGCGGCTGTCGCCGTCGCAGCGCGACCTCGACCTCGAGCAGGTGGTGGCGCCGATGGAGCGGGCGATGGAGCTGACGCCGATCCTAGGCCAGCTCGGCTACAACGAGGGCCACTCTTTCAACGGCCTCCTCCAGGTCACGACCGACGGCGGCCCGTCGATCGGCGAGAGCCAGAAGGTCCGCGGCCTCTGGTACGCCGTCGGCATCTGGGTCAAGGACGCGCCCGGCATGGGCAAGCTCGTCGCCGACTGGATGACCGACGGCCGCACGGCGATCGACCACGCCCGCATCGACTACGCCCGCTTCAACCCCTTCGCGCTGACCGAGGACTTCATCGCCGCGCGCTGCACGGAGACGGCGCGCAAGGTCTACAACCCGCCCGTCCACCCGCGCGAGCCCTTCGCCGGCGGCCGCGGCATCCGCCGCTCGCCGTTCTGGGAGCGCGAGAAGGCGCTCGGCGGCCACTTCATGGAGCTCGGCGGCTGGGAGCGGGCGCATGGCTACGCCGCGAACGAGCACCTGCTCGCGAAATACGCCGACCGGATCCCGGTCCGCGAGAACGAGTGGGACAATCGCCACTTCTGGCGCGTCTCCAACGCCGAGCAGCTGGCGATGAGCGAGGATTGCGGCATCGTCAACCTCTCGCACTTCCACATGACCGACATCTCCGGCCCCGACCACGTCGCGATGATGGAGTGGCTCTGCGCGGCGAAGGTCGGCGGCGACGCCAATATCGGCAAGGGCATCTACACCCACTTCCTCGACGATGCGGGCAACGTCCGCGCCGACTTCACCCTCTTCCGCATGCCCGACCGCATCCGCCTGGTGAACGGCGCCGACGCCGGTCCGCGCGACTTCCACTACATGCGCCGCGTGGCGCAGGACCGCGGCTACGACGTGACGATCGAGGACGTCGCCGAGAGGTTCGTCACCATCGGCATCTGGGGCCCGAACGCGCGGGAGACCCTTGCGAAGGTGGTCGAGGACCCGGCCGCGCTCGCGACGGAGAGCTTCCCCTTCGCGGCGATCCGCCCCCTCCGCATCGCCGGCAAGGACGTGACCGCGTTCCGCATCTCCTATGTCGGCGAGCAGGGCTGGGAGCTGCACATGGCGTACGGGGACGGCCTCGCCGTCTGGGACGCGCTCCGCGCCACCGGCGTGATGGCGGTGGGCGTGGAGACCTACGCCAACAGCCGGCGCATGGAGAAGAGCCTGCGCCTCCAGAACGCCGACCTGCTGACCGAATACAACCTGCTGGAGGCGGACCTGGCCCGGTCAAAGGTCAAGGAGGCTGACTTCCGCGGCAAGGCGAGGCACCTCGAGCACCGCGCCCGCGCCCACCAGCCGGCGATGCTCTGCACCCTCGTCATGACCGACAACGCCGACGGCGCCGGCGTCGCCCGCTACCCGGTCGGAACGCTGCCGGTTCTCGATCCCGCGACCGGCGAGACCCTGGTCGACGCGCTCGGCCGGCGGTCCTTCACCACCTCGATCGCCTTCGGGCCGAGCGTGGGCCGGAACATCGCGCTCGCCTACCTGCCGTGGGAGTGGTGCCAGACCGGCCGCAGGCTCGCCGTCCAGTACTTCGGCGAGACCTACCCGGTCGAGGTCGCCGCCGTCGGCTACCGGCCGCTCTACGATCCCGAGAACCTGAAGCCGAGGAGCTGACCCGCCCCGGCCAGCCCGACGACCACCCGGGGCCCGCGGGCGCAGCGCGCAGGCGGGCCCCGGGTGGCCTCCGCCGCCCCTTGACGCCCGCGCCGGCGCGCCCGCATACCCGCGCGCATGACCGAGACCGCGCGCATCCGAAACTTCTCCATCGTCGCCCATATCGACCACGGGAAATCCACCCTGGCCGACCGGCTGATCCAGACCACCGGCACGGTCGCCGACCGCGACATGCAGGCGCAGATTCTCGATTCCATGGACATCGAGCGCGAGCGCGGCATCACCATCAAGGCCAACACCGTCCGCCTCGACTACCGCGCCCGCGACGGCCAGGACTACGTCCTCAACCTCATCGACACGCCCGGCCATGTCGACTTCGCCTACGAGGTCTCCCGCTCCATGCGCGCCGTCGAGGGCTCGCTCCTCGTCGTCGACGCCTCGCAAGGGGTCGAGGCCCAGACGCTCGCCAACGTCTACCAGGCGATCGACGCTGGCCACGAGATCGTCCCCGTCCTCAACAAGATCGACCTCCCCGCCGCGGAGCCCGAGCGGGTGAAGGAGCAGATCGAGGACGTCATCGGCATCGACGCCTCCGACGCCATCCCGATCTCCGCCAAGACCGGCCTCGGCATCGCCGACGTCCTCGAAGCCATCGTCGCCCGCCTCCCCGCCCCCCAGGGCGACCCTGCCGCCCCCCTCAAGGCGATGCTGGTCGACAGCTGGTACGACGCCTATCTCGGCGTCGTCGTCCTCGTCCGCATCATCGACGGGGTGCTGAGGAAGGGCGACCGCATCCGCATGATGTCGACCAACGCCGTCTACCCGGTCGACCGCGTCGGCGTCTTCCGCCCCGGCATGACCCCCATGGACACGCTGGGCCCGGGCGAGATCGGCTTCCTCACCGCCTCGATCAAGCAGGTCCGCGACACCCGCGTCGGCGACACCATCACCACCGAGCGCAAGGGCGCGACCGAGCCGCTCCCCGGCTTCAAGCCCTCGATCCCCGTGGTGTTCTGCGGCCTCTTCCCGGTCGACGCTTCCGACTTCGAGGCGCTCCGCGACGCCATCGAGAAGCTTCAGCTCAACGACGCCAGCTTCACCGCCGAGATGGAGACCTCCGCCGCCCTCGGCTTCGGCTTCCGCTGCGGCTTCCTCGGCCTCCTCCACCTCGAGGTGATCCGCGAGCGCCTGGAGCGCGAGTTCGACCTCGACCTCATCACCACCGCGCCCTCGGTCGTCTACCACATCTACCGCACCGACGGCACGATGCTCGAGCTCCACAACCCCGCCGACATGCCCGAGGCGGTCAAGATCGACCACATCGAGGAGCCCCGCATCAAGGCGACGATCCTCGTCCCCGACGAGTACCTCGGCGACGTCCTGAAGCTCTGCCAGGACCGCCGCGGCGTCCAGCTCGACCTCACCTACGCCGGCTCCCGGGCGATGGTCGTCTACGACCTGCCGCTCAACGAGGTGGTCTTCGACTTCTACGACCGCCTGAAATCCGTGACCAAGGGGTACGCCTCGTTCGACTACACCGTGACCGGCTACCAGGAGGACGACCTCGTGAAGATGGCGATCCTCGTCAACGACGAGCCGGTGGACGCCCTCTCCACCATGGTCCACCGCGCCCGCGCCGAGGCCCGCGGCCGCGCCATGGTCGAGAAGCTGAAGGAGCTGATCCCCCAGCACCTCTTCAAGATCCCGATCCAGGCGGCGATCGGCGGCCGCATCATCGCCCGCGAGACCATCTCGGCCCTGCGCAAGGACGTGACGGCGAAGTGCTACGGCGGCGACATCACCCGCAAGCGCAAGCTGCTGGAGAAGCAGAAGGCCGGCAAGAAGAAGATGCGCCAGTTCGGGCGGGTGGACATCCCGCAGGAGGCGTTTATTAATGCGCTGAAGATGGATGGGTAGTGATGGACGAGCGCTATGAGATGACTCGTGCATTTGAGAACGACGTAAGGAATGTTTGTCGAGAGCTATGGCCAGATGCTTTCTCCGGGAGTGCTGAGACGCTTCAGGGACACGAGCGTGATGGTGTTTTCAGAACTTTAGATACAGTGCACCTCGTCGAGGCTACTGTAAGTGGAAAGCTTCAAGCAGCCAAAGAGAAGCTTCAAAAGCTAACCAAACTCGTGTCAGAGATGAGGCGCGAGCCTGCAAATGAGGATAAAAACTTTCAGATCTGGCTTGTACTTAAGCAAGATCCCACGGGAAATCAAGCCGCCCTGAAGGGAGATCAAGCTATCCGGTCAAAAGCCAAATGCCCAATTCATATCTTAAGCCTGCAGACTTTGTTCTAACGTCTGGTAAATGCTGGCCTATATGGAAAATTGCGAGAGAACTATTACTTTGGTAGCGCCAGAGAACTTTCTAATAACAGCGGAAGGATAACTGATAGCTACGTACCTCTTGATTTTGTACTGGACTCTAAAGAAGTTATATCCTACGAACGCCTTATTGATAGGGTTTATGACTCCAACGTCAGAGGCATTGTATTTCTCGGCGACTTTGGCTCTGGAAAGAGCATGACGCTTAGAGAAATATTTCTCTCTAGCTTCCAAAGGTTCAAAGCCGGATATTCGGCTCGATTCCCTATTCACCTGAACCTTGTCGATCACTTTGGACAAAGGTCTCCGGCTGAAGCTCTCATTCGCCACTGCGAGCAAATCGGTTTCGCAAGTGCGAACGGACTGATCGGCGCATGGCGAGCAGGATTCTGCGATCTTCTTCTTGACGGATTCGATGAGTTATACACGACAAAATTTGTGCTTTCTGTTAAAAATATGCGGAAAGCCAAAAGCGATTCCCTTGAGTTAGTTAGACGTTTTGTGAAAGATACACCGGTTGGTAGCCGTGTATTCATGGCTGGACGCTCAAGTTATTTTGGAGCATCCACCAGTGATTTGCGTAACGCCCTCGCTCTGAGTGAAGATTTTACAATTAGTGACATTAGTAACTTCAGCCCAGAACAGGTGGAACGGTACCTTGCAAACCACAATCTTCACCAGTCTCTTCCCGATTGGCTTCCTAGGCGCCCTCTCTTGCTCGGCTACCTGATATCGCGCCACGTGTTCGACAAGCTCGCGCTGAACAATTTCCAGGATGCCGCCAATGGTTGGGACTACTTACTAGACCAAGTTGCAGCGCGCGAGGCAGATCAGTCACCGGCAGGCCTGCGCGATCCTGTAGCGGTCAGGAGATTTCTGGAACGACTGGCCTGGGAGGCTCGCGGCTCTCAGAGCGGACGTGGCCCCCTTTCGATAGAGATTTTGCGGCGCACCTTCTCGGATGTTTTCGGGTTTGAGATGAACGCCGAAAGCGAGCTGTTCGTGTACCGTCTTTGCGGGCTCGCATCCTCTTCCAGCGATCCGGAGGCAAGGGAGTTCTTTGATTTGGACTTCTGCGACGCCTGCGCCTCTGCAAACGTTGCAAGGTATGCTACATCACCGTTTGAGAACTCCAATCTTATAAAACTAAGAGGGCGCCATCAACTCGGGGAACTGGGCGTTCGGATGTGTTGCCGGGACATCCAGCGCGCCGTCGTAGGCGAACGCCTGTTCCGAGCGAGCTTTGAGCACTGCATCAACAACAGCGGCGACTCTCTTCTTTTGTTCGATCTTATTCAAGTATTTTCGATGGTTTTCGGCGGAAAAGTTCCGCCTGTAACGATTAGAGAGTGCGATATTGATGCGCTCGTAGTTACTGCGCAATCCGACCTTTCGCAGGTTTTTTTCGATGAGTGCGTTATAGATCAACTCTATGTGGAAGAGGAAGAGGTGGGACAAAAGGCCCCTCGATTGCGGAGTTGCCTCGTGACAAGCCTAATTGGCCGGGCCAATCGAGATGCCCTGCCCCCCGGCATGATCGACGCAGCCACTGAGGTGATTTCCTTCGCCGACACCTACGACACCAATGCACAAATCTTGCGATCCGGTCTTCCCGTTGAAATGGCCCTGCTGATTACCGTCCTTAGGAAACTTTTTGTACAAAGAGGGCGTGGTCGGCGCGAGAACGCGTTTTATCGCGGTATTGAGCCCCAGCATCGATCCACTGTTAAATCTATACTTGAAATAATAGTATCAAGTGGCCTTGCTTCCCCGGCCCCCGGAGCATCGGGTGTCGTGTACTTGCCGAACTACAGCCGCTCGCACGAAGTCTTCTCGCTTCTTGCAAGCCCTCTAGAAGCTAGGTCCGATCTCACCCGGGCTGTCAAAGACCTCTAGCAAGTATGGTGGGTGCTCGCACCCACCATCACCCAATCCCCTCTCTCCACCGCAACGCCGCTACATTCTGCCGTGCATGCAGCACCCGGACGATGCCGATCGCCCCGCCGTCGAGCGCCAAATAGGACACCACATGCGCCCCGCAGGGAAACGAGCGCAGCCCGGGGCGAAAGGCGTCGCGACGGCGCCCGCCCCCAGGTGTCGGTCGTGAAGCCGCAGATATCCTCCAAGTCGGCCAACGCCGCCTCGGTCAGGCAAAGCTTGCGCCCCACTATCTGAACGCGTCCGGTTCCCAGGCGCGGGGTAAGCGTCCGGGCTGACCGCCCTGCCTGACGCGAGGCGTCGGCGATAGTGTCCACCATGGGATGATGGACACTATCGGTTTGCGGTGACGAAGCAGAAGAGGCGGCGGGTCTGGTCGGCGGCGGAG
>NZ_JAGOMQ010000064.1 GCF_017993425.1 Amaricoccus sp.
GCCCAGGCCCCCACCGACGTCCCGCCCGCCTCTTCTTCCTTCCTCCTTCTGCCCTTCCCCCATCGGGCAGGTTCCCCCGCCCAAGGGCGGGGGGAAGGGTGGGGGAGACCGCGCGCAACGGCGCGCAGGGGCCCCGCCCGCGCTTGCGCGGGCGGGGAGACCGACTCCGGAGCGCAAAGGCGCTCCGACGATCCTCCCAGGCCTTCCCGGCGATAGCCACAAGCTCCAGGGCGCGCCGCTTGACTTCCTGCCCGGCGGGCGCGACGACTCGCCTCATGGACCCCGAGGACCGTTCCAGCGCGCTCGCCGCGCCCGGCCACGCGCCGGTCACGGTGCCGTTCCGCAGCGTCTGCGAGGATGCCCCCGGAGCCGCCTGGCCGCGGGTGTTCTGGTCCGGCTGGCCCGGCTGGTCGAGCTGGCTCGGCGACCGCGCCGGCGGCCCCGCGGATCTCGACCGCGCCGTCCGCGCGCTCCGCCGCTTCATGCCCGAGCTCGTGCCGGTCTGGGAGCGCCTCGTCCTCGTCGCCGGGGCCGACGCCCGCGCCGCCCGCTTCCTCACCTTCTGGTCGCCGCCCCGCTACATCCTGCACTGCTCGCAGGCCGCGGTGGTCGACGCCGACGGCCCGGCGCTCCTGCGCAACTACGACCTCGACCCGGCGCTCAACGAGGGCTTCCTCTACCGCACCGCCTGGCTCGGCCGGCCGGTGATGGGCATGGCCGACGGCCTCGCCGGCCTCGCCGACGGGGTCAACGCCGCCGGCCTCGCGGTGTCCCTCGCCTTCGGCGGCCGGCCCGAGATCGGCCCGGGCTTCGGCGTGCCGCTGATCCTGCGCTACCTGCTCGAGGTCTGCCGCGACACGCCCGACGCCATCGAGGCGGTGCGCCGCCTGCCCTGCCACATGTCCTACAACCTCACGCTGATCGACCGCGCCGGCCGCCACGGCGCGGTCCTCCTCGCCCCCGACCGCCCCGCGATCGTCACGGCCGCCCGCCACGCCACCAACCACCAGCTCGGCGTCGAATGGCCCCGCCACGGCCGCGACTCGCGCACGCTGGAGCGCGAGGCCTACCTCGCCCAGGCGGTCGGCGACGGCCGCGCCGACGCGGACCAGCTCCGCCGCCGCTTCCTCGCCCCGCCGCTCCATTCCCGCCGCTACGGCGCGGGCTTCGGCACGATCTACACCGCCCTCTACCGCCCGGCCCAGGGCAGCGTCGAGATCTCCTGGCCGGGGATCGAGCCCATCCGCCAGCGCCTCGACGCATTTGCCCCCGGGACCCGCCGCATTACGTTCACCGACGATCGCGACCCGCGAGAGGCCGCCCCGGACGGGCGCGCCCTCCCGGCCGCGCCCCAGGAAAGGAACCCCGCGCCATGACCCCCTTCGCCATCGGCGGCATCCAGATGTACGTCGGGATGCAGAACAACGTCGACACGATCCGCCAGCGCCTCGACGTGATGATGCACCTCTACCCCTGGGTGCAGATGGTCGTCCTCTCCGAGCTCGCCGCGCACGGGCCGGCGGCCCATTCCGCCCAGCCCGCCGGCGGCGAGATCGAGCAGTCCTTCCAGGAGATGGCGCGGCGCCACCGCATCTGGCTCGTCCCCGGCTCGCTCTTCGAGAAGCGCGACGGCGCCATCTACAACATGACCCCGGTGATCGACCCCACCGGCGACGTCGTGGCGCGCTACCGCAAGATCTTCCCCTTCACCCCCTACGAGGAGGCCTCGGCCGCCGGCGACGAGTTCTGCGTCTTCGACGTGCCGGGCGTCGGCCGCTTCGGCCTGTCGATCTGCTACGACATGTGGTTCCCCGAGCTGCAGCGGCAGCTCACCTCCATGGGGGCCGAGGTCATCCTCAACCCGGTGATGGCGAACTTCGTCGACCGCCCCGCCGACCTCGCCATCGTCCAGGCCTCGGCGGCGATGTTCCAGTCCTACGTCGTCTCGGTCAACGGCCTCGGCGTCGGCGGCAACGGCCAGTCGATGATCGTCGACCCGGCGGGCCGCATCCTCCACCAGGCCGGCTCGCACGAGGCGTTCCTGCCCTACGAGATCGACCTCGACGTGGTGCGCCGCCAGCGCGAGCGCGGCCTCCTCGGCCTCGGCCAGCCGCTCAAGTCGTTCCGCGACCGCCCCGTCGAGTTCCCGGTCTACGGGCCCGACTTCGACCGCCGCTACCTCGACTCGCTCGGGACGCTGGAGAAGCCGCGCCGCGAGGCGACGGTCGTCGCCCTGCCGCCGCGCGCGGCCGAGTAGCGGCCCGGCCATGCGCCTCGCCCTCGACCAGTGGCGCCCGGTGACGGGCGGACGGGCCGAGGGCGTCGCCCGCCTCGACGCGAGCGCCGGCCGCGCCGCGGCGGCGGGGGCCGACCTGCTCGTCCTGCCGGAGATGGCGCTGACCGGCTACGCCATCGGCGCCGAGGCGGTCGCCGCCGAGGCCGCCGCCACGCCCGAGCTCGACGCCGCGCTCGCCGCCGCCGCCCGCCGCCACGGCCTCGCCCTCCTCGCCGGCTACCCCCGCCGCGACGCGGAGGGCCGCCCGGTCAACGCCGTCCGCCTCGTCGATCGCACGGGCGCGACCGTCGCCACCTACGCCAAGACCCACCTCTACGGCGACGTCGACCGCAGCCAGTTCGCCCCCGGCGATCGCCTCGCCCCGGTGGCCGAGCTCCTCGGCTGGAAGCTCGGCCTCGCCATCTGCTACGACATCGAGTTCCCCGAGACCGCCCGCGCCCTCGCCCTCGCCGGCGCCGAGGCGATCCTCGTCCCCACCGCCAACATGGCCCCCTTCGCCTCGATCGCCACCCGCATCGTGCCCGCCCGCGCCGAGGAGAACGCCGTCTTCCTCGCCTACGCCAACTACGCCGGGGCCGAGGCCGACTTCGCCTATGTCGGCCTCTCCTGCGTCGTCGCGCCGACCGGCGCCGACCTCGCCCGCGCCGGCCCCGGCGAGGAGATGATCCACGCCACCCTCGACCGCGACGCCCTCGCCGCCGCCCGCGCCAACGCGACCCACCTCGCCGACCGCCGCCCCGACCTCTACCACGCGCTGCACGCCCGCCCCGGAGAACCCAGGTGACCGACCGCCCCGTCACGATGTTCGGCCCCGACTTCACCTTCCCCTTCGACGACTGGATCCGCCACGAGTCCGGCCTCGGCGCCGTCCCGGCCGAGAAGCACGGCGCCAGGGTCGCCATCATCGGCGCCGGCATCTCCGGCGTCATCGCCGGCCACGAGCTGATGAGGATGGGCGTCCACCCCATCCTCTACGAGAGCGGCCAGTTCGGCGGCCGCCTGCGCTCGCAGCCCTTCGAGGGCGCCGACGGGGTGATCGCCGAGCTCGGCGGCATGCGCTTCCCGGTCTCCTCGACCGGCTTCTACCACTATGTCGACCTGACGGGCGTCGAGAGCCGCCCCTTCCCCAACCCGCTCACCCCGGCCGCCGGCTCGACGGTGATCGACCTCTTCGGCGAGACCCACTACGCCGAGACGCTGGCCGACCTGCCGCCGCTCTACCGCGAGGTCGCCCAGGCCTACGACGCCGCGCTGGAGAAGGGCGCCAACTTCTCCGCGCTCAAGCAGGCGATCCGCGACCGCGACGCCAAACGGGTCAAGGAGATCTGGAACCCGATCGTCGCGGCCTGGGACGAGCGGACCTTCTACGACTTCGTCGCCTCCTCCGAGGCGTTCCAGAAGCTGCCCTTCCGCCACCGCGAGGTGTTCGGCCAGGTCGGCTTCGGCACCGGCGGCTGGGATTCGGACTTCCCGAACTCCATGCTGGAGATCCTCCGCGTCAACGTCACCGAATGCGACGATCACCAGCGCTTCATGCTGGGCGGCGTCGAGCAGGTGCCGCAGCGCCTCTGGCGCCACGCCCCCGACAAGCTCGTCCACTGGCCCGCCGGCACGACCCTCGCGGCCCTCAACTCCGGCGCCACCCGCCCCGGCGCGTCCCGCATCTTCCGCGACGCCGCCGGCCGGCTCAACGTCACTGACCGCTGGGGCCGCACCGAGGTCTTCGAGGCGGTGCTCGCCACCTGCCAGTCCTGGCTGCTCTCGACCGCGATCGACACGCAGGAGAACCTGTTCTCGCACGAGACCTGGATGGCGCTCGACCGCACCCGCTACATGCAGTCGTCGAAGACCTTCGTCATGGTCGACCGCCCGTTCTGGAAGGATCGCGACCCGGTCACCGGCCGCCACGTCATGTCGATGACCCTGACCGACCGCCTCACCCGCGGCACCTATCTCTTCGACCTCGGCGACGACAAGCCCGGCGTGATCTGCCTCACCTATTCCTGGATGTCCGACGCGCTGAAGATGCTGCCCTTCCCCGTCGAGCGCCGCGTCGAGCTCGCCCTCGCCTCGCTGGAGAAGGTCTATCCGACGCTCGACATCCGCGGCCACATCATCGGCGACCCGATCACCGTGAGCTGGGAGACCGACCCGAACTTCCTCGGCGCCTTCAAGGGCGCGCTGCCCGGCCACTACCGCTACAACCACCGCATGTTCGGCCACTTCATGCAGGCGGACCTGCCCCCCGAGCAGCGCGGCGTCTTCCTCGCCGGCGACGACATCTCCTGGACCCCCGCCTGGGTCGAGGGCGCCGTCCAGACCGCGCTCAACGCCGTCTGGGGGGTGATGACCCATCTCGGCGGCGCGAGCCCCAGGGACAACCCCGGCCCCGGCGAGGCCTGGGCCGAGCACGGCCCGATCGCGCTGCCCGATTGACCCCCATCGCCCGGGAGCACCGACAGGCGACCGCTCCGATCACAGACTCGTGATCAACAAAAACAACGACTTGCATAATTTTCACGCGTGAACACCCGCGTGGACAGCGCAGGGAGGCAGCCATGACCCGGAACCCCACCATCGGCTTCGTCGGCGTCGGCCTGATGGGCCACGGCATGGCGAAGAACATCGTCGAGAAGGGCTTCCCCCTCCGCGTCATCGCCTACCGCAAGCGCGAGGCCGTCGACGACCTCGTCGGCCGCGGCGCCGTCGAGGTCGGCTCGCTCGCCGAGATGGCCGACCAGTGCGACGCCGTCGTCCTCTGCGTCACCGGCGCGCCCGAGGTCGCCGCCACCGTCGAGGCCCTGCTCCTCACCGCCCGGCCCGGCTTCGCCATCATCGACGCCACCACCTCCGAGCCCGACCTCTCCGAGCGCCTCGCCGCCGACCTCGCCGCCCGCGACATGACCTTCCTCGACGCGCCGATGTCGCGCACGCCCGCCCATGCCTGGTCGGGCGAGCTCACCACCTACTGCGGCGGCCCGCCCGAGCTGATCGAGGCGTGGCGGCCGCTGATCTCCACCTGGGCGAGCACCATCATCCCGACCGGCGGCCCCGTCGGCTCGGCGCACGCGCTCAAGCTGATCAACAACCTCGTCGGCCTCGGCTATGCGGCGATCTGGGCCGAGTGCTACGCCATGGTCGCCAAGGTCGGCGCCGACCCGGCGGTGTTCCGCGCCATCGTCTCCGGCTCCGGGCTCAACTGCGGCAACTTCCAGGCCTTCTCCGACTACGCGGTGAACCGCGACGCCTCCGCCCACCGCTTCACCATAGCGAACGGCTTCAAGGACCTCGGCTACTACCAGCGCCTCGCCAACTCCCACCGCGCCGCGACCTTCATGTCCGACGCCGCCCACCAGACGCTCAAGCTCGCCATGGCCATGGGCATGGCCGGGCGCTACGTGCCCGAGGTCGGCGACGCCCTCCTCGCCCTCAACGACCCGCCGCCGCTCCCCCGGCCCGCGCCCGGCCCCGACCTCTCCGACGCGATCTGATGCGGGCGCCCGAGCCCCTCGCCGCCTTCGTCCGCGACGCCCTCGCCGCCGGCGGCGCGCGCACCGCCATCGCCGCCGCCCTCTGCGACGCCGGCCGGCCCGACGCGATCTGATGCGGGCGACCGAGCCCCTCGCCGCCTTCGTCCGCGACGCCCTCGCCGCCGGCGGCGCGCGCCCCGCCATCGCCGCCGCCCTCCGCGACGCCGGCCGGCCCGACGCGACCTGATGCGGGCGCCCGAGCCCCTCGCCGCCTTCGTCCGCGACGCCCTCGCCGCCGGCGGCGCGCGCCCGGCGATCGCCGCGGCGCTCCGCGACGCCGGCTGGTCCGAGGCCGAGGTGCAGGCGAGCCTCGCCGCCTGGGTCGACGTCCCCGGCCTGCCGCCGGCCCCCCGCCCCCGCGCCGCCGTCTCGCCCCGCGACGCGCTCGCCTTCGGCGTGCTCTTCGTCGCCCTCGGCATCGTCGTCGTCCAGCTCGGCGTCCTCGCCTTCTCGCTGATCGACGTATGGGTCCCCGACCCGCTCGCCGGCGCCGACTATTCCGGCTCCGGCGCGCTGCGCTGGGCGGTCGCCGCGCTCGTCGTCGCCTGGCCGGTCTGGGCGGCGCTCACCCTGTCGCTCGCCCGCGCCGAGGCCGCCGATCCCGGCCGCCGCCGCTCCGCCGTCGGCCACTGGCTCACCGCCGCCGCGCTCTTCATCGCCGCCGCGGTCGGCATCGGCGACCTGATCGCCGTCGTCGCCGCGCTCCTCGGCGGCGAGCTGACCCTGCGCTTCCTCCTCAAGGCCGCCGTCGTCGCCGCCATCGCCGCCGCCGTCTTCGCCGCCTACCGCCCCGCCCTCGGCCCGCTGGACGAAAGTCCGGGGGAAGAACGGCCATGAGCCTCGCCCGCGCCCGCCGCCTCGTCGCCCTGAGCGGCGGCGTCGTCGCGGTGACGGCGGCGCTGGCGCTCTGGCAGGTCGGCGGCCCCGAGACCAGCCGCCAGCAGAGCCGCGACGCCCGCCGCGTCGCCGACCTCGAGGCGATCGCCGCCGCCCTCGACTGCCATTTCCGCGGCGGGGCCGAGCCGGCGCGGCCGGCCGACCTCGCCCGCCTCTCGCCCGCCTGCCTCGCCCCCGCCCGCGCCGCCGAGCTCGTCGATCCCGGCTCGCGCGCGCCCTATCCGATCAGCTACCCCGAGCCCGGCCTCGCCCGCGTCTGCGCCGCCTTCGAGCGCCCCGCCGTCACCCGCCCCTGGACCACGCCGAGCTTCGACGCCGCCAGCGGCTGCATCTCGCTCGCCCTCTCCGACCGCGCCCCCTCACCCTGACGGCAGCGACGCGGCCCCGAGCCGCCCCTCGATCGCGTCGAGCACGGCCGGCCACTGCGTGAACCCCACCAGCTGGCCCTCGTCCGGAAAGGTGATCGAGCCCCAGCGCGGATGCTGCGCGCAATATTCCAGCGCGGTCTCGCACAGGCCCCCGCCATCGGCCTCGCCGTTGATCAGCGTCACCGGACACGCCACGTCGCCGAACCCGGGCAGGCACGCCGCCTCGAAGGCCCGCGACTCGGCGCAGTAGGCGGCGATCGAGCTCTCCCCGGTATGGACAAGCCCATAGGCGCCCGTCACCGCCTCGGAGATCTCCGGATCCGCGAGGGCGCGCGCGTCCGCCGGCACGTCCCGGTAGAACTTTCGCACCGCCGTATGCAACCCGCTCCGCCGCATGTCCGCATAGAAGGCCCGGATGATGAACGGCAGGAGCTGCGGGGCGAAGCGGACCGTCGTCACGACGAACCGCGCCATCGGGCGCATCCGGCGGAACTGCGCCATGCTCCGGGCGGGGAAGATGCAGGCCAGGCCGACGATGCGCTCGACCTGCCCCGGCGCCAGCCGCGCCAGCGCCAGCGCGATGCGGATGTCGTAGAGCTGGCTCACCACCGGGCACCGCGCGATCCCCGCGAGCCGCAGCGCCTCGGCGATGTCGGAGGCGCTCCCCTCGATCACGTCCCGTCCCGCCGGCGCCGGATCGCTCGTCCCGTATCCCGGCCGGAACGGCACCACGATCCGCAACCCGCGACGGATCATCTCGCGCTCGGCCGGCGCCGTCGGCTGGAACAGCCCGGCCACCGCCTGCAGCCAGACCACCGGCCGCCCGGCGGGGTCCCCGTACTCGCAGAACGCGATCTCCCGCCCGTCGGCCAGCCGCACGCTGCGGCGCGCCGGCTCGCGCAGCAGGTGCGGAAGCGCCCGCCGCCCGGCCGCCCGCGGCGCGTCGAACGCCGTCCCCTGCAGCAGCATCGTCGCGAGCCGCACCAGCTCGCCCTGCGTCCGCACCCCGGTCTTGCCGAGGACCGAGTGCAGCTGCGTCCGCACCGTCCCCTCGCTCCGCCCGCCCGCCTCGGCGATCTCGCGCACGGAATCGCCGGCCGTCAGCCGCCGGACGAGGCCGATCTCCGCCGCCGTCAGCCCGAAGACCCGCTCCAGCACCCGGCCGGCCGCGTCCTGCCACAGATGCTCGGCGCTGACCGCCAGCGCATGGCGATGCGACCGCCCGCCGGCGAGCGTCCTGAGATGGAACAGCACCGGCCGCGCCCGCCCCGTGAGCGCCAGCCGCACCACGTCGTCGCGCAGCCCCGGGTCCCGCGCAACCGCCGCCACCCGCTCGGCGAACTCGTCGAGGTCGGGCTTCCCGGCCCGCATCGTGGCGATCGAGCCGCCGGGAAAGAGGCCGAACGCCGCCTGCGCCGGCGCATTGGCGGCGACGACCACGCCCTGGTCGGTCAGCACCATCGCCGCCGTGGGCATCCCGGCCAGCAGGTCGTCGAGCCGGCTGAACTCGAAGGCGTTCAGCTCGTCGAGCACCTCGATCGCCCGCTCGACATGGCGCAGGAAGCCCGCGTCGGCGAAGCGGCCGAGCCGCACGTCGGTCCCCGGATCGCCCGCAGCGATCCGGCTGTCCCACTCGTGGATGAGGTCGAACAGCCGGCCCGGATTGACCGAGGTCTCGTAGAGGTAGCCGACGAGGTCGTCGCGCTCTTCCTCGCGTCCCACCGCCGCCCCGCCAGAATCCCTTTATCCGGCCGCTATGCTATCACGTTACTTTTCCGCCGCCCCACCGGAGACTTCCCGACCATTTCACTTCGTGGCGCACAAAGCCCAGAACGCCCGGCCGCAACGGCGCCCCCCCTCCGGGCCCGGATCGAGACCCCGCACCGCGCCATGCCCGGCCCCTGCGCAAGCATCCGCCGACCATTTACCGGGAGGCAAGCGCCGCCTTGCCGGCGGGAGAGCCCGCCCCGCGGCGGGCGAGGCCCGCCGCCCCGCTACACCGCCCGCTTCTTGCTCTCCGCGAGGTAGAGCTCGCGCAGCCGCCGCGCCACCGGGCCGGGCCTGCCGTCCCCGAGCGCCACGCCGTCGATCTCCACCACCGGCGTCACGAAGGCCGAGGCCGCCGTCATGAACGCCTCCGCCGCCGCCTTCGCCTCCTCGACCGTGAAGGCGCGCTCCTCGACCTTCATCTGCGCCGCCGCGGCATACTCGATCACCGCCGCCCGGGTGATCCCGTGCAGGATGCGCTCCGACAGGTCCCGCGTGACGATCCGCCCGTCCTTCGTGACGATCCAGGCGTTGTTCGAGGTGCCCTCGGTGACGAACCCATCCTCGACCAGCCAGGCGTCGTCCTTCCCCACCTTCTTCGCCGCCATCTTGCACATCGACGGCGCGAGCAACTGCACCGTCTTGATGTCGCGCCGGCCCCAGCGGATGTCCGGCATGGTGACGACCTTTATCCCGTCGCGCGCGCCGACCGTGTCCTCCATCGGCTTCGCCTGGGTGAAGGCCACCACCGTCGGCGTCGCCCCGACCGGATAGACGAAGTCCCGGTCCGCCGCGCCCCGGGTCACCTGCATGTAGACCATGCCGTCCACCAGCGCGTTGCGCGCCACCAGCTCGCGGTGCATCGCCTCGATCGCCGCGTCGTCCATCGGCCGCGCCATCTCGAGCTCGCCGAGGCTGCGCGCCAGCCGCCGCAGGTGGCCGGGGAAGTCGATCAGCCTGCCCCCCAGCACGCTCGTCACCTCATAGACCGCATCCGCCATCAGGAAGCCGCGGTCGAAGACCGAGACCTTCGCCTCCTCCTCCGGCAGATACTCGCCGTTCACGTAGACGGTCCGTCCCATCCTCACCCCCACAGCTCCGGCGTCGCCGGATGGACGCCCGCCTCGTCATAGACCAACCCGTGCGCGCGGTCGCGCGCCAGCAGGAGCGGCCCGTCGAGATCGACCACCGCCGCGCCCTGCGCGACCAGCACCGCCGGCGCCATGGCGAGGCTGGTGCCCACCATGCAGCCGACCATGACCCCGAACCCCGCCGCCCGCGCCGCGTCGCGCAGCGCCAGCGCCTCCGTCAGCCCGCCGGTCTTGTCGAGCTTGACGTTGACGATGTCGTACTTTCCAGCCAGCCCCGGCAGGCTCGCCCGGTCATGGCAGCTCTCGTCCGCGCAGACCGGCAACGGCCGCGCCATCTCCCCCAGCGCCTCGTCCCGCCCCGCCGGCAGCGGCTGCTCGACCATCGCCACCCCGAGCCGCACCAGCGCCGGGGCGAGCGCGGCGTATTCCGCGGCGCTCCAGCCCTCGTTGGCGTCGACCACGATCCGCGCCCGCGGCGCGCCCTCCCGCACCGCCTCCAGCCGCGCCATGTCGCCCTCGCCGCCGAGCTTCACCTTCAGGAGCGGCCGGCCCGCGTTCTCCGCCGCCTGCGCCCGCATCGCCTCCGGCGTGTCGAGCGACAGCGTATAGGCCGTCACCTCCGGCCCCGGCCGCGGCAGTCCCGCCAGCTCCCAGACCCGCCGCCCGGCCCGCTTCGCCTCCCAGTCCCACAGCGCGCAGTCGAGCGCGTTCCGCGCCGCCCCCGCCGGCAGCAGCTCCTGCAACCGCGCCCGCGTCACCTCCGCCGGCACGGCCCGGATCGCCTCGGCCACCCCCTCCATCGTCTCGCCGTAGCGGGCATAGGGCACGCACTCCCCCCGCCCCGCGACGCCGCCCCGCGCCGCCGTCACCGTCAGCACCCGCGCCTCGGTCCGCGAGCCGCGGCTGATCGTGAACGTCCGCGCCAGCGGGAACGCCTCGGCGACCACCTCGATCCTCATGGCGTCGCCACATGCACGAGCAGCGGCCCGAGCTCCGGCGCCCGCGGATGCACGAAGTCGCGCCCTGCGTCCCGCCGCATCCCCAGCCGCCGCATCACCGCCAGCGACGCCGCGTTCCCCGCATCGGTGAACGCGACCACCTCCGCGAGGCCCAGCGCGCGGAACCCGTGGTCGAGCCAGCCCCGCCCCGCCTCCGTCGCGTATCCCTGCCCCCAATGCGCCCGCGCCAGCCGCCAGCCCACCTCGACGCACGGCTGAAGCGCCCCCGCGCCCGCGAACCGCTGCAACCCGACCATCCCGACGAACGCCCCGTCCGCGCGCCGCTCCGCCGCCGCGAAGGCGAACCCGTCCGCCTCCCAGCGCGCCTCCAGCCGGTCCACCAGCGCGTCGCTCTCGTCCGCGCTCAGCGGCGGCGACCAAACATCCGCGTTCAGCGCCGCGAACGGCGCGCGGTCGCGCGCCTCCCAGCGCCGCAATCGCAGGCGGCCCGTCTCGATCATGCCAGTCTCGATCACCCCGGTCTCGATCACCCCAGCGCCTCGACCAGCCGCTCCGCCCCCTGCCGGAACGGGTCGACCGCCGGCAGGCCCATCCGCGCCTCCACCCCGGCGAGATGCGCCAGCGCCTCCGCCTCGCCCATCGCCGCGGTGTTGACCGACACGCCGACCACCCGCACGTCCGGGTTCACCATCCGCGCCATGGTCAGCGCCACGTCCCGCAGCGCCTCGAGGCTGGGCAGCCGATACTCCGGCAACCCCCGCATGTGCGGCCGCGTCGGCTCGTCGCAGAGCACCAGCGCATCCGGCTGGCCGCCGTGGATCAGCGCCAGCGTCACCCCGGAATACGAGGCATGGAACAGGCTCCCCTGCCCCTCGATCAGGTCCCAGTGGTCCGGCTCGTTGTCCGGCGTCAGCTGCTCCACCGCGCCGGCCATGAAGTCCGCCACCACGGCGTCGAGCGGCACGCCGCCGCCGGTGATCAGGATGCCGGTCTGCCCCGTCGCCCGGAACGTCGCCCGCATCCCCCGCGCCCGCATGACCTTCTCCATGGCGAGCGCGGTGTACATCTTGCCGACCGAGCAGTCCGTGCCGACCGCCAGCATCCGCTTGCCCGTCCGCCGCCGCCCGTTCGCGATCGGATAGGCGACCGGCGGCACCCGCACGTCGTGGAGCCTCCGCCCCTTCGCCATCGCCGTCGCCAGGAGCTGCGGCTCGTCGCGGAGCAGGTTGTGCAGGCCGGACGCCAGGTCCATCCCGTGCAGCAGCGCCTCCTCCAGCACGCTCACCCAGGCCGGCGCGATCACGCCCCCGCGGTTCGCCACGCCGACGACCACCGTCCGCACCCCCGCGGCGGCGGCCGCGGCGATGGTCATGTCCGGCAGCCCCATGTCGGCCTTGCAGCCCGCCATGCGGTACTGCCCGACCGCCGCCTCCGGCCGCCAGTCGCGCACGCCCTGCGCCACCTTCGCGGCGAGCGCGTCCGGCGCGTCGCCGAGAAACAGGAGATAGGGCGTCTCGATCATGGGCGGCTCCGGGGCCAGGACGCCCGGGAGCCTAGCAGGACCGCCGGCCGACGCCAGCGGCTTCCGCCCTCGGCCCGGAAGGCGTCGGCGCCGCGCTGCTCGGAGAGGAAGCCGCGCCGCGGAGACGGGATCCGAGCCCGCCCCTCGCCTCAGGCGAAGTCGCGCGGGGGCTCCAGGCGGAACGCGGTCCGCCGCTTGAACGAGCAGCGCAGCAGGCCGCCCTCCGGCGCCGCCACCACCAGGAGGCACTGGGCGAGATGGCGCTCGCCGTCCCAGATGTCGGCGTAACCGCGCAGGCAGGCGCTGTCGCTCGCCTCGATCAGGCAGCTGTCCGCCGCGAGGTCGAGGATCGGGAACCGCCGCGTCCCCGCCTCGAGCACCAGCCCCGGCCGGATCCCCCGTTGCGCCGTCTGCCCGCCAGCACCACCCCGCATCGCCCGCCTCGCAACCCACGCCACCCCACCTCGACAGCAAGCCTCAAATGCCGTTCATCGGCAACGCTCCCGCGCCGCCGAGGTTAACCCGGGCGCGACCCCCGCAGCCGCGGCGACAGGAAGGACAGCGACATGGGACGACTCGTCGACGGCCACTGGCGCGAGACCGACGGCGCCGCGCGCGGCGGGGGCAGCTTCGAGCGCGCCCCCTCCCGCTTCCGCAACTGGATCACCCCCGACGGCGCGCCGGGCCCGACCGGCACGGGCGGCTTCGCGGCCGAGAGCGGCCGCTACCACCTCTACGTCTCGCTCGCCTGCCCCTGGGCGCACCGCACCCTGATCTTCCGCGAGATCAAGGGCCTCGTCCCCCATATCGGCGTCGACGTCGTCCACCCGCTCATGCTCGCCGACGGCTGGACCTTCGCCGCCGACTTCCCCGGCGCGACCGGCGACAGCCTCTTCGGCTCGGCCTTCCTGCGCGACATCTACCTGCGCGCCGAGCCCGGGGCGACCACCTCCGTCACCGTCCCCGTCCTCTGGGACAGGCGCACCGGCGGAATCGTCTCCAACGAATCCGCCGACATCATCCGGATGCTGAACGGCGCCTTCGACGCGATCACCGGCAACGCCGACGACTACTGGCCCGCGGCGCTCCGCGACGAGATCGAGGCCGTCAACGACCGCGTCTACGCCACCGTGAACAACGGCGTCTACCGCGCCGGCTTCGCCACCCGCCAGGAGGCCTACGACGAGGCCGTCCACGCCCTCTTCGCCAGCCTCGACTGGCTCGAGGACCGCCTCGCCTCCCGCACCTGGCTCGTCGGCGACCGCCTCACCGAGGCCGACTGGCGCCTCGCCACCACGCTCTTCCGCTTCGACGCGGTCTATCACGGCCACTTCAAGTGCAACCGCCGCCGGCTCGTCGACTATCCGCGGCTCTGGCGCTACGCCCGCCGCCTCTACCAGCGCCCCGGCGTCGCCGGCACCGTCGATCCCGCCCACATCGCCCACCACTACTACGGCAGCCACCGCCACATAAACCCGACCGGCATCGTGCCCGTCGGCCCCGACACGGACTGGACCTCCCCCGTCTCCGCCTGAGCGCGCAATCTGGCGCGGAAAGGCAAATGCGGCGCGCGCCGCATTGACAGGCGCGGGCCCCGCCCCGTAGATTAACGCCCGCAGGCAACCGCCGGATCACGCGAGAGAAGTTCCCCCCGCTCATCCTCCCTCAAGCGGGCGGCGGAACCTGCGAGGCGACGATACGGGCAAGCGGGCCGAGACCCGCACACGAAGGCGGTCGCTGCGACCGCGTCGTGGATCAACGGAGAAGGGCAGATGAAATCTACATGGATCGCGGCCGCGATCGTCGCCGGCGTGGCGACGATGGGCGGCGCGGAGGCCCGGGCGCAGTCCTCGGGCCAGGGCGAGACCCACGAGCTGGCCTGCATGGCGACGACCGTGGGCGGAACGGTGGCCGGCGTGGCGCTCGGCAGCATGCTGGGCGGCGGCCTCGGCCGCACGCTCTTCATGACCGCGGGCGGCGTCGCCGGCGGCATGGCGGGCCACATGCTGAAATGCCCGGGCAAGTGAGGAGCGCGCCGATGACCCGTCAGATCGCCCTCGCGGCCCTCCTCGCCCTCGGCGCCGGCGCCGTCCAGGCGGCATCGCCCGCCATCACCAGCGACCACCTCACCGTCGTCGACCTCGACGGCGACGGCGCGGTCAGCCTGACCGAGTACCGGGTGATGACCTCCAACGTCTTCATCCTGCTCGACGCCGACAACGACGACAGGCTCACCCCCGAGGAAGCCTCGTCGATCCCGTCCGTGCTCTTCGAGCAGATGGACGCCGACCGCGACGGCTTCGCCGGCCGCGCCGAATACGACCTCCAGGTCCGCGCCGACTTCGACGCCGCCGACCTCGACAGCGACGGCCTCCTGAACTGACCCGCCCCGGGGCCGGCGCCCGCGCGCCGGCCCCCGCGGGGCCATGCACCCTCATGGCCAGTCGCCCGCGATGCTGCTGGACGCGCCCGGGCAGATGGCGAACGGGCGACATCTCGATCATACTTATTTACGCGCAAATATAATTCGAGAGACCCCTGCGAAACTCGTTGATTCCCTTGGAGATCCCGATGGGTTAGGATCTCGGGATGAGAGAGAGCTTCGCGACGCAACCCGCCCTTTTCGCCGGCCCCGAGCTGCTGGATCACCCCGCGCT
>NZ_JAGOMQ010000065.1 GCF_017993425.1 Amaricoccus sp.
GGGGCGGCGTCGGGGCGGGGGGCGGGGGGGGCGGGCGCCCGGGGGGGGGCGTCCGCCGGGGCGGGGGGCGGGCGCGGCGGGGTCGGGAAGGGGGTCGGCGCGGCGGGGTCGCGGGCGGGCGGCGTGTCGGGGGGCGCGTCCGAAGGGGCGGGGCGGGCGCGGGTGGCGAGGCGGGCGATGATCTCCTCCTCGCTCGGCGGCTCGACCTCTGCCGGGCGGGCGCGGGCGAACCAGCGGGTATGGCAGGAGCTGCACTGCACGTGGCTGCCGCCGGCGGGCAGCTGGTCGTCGGGGAGCTCGTAGGCCGCGGCGCAGGTCGGGCAGGTCAGGCGCATCGGGCCTCGCGGCGGGCAGGGAGATCGGGTCGAATCGCGCGCGATCCGGGGTCCGCCCGTTCTACCGGCGGCCGCCGGGGTTTCCAAGCCGGCCGTCCCGCAGGGGATCGCGCCGGGTTGCGCCCGGGGGGTTGGGCGGCTTGCGCCTGCGGGTCGGGGGCATATAACGGCGCCAGAAGCGGCGGAGGGCGCAGGTGATCGAGTTCGAGGAGGCGGGCTTCAGCTACGGGTCGCGGCCCGTGCTGCGGGACGTGACGCTCGGGCTCGCGCCGGGGTCGCTGACGTTTCTCGTCGGGCCGTCGGGGGCGGGGAAGACCACGCTGCTGCGGCTTTGTTATCTCGACCTGGCGCCCGACCGGGGGGCGGTGCGGTTCTGGGGGCGGGCGATCTCGCCGCGGGACCGCGATGCGGTGGCGGACCTGCGCAAGGCGATCGGGGTGGTGCCGCAGGTGGCCGGGTTTCTCGACCACCTGACGCTGCTCGAGAACATCGCCCTGCCGCTGCGGGTGGCCGGGCTGGGCGTAGGCGGGCGCTCGGAGGATCTGCGCGCGCTGCTCGACTGGGTGGACCTCGCCGACCGGGTGGACGCCTTCCCGGCCGAGCTCTCCGGCGGCGAGCGCCAGCGGGCGGCGCTGGCGCGGGCGGTGATCCTGAGCCCGGAGGTGATCCTCGCCGACGAGCCGACCGCCTCGGTCGACCGCGAGATGGCGGTGCGGCTGATGACGCTGCTGGTCGAGTTGAACCGCATGGGCAAGACCGTCGTCGTCGCCACCCACGACCCCGACCTGATCCGCGCCGTGGGCGGGCGGGCGCAGGCGCGGGTGCTGCGCCTCGCCGGAGGCCGGGTCGAGGCGCCGGCGCCGGCCGGGGCGGACGCTTGATCGGGTTCCTGCGCGCGGTCGCGGCCGGCGGGCCGGCCGAGGCGGCGGGCCTCGCGCCGCCGGCGCGGGCGGCCGGGCTGTCGGTGACGCTGCTCGCCGGCATCCTCGTCTTCCTCGCGGCGCTTGCGGGCGCGCTCGGGCTCTCGGCGGCGCGGGTCGCCGGCGAGTGGTCGGGGCCGGGCGCCTCGGCGGCGACGCTCTTCGTGGTGGCGGCGGACGAGGCCGACATGGAGGCGCAGGCGCGGGCGGCGCTCGCGGTGCTGCGCGACGCGCCCGGGGTGCGGTCGGTGCGGCTGGTCGAGCTCGACGAGCAGCGGGCGCTGCTCGCGCCGTGGCTCGGCTCCGAGGTGGCGCTCGACGGGCTGCCGCTGCCGCTGCTGATCGAGGTGGAGGCCGACCGCGACGCGCTCGACCGGCCGGCGCTGGAGGCGCGGCTGGCGACCGAGGCGCCGGGGGCGGTCTTCGACGACCACGCCGGCTGGCGGGGGCCGCTGGTGGCGGCGAGCCGGCGGATGGGGCTCGCCAGCGTGGCGATCCTCGCGGCGCTCGCCGCGGCGATGGCGGCGGCGCTGGCGCTGGCCGCGGGGAGCTCGGTGGCGGCGAGCGGCGACGCGGTGGCGACGCTGCGGCTGGTGGGGGCGCGGGACCGGCTGATCGTCGCGGCCTTCGTGCGGCCGCTGCTGCGGCGGGCGGCGATCGGCGCGGCCCTGGGCGGGCTCGCCGCGGTGGCGATCCTGCTCGCGATGCCGGCGCGGGGCTCCGGCGACACGCTCGGCCTCGGGATGCGGCCGGCGGGGTGGGAATGGCTGGCGATCCTGCTGGCGCCGCCGGTCGGCGCGGCGATCGCCTGGGCCGCCGCGACGCGCGCCGTGCGGCGGGCGCTGCGGCGCTGGAGCTGAGCCGGTGCTGCGGCTGCGCTCGATCCTGTTCGACCTCTGCCTCTACGGGCTGATGGCGATCATGGGGGTGCTCTTCGCGCCGATGGCGGCGTGGTCGTCGGACGGGGCGCTGCGGGCCTGCAAGATATATGCGCGGACGGTGCTGTGGCTTCTGGCCGTCATCTGCGGGCTGCGGACCGAGGTGCGGGGTCCGGTGCCGGAGGGGGAGGTGGTGGTCGCCTCGAAGCACCAGTCCTTCCTCGACATCCTGATGCTGGTGCGCGTGCTGCCGCGGCCGAAGTTCGTCATGAAGCAGGAGCTGCGCTGGGCGCCGATCCTCGGGCTCTATGCGATGCGGATCGGCTCGACGCCGGTGAACCGCGGGGCGCGGTCGAAGGCGATGAAGGACATGGTCGCCCATGCCGGCCGCGGCGAGGCGGCGGGGCAGCTCGTCATCTATCCGCAGGGGACGCGGGTGCTGCCGGGGGCGAAGCTGCCCTACAAGATCGGCGCCGGGGTGCTCTACGACCGGCTGGGGGTGGCTTGCGTGCCGGCGGCGACCAATGTCGGCGTCTTCTGGTCGCGGCGGAGCCCCTACCGGAAGCCCGGGCTCGCGGTGGTGGAGTTCCTGCCGACGATCCCGCCGGGCCTGCCGGTCGCGGAGTTCATGGCCCGGCTGGAGCCGCTGGTCGAGGGCGAGTCGAACCGGCTGATGCGGGAGGCAGGGTTCGATCCCGGGCCGGATCCGGTCGCCCCTGGCTGAGCGTCACCTCGGAGGTGGACGCGCGCGGCCGGCGCGTGTTCACGCGTGAAAATTAGCCAAGCCATTGATTCATATGGAGCCGATGGGCTGCCTTGGCGAAGGGTCGGCCGCATAGAGGGCCGGGGCGAGCGGCGTGAAACCGGCGAGGCCGAGGGCGGCGCGGTGGGAGTCGGCAAGGGCGGCGATCGCCTCGGCGGCGGCGGCGGCATAGGGCGCGGGGTCGCGGCCGGCGGCGGTGATGTAGGGGGTGCCGGGGGTGGGGGCGGTCCAGGCGACGACGCGGAGGCGCGCGGCGGCGGGCTCCCAGGCCTGGGCCAGGCGCCAGCTCTGGGCGTCGATGGCGGCGACGTCGGCGCGGCCCCCGGCGATGGCGCGGACGCTGTCGCGGTGGGCGCCGGTGGTGAGGCCGCGCGCCGGGTCGAGGGGGCCGAGCGTGGCGACGAGGGCGCCCCAGCCGGACTGGGAATCGGTGGAATTGTAGGCGAAGCGGGCGGCGGCAAGCTCGGCCGGGGTCTCGCGCGGATCGCCGGCGCGGACGACGAGGGCGCTGCGGTAGTGGCCGGGCGGACAGCCTTCGAGGCCGAAGTCGGGGGCGCCGACCAGCGTCACCCGGGCGGCCAGGCCAAGGCGCATGGGGAGCGCGCAGGTCTGCGAGAGGGCGAGGCGGGGATGGGTCCAGTGCATCGCGTCGCGGGAGAGCGCGTCGGGCGCGGCGAGGCCGCGGGTCCGCAGCGCGTCGCGCAGCGCGGCCCAGAGCGCGTCGGTGGCCGGCCGGACCTCCGGCCAGTCGTACATGGGCAGGGTGGCGACGGCGGCGCCGCGTGTCGTCTCGCTCATCCCTGCGGCCAGAGCGGATGGGGCACCGGATCCTTGCGACGCAGCAGGTGGCGGCGGAGGATCTGGGCGTAGCTGTCGTAGCGGTAGCCGAGGTTGCGGCGGAGCCATTCCTCGCGGCGGGCGGCGTAGAGCTGCGGCAGCGCGTACCACGGCACCTGCGGATGGGCGTGGTGGACGGCGTGCAGGTTGTTGTTGAGGAACAGGAAGGCCAGCGGGCCGTGGTCCTCGATGATCACCGAGCGGCCGCGGGCGCGCTCGTGGGCCTGGTGCTCGAGGAAGGTGCGGATCTTCAGGATCGACATCGCGAGCCAGGCGGCGACGAGATAGGCCCCGAGGGGGATCGTGCCGAAGGCGAGCACGATGCCGAGCACCACGGCGACGCCGGCGAGGTGGGCGGCCCAGACGCGGGCGAGCGCGCGGTCGCCGGCGCGGATCGCGCGCCAGTCGCTGCGCAGGAAGGCGGCCATGCCGACGGCGGGGCCGACGGTCATCCGGCCGAGGAGGGTGTTGTTGAACAGGAGCAGCCGCCGCGCCCAGCCGGGCAGGCCGGCCCAGACCTCGGGGTCGAGGTAGTTCGACTCCGGGTCGTCGTAGGGGTCGGTCAGGATGGCGTCCTGGTGGTGCGCGAGATGGGTGTCGCGGAAGCGCGGATAGGGCACGAGGAGCCCGATCGGCGGCCAGACCAGCGCCTCGGAGAGCCGCCGGCTGGGAAGCGGGTGGCCGTGGGCCACCTCGTGCTGGAGCGAGGAGTGCAGCGTCAGGGCCAGCGCCAGGATCGGGACGGCGGCCCAGGGCGTTATCGTGGAGGAAAGGGCCACCCCGCCGCACCAGGCGGCGTAGGTGGCCAGGACAAGCGCCAGCGTCGGCCATTCCGGGCCGCGCGGCGATCGGGATGTGGTCATGCAGCGTGCAGCAGCTTCAGGGGTTCGGCTGAAGTAACTTCGCGACCGTAGTTCCGTCGGCCGCTGCGCGCGGCCTTGTCAGAATTGATACTTCGCGCCGAAGAGCAGGTCAAAGGTTCCGAACGAGACGTCGGTCGCGAGGCCCTTGTCCGGCCAGACCTTGCTCTCCGCCGTGCCGAACCAGCGGCCCTCGCCGTAGAGCGTCCACTGCGGGGCGACCTCGTAGCCGAGGCCGGCGATCGCCTGGTAGGCGAAGTTCCAGGTCGAGCTGTCGCCCTCGTAGTCGACCTGCGCGGCGCCGATGCCGGCCCCGAGGTAGGGAACGACCTGCTGGTTGGGCAGGTTGGTGAAGTTGTAGAGGGCGTTGACCATCACCGCGTTGACCTTGGCGGTGCCGTCGACGTCGCTCCTGGCGCCGTCGATGCGGGCCGTGCCGTCGTAGTCGACGTTGCGGTAGGCGTACTCGAGCTCGACGCCGACGTTCGGGACCGGCGTGAAGCCGAGGGCGACGCCGAGGGTGTAGCCGGTGTCGTAGTCGAGGTCGACGCGGCCGACCTTCTGACCGTTGGTGCGCAGGCTCTCGTCGTCGCCCGACGGGAACGTCGCGCCGCCGAAGCCCTTGAGGTAGAGCGACGCCGAATCGAAGGCCTGGGCCGAGGCGGCGCCGGCAGCGCCGATCGCCGTCGCGGCGGTCGCCGCAAGAAGCAGGGATTTCGCAAGAGCCGGCATTTTGGTCTCCTTATGTTTTGCTCGATCGGCCGCATGTTAATCTTTCCCGCGCGGATGGTCATGCGCAAACCGACCACACGTTCGCGTGAGGCCCGAGTTAGTCGGCGCGATCGGCGCCATGGCCACAGGGGGGCGCCGGGGGCCTGGCGGATCAGTCGAAGAACGGGGTCATCTCGGCGACGACGACGGCGTTCTCGGCGCGGGCGCGCTCCATGAGGCCGCGCTCCTCCTCGCCGACCTCGCCCTCGGCGAGGCGCTCCTCGAGGGGACCGTAGCCGGTGACGTCGAGCGGCGCGAGGTCGGCGGCCTTGAGGAGCGCCACGGTCTCGCGCACCGCCTCCTCCTCGTCGCGGGCGGCGGCGTAGCAGAGCAGCGCCGCCCCCGTCGCGCCGTCGGGCAGGCCGTCGCCGGGCTTGCGGCCGACCTGGACGAGCAGGGTGAAGACGTCCATTGCGGGCGTCAGTCGCGCAGGAGCTCGTTGATCGAGGTCTTGGAGCGGGTCTTCTCGTCGACCCGCTTGACGATCACCGCGCAGTAGAGGCTGGGGCTCGGGGTTCCGTCGGGGAAGGGCTTGCCGGGCAGGCTGCCGGCGACGACCACCGAGTAGGGCGGCACCTCGCCGTAGCGGACCTCGCCGGTGGCGCGGTCGACGATCTTCGTCGACTTGCCGATGAAGACGCCCATGCCGAGCACGGAGCCCTCGCGGATGATGCAGCCCTCGACGACCTCGGAGCGGGCGCCGATGAAGCAGTCGTCCTCGATGATGGTCGGGCCGTCCTGCATCGGCTCGAGCACGCCGCCGATGCCGACGCCGCCGGAGAGGTGGACGCGCTTGCCGATCTGGGCGCAGGAGCCGACGCTCGCCCAGGTGTCGACCATGGTCCCCTCGTCGACATAGGCGCCGAGGTTGACGAAGGAGGGCATCAGCACGACGCCGGGCGCGACGTAGGCGGAGCGGCGCACCACGCTGGTCGGCACGGCGCGGAACCCGGCCTGGCGCCAGTCGTGCTCGGTCCAGCCCTTGAACTTCGAGTCGACCTTGTCCCACCAGCCGCCGCCCTGCGGGCCGCCGGAGATCGGGCCCATCTCCTGGAGGCGGAAGCCGAGGAGGACGGCCTTCTTGGCCCACTGGTTGACGCGCCAGGCCCCGTCCGGCTGGCGCTCGGCGACGCGGATGCGGCCGGTGTCGAGGCCTTCGAGCACGGTGTCGATGGCGGCGCGGACGTCCCCGCCGGTGTCGGGGGTGATCGCGTCGCGCTCACCCCAGGCGGCCTCGATCGCGCGTTCCAGGTCTGCATGGCCGGTCATCGTCGCCCCCCTCGCTCGCCGCCTCGCGCGATCGCGGCGCCGGTATAGGGGAGGGCGGGGAGGGTGGCAATCGTCGCGCCGTCGCCGGGCTGTCGGGGCGCTGTCGCGGTCCGGGCGCAGCCCCGGGCGCAGTCCGGCCGTCGGCGCCCGGCCGCTGGCCTCGGGCGGGCGGAGGTCATAGAAACGGGAAGGAAGGCCCGGCGCCGTCGCCGGGGATGCAGGTCGGAAGCTTCACCATGGTCGAGCCCGTCGGTCGCCAGAGCCGTTTCCCGGATGCGCGCGAGGATTTGCGCACCTCGGACCGCGTGCCCGACACGCCGCAGACGCTGTCGCCGTCCTACCGGCTCGCCTTCTCGGACCCGGACTTCCTGACCCGGGAGGAGCTGCGGCCGGTGCGGCTGCAACTCGAGCTCCTGAAGGTCGAGATGGCGCTGACCGAGCGGGGGGTGCGCTCGACGGTGGCGCTGTTCGGGGGCGCGCGCATCCCGCCGCCGGAGCGCGCCGCCGCGGCGGCGACGCCGGGGCTGGGGGCGCTGGCGCGCTACTACGACGAGGCGCGGGAGTTCGCGCGGCTGTGCTCCTTGCGGTCGGTGGCGAGCGGAAACCGCGAGGGGGTGATCTGCTCCGGCGGCGGCCCGGGGGTGATGGAGGCGGCGAACCGGGGCGCGCTCGATGCGGGGGGCATCTCGATCAGCCTCAACATCGTGCTGCCGCACGAGCAGGTGCCGAACCTCTACGGCACGCCGGAGCTGAGCTTCAACTTCCACTATTTCGCGATCCGCAAGATGCATTTCCTGACGCGGGCGAAGGCGATCGCGATCTTTCCGGGCGGGTTCGGCACGCTCGACGAGATGTTCGAGGCGCTGACGCTGGTGCAGACCAAGCGGATGAAGCCGCTGCCGATCCTGCTCTTCGGCGGCGACTTCTGGCGCCGGGTGATCGACTGGCGGGCGCTGGTCGAGGCCGGCACGATCTCGCCGGCCGACGTCGGGCTGATGACCCATGTCGACACCGCCGCCGAGGCGATGGCGGCGCTGGACGCCTGGACCCCGCCGCCGGTCGCGGGCGGGGTGGGGGACGGGGAGTGAGGCCGGACCCGCTGGATCCTTTTCGTTGACAGGAGGTTCCGCCGTCTGCGCACGGAGCGCCTCCGCGTGGAGCCGGGAGACATGCGAATGTCTCCCGGGCGGGCGCCGTCGAGGGAGCGAGCTTGCCGCCCGGGAAACCCGGAGAGGCCGGGTGGTCGCCGGAGCCGAGCCGCCGGATCCCCGTCTCAGGGTCCGGGCAGGGGCAGGGGGGCGCCGGCGGCGCTCCAGCCGCCGTCGGCGGGGATGATCGCGCCGTTGACGTAGCCGGCGGCGTCGGAGCCGAGGAACAGGCAGACGCGCGCCACGTCGACCGGGTCGCCGAAGCGGCGCATCGGCACGCTGGCGATGACGCGGCGGCGGGAGGCGGCGTCGGGGGCGAGGCGGGCCATGCCCTCGGTGCCGTCGATCGGGCCGGGGACGACGCCGTTGACGCGCAGCCCCTCCGGCCCCCATTCCAGCGCGAGGCAGCGCGTCGCCATGTCGACCCCCGCCTTGGCGGCGCAGACATGGGCCTGGAGCGGCATGGCGACGGTCGCCTGCGGGGCGGAGATGTTGATGAGGCTGCCGCCGGGCCGGCGCATGTGCGGGTAGGCGGCGCGCATGACGTGGAAGGTGCCGAGGAGGTCGATGTCGACCACGGACTTGAAGCCGTTGGGGCTGATCTGCGTCGCGGGGGCGGGGAAGTTGCCGGCCGCGCCGGAGACGAGCACGTCGATGGGCCCCGCGTCGGCGGCGAAGGCGGCGAGCCCGGCGGCGACCGCCGGCGCGTCGCGGACGTCGAAGGCGTAGCCGAGCGCCGGGCGGCCGACGCGGGAGAGCTGCGCCACCGCGGCGTCGACCTTCTCCTGGCGGCGCGAGGCGACGCCGAGCCGCGCCCCCGCCTCGGCGAAGGCCTGCGCGATGCCGAGGTTGATGCCGCTGGTGCCGCCGACGACCATCACGTTGCAGCCGCCGTAGTCGAAGCTCGCCCGCATCCCGTTCCCTTCCGTCGGTCTCCCCCCGGTCTGCCATGCCGGCCGCGCGGGCGCCACAGCGACGCGGCGGCGCCCGCTTGATGCGCCGACCGGGGGGAAGCTAAAGGGAGGCCCCGGCCCCCGCCGGCAGGACCCGCCCATGGAAGCGCCTCCCGAGGCCCTGTCCCCGCTCGACCCCGCCGCGCTCGCGATCCTCGCGGCGATAGTCGGCCTCGTGGCGTTGTCGGCGTTGCTGGCCGGGGCGGAGGCGGCGCTGACCACGGCGAGCCGGTCGCGGTTGCAGGCGCTGGCGGACCGGGGCGATCGCGGGGCGGAGCGGGCGCTGGCGCTCGGCGAGGACCGGGGCCGGCTGGCGGGGGCGCTGCTCCTCGCGGCGGTCTTCGTCGACACGCTGGCCGCGTCGCTCGCGGCCGCGCTGGCCGGGGCGATCTGGGGGACGTGGGGCGTCGCGGGGGCGGCGCTGGCGATGACGGCGGCGCTTTTCGTGCTGGCGCAGGCGCTGCCGCGGACGCGGGCCGTGGGGGATGCGGGCGTGGCCGCGCGGCTGGCCGGGCCGGCGGGCGCGCTGGCGCGGCCCTTCGCGCCGCTGGCGGCCGGGGCGGGGGCGCTCGCGCGGGCGCTGCTGCGGGCGTGGGGCGTGGCGGTCGATCCGCGGACGCCGGCGCTCGCCTTCCAGGAGGAGATCGCCGACGCCATCGCGCATCGCCATTCCGAGGGCGGGGTGGAGAAGGCGGAGCGCGACCGGCTGCTCGGGGCGCTCGACCTCGGCCAGCGCCGGGTCGAGGAGGTGATGCTGCCGCGGCGCGACATCGAGATGCTCGACGCCGACGCGCCGCCGGCGGAGATCGTGACGCGGGCGCTCGAGTCGTCGCATACCCGCCTGCCGATCTTCCGCGGCGAGCCGGAGAACATCGTCGGCGTCATCCATGCGCGCGACCTGTCGCGGGCGGTGGAGCGGCTGGCGCGGGCGGGGGAGGGCGGGCTCGACCTCGCGCGGTTCGACGTGATGGCGGTGGCGATGCCGCCCTATTTCGTGCCGGACGCCACGGCGCTCGACGAGCAGCTGCGCGAGTTCCTGCGGCGGCGCGCGCATTTCGCGCTGGTGGTCGACGAGTACGGGGCGCTGCAGGGGCTGGTCACGCTCGAGGACATCCTCGAGGAGATCGTCGGCGACATCGCCGACGAGCACGATCCGGCGACGCTGGGGGGCGTGGCGCCGCTGGCGGACGGCGCGGTGGAGGTGGAGGGCGGGGTGACGATCCGCGACCTCAACCGCGCCTGCGACTGGAGCCTGCCGGACGACGCGGCCAACACGGTGGCGGGGCTGGTCATCCACGAGGCGCAGGCGATCCCGGAGGCCGGGCAGGTCTTCGCCTTCCACGGCTTCCGCTTCGAGGTGCTGGCGCGCGAGGAGAACCGGGTGACCCGGCTGCGGGTGCGGCGGCTCGGCTGATCCACGGTTCGGCGGCCGGCGACAGCCGCGGGCGTTCGTCGGAATGCCGTGGAGGATCGCTCCGTCCGGAGCGCCGCGCTGGACCGCGCCAGTCGGGAAGGCGCCGCGTTGGCCGGAAGCCTGCGCAAGCCCAAAGCAATGTCCAACCGGACGGAATCGTCCGGCGATCAGGACATTGCGCAAATTCGAGACTCCGGAGCGGACGGCCCGGTTCAACCGGGACGGACTCCGCTCTAGCCGGCGGCCGGTTTCTCGCCCTTGCCGTAGTCGTCGAGGATGGGCACGCCGGCGTCGCGGAGGATCGTGTCGATCTGGTCCTGGTTGCGGCGGATCAGGCTGTTCAGCTGGCGCTTCCACTCGTCCTCGCCGGCGCGCACCCCCATGGTGATGCGGAAGACGAGGCGGGGCGGGGTCGTCTCCTTGAGGAGGGGGATCGCCTTGAGGTCGGGGTGGCCCTGCTTGACCAGCGGGCCGCCGATCGGGCCCCAGAGCAGGGCGGCGTCGGTCTTGCCGGATTCGAGGTCGGCGAGCATCTCGCCGGCGGGGTCCTCGACGCGGCGGTCGGTCATCAGGTCGTAGGGGACGGCGTCCTTCATCAGGCCGAGGCGGGCCACGTGGGTGGTCGGCGGCGCGCCGGCGACGACGCCGATGCGCTTGCCGCGCAGCCGCGGGTCGGAGAGCGTGTCGACGTCGGCGAGGTCGCCGTCGGCCCGGACCACGAGGACATGGGTCGAGGTGTAGTAGTGGTTGGTGTTGAGCACGAGCTCGTCGCCCTGGGCGTAGCCCATCACCACGTCGCACTTGCCGGCCTGCAGGGTCTGGCGGACGAAGCCGATCACCTGCGGGAACCAGGTATATTGCACCGGCACGCCGAGGCTCGCGGCCATCAGGTCGGCGATCCGGTTCTCGAAGCCCGAGCCGTCCTCGGCGGAGAGCGGCTTGTTGGCCGGGTCGGCGCAGACGCGGAAGGCCGAGCGGTCGACGAGGTCGGCGACCTGCGCCGCCGCCGGGGTGGCCGCGGCGAGCGCGAGCGCGATGGCGAGGGGGCCGAGCCGCATCGTCACTGCTCCATGCAGAGCTTCTCCGCCTCGGCATAGGCCTCGGACTTCTCCGCCCGCTTGGCCGGACGGCCGCGCGGGACGGCGTCGGCGCCGCGGGCGCGGAGGTAGGTCCAGATGTCGTCGAGATAGCACATCACGTTCGGATTGGTGCCGAAGGCCGGCATCACCTGGTTGTCGGCGGCGTTCACCACCTGCCGGCCGCTCGCGACCACGCCGGTGAAGTCGTAGTAGTCCATCCGCATCACCGAGTCCTTGAGCGCCGGGGCGTAGGTCGAGCCCTCGCCGTCCGGGCCGTGGCAGACGTGGCACTCGGCGTGATAGCGGCGGTAGCCGGAGAACGTCGGCCAGTCGATGGTTCCGTCCGCCTCGATCTTGAAGGTCGGCACGCCCTCGGCGTTGAACCAGCGCACCCCGTCGTCCTCGACGGCCGCGACATCGGGGGCGTCCTGCGCGAACGCGGCCCCAGCGACGAGCATGGCGAACGCCAGGAGCGGCGCGGCTGATCTCATCCCATCCTCCCAACAACTTTGTTGCGCGAGACGCTAGTGCCAAGCGCGTCCGGACGGAATCAGACTTTAGTCTTGCTCGCGGCGTTATGAACGCAAGACGCCGCCCCGGGGGTGCCGGGGCGGCGTCCTTCGGCCGTCTGGCCGGATCAGTTGGGCAGCGCGAAGACGGTCAGCTGGCCGCCGAGCGCGGTGTAGTCGCTGAGCGCGGCGTAGCCGCCGACGGCGCCGAGGCCGTCATTGGCGTTGGTGAGGCCGGCCGCGAGGCCGATGCCGGCCCAGCCGCCGACGCCCGACAGGATGCCGACGTACTGCTTGTCGTTATGCACGTAGGTGAAGACGTTGCCGATGATCCCCGACGGCGTCTTGAACTTGTAGAGCTCCTCGCCGGTCTTGGCGTCGACCGCCTTCAGGTAGCCCTCGAGCGTGCCGTAGAACACGATGTCGCCCGCGGTCGCCAGCGCGCCCGACCAGACCGAGAACTGTTCCGGCAGCGACCAGACGATCTTGCCCTCGATCGGGTCCCAGGCGATGAAGTTGCCCATGCCGCCATGGCTGTCCGGCGCCGGGAACATCGACAGCGTCGCGCCGACGTAAGGCTGGCCGGCGGCGTAGCTCACCCGGAACGGCTCGTAGTCCATGCAGACGTGGTTGGTCGGCACGTACATCAGGCCGGTCTTCGGCGAGTAGGCCGAGGGCTGCTGGTCCTTGGTGCCGAGCGCGGCCGGGCAGATGCCGGTCGAGTTCACGTCCTCGCCGTTCTGCTCGGTGGAGTACTGCGCCACCACGGCCGGACGGCCGAAGGTCGGCGAGTTCGGGTCCATGTCGACGCCGGTCGTCCAGTTGACCGCCGGATCGTACTTGTTGGCGACGAGCAGCTCGCCGGTGTCGCGGTCGAGCGTGTAGGCGAGGCCGTTGCGGTCCGGATGGAACAGCATCTTGCGGTCCTTGCCGGCGGCGTTGCCCTCGAAGAGCACCATCTCGTTGACGCCGTCGAAGTCCCACTCGTCGTGCGGGGTCATCTGGTAGAGCCACTTCGCCATGCCGTCGTCCGGGTCACGGGCGAAGATCGTCATCGAGTACTTGTTGTCGCCGGGCCGCTGCGCCGGGTTCCAGGTCGAGGGGTTGCCGGTGCCGTAGTAGACGAGGTCGAGGTCGGGATCGTAGCTGTACCAGCCCCAGGTAGTCCCGCCGCCGATCTGCCACTGGTCGCCTTCCCAGCTCGCGAGCGAGCTGTCCTTGCCGATCGGCTTGCCGAGCGCCGTGGTCTTCTCCGGATCGACGAGCATGTCGGCGTCCGGGCCGGTCGAGTAGGCGCGCCAGGCCAGCGAGCCGTCGGCGATGTTGTAGGCGGTGACGGAGCCGCGGACGCCGAACTCGCCGCCGGAGATGCCGACGATGACCTTGTCCTTCACCGGCAGCACGGTCGCGGTGTTGGTCTCGCCCTTGGCCGGGTCGCCGTTCTTGACCGACCACTTCACGGTGCCGTCCTTGGCGTTCAGCGCGACGAGCGTGGTGTCGGCCTGGTGCAGGAACAGCGTGTCGTCGGCATAGGCGAGGCCGCGGTACACGGTGTCGCAGCACATCACGCCGATGACGCTCGGATCCTGCTGCGGGTGGTACTTCCAGATGATCTTGCCGTCCTGGTCGAGGTCGAGGGCGTAGACGATGTTCGGGAACGGCGTGTGGACGTACATCATGTTGCCGATGACGAGGGGCGAGCCCTCGTGGCCGCGCAGCACGCCGGTGGAGAAGGTCCAGGCGACCTGGAGATCCTTCACGTTGTCCTTGTTGACCTGGTCGAGCTCGGAGTAGCGCTGGCTCGCGTAGTTGCCGAGCTGCATCGCCCACTGCTTGGGATTGCTCGTCTCCTTGAGGACGGAATCGTTGGCGAGCGCAGGCGCCGCCACCCCCGCCATCAGCACGGCCGCAACCGTGAGCGACAGTTTCTTCATTGCAGTCCTCCCATTCGTTGAGCGTCGTCCAGAGGGCTACCCGGGGGCGCCGCTGCTGCTCTACGGGGGCGTTCGCCTCCATATTAATCTTTTATGAAAGTGGAACGCCGGGCGTTGTCAACGCGGGGGTTCCGGAATCAGCCGAAAGTATGGTGGCGCAGCTGGCCCCGCCGCGCACGAGGATCGGCATGTAATCCATTGGGATGGCGCGGATTCTATCCGCATTGCCGGGGAGGCTGCGGAACGGTTTCGGGCGCTGTTGAAACGCTTGCCAGTCGCCGCGGACGGGGGCTCTCCTCACGGGATCGCGAGATCGTTTCCGGAGCCCATCCGCAGCGGCCGCCGCGCGCGGCCTTCTCGCCTGCGTCGTGCTCGCCGCGCTGGCGGCGGGGTCGGCCCGGGCGGACGACGACGACGAGGCGGGGGCGGGGCCTACGTCACGCTGGCGCTGGACTTCTGAGATTCCGCAGAAGGCTGTCTGCGCACGGCCACGGGCCAAGGCGCTGATTGGCGTGAAGACACCTCACGATTCCTGCCTTGCCCCACACGGCGCCATGGGCCGCGCACCCTTAGGGCCAATCTCCCGCGACGCTGCGGGACGAGCCCGGACAGATGTGAACGGGCGACATCTCGACCATGTTTGTTTGCGCACAAATACGATTCGAAGCATATTTCGAAATATTTTGAATATAAACGGCGAAAATCATTACACAATCATCAGCGCCGCATTTCGCGGCGCCGTTGTTGTGTAACCAATTCCCATCCCATGATACCAATTGCGGGATCACGGAAGAGCGGGGAAGACCTCGGGCCATCTCGGAAGGGCGGCGTCCCTGACGCGGCGGGCGGTGTGGCGGGAGGCCCATGCGTGGATGGCGGAGTGACGCACGCGGCGCTCGGGCGGGAAGTAATGAGCGACCTCCTCGGCAATACTCTTGAAGGTCAGGCGGCCGAGCCGGGCGAGAACGAAGGCCTGAAGCTCGGGATCGGCGTCGATCCGCGCCGGCACGCCGGTGCGACGCAGGCGACGATGCTCGGACGGCGGCACGTCGCACGGCGGAAGGGGGGCCAGCCGATCTTGCAGGAGTGTCAATCGGCGCGCAAACTCGACCCCCGATCGGCGTCCAATTTTAACCCCCTTGTCCAGTTAGAGAGACGGGCCTGACGCGCGGGAGCTATCCTACGGCGCAGGCGCGTCAGGCCCGTCTCTGG
>NZ_JAGOMQ010000066.1 GCF_017993425.1 Amaricoccus sp.
ACATGGCCCCGTAGCGTCCGGGAGAGGGCGGCGACGGCTCGGTGAGACATGGGACGATCCTTGCAAGGGAGTCGTCCAGTAGAATCCAACCAGCCGCCCTCAGCCAGCACTGTGTCGTGTAGTGTGGCCACCACCTATCTCGACGCCATCCTCGCATCACACCCCCTCTGACTTGGATTCGGAGCCCTGACCACGACCCGAGGGGTCGCGGCGACGCGGGTCCTTCGACCCCGTTGGAGCGCAGGCTCTCAGGTTGGTCGGGAAGCGGGGCGGGCCGGCTCGTGGAGCATGTACTGCGCCTCGGGGCGCAGGGTCTCGCGCTGGGTGATCAGCCGGGCGCTGTGGCCGCCGCTGAGGAAGGACCAGAGCCAGCTGATGGCGACGGTCAGGCGGCTGCGGGCGCCGATCAGGAAGTAGATGTGGGCGACGCCCCAGATCCACCACGCCGGCCAGCCGGTCAGCTGGACGCGGCCGAAGTCGATCACCGCGGCGCTGCGGCCGACGGTGGCGAGGTTGCCGAGGTGGCGGTAGGCGAAGGGAGGGGGCGCGGGGCGGCCGGCGAGGCGGGCGCGGATCACCCTGGCGACGTAGGCGCCCTGCTGCTTGGCGGCGGGGGCGACGCCGGGGACCGGCTTGCCGTCGACGACGACATGGGCGGTGTCGCCGATCACGAAGACGTCCCTGTGGCCGGGGGCGGTGAGGTCGGGCTCGACGAGGACGCGGCCCGCGCGGTCGGCGGGGACGTCGAGCCAGCGCGCCGCCTCGGAGGCCTGCACGCCGGCGGCCCAGATCACCGTGCGGGCGGGCAGGGGCTCGTCGCCGATGCGGATGCCGGCGTCGTCGCAGGCGGTCACCGGCGCGCCGCAGCGGACCTCGGCGCCGAGGCGGGTGAGCGCGGCGGTGGCGTAGGCCGAGAGCTTCTCGGGGAAGACCGGCAGGACGCGGGGGCCGGCCTCGACGAGGATCACGCGGCTCTCGCGGGTGTCGATGTGGCGGAACTCCTTCGGCAGGGTCTTCTGGGCGAGCTCGGCGATGATGCCGGTCAGCTCCACCCCGGTCGGGCCGCCGCCGATGACGCAGAAGGTCATCAGGGCGCGCCGCCGCTCGGGGTCGGGCTCGCGCTCGGCCTGCTCGAAGGCGAGGAGCAGGCGGCGGCGGATGGTGGTGGCGTCCTCGAGCGTCTTGAGGCCGGGGGCGGAGGGCTCCCATTCGTCGTGGCCGAAATAGGCGTGGCGGGCGCCGGTGGCGAGGACCAGGGTGTCGTAGGGGACCTCGCCGGCGTCGGTCAGCAGGACGCGGCGGCGGGCGAGGTCGACGCCGGCGACGCGGCCGAGGAGCGTGGTGACCTCGGGGCGGTTGCGGAACAGCCGGCGGATCGGCCAGGCGATCTCGGAGGCGGCGAGCAGCGTCGTCGCCACCTGGTAGAGCAGCGGCTGGAACAGGTGGTGGTTGCGCTGGTCGATGACGGTGATCGTCACCGGCGCGCCGCGCAGGTCGTGGGCGAGCTTCAGCCCGGCGAAGCCGGCGCCGACGATGACGACGTGGTGCGCGCTCACGCGACCCTCCTCCTGCATCGGGCGGCGACGGGGCGCCGCTCGCCGACGCATAAGGGCTCGCGGGCGGGGGAGCCAGCGCCGCGGCGCGCCCCGGGGCTCAGGCGGGGGAGGGGGCGTAGCGGTCGAGCCCGAGCGGGCGGGCGTCGATCGCCGGGGCGCGGCCCGAGACGAGGTCGGCGAGGACGGCGCCGGAGCCGCAGGCCATGGTCCAGCCGAGGGTGCCGTGGCCGGTGTTGAGCCAGAGGTTCGCATACCGCGCCCGCCCGATCACCGGCGGGCCGTCGGGCGTCATCGGGCGGTGGCCGGCCCAGAACGAGCCCTTGGTCGCGTCGCCGCCGCCGGCGTAGAAGTCGGTGACGACGTGCTCGAGGGTGGCGCGGCGGCTGGGGTGGAGGGCGGGCGAGTAGCCGTCGAGCTCGGCCATGCCGCCGACGCGGATGCGGTCGCCGAGGCGGGTGATGGCGACCTTGTGGTATTCGTCCATCACGGTCGATTCCGGGGCGCCGGTCGGGTCGGCGATCGGCACGGTCAGCGAGTAGCCCTTGACCGGGTAGACCGGCAGGTCGATCCCGTGCGGCCTGAGGAGCAGGGGCGAGTAGCTGCCGAGGGCGACGACGAAGGCGTCGCCGGTCACCGGGCCGGCGGCGGTCTCGACGGCCGCCACCCGGTCGCCCTCGGCGCGGAGGCCGGCGACGGCGACGCCGTAGCGGAAGTCGACGCCGCGGGCGGCGGCGAGGGCGCGGAGGGCGCCGGTGAACTTGAAGCAGTCGCCGGTCTCGTCGCCGGGGAGCCGCAGGCCGCCGACGAACTTCTCGCGGACGCGGGCCAGCGCCGGCTCGACGCGGATGCAGCCCTCGACGTCGAGGACCTCGTGGGGGACGCCGAGGTCGGCGAGGACGTGGACGTCCTTGGCGGAGCCGGCGAGCAGCTTCTCCGTGCGGAAAAGCTGGAGGGTGCCCTGCATCCGCTCGTCGTAGGAGATGCCGGTCTCGGCGCGGAGCGCCCTCAGCATGTCGCGGCTGTATTCGGCGACCGGGACCATGCGGCTCTTGTTCACCTCGTAGGACGCCGCGTTGCAGTTCCGGAGCATGGCGATGCCGAAGCGCCAGAAGGCGGGGTCGAGGCTCGGGCGCAGGAAGAGCGGGCTGTGCTTCATGAAGAGCCAGCGGATCGCCTTGACCGGGATGCCGGGCGCGGCCCAGGGCGAGGCGTAGCCGGGCGAGACCTCCCCGGCGTTGGCGAAGCTCGTCTCCAGCGCCGGGCCGCCCTGGCGGTCGAGGACGACGACCTCGTGCCCGGCCCCCGCGAGATACCAGGCGCTGGTCACGCCGATCACGCCGCTGCCGAGGATGACGATCTTCATGGGGCGAAGCTCCTGTTCCCGCGCCCCCATGTTGCTGCGGCGACCGCCGCCGGGCAAGGAGGGGGCGCTGGCGGGGGCCGGCCTGATCCGGCCGGGGAGCGGTGGGGGCGCGCGCACACCCGGGATTTCCGGGCCGCGTGCGGGGTGTTCACGCGTGAATATTCGGCAAGTCATTGATTTTACTTGAGGCGGATGTGTGAACGCCGCCGCCGTCCACACTGCACGACAGTGGAGAGGAAGCCCGGCCCGAGGCTGGCCGCGACGTCGACGCCAGACGGATTTGACCCGTGGCAAATCCGTCCGCGATCGCCCCTGCGGGGGGCGAGCGCGTTGCCGCGCTCGCCGGGGCGATCACGGACGGATGGCGCGCTTCCGGAGAAATCTGCGCCCCTCACGGCTTCCGCGCCAACGCGCTCCAGCCGTCGGCGCGGCGAAAGCCATGCTTTCGCCTGTCGCGCCGGGCCTCGCGGGCAAGCCCGCTTCGGTCGCTCCGTGCTCGCGCGCGCCCCGTGGATCCAGCAGGGCAGACAGGTGTCGTGCAGTGTGCGCCGCCGTCCCCGTCCGAACGGCTCCGCGTCGAGCGGGTTGACATGTGCATGTCGACCTGCGGGCGCCGTCGCGAGGCGGGACGGCGCCGCAGGCTCCTTCGCCGCCGCCGCTGTCGTGGGGCGTGGAGGCTCGCCCGGCCGGAGTTGGATCGGGCGGGAATGCGCTTGACGGGCGGAGGGCGCTGCACCACCTAGGCCGCGAACGGGACGGAGGCGGGGACGCCATGGAACTGAATGCGGCGGCGACGAAGGATCCGGGGCTGATCAAGGACGGCACCGACCAGAGCTTCATGGCGGACGTGGTTCAGGCCTCGATGGAGGTCCCGGTCATCGTCGACTTCTGGGCGCCCTGGTGCGGGCCCTGCAAGCAGCTCGGGCCGGCGCTGGAGAAGGCGGTGACCGACGCGAAGGGCAAGGTCCGGCTCGTCAAGGTCGACGTCGACAGGAACCCGGCGATCGCCGGGCAGCTGCGCGTGCAGTCGATCCCGGCGGTCTTCGCCTTTCTCGGTGGGCAGCCCGTCGACGGCTTCATGGGGGCGCAGTCGGCCTCCCAGATCAAGGCCTTCGTCGACCGGCTGATCGCGGCGGCGGGGCCGGCCGCGGGCGTCGAGGAGGCGCTCGACGCGGCGGACGAGATGCTGGCCGAGGGCGCGGTGGCCGACGCGGCGCAGACCTACGCGGCGATCCTCGCCGAGGACGAGACGAGCCTGCGCGCCGTGGCCGGGCTCGCCCGCACCCACCTCGCCATGGGCGATTTCGAGAAGGCGCGCGGCGTGCTGGAGCTGACGCGGAAGGGCAAGGAGAACGACGCGCTGATCGCGGCGGCGCGGGCGCAGATCGAGCTTGCCGAGGCGGCGGGCGACGCCGGCGAGGCGGGCGAGCTGGCGGCCAGGGTCGCGAAGGACCCGGACGACCACCAGGCCCGGTTCGACCTCGCCGCGGCGGAGCTGGCGCGCGGCGACGCCGAGGCGGCGATCGAGGGGCTGCTGGAGCTCTTCCGCCGCGACCGCGAGTGGAACGACGGCGCCGCCAAGGCGCAGCTCTTCAAGGTCTTCGACAGCCTCGGGCCGAAGTCCGAGGCGGCGGCGCGGGGGCGGCGGCGGCTGTCCTCGATGATCTTCGCCTGATCACGCGCGATCCCGAGGGGGCCATGGCCCGCACGTTCAGCCTCGCCGACCTGCCGGAGAGCGTTCCGATCTTCCCGCTCCCCGGCGCGCTGCTGCTGCCGCGGGCGCGGCTGCCGCTCAACATCTTCGAGCCGCGCTACCTCGCGATGCTCGAGGACGCGCTCAAGACCCCGCACCGGCTGATCGGGATGATCCAGCCGGTGGGGACGCCCGAAGGAAAAGGCGAAGGGAAGGGCGAGGCGAAGGGCGGCGAGCGGCTGCATCGCATCGGCTGCGCGGGGCGGGTGACGGCGCTGCAGGAGACCGAGGACGGGCGCTATCTCATCACGCTCTCCGGGGTGAGCCGCTTCCGCCTCGCCGGCGAGGTGGAGGGCTTCGCGCCCTACCGGCGGGCGGAGGTCGACTGGTCGGGCTTCGAGCGCGACCTCGGGCGGAGCGAGACCTGCGAGCCGTTCGACCGCGCCGCGTTCCTCGACGTGCTGGCGCGGTTCTTCGACGCGGCGCAGCTCTCGTCGGACTGGGACAGCCTCAAGGGGGCGGACGCCGAGCTGCTGGTCAACTCGCTCTCCATCCTCTGCCCGTTCGATCCGGAGGAGAAGCAGGCGCTGCTCGAGGCGCCGACGCTCGAGGAGCGGCGGCGGACCTTGGTGACGCTGATGGAGTTCGCCCTGCGCTCCGGCGGCGACGATGGGGCGCTGCAATGAGCCGGGCGGGTGCCTATCACGCGTGTGAAGTGGGTATTTGGTTGATTTCACGGGATATTTCGGAGTCTAGCTCATGAGCGAGGAGACCGGGGAGCCGCGGGTCGAGATCGACCGCCGGTTGCTTGAGCTGCTGGTCTGCCCGGTGACGCGCGGCCCGCTCGTCTACGACGCCGAGCGGGGCGAGCTGGTCTCGAAGCGGGCGAAGCTCGCCTTTCCGGTGCATGACGGGATCCCGGTGCTGCTCGTCGACGAGGCGCGCCGGCTGGACTGATCGCGGAGGCGTCGATTCTAGGCGCCGCGCGTGTCGTATTCCGACAGCAATGCTAATCCGAAGGTGGCACAATGGTCGGCATTGGTTCTCCTTTCTTGCCTAGGTGCCGGGAATGCCGAAGACTGAGGATCTTGAGCCGCCGCTCGATGGTCCGATTGAAAGTCTAAAGGATTACCGTGCAACATATCAGACTTACGCGTCCTCCTTGGCTGGAAATTCCATTGTATTCGCTGGGTTCGTTGCCGTTCTATTCGCGATATTTGGATTCTTTCTGCAATATCAAATATTTGAGCAGAAAGCCGCTCGCGTCGCCCTGATCCAGAGCGAATTTGATAAAGCAATCTCTAAAAGTGATCAAAGCCGACAAACAGCGCTAAACAAGAGGCTTGAGGAGCTTAATGAGGAAATTAAGCAAATAAAGAGTAAAGAGATTTCTGTATCTCTTCTGGGCACTAGCGTGCCGTCCAAGGTCGGAATTGCTACTGTTCTTTTTTCCGGATTTGCGGTGGTGTGGCTGGTGCGCCTAAGGGGTGAGCGGCGAAGACTTCGTATCTTGATTGGGGGATTTGTCGGGGCATCTGCCAGCGTAGGCCGAGGAGGTGCGTACCTCGGCGACGCGTCTGCCTGGCTTGCGCCAATCGGGCCGATTGAGCGTCACGAGATACTGAACCCTCGCGACTGTTCCCATGCTGATGCGCTTCGTGCGGTGGGTTGGACGACCGCAGACCATCAACGCGCGTCGGCCACGATGGGAGCCGTGGCGATAGCATTTATCGTATCTCTTGTGTGCAATGCCTACGTTGCCATCGCGACAACGGACGCCATGGCCGTAGGATATGAGATAACGACGCCGTGGATGGGAGATTTCTCTGCATACGTCTCTATCGCGGCCGTGCTTCTCTGCGCGCTTCTCCTTTTGGACGAGTTCGTGCAGGGCGGGGGCGTCCGGCCCGACCTGCGACGTCGCGGTGTGGCGCTCGGAACCCTTGCTTCGCTCACAGCGGTTGGCGCCGCGGTGCTTTGGAGGGAAGGTGTTCTTTCCCGGAACTCGGGGTCTTCGGCGCGCGGGGTGACAAGCGCTCCACGATATTTAAGCGCATCTGCCAAGAAGCATAGAGAAATCGCGCAGGACGAAAGACGGATGGTTGTATCTGGTGCCACTAAAAGATTCTTGTCTGCGGAAAATAGAAAATATAAAGATGATGTAATTCAAACAGATGTTATCTCTGAATCAATCGCCATCCATTTCGTGGATAAATCAATCGTGCTCGGGATGGGAGTTAGGGAGCGCACTTCTGAAGCAATATCAGTGCTGTTCGCGAAGGTTATCGCGGATACAAGTAGAGCTCGCGCGGCAAGAAAGTCTGTGCTTCCGTTGCGAATAGCTGACCTCTGTGCGGGGCTTTGCGCTCGATCGGACGACCACAGGCGCCTGAGCGAGTTGATAGCCGTGTTCGAACGGTTCCCACTCGAAAAGCAGGCCCGGGATCGTGTCGTCCGCTGGAAGGATCCCAACTCAAAATGGGCGAAAAGTTGGAGGGCAGAGAATAAAAGGTGGAGCCATCCGACCGAACTCGCTCGCGAGGGCTCCAGCGGGAGCCCGCGCGAACAGCGCCGGATCGATATTATACAGGCATCTTGACGTTGCCGTCCACTTTAGCGAAGGTTCGGCAATCATTGATTGACGTCTTCTAACGTAAGATGCGCCTCCAGGCGGGATGCGGGTTCAAATCCCGCCGTCGGTCAATGTCTTCAAAACGTCCGCATTTCTTTTGAGTCCCCGCATCTCGCTGGACAGGCGGCGCTGCGGTCGCTAACTCCGTTCGGCGACGCAGTATCCCGGGGGCTGGCGATGCGGATGTCCTTCGACGAGGCGCTGGAGACGGCGGGCACGGGGGCGTTCCAGCGGCGGCTCCTCGGGATCTTCGGGCTCGTGTGGGCGGCGGACGCGATGCAGGTGCTCGCGGTCGGCTTCACCGCCGGCTCGATCGCCCGGAGCTTCGGGCTGACCGTGCCGCAGGCGTTGCAGACCGGCACGATGCTGTTCTTCGGGATGCTGATCGGGGCGACGCTGTTCGGGCGGCTCGCCGACCGCTACGGGCGGCGCAACGTGCTGATCTGGACGGTGGCGGGGGACGCGGTCTTCGGCCTGCTGTCGGTGTTCGCACCGAGCTTTCCGCTGCTTCTCGCGGCGCGGTTCCTGACCGGGATCGCGGTCGGCGGCACGCTGCCGGTGGACTATGCGATGATGGCGGAGTTCCTGCCGGCGCGGAACCGCGGGCGCTGGCTGGTGGTGCTCGAAGGCTTCTGGGCGGTCGGCACGGTCGCCGTCGCGCTGGTGGCGTGGTGGGCGGCGACGGCGGGGGCCGCGGAGCCCTGGCGCTGGATCTTCGCCGCCACCGCCGCGCCGGCCTTCGTCGGGTTCTTCCTGCGGATGCGGCTGCCGGAGAGCCCGCTCTACCTGCTGAACGCCGGCCGGGCGGACGAGGCGCGGGCGGTGGTGGACCGGCTGCTGGTCGCCAACGGCAAGCCGGCGCTCGGGGCCGGGGTCGAGCTGACCCATGCCGCGACGGCGCCGGGGGGCAGCCTGTTCACGCCGGAGCTGCGGCGGCGGAGCCTGATGATCCTCGCGGTGTGGTTCCTCGTGTCGCTCGCCTATTACGGGGTGTTCGTCTGGGTCCCGGCGAAGCTCGCCGCCGACGGGTTCGGCTTCGTGCGCGGCTTCGGCTTCCTGGTGCTGGTGGCGCTGGCGCAGCTGCCCGGCTACGCGCTCGCCGCCTATGGGGTGGAGCGGTGGGGGCGCAAGCCGACGCTGATCGGGTTCCTGCTGCTGAGCGCGGCGGGGTGCCTGATGTTCACCTTCGCCGGCAGCTCCGGCATGGTCGCGGTGGCGCTGCTCCTGATGAGCTTCGCGCTGCTCGGGACCTGGGGCGGGCTCTACGCCTATACGCCGGAGCTCTACCCGACCGGCAAGCGCGCCACGGGGATGGGGGCGGCCGGGGCGATGGCGCGGCTCGGGGCGCTGCTCGCGCCCTCGGCGCTGGGGCTGCTGTTCGTGCAGAGCTTCGCGGGGACGATCGGCTTCTTCGCCGTCCTGCTCGTGGCCGGCGCGGCCGCGACGGCGATGATCGACGTGGAGACCCGGGCGCGGGCGCTGGCCTGAGGCCCTCCGAGGGCGGGGGTCAGAGCCGCGAGGAGATCATTCCCGTGGCGAAGCCGCCCATGCGCAGCTCGCCGTGGAGGCGCTGGTACTCGATCTTCGGGCAGCGATCCATCACTACCGTCAGCCCGGCGGCGCGGGCGCGGGCGGCGGCGGCCTCGTCGACGACGCCGATCTGCATCCAGATGGTGCTGAGGCCGCGGTCGAGGAGGTGGGCGAGCGCCTCGTCGACGACCCTACCGGCCTCGTTGGAGCGGCGGAAGATGTCGACCATGTCGATCGGCCCGAGGGCCTCGGGGAGGCTCGCGAGGTCCGGATGGACCGTCTCGCCGAGCAGGGTCTCGCCGGAATAGGCGGGGTTGACCGGGATGACGCGGAAGCCCTTCAGCCGCAGGTAGCGCGCGACGTAGAAGGAGGGGCGGATCTCGTTCTTGGAGACGCCCACCACGGCGATGGTGCGGGTGCGGGCGAAGATGGCGCGGAGCGCGGCGTCGTCGGGGCCGGCGGCCATCATGCGCTCCGCGTCGAAAAAAGCGCCCGGCATATACCGGGCGCACAGTCGGAACGAGGGACAGTGAGATGAAGCAGGGCAGTTCCAATCCGTCTGCTTCGTCTCACAAGTGGGTAACGCGGCCTCCCCGGAAAAGGTTCCGCCGGAAAACGTGATCTCATCTGGGGCTCTCCTGGGGCCGGGCGCGGGCCGCCGCGTAGAGGGCGACGGCGGCGGCGTTCGAGACGTTGAGCGAGCCGAAGCCGCCGGAAGCGGGGATGCGGGCGAGGCGGTCGCAGAGCTTGCCGGTGAGCTCGCGCAGGCCCGCCCCCTCGGCGCCGAGGGCGAGGGCGAGGGGGCGCCCGCGGCCGGCGTCGATGGCCGGCTCCAGCGCCGTCTCGGCGGCGCCGTCGAGGCCGACGACAAAGTAGCCCATCTCGCGCAGCGCGCCGATGGCGGCGGCGAGGTTCGGGGGACGCAGGTAGGGCTGGCGCTCCAGCGCGCCGGAGGCGGCCTTGGCGAGGGCGCCGGTCTCGGGCGCGGAGTGGCGGGCCGGGGCGATGACCGCGCGGGCGCCGAAGACCTCGGCCGAGCGCAGGACCGCGCCGACGTTGTGGGGGTCGGTCACCCGGTCGAGGAGCACGACGACCGGCGTGTCGCCGCGGGGCGCGCAGCGCTCGGAGACCGAGCCCCAGTCGAGGGGCGCCGCCTCGAGCGCCGCGCCCTGATGGACGGATTGCGGATCGAGGGGCGCGGGGAAGCGGCGCGGGTCGGCGATCTCCGGGGCGATCCCGGCGGCCTCGATCGCCTCTGCGAGCCGCTCGGCGGCGTTGCGGGTGACGATCAGGCGCCGGCGCTCGCGGGCGGGGTTGGCGAGGGCGTCGCGGACGGCGTGGAGCCCGAAGAGCCACACCGTCTCGGCGGGCGCGCTGCGACGCGCCCGGTCCCGGTCGATGGCCCAGTCCGGCTTCCTGCCCAAGCGCGTGCCTCTCCGTATGCCCGGAGATTGCCGCCCTCCGGCGCCGGGCGCAAGCCGGGGTCGCGGGCGTTCGCGCGCACGGGCGCGGTCGGGCGTTGGCGCGGTCGGCGTTCGCGCGGAGCGCGGTCAGCCGACGTGGCGCAGCGTGTCGAAGAGGCGGGGGTCGTAGCTCGCCTGGCGGAAGGTCTCGCCGCGGGTCAGGATCGACACCGCGTCGTGGCTGTGCAGCGATTCCTGGTGGCTGGCGATCACCCGGAAGTCGCCGATGCGCGGTTCCGCCTCCAGCCCGGCGCAGAGCAGGCGCACCGCGTCCTCGACGAAGACCGGGTTGGCGCCGTTCAGCTCGGCGAAGGCCTGCTCGTCCTCGCGCTTGACCATCACCTGCGTCTCGGTCGGGATCGCGCGGTTGCAGAGGGCGACGAGATCCTCGAACCACAGGCGCTCCGCGCCCGCGAGCTCGACGGAGACCCGCGCCACCGAGCGCTGCGCGTGCGGGGTGGCGAGCTGGCCGCGGGTGGCGCGGGCGTGCTCGGCGAGCTCCAGCGAGCAGGGGCAGGTCGAGGAGTAGACGTAGTCGAGATGCACGATCCGCTGCGCGCGGCCGCGCTCGCGGATCATCTCCAGCGCGACCTCGTAGTACTGCCAGCCCTCCAGCCCGCTGCGGAGCGCGCGGCGCAGCATCGGGTAGCGCAGGCGCATCTGGATGCGGGCGTCGAAGGCGCCGAGGTCGGCCGCGTAGCTGTCGAGCACCGCGCCGATCACCTCGAAGGAGAACGAGGTCTCGGCGTGCTTGTAGAACGACCGGATGATCCGGCTCATGTTGATGCCGCGCCGGTCGGCCTCCAGCGACACCGATCCGGTCACCGCCGTCTCCAGCGTCAGCTCGCCGCCCTCGCGGGCGTGGAAGCGCACCGGCAGGCGGAAGTTGGCGATGCCGACGTGCTGGATCCCGGCCCGCGCCCCGCGGATGCCGCTGGCCGGGCCGTTCTGCAGGTCGGGCAGGGTGGCGATATAGGCGGCGTCGGCGGCGAACCCCTCCGGGTAGACGCGCGACAGCGGCTGCGCCGTGGGCAGGGGCGCGTTTGCCGGGCGTGGAAGCGTGTCGACGGCCGCCGCGGGCGGGAGGGCGTCGATCGCCGCGGCGGGGGGAAGCGTGCCGATCGCCGCGACGGGCGGCGAGGGCGCGTCGATCGCCGGGGCGGCGGGAGGGGCGCCGATCGCCACAGGCGGCGGGGGCGCGTCGGCCGCCGCGGGCGGAAGGGGGTCGATCGCCGCTGCGAGGGGCGGGCGGGTCTCGATCGTCATGGGCTCGCCTTCCTTTGGACCGCCGTCGGGGCGGAACCGGGAGAAAGGCGTTTCAGAGGGCGGCGTCAAGGGCGCGGCGCAGGTCCGCGGTCAGGTCGGCGGCGTCCTCGAGGCCGACGGAGAGCCGCACCAGCCCGTCGGAGATGCCGAGCCCGGCGCGCTGGTCGGGGGTCAGGCGCTGGTGGGTCGTGGTCGCGGGATGGGTGACCAGCGACTTCGCGTCGCCGAGGTTGTTGGAGATCAGCACGATCTCCAGCGCGTTCAGGAAGCGGAACGCCGCCGCCTTGCCGCCGCGGAGGTCGAGGGAGAGCATCGTGCCGCCAGTCTCCATCTGCCGGGCGGAGAGCGCGTGCTGCGGGTGGTCGGGGAGGCCGGGATAGATCAGCCGGGCGAGCGCCGGGTGGCCCTGCAGCGCCGCGGCGATCGAGGCGGCGGCCGCGGCCTGCGCCCGCACCCGCAGGTCGAGGGTCTCCAGCCCCTTGAGCAGCACCCAGGCGTTGAAGGGGCTCAGCGCGCCGCCGGTGTGCTTGAGGAAGGGCTCCAGCACGCCGCGGACGAAGTCGCGGGTCCCGAGGACCACGCCGCCGAGGCAGCGGCCCTGGCCGTCGATGTGCTTGGTGGCGGAGTAGATCACCACGTCGGCGCCGAGATCGAGGCTGCGCTGGAAGACCGGCGTGGCGAAGACGTTGTCGACGACGACGAGCGCCCCTTGCGCGTGGGCGAGGGCGGCGACGCCGGCGATGTCGATCACCTCCAGCGTCGGGTTGGAGATCGACTCGAGGAAGACCAGCTTCGTCTCCGGGCGGATCGCCGCCTGCCAGGCGGCGAGGTCGGCGCCGTCGACGAAGCTCACCTCGACGCCGAAGCGCGGCAGCAGGGTCTCGACGATGTAGAGGCAGGAGCCGAAGAGCGCCTTGGCCGAGACGATGTGGTCGCCCGCCTTCAGCGCCGCGAAGAGGGCGCCGTGGACGGCCGCCATGCCGCTCGCGGTGGCGAAGGCGTCCTCGGCGCCTTCGAGGGCGGCCATGCGCTCCTCGAACATCCGCACGGTCGGGTTGCCGTAGCGGGCGTAGATGAACTCGTCCTCGCCGGCCTTGATGAACCGCGCCTCGGCCGCCTCGGCGGAGGGGTAGACGAAGCTCTGGGTGAGGTAGATCGCCTCGGAGGTCTCGGCGAAGCTGCTGCGCCGGGTGCCGGCATGGACCAGCCGGGTTCTCGGGCTCCAGCCCGCGCTCGTGGCCTTCTCGTCCCGCACGGCGCATGCCCTCCGACGGCGTCTCGTTCCGGCCGCGGCCATACGCTCGGGCGCCGGGCGGGTCAATGCCGGGCCCCGCTGCGGGGCCGTGCGGGCGGGGTCGGTGGATTTCCGGGAGAGCGGCGGCGAGAAGATGTCGCTCAGTGCGGCAGGGGTCAAGCGGTTGATGTTGAATAGAAAGTTGGTAATTTGTTGCGCGGGGATTTGGGCCAGCCGTGGGCGCGATGCAGCCGCGCCGGCGGGGGCTGGGCGCCCCGGCTTGGAGCCGGCAATCGGGTCGGGTCGAAGGCGGAGTGGGCGCGGCGCTGTCGCGTCCGGGCGGGCCGGAGCGAGGAAGGGGCGGCGCGTCGCTTCCGGGGTGGCTTTCCGTTCCAGGACCGGAGGGCCGGTTGGCGTCAGACGAGGCGTGTGCAGGCCGCGAAAAGCAGGGTTGTGGGAACGCATCAGTACGATGTTCCGAATTGCGTGCAAATATATTTCGAAATATTTTGAATATGAACGGTGAAAATCATTGCATCGTTGTCAGCGCCGCATTTCGCGGCGCCGTGCGACTCACTTCGAGGTTCCGCCGTCCCCGCACTTGCCGCTCCGCGTCGAGCCGGGAGACATGCGCATGTCTCCCGGCGGGCGCCGTCGCGGGATGGACGTTTCCGCTCGGGAGAACCCTCGCGGCCGGGCGCCTCAGCGCAGGGCGCGGCGGAAGGCGGCGGGGTCGAAGGCGGCGCCGGGGCGGTAGATGGCGCGGTCGAGGAGCGCCGCCGCCTCGGTCGCGTCGGGGCGCGTCGCGGCGAGGAGGCGGCGGAGCGTCAGGAGGTCGCCGTCGCGGGCGGCGCGGCGCATCCTGAGGCGCAGGAGCGGCGACCAGCGGCGGAGGAGGCGGCGCAGGCCGTCGCGGGTGGCGTCGGGGGTTCCGCGGGCGAGGGTGATCGCCGCGCCGGCCCCCAGTCCGGCGAGGAGGGAGGCCGCGCCGGCGAGGCGGGCGGCGGCGTCGAAGCGGCCGGTCTGCACCTGGTTCGAGTAGAAGCTCGCGTAGCCGATCGGCAGGGGCGGGATCTCGAGCGCGTCCATCCGGCGCGTGGCGGCGTTGAAGTAGGGGATGGTCACCGGCGGGATCACCCCCGGCTCGCCGGTCTCGGGGCGGAACTGCCAGGTCCAGACCGCCTCGGCGACCGGGCCGTCGGTGGTGAGGACGAGGCGGCGCTCCACCGGGGCGGCGAAGGTGATGAGCCAGGGCTCGGAGACGACGGGGCGCGGCGGCAGCGCCTCGGGCAGGGCGCCGAGGGCGCGCAGCGTGACGCGGCGGATCACCGTCTCGCCGTCCTGGAGGCGCGAGGGGTCGGTGGAGAGCTCCTGCGTCAGCGTCGCCTTCTCGGCGACCCAGCGCCAGCCGTGGCCGTCCTGGGCCGGGCCGGCGCCGACCGCGACGGCGTCGCCGGCGACGGCGCCAGGGAAGGCCCCGACGGAGAGGGTGAGGGGGGGCGCGGTGACCACGCGCTCCTGTCGGCGGCTGGTCTCGTCGATGATGGTGAGCTCGTGGGTGGCGGGGCCGAAGTGGAGGAGGCCGGGGCGTTTGGGCACGATGGCGAGCTCGCGCTCCATGACGATCCAGCTCTTGCCGTCGATCAGCTCCTCCTTCCAGTGGTCGGGGGCGGTCTGCACCCAGTCGAAGCTGTCGGAGGGGGCGATGGTCAGGTCCTCGAGCGCGATCTTGCGGTCGTAGACGGCGCGCAGGGTGACGGGGACCATCTCGCCGGCGACGACGCCGCCATGGGCCGGGTGGGGGACGAAGCTCAGGGTCAGGCTCTCGGCCGCCGCCGGGCCGGCGAGGGCGAGGGCGAGGAGGGTGGCGCGGATCAGCATGGGGCGGGCTCCCCGGCGCCGGCGGGCGGGAGGGCGGGGCGCGGGTGCGCGCGGGCGGCGTGGGCGAGGGCGTCGGGGAGGGGGGATCCGGATCGCCGGACGGTCGGGGCGAGCG
>NZ_JAGOMQ010000029.1 GCF_017993425.1 Amaricoccus sp.
ACATGGCCCCGTAGCGTCCGGGAGAGGGCGGCGACGGCTCGGTGAGACATGGGACGATCCTTGCAAGGGAGTCGTCCAGTAGAATCCAACCAGCCGCCCTCAGCCAGCACTGTGTCGTGTAGTGTGGGCGGACCACACGGCACGACAGTGGAGAGGAAGCCCCGGCCCGAGGCTGGCCGCGACGCCGACGCCAGACGGATTTGACCCGTGGCAAATCCGTCCGCGATCGCCCCTGCGGGGGGCGAGCGCGTTGCCGCGCTCGCCGGGGCGCTCACGGACGGATGGCGCGCTCCCGGAGAAATCGGCGCCCCTCACGGCTTCCGCGCCAACGCGCTCCAGCCGTCGGCGCGGCGAAAGCAATGCTTTCGCTTGTCGCGCCGGGCCTCGCGGGCAAGCCCGCTTCGGTCGCTCGGGGCCCCCGTGGATCCGGCAGGGCAGGCGTCGTGCAGCGTGGCCCTCGTTTGGAAACGGCGTGTGTGCCTTTGCGCCGCGCCGGAAGGCCCGGGCGGCGGGCTGCCGATGCGGCGAGCGCCAGCAGGAGGCCGAGGATCGTGATGCTTCGGCTCATCCGATCTCCGGCTCGGGGTCGCGGGCGGCGTCGTCGGTCGCGGCGGGCTCGGCGAGGGGATGCTTCTCCAGCACCAGCTCCTTCAGGCGGGCGTCGAGGACGTGGGTGTAGATCTCGGTCGTGGCGATCGAGGCGTGGCCGAGGAGGGTCTGGATCACCCGGAGGTCGGCGCCGTGGGCGAGGAGGTGCGTCGCGAAGGCGTGGCGCAGCGCGTGGGGCGAGACGGCGGCGGGGGAGACGCCGGCCTCTACGGCGATGTTCTTGATCATGACGAAGAACCGCTCGCGCCCCAAGTGGCCCTTCTTGCCGCGGGCCGGGAAGAGGTAGGGCGAGCGGGGGCGGCCCTCGCGGGCGCCCGTGTCGTCGGCGGCGTCGCGGGCGGCGAGCCAGGCGGCGAGCGCGCGGCGGGAGGGATCGGAGAGCGGGGCCATGCGCTCGCGGCCGCCCTTGCCGCGGATCAGGATCATCCGCGGGTCGCCGCGCACGGCGGCGGCGGGCAGCGCCACGAGCTCGCTGACGCGCAGCCCGGTGGCGTAGAGGAGCTGCATCAGGCAGGCGGAGCGTAGGCGCTCGGCCGGGGTCTTGCCGTGGCGCTCGGCGGCGTCGAGCAGGCGGTCGACCTCGGCTTCGGAGAGCGTGCCGGGGAGCGTGCGGGCCTTGCGAGGACCCTTGAGGAGGGCGCCGGGGTCGTCGGTGCGCCAGCCTTCGAGGAAGGCGAAGCGGTAGAACTGGCGGATCGCCGAGAGCCGCCGCGCCCGCGTCGCCTGCGCCATGCCGCGGTCGTCGAGCGCGACGAGGTAGGCCTCGACGTCGGCGCGCACCGCGCTCGCGAAGTCGCGGCCGCGCGGGCGGAGGAAGTCGGCGAAGTCGGTGAGGTCGCGGGAATAGGCGGCGAGGGTGTTCTGGGCGGCGTCGCGCTCGGCGCGGAGCGCCTCGAGGAAGCGGGGGGGCCAGGTCCGTTCGGGCATCAGGATTCCCCCGGCCGGGTGATCGCGGGGCGGGTCCGGCCGGCGGCGCGCAGGGGGAGCGCGATCGGGCGCGCGGGATCGACGGCGGCGCGGGGCGGCGGGGGCCAGGTCCATTCGGGCATCAGGGGCTCCCTCGGTGGCGGCAGGGCGTGAAGGGCGTCGCCGTGTCCGGCGGCGCGGGCGAGCGGCGCCGCGGCGAGGCTTGCGGGACCGGCGGCGGGGGCAGGATGCGGCGGCCGGGTCCGGGCGGGCATCAGGGGTTCCCTCGGTGGCGGCAGGGCGTGAAGGGCGTCGCCGTGTCCGGCGGCGCGGGCGAGCGGCGCCGCGGCGAGGCTCGCGGGACCGGCGGCGGGGGCAGGATGCGGCGGCCGGGTCCGGGCGGGCATCAGGATTCCCCTGGCAGGAGCAGGGCCTGGAGGGCGATGGCGCGGGCGGAGTCGGTCTGGCCGGCGGCGCGCAGGGCGAAGAGGGCGGCGGTGAGGCTCGCCGGGTCGATGGCGGGGCCGGGGGCGGCGAGGGCGAGGGCCTCGACGATCGCGGTCCCGGCGGCGCCGTCGGCGACCTCGGCGGCGAGGCGGGTCTCGCGCTCGTCGGCGGGGGGCCGGTCGGCGAGCCCGGCGAGGGCCGCGGCGAGGCGGGGGTCGTCGGGGAGCGAGGGCGGGGGCGCGCCGACGCCGGCGATGGCGAGGAGCGCCGCGGTGCGCGGGTCGGGGGCGGGGCCGGCGACGCGGGCGGCGGCCCCGCTCTCGCCGCCGAGGAGGAGGATCTCCACCACCTTGCCGCGGGCCGGTTCCGGCAGGCTGGCCGGGTCGAGCGCCGCGAGCGCCGGGGCGTAGGCCGTGGCGAGGGCCACGCGCAGGCCGCGGGCCGAGAGGGCCGCGTCGGCGGCGGCGAGGGCGTCGGCGATCTTCTCCGGCGCGCCGGCGGCGAGCGCGGCGTCGAGCGCCTGCGCGGCGGCGGCGCGGTCCCAGATGCCGCCCGAGGCCGCCGGGGCGCCGGAGCGGTAGGCGTCGAGGAGCGCGTCCGGGCCGGCCGAGCCGGCGAGGACCAGCCGCTCCGCCGCCTCGACCCGCATCCGCATCGGGGTGTGCTCGGTGAGGTCGGTCCAGAGGAAGGCGAGCGGCAGTTGCCCGGGCGGGCGCGACAGGCCGACCGCCTCGCGCAGCGTGAAGTCGAGGGCGGTCAGCGGGCGCGGGAGCGGCGGCTCGGGGTCTTCCTCGAAGAGCTGCGGGTCGAGGAAGCGGGCGAGCAGCGCCTCCTGCTCGGGCGAGATGGCGCCGACGCCCTGGCCGAGGGTCAGGGTGATCTCGGCGGCGTTCCAGTCGCCGCCGCGGGCGAGGCAGAACACCCGCGCAGGCAGCGTGGGCGAGAGGGCCGGGTTGAGGCGCAGCGCCTCGCATTGCGGCTGGGCGCGCTGGGTGAGGAGGCCGACGTCGAACCAGCGGCGGAAGAGCTCCGGCGTCTCGGGGCCGGCGGCGAGGATCAGCCCCTCGGCCTCGTCGAGGGCGCCGAGCTCCAGCAGGCGGTCGAGCCGGGTCAGCAGCACCTCGGAGCCGGGGCCGGCGCCGGCCGGCGGATCCGCCTCGGCGAGGAGGAGGCGGCGGAAGAGCGCGCGGGCCGCGGGCGGGCCGGCGTCGGGGTGCTCGATCAGGAGCGCGCGCACCTCGTCGGCGGTGGCGCCGCCCCAGAGCCGTCGCGGCAGGCCGCTGGCGTCGGGCTTGAGGAGGCCGACGGCGTCGCGGCTGACCGGGTCGAGCGGGGTGACGGTGATGGCGCCGGCGCCCGGGCCGGCGGCGGGCTTGGGCCGCGGCGGCGGCAGGGCGGGGATGGAGAGCTCGACGCTGTCGGAGAGCCAGGGGATCGCGCTGCGGGGCTGCGCCGCCGCGGTCGTCGTCGCCGTCGCGAGGGCCAGCGCCGCGGCGAGCGCCGCCGGGCGCGTTCGCGGCCTCATCTTGCCGGGACCGGCAGCGAGATCTCGCGCGACGGGGCCGGCAGGTCGGACAGCAGCGCGAAGCCCGCGAAGCCGATCGCCGCGAGGACGACGAGCCACAGCAAGACCTTGAACGCCAGCCGCATGATAACCTGCTCTGCCCGCGCGGCTTGACCGCCGCGTCTCTACCTGCTCAATCGTCGGCGCTACGGCCGCGACCTTTGGCAGGAACCTTACCCCGGGCAGGGCCCCCCTACAATCGCCATGATCGACCGCGAGACCTCTCCCGACCCGGCCCGGCCTGCCCGGGCGCGCCTGCGGCTCACGCGGCCGCTGGTGCTGGTCGGGTTGATGGGCGCGGGCAAGACCAGCGTCGGCAAGCGGCTGGCGGCGATGCTGGACGCGCCGTTCACCGATTCCGACGCGGTGGTCGAATCGGCGGCGCAGATGACGATCCCGGAGATCTTCCGGCTCTATGGCGAGCCGGCGTTCCGCGACGTGGAGCGGCGGGTGCTGGCGCGGCTGCTCGCCGAGACGCCGGGGGTGCTGGCGACCGGCGGGGGCGCGTTCATCGAGCCGCGGACCCGCGAGGAGATCGCGGCGCACGGCGTGTCGGTCTGGCTGCGGGCGAGCCTCGAGACGCTGTGGGACCGGGTGCGCGACCGGCCGGGGCGGCCACTCCTCGAGGCGCCGGACCCGCGGGGGGTTCTGTCGGAGCTGATGGAGCGGCGCTATCCGGTCTATGCGCTGGCCGACGTCACGGTGGAGAGCCGGCGCAACGCCAGCCACGAGGCGACGGCGCGGGCGATCCTCGCCGGGCTCGCCGCGCATGACCGGGGGCGGCCGGGGCTGCCGCCGACGCTGGAGGAGATCGCGTGAGCGGAGAGAGAGCCGAGGCGCCTGGCGCCGTGCCGGAGACCGTGCGCGTCGAGCTGGCGGACCGGAGCTATGACATCCTGATCGGCCGGGGCCTCGTCGGGGCGGCGGGGCGGTGGATCGCGCCGCTGCTGAAGCGGCAGCGGGTGGCGATCCTGACGGAGGAGCGGGTCGCGGCGCTGCACCTGCCGGCGCTGGAGGCGGCGCTGGCGGCGGAGGGGATCGCGTCCGCCGCGCTGGCCTTGCCGCCGGGCGAGGCGACCAAGGGCTGGCGCGGGATCGAGGCGGCGGTGGAATGGCTGATCGCCGAGAAGGTGGAGCGCGACGATCTGGTCGTCGCCTTCGGGGGTGGGGTGATCGGCGATCTCGCCGGGTTCGCGGCGGCGATCCTGCGGCGGGGGGTCGGGTTCGTGCAGATCCCGACGACGCTGCTCGCGCAGGTCGACAGCTCGGTGGGGGGGAAGACCGGGATCAACTCGCCGCGGGGGAAGAACCTGATCGGGGCCTTCCACCAGCCGCGGCTGGTGCTGGCGGATACGGGGCTCCTCGACACGCTGCCGCCCCGCGACTTCCTCGCCGGGTATGGCGAGGTGGTGAAGTGCGGGCTGCTCGGGGACGCGGCGTTCTTTCAGTGGCTGGAGCGGAACGGGCCGGCTTTGGCGGCGGGGGATCAGGCGGCGCGGATCCACGCCATCCGGCGGTCCTGCGAGATGAAGGCGGGCATCGTCGCGCGGGACGAGACGGAGCAGGGGGAGCGGGCGCTCCTGAACCTCGGGCACACCTTCGCCCATGCGCTGGAGGCGGCGACGGGGTATTCGGACCGGCTGCTGCACGGCGAGGCGGTGGCGATCGGCTGCGCGCTCGCCTTCGACGCCTCGGCGGCGCTGGGGCTCTGCCCGCAGGAGGCGCCGAGCCGGGTGGCCGCGCATCTCGCCGCGATGGGGATGCGGCGGAGCCTCGCCGAGATTCCGGGCGATCTGCCGGACGCGGACGGGCTGCTGGCGCTGATGGAGCAGGACAAGAAGGCGAAGGCGGGGCGGATCGCCTTCGTGCTCGCCCGCGACATCGGCGAGACCTATGTCGAGCGGGGCGCCGACTTGGCGGTGGTGCGCCGGGTGCTCGCGGACGGGCTATCGGGCCGGGCGTGAGGCCGGGAGCAGGGCGATCGGCCCGACGTGGACGGGCTGCTGGCGCTGATGGAGCAGGACAAGGGGGCGGATCGCCTTCGTGCTCGCCCATCGCGCGACCTGTGTCGAGCGGGGCGCCGACCTAGCGGTGGTGCGCCGGGTTCTCGCGGACGGGCTCGCGGCCCGGGCGTGAGGCGAGCGCCACGCCGATGGCGGTGATGGCGACGCCGACGCCCTTGGCGGCGTCGAGCGGCTCGCCGAGGAAGGCCCAGGCCCCGAGCGCGGCGAGGATCGGCACCACCGCGGCGAAGGTCGCCGTGCGCCCGGCCCCGAGGCGCTCGATCGCGTAGAAGAAGGTGTAGGTGGCGACGAAGCCGGAGAGCACGCCCTGGAGCAGGGTCTGGATGACCACGGTGCGCAGCGGCACGGCGGCGAAATGCGTGCCGAGGAGCGCGGCGAGGACGAGGAAGCCGGCCGCGGCCCAGAAGGCGAGCATCGCCGCGGCGGGGAGCGCGGCGAGGCGGGAGCGGCGAAAGGCGATGGTGTAGATCGCCCAGTTGAACGAGGCGCAGGCGAAGAGGACATGCCCGCGCCACGCCCCGGGCGCGCCCTCGGTCATCGCCGCCCAGCCGCCGACGGCGAGCGCGCCGGCGACGATCAGCGCGAGCCCCGCGGCGCGCAGGCCGCCGACGCGCTCGCCCAGCGCGAAGCGGGCGATCAGCGCCACCCAGAGCGGCAGCATTGCGGGCGCGAAGACGCCGGCGTCGGCGACCGGGGCGAAGCGCATCCCGCTCGCCAGCAGGAACACGAAGGCGACGCCGCCGCAGAGCGCGAACACCGTCGCGTCGCGCCAGGTCGCGCCGGCGGGAATCGGCCCGCGGCGGACGAGGACCGGGGCGAAGAGCAGCGCCGCGGGGGCGAAGCGCATCAGGCCGATCTCGACGGGCCCGAGCGCGGTGGCCACGGCGGCCCGCGTCGAGACGAGGAAGCTCGCCCAGATCAGCAGCGTCGCCGCCAGCGCGGCCCAGGCGAGGATGCGGTCGCGCGTCATGGCTCTCCCCGTGGCTCGCTTCGGCCGCAGCTGCGAAGATTCGCGTGAAACGGTGGGCGGTCGCCTTGCCTTAACGGCTTTTATCGTATTTGGTGAAAAATGAACCACCCGCCTGGAGCTACGAATGTCGCGTCCCGCCTGTCGCCGTCTCTGCCTGATCGCCGCCGCCGCGCTCGCGACGAGCGCCGTGCAGTCCATGGCGCAGACGAAGCTCGATCTCGCGACCCAGGAGCAGGATCTGCAGGCCTTCGACCCGAGCAAGCCGGCGGTGCGCTTCACGGTGGGCGCGGGCGCGAGCTACACGCCCGACTATTTCGGCTCCGACGAGTACGATTTCGGCCCCTCCGGCGTGCTGCGCTTCGACTACGTGCGGCTGCCCGGCGGCTTCGAGTTCGGCTCCTCGGGGGCGGTCGGCTTCCTGCAGGGCTTCGGCCCGCGGGGCACCGCCCGCTACATCTCCGAGCGCCGCGCCAGCGACCACAGCGAGCTGCGCGGCCTCGACGACGTCGACGCCTCCTTCGAGCTGGGCCTCGGGCTCGGCTACGACGCGGAATACTGGCGCGCCTATGGCGACCTGAGCTACGGCGTGATCGGCCACCATTCCTGGGTGGGCGAGTTCGGCGCCGACGCGATCCTGCGGCCGAACGACGCCTGGGTGGTGAACTTCGGGCCGCGCGCCTACTGGGGCTCGTCGCGGTTCATGGACACCTATTTCGGCGTGTCGGAGGCGGAGACGAACCGCAACCGCTCGGCCTTCGACGACGCCTACAGCCCGTCTTCCGGCTTCTACAGCGCCGGCGTGGAGCTCGGGGCGCGGTATTCGTTCTCGTCGCACTGGGGCGTCGAGGGCAAGGCGACCTACGAGCGGCTGGTGAACGACGCGGCCGATTCGCCGATCGTCGAGGGCGGCACGGCGAACCAGTACGGGTTGCAGGTGCTGATCACCCGGAGCCTCGGGCTCGGCTTCTGACCGGCCCTCCGGAGCACGTCACGACATAAGGGCCCCGGCGCCGCACGGTCATCAGCGCCGCATTTCGCGGCGCCGTTCGACTCCCTTCGAGCTTGCGCTCTCTCTGTCCCGACCGCTCCGCGTCGAGCAGGTGACATGCGCATGTCAACCTGCGGGAGCCGTCGCGGGGCGATGCGTCGCCGCGGGTCGACCCTTGCCGCCGCCGTGGCGTCCCACCGTGGGACGCTTCAGCCCCAGGGGCCGCTGCGGCGCGGGGCGGCCTCGGCGGCGCGCTGGCGGGCCAGCCCGCTGTCCTGGTCGGTGACGCCGATGAGGTTCGCGACCAGCCGCAGGAAGGCGCGCTCGTCGGCGTCGACCTCGTCCGCCGTCGCCACCTGCCACAGCGCCTCGATCACGCCGACCCGGTCCTCGTAGGGCACCGCCGCCTTGATGTGCCGGGTGAAGCGCACCGTATCCGGGGCGGCCTCCTCGGCGGCCTCGGCCTCGGCGCGGAGCGCCGTGGCCGACGCGGCGTCGAGCCTGTAGCGTTCGGCGAGGATGCGGTCGATGCGCTGCCGCTCGCGGCCGGTATAGCTGTCGTCGGCCCGCGCCAGCCGCACCATCAGCGCGGCGAGCGCGAGGCGGCAGTCCTCCGGCGCGAGCGGCGCCGGGTCGGGCGGGGCGGCGAGGCGGCGAATGAGGTCGGCGAGCATCCCGCCGATATAGCCGGCGGCGCGGCGCGCCGCCAGCCGCCGGCCCCCAAGATCGCGCGAGCGGTTCCTCCGGGCGCGAAGGGCGGCGATCCGGAAAATCACATACAAGATGTGAGTTATAACATATTCAAGGTTGAAATCTCCGGTTCAGGCCGTTACGGAAATCCCGGAGGCGCTGGGAGCAGGCATGAGGCTCGCGGGACGCAGGCAGGCGATCATGGAGGCGCTGATCGAGGCGGGGTCGGCGACGGTCGACGATCTCTCGGCGCGGTTCGCAGTGTCGAGGATGACCATCCACCGCGACCTCGACGAGCTGGAGGCGGGGGGGCTGCTGCGGAAGGTGCGCGGGGGGGCGTCGATCCGGTCCTCGGCTCGGTTCGAGAGCGACTATCGGTATCGGGCGAGCCTCGCGGCGGCGGAGAAGGACCGGATCGCCCGGGCGGCGGCGCGGCTGGTGGAGCCGGGGCAGACCGTGATCCTCGACGATGGCTCGACGGCGGGGGCCGTCGCCCGTCATCTCGCGGCGCGGCGGCCGGTCACGGTGATCACCAACAACCTCACGGCGATCGGGGAGCTGGCCGGGGCGAACGGCGTCACGCTGATCGCGCTGGGGGGGCAGTACAGCCGCAAGTTCCACGGGTTCTTCGGGCTTGCCTGCGAGGAGGCGATGCGGGGGCTGCGGGCGGACGTGGCGTTCCTGTCGTCGTCGGCGATCCGCGGGGCGGCCGCGTGGCACCAGAACCAGGAGGTGGTGCAGGCGAAGCGGCTGATGATCGCCGCGGCGGACCAGCGGCGCCTCCTGGTGGACCATACGAAGTTCGGGCGTCCCGCGCTGCATTTCCTGTGCGATCTTGTCGCCTTCGACTCGGTCCTGACCGACCGGGCGCCGGGGGAGGAGGACCGCGCCGCGCTGGAGGCGGCCGGGGCGAGGCTCGACGTGGTCGGGGACGGGGAGGAGTGACGGGATGACGGTCTGGGTCGGAACCAGCTGGAAGATGAACAAGACGCTCGCCGAGGGGCTCGCCTTCGCCGAGGCGCTGGCGGCCTTCGTGCCGGAGCTCGATGCGCGGGTGCAGCCCTTCGTGATCCCCTCGTTCACCGCGGTGCGGGAGGTGAAGCGGGCGCTGGCGGGGTCGCGGGTCAAGGTGGGCGCGCAGAACATGCACTGGGCCGATGCCGGGGCCTGGACGGGGGAGGTGTCGCCGGTGCAGCTCAGGGATTGCGGGCTCGACCTGATCGAGCTCGGCCATTCCGAGCGGCGGGAGCATTTCGGCGAGACCGACGAGACGGTGGGCCTGAAGACGGAGGCCGCCGTGCGCCACGGGTTCGTGCCGCTGATCTGCGTCGGCGAGACGCTGGCCGAGCGGGAGGCGGGGCGGGCCGGGGCGGTGCTGGCGGCGCAGACGAAGGGGGCGCTGGCGCGGCTCGACGCGGGGCAGCGGAAGCGGGAGATCCTCCTTGCCTACGAGCCGGTCTGGGCGATCGGGGAGAAGGGGATCCCGGCGAGCTCGGACTATGCCGACCGGCAGCAGGGGCTGATCAAGGAGGCCGCCGCGGAGGTGCTGGGGCGGGCGCCGCAGGTGCTCTACGGGGGCAGCGTCAATCCCGGAAACGCGGCGGAGCTGGTGGCGTGCCCGCATGTCGACGGGCTCTTCATCGGCCGCTCGGCCTGGGCGGCGGAGGGCTATGTCGACATCCTGAAGCGCGTCGTGGCGACGCTCTGACGCGCCATGTATCCTGAACCGATATCCTGAACCGAGAAGATCGAGACGGAGGAAGCCATGAAGATCGCGATCGCCGGCGACAGCGCCGGGGCGGAGCTTGCCCACACGCTGGCCGAGCACCTGAAGGGGCGCTACGAGGTGGAGGAGGTGAGCCAGCCGCGGAGCGACGCGGAGAAGCTCTACGCCCATCTGAGCGACCGGGTGGCGAGCCAGGTCAGGGACGGGACCTACGACAAGGCGATCCTCGTCTGCGGGACCGGGATCGGGGTCTGCATCTCGGCGAACAAGGTGCCGGGGATCCGGGCGGCGCTGACCCACGACACCTATTCGGCGGAGCGGGCGGCGCTCTCGAACAACGCCCAGATCATCACCATGGGGGCGCGGGTGATCGGGTCGGAGCTGGCGAAGTCGATCGCGGACGCCTTCCTTGCCCAGACCTTCGACGAAGCGGGCCGCTCGGCGGGCAACGTCAAGGCGATCGAGGAGGTCGACGCCAAGTACGCCAAGGCGTGAGCATTCCGGCAGACCGTGCCCGGCAGGACCGTCCCCTGGCGGGACGGTCCGGGGCCGCGACGATCCGAGAATCGATTGCCGGCTCGGGACCCGCTCGCCGCTTCGGTCCTACCCGTGGGACCGCTTGGCCAGTTACAAACGGATAGAAAGAATCGGTTAATTCTGCTAGCTTTGCTGAATATCGTCTCGTCGCGCTATAATAACAACCTAGGGAGTTGTAGATGATGCAGAAACTCGCCTTGGTCGTATGCGGTGGGGCCGTGATCCTTGGCGGCGGAGCCGACGCCGCCACCCTGCGCTGGACCACGGGCACGATGAGCCAGGCTCAGGAGACGGCGGTCGCCGTTGCAGCGCCGGACGCCGCCGGCTGGGGGCGTGGCCGGCTCGACACCGACACCGGCGCGCTCAGCTGGAAGGTGGAGTATTCCGGCCTCACCGGCGAAGCGATGATGATGCACTTCCATGGCGCCGCCCCCCCGGGCGCGTCCGCCGGCATCCAGGTCAACATCGGCGATCTCAGCGGCCTTGCCAGCGGGACGAGCGGGTCGACGACGATCGACGCGACGCAAATGGCCGACTTCCTCGCCGGGCTGTGGTACGTCAACGTCCACACCATGGCGAACATGGCCGGCGAGATCCGCGGCCAGGTCTCCACTGCGCCGGTGCCGCTTCCCGCCGCGCTGCCGCTCGCGCTCGCCGGGGTCGCCGCCTTCGGCGCGCTGCGCCTGCGCCGCCGCCGGGCCTAGCACGCGGGCCGCGGCGGGCCTCCACCCGCCGCGGCGTCCGCCCGGGCTCTCTCCCGCGCGACGAGGCGCCATCGGCGCCGAAGTTCTCGGCGTGACCGTCCCCCGGAAGAGAAAGCCGATCAGACGGCTGGCCGCGGTCCCGAGGAGGACCGAACCCGGCCCAGCGCCCGGCTCATCGCGGCGATGACGATGACGGCGGAGGCGGCGCCGGGGTCGATGTGGCCGAGGGCGCGCTCGCCGAGGCGGGAGGAGCGGCCCTTGCCGGCGACCATCGCCTTCGTCGCCTCGGCGCCGGCCTGCGCGGCGGCCTCGGCGGCGGCGAGGCGGGCGGCGAGGGGGCCGGGCGTGGCGGCGATCGCCTCCGCCGCGGGGGCCCAGGCGTCGAGCATGGTCTTCTCGCCGGGCTCGGCCTTGCCGCGGTCGGCGATCCCCTTGGCCATCGCCTGCACGAGCGCGACGACGTCGGCGTCGTCGAGCGCGGCCTTGCCCTTGACCGCCGCCCCCGCCCGCATCAGCGCGGTGGCGTAGAGCGGGCCGGTCGAGGCGCCGACGGCGGAGAGGAAGGCCCTGGCCGCGGCGTTCAGCACCGCGGTCGGGTCGGCGCCGGGGTCGAGCGCCGCCGCGGCGTCGCGGGCGGCGCCGAAGCCGAGCGCCATGGCGACGCCGTGGTCGGCGTCGCCGATCACCCCGTCGAGGCGGCAGAGCTCGTCCTTCTCCGCGGCGATCGCCGTGGCGATCTCCGCGAGCATCGCCCTCAGGTCGTCTCCCGTCACCGCCATGGTCAGCCCGCCCGGAACATCGCGCAGTCGCAGGGGTGGTCGAGGAGCGGCGCCAGCTCGTCGTCGAGGTGCATCAGCGTCACCGAGGCGCCGGTCATCTCGAGCGAGGTGCACCAGTTGCCGACCCAGGTCGCGTGCGTGGCGAGGCGGGCGCTCTCCAGCCGCTGCGCCACCCGGCGGTGCATGACGTAGAGCTCCATCAGCGGCGTGGCGCCGAGGCCGTTGACGAGGACCGCCACCCGGTCGCCGGCCGCGGCGGCCATCTCGTCGAGGATGCGGTCCATCATCGCGTCGACGATGGCGTCGGCCGGGGCGAGGGGGCCGCGGGCGACGCCGGGCTCGCCGTGGATGCCCATGCCGATCTCCATCTCGTCGTCGCCGATCTCGAAGTTCGGTCGCCGCGTCTGCGGCAGCGAGCAGGGGGCGAGGGCGACGCCCATCGTGAAGGTGCGGTCGTTGGCGTGGCGGGCGAGGCGCTCGACCTCGTCGAGCGGCAGCATCCGGTCGCAGGCGGCGCCGGCGGCCTTGAAGATGAAGAAGTTGCCGGCGACGCCGCGGCGGGTGTCGCGGCGGTCGCGGGGGGCGGAGGCGACGTCGTCGGTGGTCAGCACGGTGCGGACCTCGATGTCGTCCATGGCGGCCATCTCGGCGGCCATGTCGAAGTTCATCACGTCGCCGGCGTAGTTGCCGTACATGTAGAGCACGCCGGCGCCGCCATCGACGGCGCGGGTGCAGTCGAGGATCGGGTCGGGCGGCGGCGAGGCGAAGACGTTGCCGACCGCGCAGCCGTCGGCGAGGCCGCGGCCGACGAAGCCGAGGAAGGTGGGCTCGTGGCCGGAGCCGCCGCCGATGACCAGCCCGACCTTGCCGGCGCGCGGTCCGTCCCTGGCCACCACGGCGCGGGGCGAGACGCGGGCGAGGTGGCGGGGATGCGCGGCGAGGACGCCGTCGAGCATCTCGTCGACGGCCCGGTCGCCGTCGTTCACGATCTTCTTGGTCCGCACGGCTCCTCCCGGGGCTCTCGTTTCCGGGCACCATAGCCGGGTCGGGCGACAATGCCAGCCTCGTGGACGTGCTCCGGGCCGGCTTCCGGGGGCGATCGCCGGAAGGCATGGGCGCGCTGGCTCCGAAGGATCGACGGAGCGCCTTTGCGCTCCGGAGTCGGTCTCCCCGCCCGCGCAAGCGCGGGCGGGGCCCCTGCGCGCCGTTGCGCGCGGTCTCCCCACCCCCCCTTCCCCCCCGCCCAAGGGCGGGGGGAACCTGCCCGATGGGGGAAGGACAGAAGGAAGAAGGAAGAAGGGAGCGGCGGGAGCGGCGGGCGGGGCTTCGGGCGATCGCCGTGGCTTGCTCCCGGCGCGGGCGGGGACTTAGGTGGGCGGCAGGAGAGGCCGCAGCCATGTCCGTCTTGCTTGTCATCGTCCTGAGCGTTCTCGCGCTGCTCGTCGCCCGTCTGGTCGGCGCGCCGCGGCGGGCCTGGCGGTATGTGGCGGTCGCGGCGGCGCTGGCGCTCGGGGCCTCGCTGCTGGCGCCGCGGGGGGACCCGTATCGGGCCGAGGTGGCGGCATGGGCGCGGGCGGCGGTGTGGACCGGGGCGGGGCTGGCGCCGGTCGCGGCCTATGCGCTCTGGGTGCGGTCGCTGCGGCGGCAGAGCGGGGCGGCGGCCGTGGCCGAGGCGCCGCCGTCGCGACCGCGGGGACTGGTGCAGTTCGACGACGACGCGGCGCTGGCGGCAGAGACCGCGGCGGCGCTGGCGGCCGAGGCGCCGGGGGCGCGGGTGTCGCTCGGCTGGCGCGGGGCGGATGGCGGGCTGGAGGGCCACGTGCGGCTGCGCGTGGCGGGGGAGACGGCGGAGATCGAGATGCTGCGGGTCGAGCCGGCGGCGCGGGGGCGCGGGGTGGGCGGGGCGCTCTTGCGCGCCGCGGAGGGCGAGGCGACGGCGCGGGGGGCGCGGCGGATCGGCGCGGCGGTGGGCGAGTGGCAGTCGCCGGGGATGTTCGCGCGGGCGGGATATGTACCTGTCGGCGGCCCGGCGGTGCGGCGCTGGCTGGAGAAGCCGCTGTGACGCTGTCGCCGGAGGAGATCGGGCGCTGCGGCCGGCATGTCGTGCTGCACGACGTGGGCAGGCTGGGCGCGCGGCGCTGGCTGGAGAAGCCGCTGTGACGCTGTCGCCGGAGGAGATCGAGCGCTACGCGCGCCATATCGTGCTGCGCGAGGTGGGGGGCCCGGGCCAGCGGCGGCTCGGGGCGGCGCGGGTGCTGGTGGTCGGGGCGGGCGGCCTGGGCTGTCCGGCGCTGCTCTATCTCGCGGCCGCGGGGGTGGGGACGCTCGGGGTGATCGACGACGACGTGGTGAGCCTGTCGAACCTGCAGCGGCAGGTGCTGTTCTCGACCGCGGATGTGGGGCGGCCGAAGGTCCTGGTGGCGGCGGAGGCGTTGGGGCGGCTGAACCCGCATGTGACGGTCGAGGCGATGGAGGGGCGGCTGGAGGCGGCGGGGGCGGCGGCGCTGGTGGCGGGCTGGGATCTGGCGCTCGACGGCAGCGACAACTTCGCCACGCGCCATGCGGTCAATGCGGCCTGCGTGGCGGCGGGGCGGCCGCTGCTTGCCGCGGCGATGAGCCAGTGGGAGGGGCAGATCGCGCTCTGGGATCCGGCGCGGGGGGGGCCGTGCTATGCCTGCGTGTTTCCCGAGGCGCCGGCGGCGGGGCTGGCGCCGGCCTGCGCGGAGGCGGGGATCGTCGGGGCGCTGCCCGGGGTGATGGGGTCGATGCTGGCGCTCGAGGCGATCAAGCTGCTCGCCGGCGCGGGGGAGGGGCTGCGGGGGCGGCTGGCGATCTTCGACGGGCTCCATGGCGAGAGCCGCCGGCTGGGGACGCGGGCGCGGGAGGATTGTGCGGTGTGCGGGGGGCGGGGGGCGATCTCCGGCTGACGGGCGGGCCCGCCGGGGGCGGCTTTCCTGCCGATGCGGGCGTCGGCGGCGCCTGCCTTGCGCCCGCCATGCGGACGCGCCGATGCTCTCTGCGGATGTCGGCGGACCCGACTGTCGAGCGGGGCGGGAGGCGGAGCGCGCTTGTCCAGGGCCGGGCATCGGCCGCTTCGGGCGGGCGGGCGCCTGCGCGGTCGGGCGCGCACAGGCGTCCGCGTGGCGTTCGGGGTCAGCGGCCGAGCTCCTGGGTGGCGCAGCTCTGGCCGCCGTCGACGGGGAGGCAGACGCCGGTGATGAAGGCGGCCTCGTCGGAGGCGAGGAAGACGGAAGCCGCGGCGATGTCCCAGGCGGTGCCCATGCGGCCGAGGGGCACGGCGGCGTTGCGGGCGGCGACCATCTCCTCGACGGAGCCGTACTGGCCGGAGATCTGGCGGTAGATCAGCGGGGTGTCGATCAGGCCGGGCATGATGCAGTTGGCGCGGATGCCCTGGCGGGCGTATTGCATGGCGAGGGCCACGGTCGCCTGGTTCACCGCCGCCTTGGTGGCGTAGTAGGCGAAGTAGGGATAGCCGGTCCAGCGGATCGCCGCGAGGGACGAGATGTTGACGATCGCGCCGCCGCCCTGGGCCAGCATGGCGGGCAGGACGGCCTTGGCCGTGCGGTAGACCGGGCCGAGGTTGAGGTCGATCGCGGCGGCGAAGGCGGCCTCGTCGAGCTCGACCGGGCCGCCCATGTGGGTCGCGCCGACGTTGTTGTGCAGGATGTCGATGCGGCCGAAGGCGGCGAGCGTCTCGGCGACCGCGGCCTCGACGGAGGCGAGGCGGGTGACGTCGGCGGCGACGGCGATCGCCTCGAGGCCCTCGGCGGCGATGAGCGCGGCGGTCTCGCCGGCGGTGTCGGCGCTCAGGTCGACGCAGGCGACGCGGGCGCCCTCGCGGGCGTAGGCGACCGCGGCGGCCTTGCCGTTGCCCCAGCCCGGGCCGGACGAGCCCGCGCCGAAGACGATCGCCGCCTTTCCCTTCAGCCTGTCGGCCATGGTGATCTCCGTTTGTGTTCGGGGGTGTCTGCTCGATGGCGCGCGGACGCCGCCGCGGGGGCGGGTGTGGGCGGGGCGCCTGTCGGGGGATCGGGATCAGGCTGCGGGGAGCCATTCCTCGAGCGTGACCTCGAAGGTCATGCAGATCGGGTTGAGGCCGGGGACGAAGGGGCCGCCGCTGACGTTGCCCTCGGGGTCGGCGACGACGCCGGTGAGCGCGGCGCGGAGCGAGCCGTCGGGGGCGGAGCGGACCTCGCCGGCGAGGCTGACGATCTCGACGGCCGGGCCGCGGACGTGGCGCAGGCCGCCGTCGGCGTCGGCGAGGCAGGCGTCGACCAGCGATCCGAGCGCGCCGCGGACGAAGGCGTTGCGGAAGCCCTCGGCGAGGCAGAGCTTCTCGACGCCGAGCACGAGGTCCTCGTTGGGGGCGATGCGCGCGTAGGCGACGCGGCCCATGCTGCCGCTCTCGACGGCGATCGTGTCATCCATCGCGGGACTCCCTGTGGGGCTGGAGGAGGGGGATGTTGGTCTCGGGGTCGAAGGCCTGGCGGAGCTCGAACTCGTCGAGCGAGGTGACGAGGACGGGGATCGGCGCGCGGCCGACGACGCAGGTCTCGGTCAGGATGTGGCCGCCCTTGACCTCGCCGGCCTCGGTGCGGATCGCGGCGTGGCAGTGGACGAGCGGCGCGCCCTTCATGCTGCGGCCGATGGTGGCGTTGCCGAAGATCATGCAGGCGCGGCCCGCCGGGATCGGGCGGGTGTAGGCGATGACGGCGCTGCCCTCGGGGTCGGGCGGCGCGACGCAGTAGTCGAGCCGGTCGAAGAAGCCGCCGAGGATCGTCGTCGAGGCGCTGGTGATGCCGAGGGCCGCCAGCGGCTGGATCAGCCCGTCGAAGAGGGTGACGCCGGGCAGGAGCGCCAGCCGGACGTGGCGGCCGCTGGCGGAGCGCTGGCTCTGGATGCGGACGGGGTTGAACCGGCCTGGGTGAACCAGCGTCCGGGGCCTCGGCAGGGGCGATCCATGGGGCTCGGGCATCTGGGCTCCTCCGGTCAGCCGGCTACGATCATCATCTCGAAGGTCACGCAGACCGGCGCGCGGCCGGGCAGGAGCGTGCCGCGGAACATCGCCCCCTCGGGGTCGACGCAGTGGACGCGCAGCCGCTCGGGGGTGGCGTCCGGCAGGAGCAGGATCTCCGAGGCGGGGGCCTCCATCGAGGGCGCGTCGGCGAAGTCGGCGCCGATCAGGCTGCCGATGCCGTAGAGCGCGGGCGCGGCGAAGCCGAGGCCGGCGGCGACGGCGCGGGTGGCGGCGACGGCGTCCTCGTGCGGGCCGAAGGTGACGATTGCCGCGTTGGCCGGGCCGTCAGGGGCCTGCGTGGGCAGGGGGCGGAAGAGCGGGAACAGCGTCTCGTCGCAGGGGGTGACCTCGAAGCGCCCGCCGTCGAAGGCGACCGCGGTCACGGTCGCGTCGGCGGCGATGGTCACCTGGTCGGGCAGGAGGTGACCGGACTTCGGGTCCGGGGTGTCGGCGTCCCAGACGGCGTGGCAGTGCAGCCACCAGCTTCCGTCGCGGCGGCCGACGGTGGCGGTGGCGTGCTCGAGGGTGGCGCGGGCGCCGGTGCGGGTCTCGCTGTACCAGGCGGCGCGGACGCCGTCGGGCGAGCCGTAGCGCGGCATGACGTAGGCGTAGGGGCCGATCTGGAGCCCGTCGAGGAGCAGCATGGCGGTGTCGCAGCCGAGCGCGTCCATCGCCGCGGCGACCGCGTCCATCAGCACGGCGCCGGCCGGCAGGGCGACCTCGGCGCGGCGGGCGCGGCCGGGGACGACCCGGCGGCGCTCGGCGGCGGGGGGGCCGGGGTGGCGGATCAGCGCGTGGCGGTCGGCGAGCGTCGTGTCCATCAGGCGATGGCCTCGGCGTGGCTGGCGTAGCGGCGCCATTTGGCGACGTAGACCTCGGCGGCGCGGCGGAGCCCGTCGATGGCGGCGGCGTCGAGGCTGCGGACGGCCTTGGCCGGCGCGCCGACGATCAGGCTGCCGTCGGGGAACTCCTTGCCCTCGGTCACCAGCGCGTTGGCGCCGACGATGCAGTTGGCCCCGATGCGGGCGCCGTTGAGGATGGTCGCGCCCATGCCGATCAGGGTGTTGTCGCCGATGGCGCAGCCGTGGACGATGGCCGCGTGGCCGATGGTGCAGCCGGCGCCGATCACGAGCGGGAAGCCCGGGTCGGCGTGGAGCACCGCGTTGTCCTGGACGTTGGTTCCGTCGCCGATGGAGACGGGGGCGTCGTCGGCGCGGATCGCCGCCCCGAACCACACGCCGACGTCGCGGCCGAGGGTCACCCGGCCCGCCACGCTGGCGCTCGGCGCCACCCAGAAGGCGCCCGCCTCGGGTAGATCGGGGACGTCGTCCCCGTTGAGCCTGTAGATCGTCATCGTCCCGTTCCCTCCCTTGCGCGCCGCCTCAGAGACCGTGACGCCGCGTGCTAACACGTGTGTTAGTCGGATCAAGTATCTGAAATATCATGATAATTTCACTCCGTTAGCCGATTGGTCTTGAAGGTTGACGCGCGTCTGCGGCGGTGCTCAGGCCGCGCCGACCGTGGCGGCGCGCGACTTGCCCGTCAGGATGCCGGCCGCGGTGAAGCCGCCGTCGACGCTGAGCGTCTGCCCGGTCACGTAGCCGGAGCGCGACCCGTCGAGCAGGAAGACGACCGCCGCGGCGATCTCCTCGGGCGTGCCGTAGCGGCGCATCGGCACGGCGCCCATCCAGGTGGCGCGGGCGACGTCGTCGTGGTGCTCGCGGACCATCGGCGTCTCGATCGGGCCGGGGGCGACGACGTTGACGCGCACGCCGATCTCGGCGAACTCGACGGCGAGGACGAGGCTCATCGTCACCACCGCGCCCTTGGAGGCGCCGTAGGCGACCCGCCCCTCGTTGCCGCGGAGGCCGGAGACGGAGGCGATGTTGACGATGGAGCCGCCGCGGCCCCGCATGGCGCGGGCCGCCTCGCGGGCGACGACGAAGGAGCCGACGACGTTGATGTCGAGGATGCGGCGGAAGAGCGCGGCGTCGGTCTCCATCGCGGGCAGGTCGCGGGCGATGCCGGCGGAGTTGACCACGCCGGCGATCGGCGCGAAGTCGCGCTCGATCTCGGCGATCTCGGCGGCGACCGCGGCCTCGTCGGAGACGTCGATGCCGGCGACGCGCGCCGTGGCCGGGTCGAGCGCGGCGCGGGCCGCGTCGAGGGCGGCGCCGGGGAGGTCGAGGACGACCGCCCTCCAGCCCTCGGCCAGCACCGCGTCGATGACGGCGCGGCCGATGCCGGAGGCGCCGCCGGTGACGACGACCGCGCCGCTCATTGCAGCGCGCCCAGGCGGTCGAGCTCCTCGCGGACGAGCTTCTTGGTGATCTTGCCGTAGGCCGACTTCGGCAGCGCGTCCCAGAACAGGAAGCGCTTCGGCATCTTGTAGCGCGAGAGCTTGCCGGAGAGGTGGGCGGCCAGCGCCTCCTCGCTGACCGCGCCGCCGTTGGCGACGCAGACCGCGATGCCGACCTCGCCCCAGAGCGGGTCGGGAACGCCGACGACGGCGACCTCGCTGATGCCGGGGAAGGTCAGGATCTTCTCCTCGATCTCGCGCGGGTAGATGTTCGAGCCGCCGGAGATGTACATGTCCGAGCCGCGACCGGTGATGTAGAGGAAGCCCTCGGCGTCGACGTGGCCGAGGTCGCCGGTGCGGAACCAGCCATTGCGGAACGACTTCGCGTTGGCCTCGGGGTTGTTGTAGTAGCCGGCGAAGACGGCGGGGCCGATCACGCAGATCTCGCCGGTCTCGCCGGGGCCGAGGGCCGCGCCGTCGTCGTCCTGGATCTGGACCTGCATCCCGGTGCGCTCGAAGCCGCAGGTGCCGACGCGCACGCCCTCGCCGTCCTCGGCCGCGTGGAGGGCGGGGGGGAGGACGGTGATGGCGCCGGTGACCTCGCCGAGGCCGAAGTACTGGACGAGGACCGGGCCGAGCGCCTTCAGGGCGCGCTTCTGGTCCTCGCGGTACATCGGCGCGCCGGCGTAGATGACGTAGCGCAGGCTCGAATGGTCGAAGCGGTCGACGGCCTCGTGCTCGACCAGCATCTTGAGGATGGTCGGCACGGTGAACATGGTCGAGACGCGCCACTTCTCGACGAGCGACCAGACGGCCTCGACGTCGAAGCTCTCGCCGGCCGGCATCACGGTCTTCACGCCGCGGGCGACCTGGGTGAGCTGGTGGACGCCGGCGCCGTGGGAGAGCGGCGCGACGACGAGCGAGGCGTCGGCCGAGGTGAGGCCGGGCATCAGGTCGACGAGGTGGCTGTTGACCACGAAGGCCATCTGGCCGTGGGTCAGCACCGCCGCCTTGGGGCGGCCGGTGGTGCCGGAGGTGAAGAAGAACCAGCAGGGGTCGTCGCGGTCGACCGCGACCTCGGCGGGGGTGGCGCCCCGGTGCTCCGCGACCAGCGCCTCGTAGGAGGGGCCGAAGTCCGCCTCGCCGATGGCGACGGTGAAGGCGGTGCGGCAGGCGGCCGCGTGGTCGGGAAAACTCGCGTTGCAGATCATGCCGATCGCGCCGGAGGCCTCGCAGAGGTAGCGCACCTCGTCCGGCGTCTGGCGGAAGTTGGTCGGGACGAAGACCGCGCCGATGCGGAAGCAGGCGAACATCGTCTCGAAGAGCTGGTTGCAGTTCTGCGACTGCACGAGGATGCGGTCGCCCTTGGTCACGCCGAAGCGGGTCTGCAGGGCCGCGGCGATGGCGTCGATGCGGGCGTCGAGCTCGGACCAGCTCCAGGTCGCGTCGCCCCAGACCACCGCGACGGCGTCGGGCTCGCGGCGGCGGGCCTGGGAGACGAACTGGGCGAGGTTCATCACCCGCGTCGAGCAGGGCGCGAGGCCTCCGGCGGGGTCGGTCATCGCGCGCGCTCCAGGATCGAGACGTAGTTGGCGACGGCGGCGCCGCCCATGTTGAAGACGCCGGCGAGGCTTGCGTCCTTCACCTGCATGTCGCCGGCGTCGCCGGCGAGCTGCATCGCGGCCATGACGTGCTGCGAGACGCCGGTGGCGCCGATCGGGTGGCCGCGGGACTTCAGGCCGCCGGAGGGGTTGACAGGCAGGGCGCCGTCCATGCGGGAGACGCCTTCGCGGATCACCTTCCAGCCCTCGCCGCGGGGGGCGAGGCCCATCGCCTCGTACTCGATCATCTCGGCCATGGTGAAGCAGTCGTGGGTCTCGACGAGGTCGAGGTCGGTCACCGCGACGCCGGCCGCGGCGAGCGCCTCGGCCCAGGCGCGGTGGGCGCCCTCGAAGGCGACTGGGTCACGGCGGGAGAGCGCGAGGAAGTCGTTGGCCTGGGCCCGGGCGCGGAAGGCGATGGCGCGCTCCAACCCGGCCGCCGTCTCGGCGTCGGCGAGGACCAGCGCCGCGGCGCCGTCGGAGACGAGCGAGCAGTCGGTGCGGCGGAGGGGGCCGGCGACGTGCGGGTTCTTCTCCGAGATCGTGTTGCAGAAGTCGAAGCCGAAGTCCTTCCGCATGTGGGCCCAGGGGTTGTTCATGCCGTTGGCGTGGTTCTTGGCGGCGATCATCGCGAGCTCGGCGGAGCGGTCGCCGTAGCGCTGGAAGTAGTTGCCGGCGATCAGGCCGAAGACGCCGGCGAAGCCGCCCTCGGTGTCGCCCTCCTCGGCGCGGTAGCTGGCGTTGAGGAGCACGTCGCCGACGTCGGCGGTGGGGAGCGCGGTCATCTTCTCGACGCCGACCACCAGCGCGACGCGGCCGCGGCCGGCGGCGATGAAGTCCATCGCGGCGTGGATGGCGGCGGAGCCGGTGGCGCAGGCGTTCTCGAGCCGGACGGCGGGCACGGTTTCGAGGCCCGGGGTGCCCATGGCGACGAGCGCGCCCTGGAAGTCCTGCTTCTGGAAGCCGTTGTTGAAGCAGCCGACGAAGATGCCGTCGAGGTCGCCGGTCTCGACGCCGGCGTGGTCGAGCGCCGGGGCCACCACCTCGGCCATCAGCTCCATCGTGTCGGCGGCGGAAGACTTGCCGAACCTGGAGTGCGCCCAACCGACGATCTGCGGGTCAGCCATTGTCGTGTTCCTCCTTTGCAGGACCTGTCGGCCCGAAAATTCTCGCCATCCGGCGCTCCACCGCGGCGGTCTCGCGCCGCAGCGCGCCGGCAAGCTCGAGCTGGCGCTCGCGTTGCAGGCGCGACTCGACCGCGGCGATCGAGAGCGCGCCGGCGACCCCGCCGTCGGGGAAGCGCACCGGCATGGCGATCCCCCACGAGCCGGCGATGAAGCGCCCGGGGTTGAGCGCGTAGCCGTTCTCGCGCGCCCGCTGGATGTCGGCGGCCAGGATCTCCGGAGAGTAGCCGCCGTAGCGCCCGAGGTCGGGCGCCAGGTCCTGGACGATCCGCCCGGCCTCGGCGTCGGGCAGCGCGGCGAGGATGGCGAGCGAGCCCGCGCCGACGCCGAGGGGATGCTGGTCCCCGGTCTGCAGCGCGTGGGTGCGCAGCGGGTGGCTGCCCTCCTGGCGGTGCAGGCAGACGGAGTAGTTGCCGTGCCGGACCGAGACGAAGCTCGCGTCGCGCGTCTCGGCCGACAGGACGCGCAGCGACTCGGCGGCGTGGGCGAGGAGCCCGTGCCGCGGCGTCGCCAGCACGCCGAGGACGTAGGCCTCGCTGCCGAGCCGGTAGCGCCGGGTCGCCGGGTCCTGCTCGAGGAGGCGGGCCTTGATCAGCGCGACGAGGAGCCGCCGCGCCGTCGGCTTGTTGAGGCCGCTGCCGGCGACCACCTCGGCCAGCGAGGCGCCGGCGGCGCCGGCGCGGCCGACGAGGGAGAGGAGCGACAGCGCCCGGTCGATCGACTGGGTGCCGGAGACCGGCTCGCTCTCGCCCAGGACCAGCTGTCGGTTCATCTCCCGCTCCCTCGCCTTCCCTGCCTGTGCCTCAGCCCAGCTTCTGCGCGGTGGCGGCCTCGAGGATAGCCCAGGCGTCATCGCCGAACTTGCCCTTCCACTCGCCGTAGAAGCCCGCGTCGATCAGCTTCTGCTTGAAGGGCGGCAGCTCGGGGGTGTTGAACACCATGCCGTTCTTCTCCAGCTCGCCCTGCAGCGAGGCGTTCAGCGCCTCGATGTCGGCGCGCTGCTGCATCCCGGACTCGTTGAAGGCGGTCTGGATGATCTCCTTCACGTCGTCGGGGATGCCCGACCACGAGCGCCGGCCGGCCAGCAGCCAGAAGCCGTCCCACATGTGGTTGGTCATCGAGACGTATTTCTGGACTTCCCAGAGCTTGAAGTTCGACAGGATGGCGAGCGGGTTCTCCTGCCCGTCGACGGTGCCGGTCTGCAGCGCGGTGTAGACCTCGGCGAAGTTGATCGAGGTGGGCGCCGAGCCGAAGGCGGTGAACATCGAGGTCCAGAGCGGGCTCACCGGCACGCGGATCTTGAAGTTCTCGAGGTCGGCGGGCGTGACGATCGGCTTGGTCGAGGAGGAGATCTGGCGGAAGCCGTTGTCCCAGATCTTCTCGAAGGCGAAGAGGCCCTTCTCCTCGATCTGGCCGCGCACATAGGCGCCGAGCTCGCCGTCCATGGCCTTCCACACGGTCGGGTAGTCGTGGAAGGCGAAGCCGATGCCGCTCAGCGAGGCGTTGGGCACGAAGGTGGAGAGGATGAGCGGCGAGAGGAAGAAGAAGTCGACGCCGCCCGAGCGGAGCTGGCTCAGCACGTCGGTGTCGGCGCCGAGCTGGCTCTGCGGGAAGATGGTGATCTCGACCCGGCCGCCGGTCTGCTCCTTGATCCGCTCGACCGCCTCCAGCCCGCGGACGTTCATCGGGTGCGTCAGCGGCTGGTTGTTGGCGAGCTTGAGGTTGATCTCGGCGGCGCGGGCGGGGCCGGTGCGCAGGAAGGGCGTGGCCAGCGCGCCGGCCGCGGCGCCGAGCAGGAGCGAGCGTCGGGTGAGTTTCATGGGTGGTTTCCTCCCGGTTGTGGTTCGAGCTCAGAGAAAGGCGATGGAGAAGTACGGCACCGCGGCGATGGCGATGAGGCCGATCACCAGGGCGGCGATGTAGGGCCAGATCGCGCCCATCGCCTCGTCCGGGGAGACGTTGCCGATCTTGCAGGCGATGTAGAAGCCGATCCCGATCGGGGGGGCCATCAGGCCGACGTTCATCGCCGTGACGATCACCATCGAGTAGTGGATGTCGTGGATGCCGAGGTTGCGCGCCATCGGGAACATGATCGGCGCCATCAGCACGATCGCCGGCAGGCCCTCGAGCACGCAGCCGAGCACCATGAAGATCAGGATCGAGACGCCCATGAAGCTGATCCAGCCGCCGGGGAGCTCGGAGACGCCCTGGGCGAGCTTGCCCGCGAAGCCGGTCTGGGTGAGCGCCCAGGCCATGGCGGAGGCGGTGCCGAGGATCAGCAGGATCGCCCCGGCGAGGGCGGCGGTCTCGACCAGCATCTTGCCGATCGTGCGCGGGGTGATCCCGCCGTAGAGCACGATGCCGATGAAGAGCGCATAGACCACGGCGATGGTCGAGACCTCGGTCGCCGTCGCGATGCCGCCGCCGACGACGGCCCGGATCATGAAGGGGAGCACCAGGGCGGGCGAGGCGACGAGGGCGGTCTTGCCGATCGTCGAGAGCGGCGCCCGGCGCACGCCCGCCATGTCCTCGTGCCGCGCCTTCCAGCGGGCGAGGACGGCGAGGACGAGGAGCAGCACCATCGCGATGACGAAGCCGGAGGTGAAGAGGCCCGCGATGGAGACGCCGGCGGCGGAGCCGAGCACGATCAGCACGATCGAGGGCGGCACGGTGTCGGCCATGGCGGCGCCGGTGGCCAGCAGCGCGATCATCTCGCGCGGCTTGTGGCCGCGGCGCTTCATCTCGGGGAAGAGCGCCGGGGCGACGGTCGCCATGTCGGAGACCTTGGAGCCGGAGATGCCCGAGACGAGGAAGAGCGAGCCGAGGAGCACGTAGGACATGCCGGCCTTCACGTGGCCGAGCAGCGAGGCGAGGAACTCGACGATCGCCTTGCCCATGCCGGTGACGTCGAGGATGCAGCCGAGCAGCACGAAGACCGGCACGGAGAGCAGGATGAGGCTCGACATGCCCTCGTCGATGCGGCCGATCATCACGAAGATCGGCGCCGTCGAGGCGAAGGTCAGGAAGGCGAGCGTCCCGAGCCCGAAGCAGAAGGCGATCGGCACGCCGGCCATCAGCATCAGCGCGACGAAGAGCCCGAGGAAGACCGGGAGGTTCCAGTTGCCCCAGGTCGCGAAGACCGGCTCCATCAGGTAGAGCCCCGCGACGATCGCGGCGATGGCCACGGCGGCGGCCCCGAGCGTGGCGGGCGTGCTCTCGCGGACCGCCTTCACCATGGCGAGGACCGCCATCAGCAGCATGCCGAAGGGCAGCGCCGCGGCGCGGTAGGTCATCGGCAGCTCGAGCGCGGGCGAGGTGACGTAGCCCTCCTCGTAGGCGTACTCGAAGGCCGGCCGCAGCATGATGAGCAGGAAGGTCGCCACGAGCAGGAGCGCGAAGGCGTTGATGAAGGGCCGGAGCCGCTCGGGGATCATCGGCAGGAAGATCGTCAGGCGCAGGTGCTCGTTGCGGTCGATGGCGAGCGCCGCGCCGATCATCGCGAGCCAGAGGAAGGCCATGGACGCGACCTCGTCCGCCCAGATGATCGGGGTGCTGAGCAGGTAGCGCGAGGTGACGTTGGCGAGGATCATCGCGATCATCACAACGAGCAGTCCGGCCGCGACGACCGCGAAGGGTCGCATCCACCGGGATCCGGGATGCATGGCCGCCCCGGTGATTTCCGGGATCAGGTGGTCCGCATCGACCGGGGAATCATAGGTCGCCGCCATACATCCTCCCTTGGCGTGCCCGGCGCTCGGCCCGGCATAGTCCATATTATGGATCGTGAGCATTCGCCTTGTGCGGGGCTGCTATACCGAATCGGCGAGGCGGGCAACAAAAAATTAACGACGGGAAGCGGTGATCCATCCCATGGAATCGATATTGCGGCGTAACACATTGTTTTCAAATTATATGAGTTGGAATGCTACCGTATGTCCGGAACAAGACCGAAGGGGTCACCACGGGGTGGATCGAGCGAGAGCGGCGAAAGCTCGTCAAATTCATTCCACATAGTGGAATACAATGCCGACTCCTGTCGAGCTTGCATCCGATGGACGTCGAGCCTGCGCCCGCGGGCCGCGGTCGGCAAGGGTGGTGAGGATGGGCATGAGCGGGGCGGCCGGCGCCGCCCCCGGGGGCGTCAGGCGCGGATACGGGCGCCCTCGGGGTCCCAGAGCGGGCGCAGGAAGGCCTCGGCGGGGAAGCGCTCGGTCGCGACCTCGAGCTCGTAGGAGCCGGAGAGGACGTAGCCGGGGTCGACGCCGGCCTCCGGGTCGCGGACGTAGCCGTAGCCGATCGGGCGGCCGACCGTGTGGCCGAAGCCGCCGCTGGACAGCCAGCCGACGCGCTTGCCGTCGCGGTAGATCGTCTCGCGGCCGAGGAGCGTCACCGACGGGTCGGCGAGGGTGAAGCCGGCGAGGAGGCGGGGCAGGCGACCGTCGCGCTGCGCCTCCAGCGCCTCGCGGCCGAGGAAGGGCAGGTTCTTGCGGAGCTTCACCGCGAAGCCGAGGCCGGCCATCAGCGGCGAGTGGTCGGGGCCGATGTCGGCGCCCCAGGCGCGGTAGCCCTTCTCCAGCCGCAGCGACTCGATGGCGCGGTAGCCGGCGTCGCGCAGGCCGTGGGGCGCGCCGGCCGCCATCAGGGCGTCGTAGACGGTGGCGGCGAACTCGACGGGGACGTGCAGCTCCCAGCCGAGCTCGCCCACGTAGGTGATGCGCAGCGCCAGCGCCGGCGCGCCGGCGACCGAGAGGCGGCGGCAGGTCCCGAAGGGGAAGGCGGCGTTCGAGACGTCCTCCTCGGCGAGCGGCGCGAGGATGTCGCGCGCCCGGGGGCCCATCAGCGACAGGACGGCGTTCTGCGAGGTGGCGTCGTGCAGCCGCACGTCGAGGCCGGGCGGGATGTTGCGGCGGAGCCAGTCGAGGTCGTGGGTGGCGAAGCCGGTGCCGGTGACGACGTAGAAGGTCTCCTCGTCGAGGCGGGCCACGGTCAGGTCGCACTCGATGCCGCCGCGGGCGTTGAGCATCTGGGTGTAGGTGAGGGTTCCCGGCGGGCGGATGACGTCGCCCGCGCAGATCCAGGAGAGCGCCGCCTCGGCGTGGCGGCCGGTGACGAGGGTCTTGGCGAACGAGGTCTGGTCGAAGATCACCGCCGCCTCGCGGCAGGCGCGGTGCTCGCGCGCCACGGCGTCGAACCAGTTGGGGCGGTCGAAGGTCGGGACATCCACCGGCGGCTCGCCGTCGGCGGCGAACCAGTTCGGGCGCTCCCAGCCGAGCTTCTCGCCGAAGACGGCGCCCTTCGCCGCCAGGCGGTCGTAGAGCGGCGAGCGGCGGGCGGGGCGGGCGGAGGCGTATTCCTCGTGCGGCCAGGCCATGGCGTAGTGGCGCGCGTAGGCCTCGAGCGTGCGCTCGCGCACCGCGCGCGTCGAGAGGGTGTTGCGGCCGAAGCGGCGGATGTCGACGGGCCAGAGGTCGTAGGGCGGCGCGCCGTTGGCGACCCATTCGGCCAGCGCCATGCCGGCGCCGCCGCCCGAGGCGATGCCGAAGGCGTTGAAGCCCGCGCCGACATAGAGGCCCGTCACCTCCGGGGCCGGGCCGAGGATGAAGTTGCCGTCGGGGGTGAAGCTTTCGGGGCCGTTGATGAAGGACTTGATGCCCGCCGTCTCCAGCGCCGGCACCCGGCCGAGGGCGAGGGCCATGGTCGGCTCGAAATGCTCGAGGTCGTTCGGCAGGAGCTGGAAGGCGAAGTCGTCGGGCACGCCCGCCTCGGCCCAGGGCTTGGGGTTCGGCTCGTAGCCGCCCATGGTCAGGCCGCCGACCTCCTCCTTCCAGTAGGTGAGCCGGTCGGGGTCGCGGAGCGTCGGCAGGCCCGGGGTGACGCCGGGGATCGGCTCGGTGATCAGGTACTGGTGCTGCACGCTGACGAGCGGCACGTTGACGCCGACGCGGGCGGCCAGCGCGCGGGTCCACTGGCCGCAGCAGAGGACCAGCTTCTCGCAGGCGATCGGGCCGGCGCCGGTCAGCACGCCGCGGACCCGGCCCTTCTCGACGCGGATGCCGGTCACGGCGACGCCCTCGCGGATCGTCGCGCCGCCCATGCGGGCGCCGCGGGCGAGGGCCTGGACGATGTCGGAGGGCGAGGCCTGGCCGTCGGTCGGCAGGAAGGCCGCGCCGATGACGTCGTCGATATTCATCAGCGGCCAGAGCTCCAGCGCCTCGCGCGGGGTGAGGAGCTGCATCTCGAGCCCGAAGGAGCGGGCGGTCGTCGCCTGCCGGCGCACCTCGGTCCAGCGCTCCGGCGTGCAGGCGAGGCGCAGGCCGCCGTTCATCTTCCAGCCGGTGGCGAGGCCGGTCTCCGCCTCCAGCCGGTCGTAGAGCGCGACCGAATAGCCGAGGAGCTGGGTGACGTTGGCGTTGGAGCGGAGCTGGCCGACGAGGCCGGCGGCGTGCCAGCTCGACCCGGAGGAGAGCTGGTGGCGCTCGAGGAGCAGCGTCTCCTGGCCCATGGCGGCGAGGTGGTAGGCGGTCGAGGCCCCGACGATGCCGCCGCCCACCACGATGGTCTTCGCTGACGAGGGCAGGTCTGTCATGATCCGTGGCTCTCCCGGAAGGCCGCCAGCGCCGCCTCGTAGCGGGCGAGGTTCTCGGCCGTGTAGGCGGCGTAGTCGAAGTCGATGGTCGAGCGGGCCTCCGAGACCATGCTCCACATCGTCTCGCGCAGGAGCGAGGCGGCGGTCATCGCGTCGAGGGCGCGGGCGAGGCCGGGGTCGGCGGCGTGGCCGAGATAGGCGTCGAGGAGGAGGGCGCGCTCGCCCGCGTCCATGCCGGCGTTGGAGGCGAGGCCGCCGAGGTCGAAGAGGGGCGAGTTGAAGCCCGCGTATTCCCAGTCGATCAGCCAGAGCCGGTCGCCGTCGTCGATGATGTTGGCGGGCAGGAGGTCGTTGTGGCCGAAGACGATGCGGACGGGGCCGACCGCCTCCTCCAGCGCGGCGGCCTCGGCGGTCAGGCGGGCGAGGCGGGGGGCGTGGGGGCTCGCCGTCTCGGCGAGGGTGGCGGCGTAGTCGCGGATCACCTGGAAGACCCAGAAGATCGGCGCGGGGCCGCGGAACCAGCGGGGGACGTCGTGGTGGGTGCGTCGGAGCAGGTCGGCGAGGCGCGGGCGGTTCGCCGGGGCGCGGACGGCGGCGGCGTCGAGGGGGCGGCCGTCGATCCAGTCGACGACGAGGACGCCGGGCCCGGCGTGGCGGACGGCGGGCCCGACCCCGGCGGCGTGGGCGGCGCGGGCGGCGGCGAGCTCGGCGCTGCGCGAGATGCCGTGCGCGGGGATGTCCTCGCCGATGCGCACGACATAGCGGCGGCCGGCGTCGGCGACGGTGAAGTTGAGGTTGGTGATGCCGCCTTCCAGCGGCTCGGCCGTGACGGGGCCGGACCAGATCGGGAGGGTCTCGGCCTTGCGGAGGGCGGCTTCGGCGGGGGTCATGGCGCGAGGCCTGGTAGGCGGGCGGGCGCGCGCGCGGAGGGGCGGCGCGGGACGGTCGTGCTGACGTCGGCGGGGCGCGTCGTTCTCCTGCTGCCGTTCGGGCGCGACGGCGCCGCATTCACTTCGCGGATTTGTCCGTCGACAAATCCGCGCGCGCCTGCCTGCCCGTCACGCCACAGGCGTGCCTTCGGCACGACGGCAGGCGCGATTCCGCGCCAGCCCAGGCAGGCGCGCGCGGATTGGAGAGCGACGGTGAGGCCCGGCGCCCCTCGCCCCTCCGCGCCAACGCGCTCCGGGTCGACGCCCTGCGCGAGGCAGTGCCTCGCTTTTGCAGGGCGAAGGAAGGGACCACCCCGGCCGGTCATGGCGCGAGGCCCGGCAGCTGGCGGCGGCGCTGCGCGCGCCCTCCGGCGCGAGGCGGTCGAAGGAGGGGACCGGCCGGCGTCATGGCGCGAGGCCCAGCCGGCGGCGGAGGCGCTCCGCGCCCTGGGTCAGCATCCGGTCCGCGATCATGGCCAGCATGGCGATGCAGGCGCCGGCGACGAGGCCGCGGCCGACGTCGGCCTTGGTCAGCGCGATGTAGACCTCCTGCCCGAGGTCGCGGGTGCCGACGAGCGCGGTGATGACGAGCATGGAGACCGCGAGGAGCACGGTCTGGTTGAGGCCGAGCAGGATCTCCGGCGCGGCGAGCGGCAGGCGGACGCGCGCGACCCGCTGCCAGCGGGTGGCGCCCATGGCGGTCGCGGCCTCGACCAGCGCCGGGTTGACCTCGCGGACGCCGAGGGCGGCGTAGCGGATCGCCGGGGCGATGGCGTAGAGGACGATGGCGATCAGCGCGGTGAACTCGCCGACGCGGAAGAGCATCACCACCGGGATCAGGTAGACGAAGGAGGGGAGCGTCTGGAGGGTGTCGATCGCGGGCTGGACCCAGGCCCAGAGCCGGGGCGACAGGCCGGAGGCGACGCCGACGGGGACGCCGATCGCGGCGGCGATCAGCACGGAGACGCCGACGAGGTAGATCGAGACCATCGCCGGCTCCCAGTAGCCGGTGAAGGCGACGAAGAGCGCGAACCCGGCCGCGATGGCGGCGCGGCGGGGCCCGCCGATCCGCCACATGGCGAGCGCGACGACGAAGGTCCCCCACCACCACGGCACGGCGAGCAGCACGCGGCGGACGGGGACGAGGAGGTTGGTGAGGACGGCGGTCTTGATCGCCTCGAAGGTGTCGAAGAAGTTGACGTTCAGCCACCCGATCGCCCCGGCCCAGAAGGCGGAGGTCGAGACCTGCCATTCGGACGGGTAGACCGCGATCGCGGGGACGGCGAAGCCGAGGCCCCAGGCGGCGAGGGCGACGGCGAGGGCGGCGAGGGGGAGGCGCGAGCGCGGCAGGCCGCGGCCGGCGCGCACGGCGTAGGCCTGGCTCAGCCGGTCGAGCGCCACGGCGAGGACGACGATGGCGACGCCCGCCTCCAGCCCCGCGCCGATGTCGAGCCGGCGGAGCGCGGTCAGCACGTCGTAGCCGAGCCCGCCCGCGCCGATCATCGAGGCGATGATGACCATGTTGAGCGACAGCATGATCACCTGGTTGACGCCGACCATCAGCGGCGCCCGCGCCGAGGGCAGCATCACCCGCCAGATGAGCTGGCGCGGCGTCGTGCCGGCCATGCGGCCGTATTCCACGATCTCCGGCGGCACGCCGCGGAGCGCGAGGAGCGTGATGCGGACCATCGGCGGCATGGCGTAGATCACGGTGGCGATCAGCGCGGCGGCCGGGCCGAAGCCGAAGAGGACGAGGATCGGCAGCAGGTAGGCGAAGACCGGCACCGTCTGCATCGCGTCGAGGAACGGCGACAGCGCCGCCTCGAAGCGGCGGCTGCGATAGGCGGCGATGCCGAGGAGGAGGCCGCCGGCGACGCCGAGCGGCACGGCGATGGCGATCGAGGCGAGGGTGACCATGGCGCTCCGCCACTGGCCGAAGACGGCGAGGTAGCCGAAGGCGAGCGCCATCAGCGCGGCGAGCCGCCAGCCGCCGGCGTGGAGGCCGAGGATCGCGGCGGCGCCGACGATCCCGAGCCAGGGGAGGGGCGGCAGCAGGCGGCGCGCGGCCGAGCCCTCGCCGTCCATCAGCCCGGTGGCGAGGAGCGAGGAGGCGGCGCGCAGCGGGGCCTCGAGCAGCGCCGCCACGCCCCGGGTCAGGTCGCGGAAGGCGAGCGGCCCGAGGCGGGCGTCGTCGACGAGCCAGGCGGTGGCCGCGGAGATCCAGCGCGCCACGGGGACCTGCATCGACCGCGGCACCTCCTCCCAGAGGCCGTCGAGCGCGCCGCGCGGCAGGTGCGAGAAGGCGATGGTCGCCGCGAGGACGGCGAGCCAGACGAGCGCCCAGGGGAGGCGCGCCCGCGGGGCAGGGGGGGCGAGGGCCAGCGCGGTCATGCGCGCCCCTCCGGCGTGCGGCCGAGCAGGATCGCCATCACCTCGGCGCGGCCGACGGAGCCGATGCGCGTTCCGTTCTCCACCACGGCGAAGGGGGCGCCGGCGGCCTCGACCTCGGCGGCGAAGTCGGCCACCCGGCGGCTCGCCTCGATCGCGCCGGCCACCGGGCCGTCGCCGCCGGGGCGCATGATGGCGTGGGCGGAGAGGATCTTCGCGCGGGGCGCGTCGCGGGTGAAGTCGGCGACGTAAGGGTCGGCCGGGGCGAGGATGAGGTCCTCGGCCGTGCCGGTCTGGATGATCCGCCCGTCGCGCATGATCGCGATGCGGTCGGCGAGGCGGATCGCCTCGTCGAAGTCGTGGGTGATGAAGACGATGGTCTTGCGCAGGTGCGACTGGAGACGGAGGAACTCGTTCTGCATCTCGCGGCGGATCAGCGGGTCGAGCGCCGAGAACGGCTCGTCGAGGAACCAGAGCTCGGGGCCGACGGCGAGCGAGCGCGCGATCCCCACCCGCTGCTGCTGGCCGCCGGAGAGCTCGCGCGGGAGGCGCGCCTCGCGGCCCTCGAGCCCGACGAGGGCGATCATCTCGCGGGCGCGCGCCTCGCGCTCGGCCCGCGCCACGCCCTGCACCGCCAGCGGGAAGGCGACGTTCGCGAGCACGCTCAGGTGCGGCAGCAGGGCGAAGTGCTGGAAGACCATGCCCATCCGGTGCCGGCGCAGCTCGATCAGCTCGCGCTCCGAGGCGGCGCGCAGGTCGCGGCCCTCGAAGCGGATCTCGCCGGCGGAGGGCTCGACCAGCCGCGACAGGCAGCGAACCAGCGTCGACTTGCCCGAGCCGGAGAGGCCCATGATGACGAAGCACTCGCCCTCGGCGACCGCGAGGGAGGCGTCGATGACGGCCGGGGTCAGCCCGGCGGCGGCGACCGCCTCGCGGGTCGGGGCGGGATTCCGGGCGAGGAAGCCCTCCGCGCCGGGGCCGAACAGCTTCCAGACCCCGCGGCAGACGAGCTTCTCCGCCGCCGCCATGGTCAGGGCCTCAACCCTGCTTGCAGGAGGAGGCCCGGCGCGCGGAGGGGCGGGCCCGGCGCAGCGGGCGCCGCCCGGATCGGGCGACGCCCGCGACGGGACGGCGTGCTCCCCGGAACGCCGCCACTGTCACTTGCCGATCCAGCCGGACCAGCGATCCTTGTTCGCGTCCATCCATTCGGCGACGACCGCGTCGACCGTGCCGCCCTCTAGGTCGACCTTGGCGATCATCTCGCCCATCTCGTCGTTGGAGAGGGTGAAGTTCTGTATCGCCGCGTAGGCGCCGGGCCACTTGTCCTTCACGCCCGACCAGGCGACCTTCCAGATCGGCCCGCGCGGCTTGCCGCAGTCGTGGGTCATGTCGGGGTTCACGCCCCAGGACGGGTCGGTGTAGCAGGCGGGCTCGTAGGGCGGGAACTCGATCCACTCGCCCTCGTACTTGATCGGGGCCCAGTGCGGCGCGTAGATCCAGAGCAGGATCGGCGCCTTGCGCTGGTAGGCGCTCTCGAGCTCGGCGAAGAGCGCGGCGTCGGTGCCGGCGTGGATCACCTGGAAGGGCAGGTCGAGCGCCTCGATCCGCTCCTCGTCGAAGCCGCCCCAGGTCACCGGGCCGCCGAGATAGCGGCCGTCCGGCGCGGTCTCCGGCGTCGAGAAGGCCTCGGCGCATTCGTCCTCGAGCAGCGCCTCCCAGGCCGGCAGGCCGGGGCACTTGTCGGTCATGTAGGAGGGATACCACCATTCCTCGATGGCCTGCATCCCGGTCTCGCCGAGGTTCTCGACCTGGCCGGTGGCGGTCGCCTCGTCCATCGCCTCGCGCCCCGTCGTCTCCCAGATCTCCATGGCGACGTCGAGGTCGCCCGTCTTCAGCCCGGCGAACTGCGCGAGGTAGTCGGCCTGCACGTACTCGACGTTGTTGCCGGCCTCCTTCAGCACCTCGCCCATGATCGTCGTGGTGATGAGCTGCCCGGTCCAGTCGTGCAGCGTCAGCTTGATCGGGTCGGGCGAGTCCTGGGCGGCGGCCGCAGCCGCGAGGGCCAGGGTGGACGTGAGCGCAGTCACGGCGAGCGCGCGTCGCATCATCGGGTCGGTCTCCCCTGTTTCCCGCCGCCATGGTCGAGCCAGAATCAACGGCAGGTCAACAGAAATCCACAATTGCGTTGCGTTTGCGGCGCGGGTTGCGCAGTCTTTGACCGGGGACTGGAGACGCGATGGCGCCGAGCCGCTGGCAGAACGACATTCTGGACGCGGTGCGCGGCGAGGGGCGGGCCACCATCGCCGGCCTTGCCGCGAGCCTCAACGTCTCGGGGGAGACGATCCGGCGGCATGTCCGGCCGCTGGTCGACGAGGGGCTGCTGGTGCGCGCCCATGGCGAGGTGGCGCTCGCCGAGCGCGAGCCGCCGTTCCAGCGCCGGATGGGGGTGCGGGCCGCGGCGAAGCGGGCGATCGCGCGGGCGGCGGCGGCGCTGGTGCCCGACGGGGCGAGCGTGATGCTCGACACGGGCTCGACGACGGTCTTCGTCGCCGAGGCGCTGGCGGGGCGGCGCGGGCTGACGGTGGTGACGAACTCGATCGAGATCGCCCGCGCCATGGTGGGGCGGGGCGATCATCGCATCTACCTCGCGGGCGGCGAGCTGCGGCCCGATCTCGGGGCGGTGGTCGGGCCGGAGGCGCTCGGGTTCGTGGCGCAGTTCCGCGCCGACCTCGCCATCCTGTCGGCCGGGGCGCTCGATCCGGCGCACGGGGTCGCGGATTTCCACCTCGACGAGGCGCGCGTCGCCCAGGCGATGGTGGCGCGGGCGGACCGGCTGATGGTGGCCGCCGACCGCTCGAAGTTCGATTTCCGGGCGGCGGTGCCGGTCTGTCCGCTCGAGGAGGTGGATCTGCTCGTCACCGACGTTCCCCCGCCGGCCCCTGCCCGCGCCGCGCTGGCCGCGGTGAAGGTGGAGGTGGTGACGGCGGCGGAGTGAGCGGCCAGAGCGGAGTCCGTCCCGGTTGAACCGGGCCGTCCGCTCTGGAGTCTCGAATTTGCGCAATGTCCAACCGGACGATTCCGCCCGGCTGGACATTGCTCTAGCGGTCGAGCGGCAGGGCGGTCTCGACGAGGCGGGCGAAGAACGAGGCGCCGATGGGGGTGACTGCGTCGTTGTAGTCGTAGGCCGGGTGGTGGAGGCCGGCGCCGGGGCCGGCGCCGACGAAGACGTAGGCGCCGGGGCGGGCCTCCAGCATGTAGGCGAAGTCCTCGGAGCCCATCTCGGGGCGGCGGCAGGCGTCGACATGGGTCTCGCCGACGACCTCGCGGGCGACGCGGGCGGCGAAGGCGACCTCGTCGGGGTCGTTGCGGGTCACCGGGTAGCCGAACTCGTAGTCGAGGGTCGCCTCGACCCCGAAGGCCGCGCCGATCGCGGAGGTCGCGGTCGCGACGGCGTCGGCGATGGTCTGGCGCTCGGCGGCGTCGAGGGTGCGGACGGTGCCGCCGAGATGGGCGGTCGCCGGCACCACGTTGGTCGCCTCGCCGGCGCGGATCACCGTCAGCGACAGCACGCCGGCGCGGACCGGATCGACGCGGCGGGCGGGGATCGCCAGCAGGGCCTGGCCGAGCGAGAGCGCCGCCGCCACCGGGTCGATGCAGTCGTGGGGGAAGGCGGCGTGGCCGCCGCGGCCGGTGAGGGTGATCTCGAACTGGTCGGAGGCGGCCATGATCGCGCCGGGGCGGGTCTCGATGCGGCCGAGATCGACGCCGGGGACGTTGTGGAGGCCGAAGATCCGGGTGACGCCGAAGCGCTCCATCACCCCTTCCTCGACCATGACCCGGGCCCCGCCGGAGAGCTCCTCGGAGGGCTGGAAGATCAGCGCCACCGTGCCGGCGAAGTTGCGGGTCTCGGCGAGGTAGCGGGCCGCGGTCAGCAGGATGGTGGTGTGGCCGTCGTGGCCGCAGGCGTGCATCGCGCCGGGCTTCGTCGACTTCCAGGGTCGGTCCACGGCCTCGAGGATGGGGAGCGCGTCCATGTCGGCGCGCAGCCCGATGACGGGCCCCTCGGCGCGGCCGCGGATCAGGGCGACGATGCCGGTCTTCGCGATGCCCTCGTGGATCTCGTCCACCCCGATCTCGCGGAGGCGGTCGAGGACGAAGGCCGAGGTCTCGAAGAGGTCGAAGTCGAGCTCGGGGATCTCGTGGAGCCGACGCCGCCACGCCGTCGACTCGGCCTCGAACGCCGCGATCCGGTTGATGACCGCCATCTCGCCCTCCCTCGCGCCGGGCCCTTGGCCGCTTGTGGCCGCCCGGGCGCCGTCATGGGGTCGAGACTGGCTCCTTGCGGGCCAGAGTCAAGCGGTGACCGGCGCGCCCGGAGCCCGGGCCTCGCAGGCGTGTTCACGCGTGAATATTCGATAAGCCGTTGATTTCACTGGATTGGTTAATGTGAGCTAAATGGCTGGCCACACTACACGACAGGAGCCGGTTGCCGCCCGAGGCTGCGGGCGCTCGCCCCGACCGAAGCGAGCTCTGCCCGCGAGGCTGCGGCGCGACAAGCGAAAGCACGGCTTTCGCCGCGCCGCCGGCCGGAGCGCATTGGCGCGGAGGCCGTGGGGGGGCCAGATTTTCCACGCACCGCGCAATCCGGCCGTGATCGCCCCGGCGAGCGCGGAATCGCGCTCGCCCCCCGCAGGGGCGAGCGCGGACGGATTTGCCACGGGTCAAATCCGTCTGGCTTCACCGTCCCGCACCCTCCCGACCGATATTTCTCTCCACTGTCGTGTAGTGTGATGGCTGGCGTGCGGCGGCACGCTCAACACGACGGAGGCGGCAAGGGTCGACCGGCGGCGCGGAGCGGCCTGGGCAGGGAGCGTGCAAGCTCGACGTGAGTTGAACGACGCCGCGAAATGCAGCGCCGATGAGTGTGCAATTGTCCCCGGCCCGCATCCGATCGGGCTCGCCGGGCTGGCGGCCGTGCGGGTCAGGAGGCGCGGCTGAAGCGGGCGTTGTCGCCGAGGCGGTCGTCGAAGGCGCTGGCGATGATGCGGGCGAGGGGGGCGCCTTCGGGGAGGATGGCGAGGAGGTTCGGCTCGGCCGTGACGAAGCCGTCGAAGCGGTCCAGCACCTCGCGCGCCGTCGGGCCCAGCACGGCGGCGAGGGTGCCGAAGCGGGCGGCCAGCTCGGTGAAGTCGAGGCGGAAGTCGCAGAGCAGCATCTCGATCGCCCGCGCCCGCAGCCGGTCCTCGTCGCTGAGCGCGTGGCCGCGGACGCCGGCGAGGCCGCCCTCCGTGACGCGCTTGCCCCAGGCCGCGGTCGCGGGGGCGTTCTGCACGTAGCCGGCGGGGAAGCGCGAGACGGAGGAGGCGCCGACGCCGATCAGCGTCGGGCAGAGGTCGTCGGTGTAGCCCTGGAAGTTGCGGCGCAGGCGGCCCTCGCGCGCCGCCTGCGCCAGCGCGTCGGCGGGGCGGGCGAAATGGTCGATGCCGATGCGGTCGAAGCCCTCGGCGACCAGCCGCCCGGCCGCCTGTCCGGCGAGGCGCCAGCGGGCGAGGTCGTCGGGGAGCGCGGCCGCGTCGATCAGCTTCTGGCGCTTCGCCACCCAGGGGACATGCGCGTAGCCGAAGAGCGCCAGCCGGTCGGGGCGGAGCGACAGCGTGCGCTCCAGCGTGGCGTCGAGCCGGGCGAGGGTCTGGTGGGGCAGGCCGTAGACGAGGTCGGCGTTGAGGCTCTCGACGCCGCAGTCGCGCAACGCCTCGATCGCCTCGCGCGTGGCCTCGAAGCTCTGGAGCCGGCCGATGGCCTGCTGCACCAGCGGGTCGAAGTCCTGCACGCCGAGGCTCGCCCGCGTCATCCCCTCCTCCGCCAGCGCGGCGATGCGGGCGCGGTCGACCTGGGTCGGGTCGATCTCGACGGAGAATTCCAGCGTGTCGGCGGGCGGGATCGCGGCGCGGATCGCCGCGGCGAGGCGGTGGATCAGCGGCGGCGGCAGGATGGTGGGGGTGCCGCCGCCCCAGTGCAGCCGGCCCATGCGCACGCCGGGCGGCAGGCTCGCCGCGACGAGGGCGAGCTCGGCCTCCAGCGCTGCGATGTAGGCTTCGACGGGAGCGAGGGTTTTGGTGCCTTGCGTGTGGCAGGCGCAGAACCAGCACAGCCGCTCGCAGAACGGGATGTGGACGTAGACGGAGACCGGCTCGGCCGGGTCGACCGCGGCGAGGCATTCGGCCTGGAAGCGGGCGCCGACCGACGGGGAGAAGTTGGGCGTGGTCGGGAAGCTGGTGTAGCGGGGCACCCGGCTGTCGAAGAGCCCGAGCCGGCGGAGGCGGTCGATCTGGTCCATGCGGGCTTCGTGCCCCGTGGGGGCGGGGCCGTCCTTGCGCGGGATCAAGCTGCGGGCACGAGGAGGGCGGCGCGGTCGGGACGGCCGCCGGCGGGGCGGGGCCGTGCTTGCGCGGGGTCAAGCCGGACTCGCCTGATCTGTTCCGATTGGCCGGGGGGACGGACAGGACTGGGCGTGTGGACGTTGATCGGGTGGAGAATGACGGAGTAAAGAAAGTTGCGGGCGTGCCTGCCTGTGCCCGGAACTTGCGCACAAATATATTTCGAAATATTTTGAATATGAACGGTGAAAATCATTGCATCGTTATCAGCGCCGCATTTCGCGGCGCCGTGCGACTCACTTCGAGGTTCCGCCGTCCCCGCCGCTGCCGCTCCGCGTCGAGCCGGGTGACATGCGCATGTCACCCGGCGGGCGCCGTCGTGGGACGGACCTCGCCGCGGGGGCGCGGGATCAGGCCGCGGGCACGAGCCGGTCGAGGAGGGCGGGGAGGGCGGCGTAGTCGTCGAGGAGGGCCTCGGGCGCCATCGACGCGACCGCGTCGCCCTCGGGGCCGAAGCTGACGAGCACGCAAGGCACGCCGGCGGCGCGGGCGGCGTCGCGGTCGTTGGCGGTGTCGCCGACGAGCACGGCGCGGTCGGGACGGCCGCCGGCGCGGGCGATGGTCTCGAGGAGGTGGAGGGGGTCGGGCTTGCGCACCGCGAGGCTGTCGGCCCCGAGCATGGCGCGGAGCCGCGGGCGGAGGTGGAGGGCGACGAGGAGCGTCTCGGCGAGCGCGGCGGGCTTGTTGGTGCAGACGGCGAGGCCCCAGCCGGCGGCCTCGAGCGCGTCGAGCGCCGGCACGACGCCGGGGTAGAGCCTGGTGTGGCGGGCGATGTCGGCGGCGTAGGCGGCGAGGAGCCGCGGATAGGCGGCGTCGACGCGGGCCGCGTCCCAGCCGCCGGTCGCCCGCGCCATGCCGACCCGCAGCATCGCCCGGCCGCCGGCGAAGGCGTGGACCTTGTCGGCCTCGGCGTCGAGCGGCGCGCCGTAGCCCGCCTCGGCGAGCGCGGCGTTGGCCGCGGCGATCAGGTCGCGGGAGGTGTCGGCGAGGGTGCCGTCGAGGTCGAACACGGCGAGGCGCATGGCGCCCCTTCTGGCGCCTCCGCCCGGATGAGGCAATGTGGCGGCGGTCGGGGCAGTGTCGGGGGCGGCGACGTCGGGCGAGGCGGCGTCGGACGAGCGATGTGGGGTGAGGCGATGTCGGGTGAGGCGACGGCGGCTGAGGCGGCTGAGGTTGAGGCGGCTGAGGTTGAGGCGGCGGGGGCGATCTCTCCTGGCGATGTCGGGGGCGGCAATGACGCGAAACAATAACTGAAGCCTCGCGGCCTTCCCGACCCGGCGCGGCCGCGATAGAAGCCCGCGGAACCCGACGCTGCGCCGGAGCCTGCCGATGCCCACCGCCATCATCCTGCTCGCCGCCGGCGAAGGCACGCGCATGAACTCCGACCAGCCGAAGCCGCTGCACAGGCTCGCCGGCGCGCCGCTGATCGCCCATGCGCTGGCCGCGGCCCGCGCGCTGGAGCCGGAGCGGATCGTGGTGGTGACCGGCCACGGCGCGGAGGCGGTCGAGGCGGCGCTCGGGGAGATCGCGCCGGAGGCGGCGGTCGCGGTGCAGGCCGAGCGCAAGGGGACGGGGCACGCGGTGCTGGAGGCGGCCGGGGCGCTGGGGGATTTCGCCGGCGACGTGGTGGTGCTCTACGCCGACACGCCCTTCGTGCAGGCCGACACGTTGCAGGCGATGCTCGACGCGCGGGTCGGGGGGGCGGCGGTGGTCGTGCTCGGGTTCGAGGCGGCGGAGCCCGGGGGGTACGGGCGGCTGGTGCGGGGGCCGGACGGGGCGCTGGAGGCGATCGTCGAGGCGAAGGACGCGAGCGAGGCGCAGCGCGCGATCACGCTCTGCAATTCCGGGGTGATCGCCGCGGATCGCGACGTGCTGTTCGAGCTGCTCGCGCAGGTCGAGCCGAACAACGCCAAGGGCGAGTATTACCTGACCGACGTGGTGGGGCTGGCGCGGGCGCGCGGGCTCGCGGCGGCGGCGATCGTCTGCCCGGAGGCGGAGACGCTGGGGGTGAACTCGCGCGCCGATCTCGCGGCGGCGGAGGCGGCGTTCCAGGCGCGGGCGCGGGCGGAGGCGATGGCGAACGGCGCGACGCTGAGCGATCCGGCGAGCGTGTGGTTCGCCTTCGACACGGTGATCGGGCGCGACGTCGAGATCGGGCCGAACGTGGTGTTCGGGCCGGAGGTGACGGTGGAGAGCGGCGCGACGATCCGGGCGTTCTGCCACCTGGAGGGGTGCCATGTCAGCCGCGGCGCCGTCGTCGGGCCGTTCGCGCGGCTGCGGCCGGGGGCGGAGCTGGCGGAGGACGTGCATGTCGGCAACTTCGTCGAGATCAAGAACGCCATCGTCGAGGAGGGCGCCAAGGTGAACCACCTGAGCTATGTCGGCGACGCGCGGGTGGGGGCGCGGGCGAACGTGGGCGCGGGGACGATCACCTGCAACTACGACGGGGTGTTCAAGCACCGGACGGAGATCGGCGCGGGGGCGTTCATCGGCTCGAACAGCGCGCTGGTGGCGCCGGTGCGGATCGGCGAGCGCGCGGTGGTGGCGGCGGGGTCGGTGATCACCGAGGACGTGCCCGCGGGCGGGCTGGCGCTCGGGCGGGCGCGGCAGGCGGTCAAGCCGGGGCTCGGGGCGCGGCTGATGGAGCGGCTGCGCGAGATCAAGGCGCGGGGGGCGCACTGAGATGTGCGGCATCGTCGGGATGCTCGGCCGGCACGAGGTGGCGCCGCTGATCCTCGAGTCGCTGAAGCGGCTGGAGTATCGCGGCTACGACAGCGCCGGGATCGCCACGGTCCACGAGGGGCGGCTGGGGCGGCGGCGGGCGCTGGGGAAGCTGATCGCGCTGTCGGACCTGCTGGTGGAGGATCCGGTCCGCGGCCATGCCGGGGTCGGGCATACGCGCTGGGCGACGCATGGCGCGCCCTCGATCCGCAACGCGCATCCCCATGTCGCGGGGCGGGTGGCGGTGGTGCATAACGGGATCGTGGAGAATTTCCGGGCGCTCCGCGCCGAGATGGAGGCGGAGGGGCGGGTCTTCGAGAGCGAGACCGACACGGAGGTGGTGGCGCATCTCGTCGACCGGGCGCTGGGCAACGGCGGCGATCCGCTGGCGGCGGTGCGGGCGGCGCTGGGGCGGCTGGAGGGCGCGTTCGCGCTCGTCTTCCTGTTCGAGGGCGAGGACGACCTGCTGATCGTCGCGCGCAAGGGCTCGCCGCTCGCCATCGGCTATGGCGAGGGGGAGATGTACGTGGGCTCCGACGCGCTGGCGCTGGGGCCGCTGACGAGCCGCATCGCCTATCTGGAGGAGGGGGACCATGCGCGGGTCACCCGGGCGGGCGCGGAGATCTTCGACGCGGCCGGGGCGCGGGTGGAGCGCGAGGTGCAGTCGACGCCGGCGGAGGCGTTCTCGGTCGAGAAGGGGCCCTACAAGCACTTCATGGCCAAGGAGATCCACGAGCAGCCGACGGCGCTCGGGAACGCGCTCGGCAAGTATCTCGCGCCGTCGCGGGACCGGGTGTCGCTGCCGGAGGGGCTCGATCTCTCCGGGGTGGAGCGGCTGTCGCTGGTCGCCTGCGGGACGGCGCACTACGCGTGCCACGTGGCGAAATACTGGTTCGAGGGCGTGGCGCGGCTGCCGGTCGAGATCGAGGTGGCCTCGGAATTCCGCTATCGCGAGCCGCCGCTCGGGGCGGGCGCGATGGGGATCTTCGTCAGCCAGTCGGGCGAGACGGCGGACACGCTGGCGGCGCTGCGCTACGTGCGGTCGCAGGGGGCGCGGGTGCTCTCGATCGTCAACGTGCCGAGCTCGACCATCGCGCGGGAGAGCGAGCTGGCGCTGCCGATCCTCGCCGGGCCGGAGATCGGGGTCGCCTCGACCAAGGCGTTCACCTGCCAGCTGCTGGTGCTCGCGGTCCTCGCCATCGCGGCGGGGCGGGCGCGGGGCACGATCGATGCGGCGGAGGAGGCGCGGCTCGCGGCGGCGCTCGGGAGCCTGCCGGGGCTGATGGCGCAGGCGCTGGCGCAGGAGGCGCGGGTCGCGGAGATCGCGCGGTCGGTGTCGCGGGCGCGGGACGTGCTCTTCATCGGGCGGGGCGCGATGTATCCGCTGGCGCTGGAGGGGGCGCTGAAGCTGAAGGAGATCAGCTACATCCACGCCGAGGGTTATGCGGCGGGCGAGCTGAAGCACGGGCCGATCGCGCTCGTCGACGAGGAGACGCCGGTGATCGCGCTCGCGCCCTCGGACGCGCTCTTCGACAAGACGGTTTCGAACATCCACGAGGTGATGGCGCGCGGCGGGCCGGTGGCGCTGCTCTCGGATTCCGCCGGCGCGGCGCGGGTGGCGGAGGAGGTGGGCGAGGTGCTGGCGCTGCCGGCCTGCGACCCGTTCGTCGCGCCGATCCTCTACGCGGCGCCGGTCCAGCTCCTCGCCTATCATGCCGCGGTGCTGAAGGGCACCGACGTCGACCAGCCGCGCAACCTCGCGAAGTCGGTCACGGTGGAATAGCCGCGGGGTCCGGGATAGCCCTGACCCTGAGCGGCCCTATCCTCGGCGTCATCTGGCAGGCAATCCGGGTCGGCTGGCTGGAGGACTTCCTGCCTTCTGCCGGGAGTCCGCCCACCGGGCCCTGCCAGGTGCAGATCGCCTCCCGGACGTCTACGGCATTCACACATCCCGGCTGAAGCCACGGATCGGGAGGAATGGGCCGCGACGTCGAAGCCCGACGGATTTGACCCGTGACAAATCCGTCCGCGATCGCCCCTGCGGGGGGCGCTCACGGACGGATTGCGCGCGACGGGGAAATCTTCACCCCTGACGACCTCCGCGCCAATGCGCTCCGGTCGTCGGCGCGGCGAAAGCCGTGCTTTCGCTTGTCGCGCCGCAGCCTCGCGGGCGGAGCCCGCTTCGGTCGGCTGTCGGCTTCCTGTCGTTCGGTCCATGGCGGCTGGAGGAGAAGCGTGAATTCGCTAGCCCGGACGCCCGTTCAGAGCGTCACGGTCTGGCGGCTCATGCACCCGGCGGATCCCGTGCAAGGCCCTGCCGCTTCACACTCCAGGACGTGGCGCCCGCGGCGAGCGCCGGGGCGGCGGGCGCGGGCGCCGCCGGGCCGCGGGCAGGGCGCGTCCCGGGGGGCTTCGGGAGGGTCTTCGGCGGCGTGGGTCTGCGGCGGTCCTCACGAGGGCGCGTTCGGGGCGCCGGAGGTCGCGGGCGGGTCGCGCGGGGGCGGCGGGTCGGCTATAGGGGGCGTCGGCCTCCTCGATCCGGTGATCCGCGTGAACTCCCATGTCCTGACCGTGCAATGCCCCTCCCGCCGCGGCATCGTGGCGGCGATCTCGACCTACCTCGCCGAGCGCGGCTGCAACATCACCGACGCCGCGCAGTTCGACGACCGCGAGACGGGCAAGTTCTTCACCCGCATCTCGTTCGTCGCCGAGACCGGCGCGACGCTCGACGCGCTGCGCGAGGGGTTCCCGGCGGTGGCCGGGCCCTTCGCCATGGACTGGGCGATCCATGGCGAGGCGGAGCGGGTGCGGACGCTCATCATGGTCTCGAACTTCGGGCATTGCCTGAACGACCTGCTCTATCGCTGGCGGATCGGGGCGCTGCCGGTCGATCTCGTCGGGGTCGCGTCGAACCACATGACCTACCAGAAGGCGGTGGCGAACCACGACGTGCCCTTCCACCACATCCGCGTCACCCGCGACAACAAGCCGCAGGCCGAGGCGCGGCTGATGGAGCTGGTCGAGGAGACGGGGGCGGAGCTGATCGTGCTCGCCCGCTACATGCAGGTGCTGTCGGACGGGCTCTGCGCCCGGATGTCGGGGCGGATCATCAACATCCACCACTCGTTCCTGCCGAGCTTCAAGGGGGCGAACCCCTACCGGCAGGCCTTCGAGCGCGGGGTGAAGCTGATCGGGGCGACCGCGCATTACGTGACGGCCGACCTCGACGAGGGGCCGATCATCGAGCAGGACACCGTGCGGGTGACCCATGCGCAGTCGCCGGAGGACTACGTGAGCCTCGGGCGCGACGTCGAGGCCTCGGTGCTCGCCCGGGCGATCCACGCGCATATCCACCGGCGCTCGTTCCTCAACGGCAACAAGACGGTGGTGTTTCCCGCCTCGCCCGGCTCCTACGCCTCGGAGCGGATGGGGTGATGGAGGACGTTCTCGACGCGCGGCGCTGCGAGCTCGGCGAGGGGGCGCTCTGGCACCCGGAGCGGGGGCAGCTCTTCTGGCTCGACATCCACGGGCGCGCGCTCCTCGGCCGCGAGGGCGCGGCGGAGCGGGCCTGGGATTTCGGCGAGCAGGTGTCGGCGGCGGGGTGGATCGACCGCGACCACCTGCTCGTCGCGGGCGAGGGCGGGCTCTGGCGGTTCGCGATCCCGACCGGCGAGCGGGAGCGGGTGGCGGCGATGCCGCCGGAGGAGGGGCCGCGGCTCCGGTCGAACGACGGGCGCGCGGATCCCTGGGGCGGATTCTGGTTCGGCACGATGGGCAAGCGGGCCGAGGACGGCGCCGGCTCGCTGTGGCGCTACTGGCGGGGCGAGCTGCGCCGGCTGCGGCCGGGGCTGTCGGTCCCGAACGCGATCTGCTTCGATGCGGAGGCGGAGCTCGGGTTCTTCGCCGACACGCGGGCGGGGAACGTCTGGCGGCAGCGGCTCGACCCGGCGAGCGGCTGGCCGGCGGGGGAGGCGGAGGTCTGGCTGGCGCTCGCCGGCACGGGGCGGCATCCCGACGGCGCGGTGATCGACGCCGAGGGGCGGTTCTGGAACGCGCAATGGGAGTCGTCGCTTGTGGCGTGCTACGGGCGCGACGGGCGGCTGCTGCACGAGGAGGCGTTCGCGGCGTCGCGGCTGACCTGCCCGGCCTTCGGCGGGGCCGATCTCGCCACGCTCTTCGTCACTTCGGCGCAGGAGGGCATGGACGAAGCCGCGCGCGAGGCGGAGCCGGCGGCCGGGATGACCTTCGCGCGTCGGGTCGACGCGCGGGGGCGGGCGGAGCCGGCGGTGGTTCTGTAGCAGTCGGTTGGGTCATTGCCGTTGATTGAGGGGGGCGGGGCCGCGTCGCCCGGTAGCTGCAATTTCCGCGCAAGTATATTTCGAAATATTTTGAATATAAACGATGAAAATCATTGCATCGTTATCAGCGGCGCATTTCGCGGCGCCGTGTGACTCACTTCGAGGTTCCGCCGTCCCCGCCGCTATCTCTCCGCGTCGAGCCGGGTGACATGCGCATGTCACCCGGCGGGCGCCGTCGCGGGACGGACCTTGCCGCTCGGGGAGCAGGCGTCGCCGCCTTGCGGCCGGGTCAGGTCGGGTCGAGGTCCTTGGTCCAGCGGCGGTGGAGCCAGAGGTATTGGCCGGGGTGCGCGCGGACCTGGGCGGCGAGGCTGTCGTTGACGACCTGCATCATCTCCTCGGCCGTGGTGTGCGGGACCGGGGGATCGAGGTGGATCGCCACGTGGACGCCGTCGGGCTGGCGCACGCCGTAGCCGGGAACGAGCGCCGCGCCGAGCTTGAGCGCGAGCTCGGCGGTCAGCGTCAGCGTGGGCGCGGGGCGGCCGAGGAAGTCGAGGCGGGGCGCGCGGCGGTCGTACTGGTCGATGAGGATCGCCGCGATGCCGCCCGCGCGGAGGTGGGTGACGAGCCCGCGCAGGCCGGGGCCGCCCTTGGCGAGCATCGGCCGGCCGCCGATCTCGAGCTGGCGGCGGTAGATCGGCTCGAGCCAGCGGTTGTTGAGCGGGCGGTAGACGCCGGCGGCCTCGCCGCAGGTCGCCTTCAGCCAGGCGCGGCCGGCCTCCCACTGGCCGAGATGGCCGCTGACGAGGATCGCCGGGCGGCCCTCGCGCGCCGCGGCGAGCACCGCCTCGGCCCCCGGGCCGGTCGGCGCGATCCAGGTGCGCGCCGCCTGGAAGTCGGCCATGCAGAAGGTCTCGACAAAGGTGCGGCCGAAGCTGTCGCCGACCGCGCCGGCGACGCCGCGGCGGGCGGCGGCGTCGAGCTCCGGCATCACGTAGCGCAGGTTGGCGTCGACCCGGCCGCGGAGCTTCGGCAGGCCGAGGACGATGCGCCGGCCGAGCCAGCCGCCGAGGCCGAGGCGCGCCCGCCACGGCAGCAGCCGCACGATGCCGAGGGTCAGCGCCGCCGGCGCGAAGGCGAGCGCCTCGGCGACGGGGCGGCCGCGCCGGGCCATGCTCAGCCGCCCGCCACGGCCGGGGCCGTGGCGCGAGGGCGATGTCGGGGGAGGCGGGTCATGGCGTCGCGGCCGCGTCGGCGGTCGCCCGTCCGGCTCAGTGGCGGACGGGGTTGATCATCATGACCATCTGCCGGCCCTCGAGCCGGGGGATGGCCTCGACCTTGCCAAGCTCGCTGACGTCCTGGGCGACGCGCTCGAGGAGCTTGCGGCCCAGGTCGGCATGGGCCATCTCGCGGCCGCGGAAGCGCAGCGTGATCTTGACCTTGTCGCCGCCCTCGAGGAACTTCATCACGGAGCGCATCTTGACCTCGTAGTCATGCGTGTCCGTGTTGGGGCGGAACTTGATCTCCTTGATCTCGATGACCTTCTGCTTCTTGCGGGCCTCGGATTCCTTTTTCTGGGTTTCGTACTTGTACTTTCCGAAATCCATGATCTTGGCGACGGGCGGCGTCGCGTTCGGCGAGATCTCGACGAGGTCGAGGCCCGCCTGCTCGGCGAGGAGCATCGCCCGCTCGGGCGTGATCAGGCCGATGTTCTCGCCCTCGGCGCCGATGAGGCGGATCTCGGGGGCGCGGATGCGTTCGTTGACGCGGGGGCCGGTGTCGCGCGTGGGCGGCGCGTTGTGAGGTCTGCGAGCTATGGCCTTCAGGTCCTTCGATCGTTGCTCGGACAAAAACCGGGGCACCCTGCGCCACGGAGCGCGCACAATAGGGCAATCGCCGGGGCAAGTGAAGAGGCCGCGGCGGCGGCGCCACGCTGCGGGGCCGGGTTCGGGGCGGGGGGCGATTTCAGTTGCATCGCCCGGGGGGCTCGGCTCTCAGTTCGCGCGAGGGGCGCGCAGGCGCCCGCAACGCATGTCTTGGGAGAGCGCGATGCGCATTCTGATCCTGATCGCGGGCGCCGTCCTGATCGCGCTGGCGCTCTACCTCGGCTTCGGAGGGCAGGACCCCCAGGCCGCGGCGGAGAAGGCCGGCGTGGCGGTGGAGAATGCGGCGGAGGACGCCGCGACCGCGGCGGGCGAGGCCGCCGAGGCGACCGGCGACGCGGCCGAGGCCGCGGGCGAGGCGGTCAAGGACGCGGTGGAGGGGGAGCCTGCGGCCCCGGCGGCTCCGGCGCCCGCGAACAACTGAGGAGGTCGCCCGCCGCCGCGGCGACGGCCGGAAGCGGGCCGTGTCGGGCGCGCAGGGTATGGCCACGGGGGGCGACGGCTTGACGCGCAACGGCGCGTTGGCGAGGAAGGCCATGGACGGGGGCCCGGCGTGCGTCGACTTCGGCGGCGTCTTGGGGTTCCCCAACATGCCGCGCAACAGGAGCGAGGCCCGTGCCGCACGACCTTCCCGACGAGATCAGCGAGGCCCTGGTGCGGCTCAAGCGGCTGCGGCTGCGGGCCTGGCGGCGGGGAATGCGCGAGACCGACCTGCTGCTCGGCGGCTTCGCCGACGCCGAACTCGGACGACTTTCGTCCGACGAACTCGACGCATTTGAATCTCTGTTGCTAGAGAACGACCAGGACCTATATCTCTGGATTAGCCGCAACTGCGGACAGCCCTCCCGCTTCGACGGAATCGTCGGGCGTATTGCCGCCTTTCACGGCACGGGGTGAGCGGAGGCGGCGGCATGGGGCGAAAGCTGCGTCGGCAGGGTCGGCGTTAACGGGTTGTATATGAATCTGAGCAACGGTCCGGGCACAGGGTCATGCGGAGAGAGATCATGAGCGTGCACGCCTCGGTGGCGAAGGTTCCCGAACCTGTCCTGGACGGCGAGTTCCTCGGCTCCTATCTCGAGACGCTGTCCATGGTCGAACGCCTGCACCGCCTGCTGCTCGACGTCGTCAAGGACGAGTTCGAGCGGCTCGGCATCATCGACATCAACTCGGTCCAGGCGCTGCTGCTCTTCAATGTCGGCGACAACGAGGTGACGGCGGGCGAGCTGAAGACGCGGGGCTACTACCAAGGCTCCAACGTCAGCTACAACCTCAAGAAGCTGGTCGAGTGCGGCTACATGCACCACCAGCGCTGCGAGGTGGACCGGCGGGCCGTGCGGGTGCGGCTGACCGACAAGGGGCGGCATATCCGCACGATCATCGCGGACCTGTTCCAGCGCCACGCCGCGGGCATCCTCGGCCGCGAGGTGCTGGGCGAGATGCGGCTCGCGGACATCAACGCGAGCCTGCGCCGGATGGAGCATTACTGGACCGACCAGATCCGCTACATCTACTGAGCCTGCGCCCGCGGGGACCGGCCGGGTGTGGCCCGGCGGTCGGCCGCGGGAAAGTTTGCTCAACCATGACGCGCGCCGGCTGACTATCCCCCCGCAATGGTGATAACCTGCGAGGAAACAGGGATTTGCGTCGGCGATTCGGTGCGATCCCCATAAACGTCAGGCACGAGCGCAGGATCCCGCAGGCGATCGCATGAATACGAGTCCCGGCATGAACGCTGCCCGCGGCGCCTTCGACTTCCCGATAGGGGACGAGCTGCGCGGCGAGCGGGCCACGCTCGGCCGGTCGCTGCTCGACGTGCAGCGCGACCTGCGGATCAAGGCGGTCTACATCTCGGCGATCGAGAACACCGATCCGGGCGTGTTCCCGAATCCGAGCTTCGTGCCGGGCTACGTGCGGGCCTATGCCCGCTATCTCGGGCTCGACGCGGACGAGGTCTACGGGCGGTTCTGCGCCGACAGCGGCTTTCGCAACCCGGTCGGGCTCGGGGCGAAGCCGGCCGCCGGGCGGGAGGCGCCGCGGCCGGGGAAGGCGAGCGGCGGGTTCCGGCCGGACTTTCCGCTGGCGGAGCCGCGGCGGCGGGGGCTGACGGCGGTGCCGCTGTCGGCGCTCGGGTCGCTCGTGGTGCTGGCGGCGGTGGTGGGGGCGCTCGGCTGGGGCGGCTGGACCGTGCTGCAGAACATCCAGCGGGTGCAGTTCGCCCCGGTGGAGGAGGCGCCCATCGCGCTCGCCTCGGCGCCGCCGCTCGCGGCGCCGGAGACGGCGGCACTGGTGGAGCCGGAGCTGACGGAGCTCGCGAAGCCGGTGGCGGCGACGGCGCTCGCGGAACTCTACCGGAGCCAGGAGCTGGAGGTGCCGATTCTGGCCCCGCGCGACGGGCCGATCGCGGCGCTCGATCCCGACAGCGTCGGCCTGCTCGCGGCGGCCGACGCCGCGCCGCGGCCGGTTCCGGTCGCCGGGGCCACGCCGGGCGCCGGGGCGCCGTTCGGGCCGCAGCCGGCGGTGGTCGGCGCGCCGGCGAGGGCGGCGGCGGACGTGGCGGCGGGGCAGCCGGCGGTCACCATCGTCGCGGAGCGGGCGGCCTGGGTGCGGGTCTACCTCGCCGACAAGACCGTGGTCTTCGAGCGCATCCTCGAGACCGGGGAGAGCTATGCGCTGCCGCCCGATCTCGTCGATCCGATGATCTGGGCGGGGAACTCCGGCTCGGTCTATGTCCGGCTCGGGCAGGAGCTGCGCGGGCCGCTCGGCAGCGGCACCCGCGCGGTGCGCGACGTGCCGCTGGAGCCGGCGGCGCTGGCGGAGCGGTTCGGGGTGGTCGCCGAGGTGCCGGAGTCGATCGCGCGGGCGGTCGAGCCGGTGGCGCAGGCGGCCGTGATCCGCTAGGCGGGTCCTCCTCCGCGGAATCCCGGCGGGGGGCGTCCCACAATGGGACATGGGTGAATCCATTGGATTAAAGCACGAATAAAAAGCTGGCAGTTTTATTGCGCGGCGAAGGCGGGCGCTTTCAGCCTGCGGCGGGGCTGTCGGCGCGGCGGGCGCGGACGTAGTCGCGGGGGGCGGCGCCGAGCATCCGGCGGAACATCGTGGTGAAGGCGGAGACGTTGCCGTAGCCGGCGCGCATGGCGACGCGCGACACCGGCTCGCCGGCGGCGAGGTGGGGCAGGCTCGCGAAGATGCTCGCCTGCTGGCGCCAGGTGGCGAAGCCGGCCCCGGTCTGGCGGGCGAAGAAGCGGGTGAAGGTGCGCCGGCTCATGGCGAGCTCGGCCGCCCAGTCGTCGATGCGGACCTCCGCCGAGGGATCGCGCATGAAGGCGCGGCAGAGCGCGGCGAGGCGGCGGTCGGAGGGGAAGGGCAGGCCGAGCGGGCGCACCGGCAGGGCGGCCGCCTCCTCGGCGAGGAGGGCGTAGACGAGCCGGGTCTTGCGGTCGCCCTCGGGCGCGTCGCCGAGGCGAATCGCCTCCTCGATCAGGCCGCGGGCCAGCGGCGAGATCGCCCGCACGGTCGGGGCCTCGTCCTCGGGCTCGTCGCCGCGCGGCGGCAGGTAGAGCGAGGTCACGTCGACCTCGCTCAGCATGTCGACCTCGTGCTCCAGCCCGTGGGGGATGCGCAGGGCATGGCCGGGCGGCACCATCCAGCGGCCGCGATCCGTCGTCACTGCGGCGAGGCCGGCGAAGACGCAGAGGAACTGCGTGCGGTCGTGGCTGTGGCGCGGCGCGCGGTAGCCCGCGGGGGCCTGCTCGTCGAGGAGGTGCAGCACCGCGTCGGCGCGCTCGACGCGCTGGATGCGGGAGGGGGTCGGGGACATCCTGTTTGGCCCGATCGCGAAGATATTAGACCAGAGCACGAAAGACGGCCGCGGGCAACTGCGCTATCTCCTCTTCGGCGCAGGCCCCGGCCCGCGCCGATTCAGCGTGGGCGGACGCGCCCGCAAATCCGGAGTGAACGAGTTGGCCGACGTGCTTGCCGGCGGGCAGCCCCGCTACGAGAGGACTGCGCTGTCGATCCTGGTGGCGGTGAGCTTCTGCCACATGCTGAACGACATCATGCAGTCGCTGCTGGCGTCGCTCTATCCGTTGCTGAAGGTCAACTATTCGCTCGACTTCGTGCAGATCGGCCTGCTGACCTTCGCCTTCCAGGTGACGGCGTCGCTCCTGCAGCCGGTGGTCGGGCTCGTCACCGACCGCTGGCCGGCCCCGTATTCGCTGCCCGTCGGCATGACCAGCAGCTTCTTCGGGCTGATCCTGCTCGGCCATGCGCATGACTACGCGATGCTGGTGCTGGCGGCCTGCCTGATCGGGCTCGGCTCCGCCGTCTTCCACCCCGAGGCGAGCCGGGTCGCGCGTCTCGCCTCGGGCGGACGGCATGGCTTCGCCCAGTCGTTCTTCCAGGTCGGGGGCAATGTCGGCCATGCCGTCGGGCCGCTGCTCGCCGCCTTCGTCGTGCTGCCGTTCGGCCAGCCGAGCGTCGCGTGGTTCGCGGCGATCGCCATGGTGGGCATCGTCACGCTGACCCGCGTCGGCGGCTGGTATTCCGCGCATCGCCGCGCCCATGCCGGGCGGGCGGCGCCGAGCAAGGCGTTGCCGCTGCCGTCGCGGCAGGTGCAGTGGACGGTGGCGATCCTCGTCCTGCTGACGGTCACCAAGAACGTCTACATGGCGAGCCTGTCGAGCTACTTCATCTTCTACCTGATGGACCAGTTCGCCCTCTCGACCCGGGACGCGCAGCTGTTCCTGTTCCTGTTCCTCGGCTCGGCCGCGGTCGGCGTCTTCATGGGCGGGCCGATCGGCGACCGGTTCGGGGCGCGGTTCGTGATCTGGCTCTCGATCCTCGGGGTGATCCCCTTCGCGCTGCTGCTGCCCTATGCGTCGCTGTTCTGGACGGGCGTGCTGGTCGTGGTGATCGGCCTCGTCCTCGCCTCGGCGTTCCCGGCGATCGTCGTCTTCGCGCAGGAGCTGCTGCCCGGGCGGGTCGGGCTGGTCGGGGGCGTGTTCTTCGGCTTCGCCTTCGGGGCGGGCGGGCTCGGGGCGGCGGCGCTCGGCGGGCTCGCGGACAGCCACGGCATCGCCTTCGTCTACAAGCTCTGCTCGTTCCTGCCGCTGCTCGGGCTCTTCACGATCCTGTTGCCGCGCATCCCCCGGCCGCCGCTGGGGTGACGCCGCCGGGGTGACATGCGGCGCGGCGCGGCCTATGTTGCGCCGCGTCGCGGTCGCCGCGGAAGGAGCCATGTCGCACAACCCGATCCGCCCCTGGCGCAACATCGACCGGCGCGAGAGCCGGCGCATCCATGTCGGCCCGGTGCCGGTGGGCGGCGGCGCGCCGATCAGCGTTCAGACGATGACGAACACGCCGACCACGGACGCGAAGGCGACGATCGAGCAGGTGCTGCGCTGCGCCGAGGCCGGGGCGGACATCGTGCGCGTCTCGGTGCCGGACGAGGAGTCGTCCCGGGCGCTGCGCGAGATCGTGCGCGAGAGCCCGGTGCCGATCGTCGCGGACATCCATTTCCACTATCGCCGGGCGATCGAGTCGGCCGAGGCGGGGGCGGCGTGCCTCAGGATCAACCCGGGCAACATCGGCTCGGCCGAGCGGGTGCGTGAGGTGATCCGGGCGGCGAAGGACCACGGCTGCTCGATGCGGATCGGGGTGAACGCCGGGAGCCTGGAGAAGCATCTGCTGGAGAAGTACGGCGAGCCCTGCCCCGACGCGATGGTGGAGAGCGGGCTCGACCATATCCGCATCCTCGAGGACAACGACTTCCGCGAGTTCAAGATCAGCGTGAAGGCGTCGGACGTGTTCCTCGCCGCCGCGGCCTATCAGGCGCTGGCGGAGGCGACGGACGCGCCGATCCATCTCGGGATCACCGAGGCGGGCGGGTTCGTCGGCGGGACGGTGAAGTCGGCGGTGGGGCTCGGCAGCCTGCTGTGGATGGGGATCGGCGACACGCTGCGGGTGTCGCTCTCGGCCGATCCGGTCGAGGAGGTGAAGGTCGGGTTCGAGATCCTGAAGGCGCTGGGGCTCCGGCATCGGGGGGTGAACATCATCTCCTGCCCGTCCTGCGCGCGGCAGGGGTTCGACGTGATCCGCACGGTGGAGATCCTCGAGAAGCGGCTGGAGCACGTGAAGACGCCGATGTCGCTCTCGATCATCGGCTGCGTGGTCAACGGGCCGGGCGAGGCGCTGATGACGGACGTCGGCTTCACCGGCGGCGGGGCCGGGGCGGGGATGGTCTACCTGGCGGGCCGGCAGCACCACAAGCTCGGCAATGCCGGGATGATCGACCACATCGTCGAGCTGGTCGAGCGCAAGGCGGCGGAGATCGAGGCGGAGCGGGCGGCCGAGGCCGCCGTCGCGGGGCAGGCGGCGGAGTAAGGCCCCGGGGCGGGGCGTCCCGCAGTAGGACGCTGATTATCTATTTGATATTGTTGCGATAATATGAGCGCCGGTCAGGAGCCGGTGAGGCGGTCGCGCGTCGTCTCGATCCAGAGGCGCGCGGCGTCGACGCGCTCCGCATAGGCGTCGAGGGCGGATCCGGCGGCCGGGAGGCGGGCGGCGAGCGGCTCGGCGTTGCGGTAGGCCGCCGTCGCCGCGGCGGCGAGCGCCAGCGCCAGCAGGAAGCCGGCGGCGCCGCCGCGGCGGCGGAGCGGCGGCTCGGGGATCACCGCCGGGGGCGGGGCCGGGCGGTCGGAATGCCGGGGCCGCAGCGGCGTCGCCGGCGCCTCGGCGGGCCGCGCGGGCGCGGGGTCGAGCCGCTGCTCGGGTCGCGGCGCGGGCGCAGGGCGGGCGGGCTCGGGGCGCGGGCTGGCCGCGAAGGGCTCCGCGGGCGCAGGGATTTCCCCGAGGTCGGGGCGCGGGGTGGCCGGGGCGGGCTGCGCGGGGGCGGCGGGTTCCCGGAGGTGGGGGCGCGGACCGGCGTCGGCGCGCTCCGCGAGCGGAGGGCCGTCCCGGAGGTCGGGCGGGGGGCCGGCCTCCATGCGCTC
>NZ_JAGOMQ010000067.1 GCF_017993425.1 Amaricoccus sp.
CCATACCCCGCCCCCCGCCCCCCGTCGACTGCCCCCCGCGGCCCGACGACGAAGATAAGCCCCGACCCCGACGGGGAAGCCCGCGCACGAGCCCCGCCTTCAGCGGCGAGGTCCGTCCCGCGACGGCGCCCGCCGGGTGACATGCGCATGTCACCCGGCTCGACGCGGAGCGGCCGGGCGGAGACGGCGGAACCTCGAAGTGAGTCACACGGCGCCGCGAAATGCGGCGCTGATAACGATGCAATGATTTTCACCGTTTAGATTCAAAATATTTCGAAATATATTTGCGCGCAATTCAGAAAACGGGCGGGCAGGTCCGCAGTTTTCTTTACTCCGTCATCCCCCCGATCACCGTCGCCAAGCGGAACAGATTAGCCGGGTCCGGGATGAATCCTGCAACGGCGCCCGAGGATTCCCGCCGGAGCAGGATCCCCTAACCCGGCAAGCCCCCCTCGCCGAGCCGGATCCAATGGTTACAATGTCATGAATTAATAATGAAATCAACCACATGATCCCCTTCGCACGTATGCGAAGCTGCGCCCCTCAGCCCCCGTCGCCGGCCGCAAGGGCCGCCTTCACGAAGGCCTCCATCCGCGCGCGGTCCTTGATCCCGCGGGCCTTCTCGACGCCGGAGGAGACGTCGACCCGCTCCGCCCCGGTCAGCCGCACCGCCTCCGCGACGTTCTCCGGCGTCAGCCCGCCGGCCAGCATCCACGGCGCCGGCCAGCCCACGTCCCGCACCAGTCGCCAGTCGAACGCCACGCCGTTCCCCCCGGGCAGCTCCGCCCCGGCCGGCGGCCGCGCATCGACGAGGATCATGTCGACGGCCCCGGCATAATCCGGCAGCCCGTCGAGGTCGCCCTCCTCCGAGACGCCCACCGCCTTCATCACCGGCAGCCCGAAACGCTCCCGCACCGCGGCCGCCCGCTCCGGGCTCTCCGCCCCGTGGAGCTGCAGCATCTCCACCGGAATCTCGCCGAGGATCGCCTCGATCTCCGCATCCGTCGCATCCACCGTCAGCGCCACGAGCTTCAGCCCCTCGGGGCGCCCCGCCGCGATCCAGCGCGCGTCCGCCGGGCTCACGTGCCGCGGCGAGGCCGGATAGAACACCAGCCCGCCCCAGGTCGCGCCCGCCCCCGCCGCCGCCGCCAGATCGCCCCGGCTGCGCAGCCCGCAGATCTTCACCTCCATGCGGGATACCTCAGTTGCGCAGCAGCGCCAGGATCTCGTCCTCGCCCTTGCTCGCCTCCTTGCGCAGCCGCCCCACCTCGCGGTTCAGCGCCGCCGCCTCCCGCGTCTTGGCCGAGGCCCGCCGGCGATGCTTGTGCTCGCGCAGCCATTCCAGGATGTAGCCGAGCGCCATGCCGACCAGCACCGAGACGAGGCCGACGACATAGAGCGGAACCTCGATCGACCGGTCGGCGATGCCCGACATCCCCGCCGGCAGGAGGTTCAGCGTGACAGGCCCGCGGTTCGCCAGCGCGAGGACGACGATCCCCGCCAGGATGGCCACGAGCAGGATGAGCTTGATGATCCGCAATTCCGCCTCCGGATATCTGCGCGCCTCGAGCCTGCGCTCAGGAGCCTTCGTTCAGGCGGTCGCGCAGGAGCTTGCCGGTCTTGAAGAAGGGGACGAACTTCTCCTCGACGTCGACGCTGTCGCCGGTGCGCGGGTTGCGCCCGGTCCGGCTGTCGCGCTTCTTCACCGAGAACGCCCCGAAGCCGCGCAGCTCGACGCGATGCCCGGCGGCCATCGCCTCGATGATCTCGTCGAAGACCGTCGCCACGATCCGCTCGACGTCGCGCTGGAACAGGTGCGGGTTCGCCTCGGCGATCTTCTGGATGAGCTCCGACTTTATCATTCTGCCACCCGCTGCGCTCCAGGGACCGTCCCGCCCGCATACTGGCAGGAATCAGGGTCCGATGGAATAGAGCTTCGGGCCCGTCAGGCGCGATATTTCCCCAATAATTCCGCCGCTTGGGGCGGCAAGACCGAGGACGGAGGCGAGAAGGCTCCGCTCGCTTTCCACCTCGCGGTCGCGCACCGGAAGGCCCTTCAGGCCGGGATCGCGCGATTCGAGCCAGGCGATCGCCTCGGTCTCGCCGCCGAGCTCGTCGACGAGCCCCGCCGCGAGCGCCAGCCGCCCGGTGAAGACCTGCCCGTTCGCCACGTCGTCGAGCGCCGTCCCGTCGAGCCCGCGCCGCTCGCCGACGAGCCCGCGGAACCAGCGATAGCTGTCCGCCACCAGCGCCTCGTCCACCGCCCGCGCCGCCGGGCTGGTCGGCCGGAACGGCGACGGCTCGGCCTTGAGCGCGGACGAGCGCACCGTCTCCAGCCCCACCCCCAGCCGGGCCATCATCCCGGTCAGGTCGGGATATTCCATGATGACGCCGATCGAGCCGGTCAGCGTGTTGCCCCGCGCGATCAGGTGGTCGGCCGCCAGCGCCGCGACATAGCCGCCGGAGGCCGCCATCTCGCTCATCACCGCGACGACCGGCTTCTCCGCGGCGACGGCGCGCAGCCCGGCGAAGACCGCCTCCGCCCCCGCCGTGGTCCCGCCCGGCGAGTTGATCCGCAGGATCAGCGCGCGGACGTCGCCGTCCTCGGCGAGATCCGCCAGCAGCGCGTCCCGCTTCACGTCGTCGGCGATGATCCCGGAGAGATCGAGCCGGGCGATCTCCTGCGTCAGCGCCCCGCGCTCGCGCGCGGCGAGGAACCAGACCACGCCGCCGAGCGCCGCGGCCACGAGGAAGCCCCGCCAGAACGCAGAGCGGCGCCACTTGCGGCGCCGCTCCTCGTAGAAGTCTCGCTCCAGAGCGTCCATTCGCTCAGGCGTCGTCCTTCTCGTCGTCCTTCTCCCGGCCGCGACGGAGCGCCGCGCCGAGGATGTCGCCGAGCGAGGCGCCCGAGTCGGACGAGCCGTACTGCTCCACGGCCTCCTTCTCCTCGGCGATCTCGCGCGCCTTGATCGACAGGCCGAGCTTGCGCGTCTTCATGTCGATGTTGGTGACGCGCGCGTCGACGTGGTCGCCCTTGGTGAAGCGCTCGGGACGCTGCTCCGAGCGGTCGCGGCTCAGGTCCGACCGGCGGATGAACGACTTCATCCCGTCGTACTCCACCTCGATCCCGCCGTCCTCGATCGCGGTGACGGTCACGGTGACGATGTCGCCCCGCTTCACGCCGCCGATCGCCTCGGCGAAGGGATCGCCGCCGACCGCCTTGATCGAGAGCGAGATGCGCTCCTTCTCGACGTCGACGTCGGTGACCACCGCGCGGACGACGTCGCCCTTGCGGTACTGCTGGATCGCCTCCTCGCCCGACTTGTTCCAGTCGAGGTCGGAGAGGTGGACCATGCCGTCGATGTCGCCGTCGAGCCCGACGAACAGGCCGAACTCGGTGATGTTCTTCACCTCGCCCTCGACCTGGGTGCCGTTCGGATGCGTCCGCGCGAAGTTCTCCCACGGGTTGCCCTGGGTCTGCTTCAGCCCGAGCGACACGCGGCGCTTCTGCCCGTCGATCTCCAGCACGATGACCTCGACCTCCTGGGAGGTGGAGACGATCTTGCCGGGATGGACGTTCTTCTTCGTCCAGCTCATCTCGGAGACGTGGACGAGGCCCTCGATCCCCGGCTCCAGCTCCACGAAGGCGCCGTAGTCGGTGATGTTGGTGACGCGGCCGGTGTGCTTCGACCCGATCGGGAACTTGTCCTCGACCGTGTCCCACGGATCGGCCTGCAGCTGCTTCATGCCGAGGCTGATGCGCTGCGTCTCCTTGTTGATCTTGATGACCTGGACCTTCACGGTCTCGCCGATCCCGAGGATCTCGCTCGGGTGGTTGACCCGGCGCCACGCCATGTCGGTGACGTGCAGCAGGCCGTCGACGCCGCCGAGGTCGACGAAGGCGCCGTACTCGGTGATGTTCTTGACCACGCCGTCGATGACGTCGCCCTCGGCCAGCCGCGCCACGATCTCGGCGCGCTGCTCGGCCCGGCTCTCCTCGAGCACCGCCCGGCGCGACACCACGATGTTGCCCCGCCGGCGATCCATCTTCAGGATCTGGAACGGCTGCGGCATGTGCATCAGCGGGCCCGCGTCGCGGACCGGGCGCACGTCGACCTGCGAGCCCGGCAGGAACGCCACCGCGCCGCCGAGATCCACCGTGAAGCCGCCCTTCACCCGCCCGAAGATCGCGCCCTCGACGCGCTCCTCCTTGGCGTAGGCCTTCTCCAGCCGGTCCCAGGCCTCCTCGCGCCGCGCCTTCTCCCGGCTCAGCACCGCCTCGCCGCGCGCGTTCTCGACGCGGTCGAGATAGACCTCGACGACGTCGCCCACGGCGATCTCGGGCGCCTTGCCCGGAGGGGTGAATTCCTTCAGATCGACGCGGCCTTCCATCTTGTAGCCGATGTCGATGATGGCCTGTCCCGCCTCGATGGCGAGGACCGTGCCCTTGACGACAGTGCCCTCGTCGGGGGTCTCCAGCTCGTAGCTCTCGTTGAGCAGAGCCTCGAAATCATCCATGGTCGCCGTAGCTGGCATGCAGTTCTCCTGAAAAGTCGGATTTCCGGCCAGGCGGTTGGCTCCGCCGGTCTTTCGACGACGCTCGGGACGGTCCCGCGAATGCGAAGCGATCCGGCGGGGTCAGTCCCCGTCCGGGTCGAAACGACGTTTCACGAAGGCGACCGCCTCGGCGACGGCCGCGTCTATAGTCAGATCCGTGGTGTCGAGCAAGAGCGCGTCGTCCGCGGCCTTGAGCGGCGCCACGTCGCGCGAGGAATCCCGCGCGTCGCGCGCCCGCAGGTCCGCCATCACCGCCGCCACGTCCGGCGCCGCCAGCTCCGCCGCCCGCCGCGCCGCCCGCGCCTCGTCGCTCGCGGTGACGAAGAGCTTCGCCTGCGCCTCCGGGCAGATCACCGTGCCGATGTCGCGCCCGTCGAGCACCGCGCCGCCGTCGCGCCGGGCAAAGTCGCGCTGGAACTGGAGCAGCGCCTTGCGCACCTCCGGCAGCACCGCGACCTTCGACGCCGCCTGCCCGGCCCGCGCCGAGCGCAGCGATTCCCGCGCCAGCGCCGCCGGCGTCAGCCGCCGCGCCAGCTCCGCCGCCCAGATCGGATCGATCACGCCCCGCCCGTCCTCCAGCGCCTGCAGGCCGACCGCCCGGTAGAGAAGCCCCGTGTCGAGATGCCCGAACCCGAACTCCCGCGCCACCGCCCGCGCGATCGTCCCCTTCCCCGCCGCCGCCGGCCCGTCGATCGCCACCGTGAACCTCATCGGCTGCTCTCGGGGCGGCAGGCGGAGGATCTGGCCATGGCGGACTCGGGCTGGGGGCGATACCGCAATCGGTAGAGCCCCGCTCGCCATCCGTCCAGCCCGCTACCGCAGCTTTCTGTCGCGCACGTCCCGGCCCGGAAGCGCCGTCAACCTTCGTGAATCAAGGGTTGAAGGATCATAAGTTTTCTTTTCATTTCAATACGATAATTGCGCTATCATGCGTGTTAGCGGCGGGCGACGCGGCCTCGGGGCGCCGTCGCGTGGCCCCCTGCCTCTCCCGCTCCCGGCCGCATCCGTCGCGCCGGCCTCAGCGCTTCTCCTCCTCGCCGGGTCGCCACAGCTTCGGCTGCGTCCGCCGGAAGCTCTCGCGCTCGCCGAGCCCCGCCACCAGCGTCTCCAGCCGCGGCCGGCCCCACCAGGCCGGCCCGCCGCGCGCGTCCGACCACAGCATGCAGCAGGCGACCGCCACCCCGGGCAACGTCAGCCCGTCGCGCAGCCGCCCCTCCTCCTCCAGCCAGTCGAGCGTCAGCAGCACCCGCTCGAGGTTCCGCCGCCCCGGATCGAAGCCGATATTGTTCCGCCCCGTCGGCTCCAGCCCCGCCCAGCGCTGGTAGAGCGCCCCCACCAGCGCCTCCACCGCCCCCAGCACCGTGGCCAGCACCGCCCGCTCCCGCGCCGGCGCATAGGCCGCCGCCGGCTCCCCCGCCAGCGCCCACAGCCGCTCCAGCACCATCAGCGTCGGAAAGACCGCCTCGCCGCCCAGAACCAGAACCGGAACCTGCCCGAGCGGGTTCAGCCGCTGCACCGCATCCGGCTCGGCGAAGGGCACCAGCTCCTCGGCGACCGGCAACCCCCATTCCCGGATCAGCACCCGCGCCATGCGGCCGGTCGGCGAGTTCGTGAAGGCCAGCACGCGGTCCTCGGCCCCGGCCGCCCCGCCTCCCGGCCCGCGCGCCGCCTGCCGCGGCGCGAACGAGACGACGCGCGGCCCCGGGTCGCCCATCCTCAGCCGCGTCCCGCCGCCCCGCCGCCCGGCCCCGCCGCGCGCCGCGTCTCCCCCGCCGCCACCGCCGCTACCCCGACAGATCCGCGCCCAGCGCCCGCATCAGCGGCACGAAGGAGGGAAAGCTCGTCACGATCGGCCCGGCGTCGTCCACCGTGACCGGCCGCCGCGACGCGAGCCCGAGGCACAGGAACGCCATGGCGATGCGATGGTCGAGCCGGCTCGCCACCGTCGCCCCGCCCGGAACCCCGTCGGCGCCGCGGCCGTGGACCACGAACCAGTCCGGCCCCTCCTCGACCTCGACCCCGCAGGCCTCGAGCCCGCGCGCCATCGCGTCGATCCGGTCGCTCTCCTTGACGCGCAGCTCCTTCACGCCGCGCATCACCGTCCGCCCCTCCGCCGTCGCCGCCAGCGCCGCGAGGATCGGATACTCGTCGATCATCGAGGCCGCCCGCTCCGGCGGCACCTCGATCCCGCGCAGGGCCCCGTGCCGCACCACCAGGTCGGCCACCGGCTCGCCGCCCTCCTCGCGCCGGTCGGCGAACTCGATCGCCGCGCCCATCTCCACCAGCGTGTCGTAGAGCCCCGCCCGCGTCGGGTTGAGCCCGATCCCGGGCAGCCGAACCTCCGACCCCGGGGCCAGCAGCGCCGCCGCCACCGGGAACGCCGCCGAGCTCGGGTCGCGCGGCACGGCGATGCGCTGCGGCCGCAGCTCCGGCTGGCCGACCAGCGTCACCGCCCGCCCCTCGGCCGTGGCCTCGACCCGCACCTCCGCGCCGAAGCCCGCCAGCATCCGCTCGGTATGGTCGCGCGTCGCCTCCTTCTCGATCACCACCGTCTCGCCCGGCGCGTTCAGCCCGGCGAGCAGCACCGCCGACTTCACCTGCGCCGAGGCGACCGGCGTCGCGTAGCGCACCGGAACCGGGGCCGCCGCGCCGGTCAGCGTGATCGGCAGCCGCCCGCCGCGCCGCCCGCGCGCCTCGGCGCCGAACAGCGCCAGCGGGTCGGTCACGCGCCCCATGGGCCGCGAGCGCAGGCTCGCGTCCCCGGTGAAGGTCGCCGTCAGGTCGGAGGTCGCCATCGCGCCCATGATCAGGCGCACGCCGGTGCCGGAATTGCCGCAGTCGATCACGTCCTCGGGCTCGCGAAAGCCGCCGACGCCGACGCCCTGCACCCGCCAGGCGCCGGGCCCGTCGCGCTCCACCGTCGCGCCGAACGCCGCCATCGCCTTGCCGGTGTCGAGCACGTCCTGCCCCTCGAGCAGGCCGGTGATCGAGGTCTCGCCGACGGCGAGCGCCCCGAGGATCAGCGAGCGGTGCGAGACGGACTTGTCGCCCGGGATCTCGGCCACGCCGCGGAGCGGCCCGCCCGCCGTGGCCCGCATGGGCTGCGCCTCGCCGTGTCCCGCCATCTCGCGCTCCGATCAGTGACCGGCGCTTCTCTTACGGGATCGCCTTGCCGCGGTCCATGCGCCCGACGCGACCGGGTCCACGCCGCGCCGGGCAGGAGGGAAGGCGGACAACGCACCAGGCACACACTACGGGGGAACAACACACCGGGACCCCTTCCCGGCCGCGGGCCCGCCCGCCGCCGGAACTCCTCGTCGCCGCCCCGCGCGGGGGCGGGCCTTCCCGCCTCGCGCGATGCCCGCCGGATGGAGACGTCCGGCGATCGGGACATCGCGCATGCCCGAGGCTCCGGGGCGCGGCCGGGCCCGGCTCCCCTAGAGGCTGACGCCCGTGTCGCGCGCGATCCGCGCGAGATCGCCGCGGGTCAGGCCGATATCGGCGAGGAGCGAGTCGTCCATGTCGGCGAAGCGCCTCAGGACCTCGCGGTCGCGCGCCCTGGCGCGCGCCGCCTCGAAGCGGCGGCGCGCCGCCTCCGCGATGGCGAGGAGGCCGCCGAGGAAGCGGGGCCGCGCGCCGGTACAGGTGATCGTGGTCATCTCGAAGGGTTCTCCCTGGGTTCGCGACCGCCCCGGCCGCCGACGCCCCTTCTTGGACCCGGACCCGTGACCCCTTCGTGAGGCCCCCGTGACGCGCCCGCGTGACACCCCGCGACACGGGTCCGCCGCCGGCGACGCCGCAGGCACGACCGACGTCGCCGGAGGGTCGCAGGCGCCGGAGCGGCCACGAATAGAACACACTGCACGACAGTGGAGAGGAAGCCCGGCCCGAGGCTGGCCGCGACGCCGACGCCAGACGGATTTGACCCGCGGCAAATCCGTCCGCGATCGCCCCTGCGGGGGGCGAGCGCGATTCCGCGCTCGCCGGGGGGATCACGGACGGATGGCGCGCTCCCGGAGAAATCGGCGCCCCTCACGGCTTCCGCGCGCAACCGCGCTCCAGCCGTCGGCGCGGCGAAAGCCGTGCTTTCGCCTGTCGCGCCGGGCCTCGCGGGCAGGCCCGCTTCGGTCGGTCGGTCGACGGCGCGCGCCCCGTGGATCCAGCAGAGCAGACAGGTGTCGTGCAGTGTGGCAATAGAATTGCCGACTCTAGAATCGTTCTTTGTTTCAAAGCCTTGACCACCCACTGTGGGACATTTTTCGAGGCCCGGTTTTGCGCCTCCGCTGCCGCCTTGGCGCAGGGCCTCGGCGGGCCTACCTCTCCCGGGTCATGGCGATACGCGAGCTGCTCACCCCGCGGCCCGAGGGCCTCTACTGCCCGGCGGGCGACTTCCACGTCGACCCGGTGCGCCCGGTTCCCCGCGCGCTCATCACCCACGCCCATTCCGACCATGCCCGCCCCGGCCACGGCGCCGTCCTCGCCACCCCCGAGACCCTCGACATCATGGCGATCCGCCTCGGCGAGGACTTCGCCGGCGCCCGCCAGCCGATCGCCTTCGGCGAGACCCTCGACCTCGGCGGCGCCCGCGTCGCCTTCCACCCCGCCGGCCACGTCCTCGGCTCCGCCCAGATCGCCGTCGAGGCCCACGGCCTCCGCGCCGTCGTCTCCGGCGACTACAAGCGCGCCCCCGACCCGACCTGCGCCCCGTTCGAGCCGGTGCCCTGCGACCTCTTCGTCACCGAGGCGACCTTCGGCCTGCCGGTGTTCCGCCATCCCGACCCTTCGTCCGAGATCGCCAGGCTCCTCGCCTCGCTGGCGCAATTCCCCGACCGCGCCCACCTCGTCGGCGTCTACGCCCTCGGCAAGGCGCAGCGGCTGATCCGCCTCCTCCGCGACGCCGGCCACGACGCGCCCGTCTACATCCACGGCGCCCTCCGCCGCCTCTGCGACTACTACGCCTCCCGCGGGATCGGGCTCGGCGAGATCGCCGACGCCACCGCCGCCCGCGGCGCCGGCCGCGGCGGCCTCGGCGGCGCCGTCGTCCTCGCGCCCCCCTCTGCCTTCGGCGACGTCTGGATCCGCCGCTTCTCCGACCCCCTCGTCGCCTTCGCCTCCGGCTGGATGCAGGTCCGCGCCCGCGCCCGCCAGCGCGGCGTCGAGCTGCCGCTGATCCTCTCCGACCACTGCGACTGGGACGACCTGACCGCCACCCTCTCCGAGCTCTCCCCCGCCGAGGTCTGGGTCACCCACGGCCGCGAGGAAGCCCTCGTCCGCTGGTGCGCCCTCCACGGCCTCGCCGCCCGCCCCCTGCATCTCGTCGGATACGAGGACGAGGCGGAGGATTGACCACATGCCAGATTACATGAAATCAATGGCTTACCGAATATTCACGCGTGAACAGGCGCGCCTCTGATGCGCCGCTTCGCCGAGCTTCTCGAACGCCTCGCCTTCACGCCGGCGCGGAACGGCAAGCTCCGGCTCCTCACCGGCTACCTGCGCGAGACCCCCGATCCCGACCGCGGCTGGGCGCTCGCCGCGATCACCGGCGGGCTCGACGTCGCCTCGGTCAAGCCGGCGCTCCTGCGCGACGTGACCACCGCCCGGGTCGACGCCGAGCTCTTCGCCCTCTCCTACGACTTCGTCGGCGACCTCGCCGAGACGATCGCGCTGATCTGGCCCACCCGCGGGACCGCCGACGATCCCCGCCTCTCCACCGTCGTCGACGCCCTCCACGCCGCCTCGCGCCGCGAGGCCCCGCAGGTGGTGGAGCGGCTGCTCGACCGGCTCGACCCGCCGGCCCGCTTCGCGCTCCTCAAGCTCGTCACCGGGGGGCTGCGGGTCGGCGTCTCGGCCCGGCTCGCCAAGCAGGCGCTGGCCGACCTCGGGGGCCGCGACGTCGCCGAGATCGAGGAGGTCTGGCACGGCCTCGCGCCCCCCTACCCCGAGCTCTTCGCCTGGCTGACCGCCGCCGGCCCGCGTCCGGCCCCCGCCAGCGCCGCGCCCTTCCGGCCCGTCATGCTCTCCCACCCGCTCGAGGCCGAGGACCTCGCCCGCCTCGACCCCGCCGCCTTCGCCGCCGAGTGGAAATGGGACGGCATCCGCGTGCAGGCCGCCACCGGGGGCGGACGGCGGCGGCTCTATTCCCGCACGGGCGACGACATCTCCCATGCCTTCCCCGACCTCGTCGAGGCGCTGACCTTCGATGGCGCCCTCGACGGCGAGCTTCTCGTCCGCGCCGGCCATGGCGGGGCGGCGAGCTTCTCGGACCTCCAGCAGCGGCTGAACCGCAAGACCGTCACCCCGGCGCAGATGCGCCGCTTCCCGGCCTTCCTGCGGGCCTACGACCTCCTCGCCCTCGACGGAAGCGACCTCAGGCCCCTGCCCTTCGCCGAGCGCCGGGCCGCGCTCGAGGCGCTCGCGCCCCGGCTCGACCCCGCCCGCATCGACCTCTCGCCGCTCCTGCCCTTCTCGACCCGCGGCGACCTCGCCCGGCTGCGCGCCGAGCCGCCGGAGCCGGTGATCGAGGGGGTGATGCTGAAGCGGCTCGACAGCCCCTACCTCGCCGGCCGCCCCAAGGGGCCGTGGTGGAAGTGGAAGCGGGACCCGCGGCTGATCGACGCGGTGCTGATGTACGCCCAGCGGGGGCATGGGAAGCGGTCGGGGTTCTACTCGGACTACACGTTCGGCGTCTGGGCGGCGGACGACACGCTCGTCCCGGTCGGCAAGGCCTATTTCGGGTTCACCGACGCGGAGCTGGCCGAGATCGACCGCTGGGTCCGCCACAACACCACCGAGAGGTTCGGACCGGTCCGGGCGGTGCGCGCCGAGCCGGAGCACGGGCTGGTGCTGGAGGTGGCGTTCGAGGGCCTCGCCCGCTCGACCCGCCACCGCTCCGGCGTGGCCATGCGCTTCCCCCGGATCAGCCGCCTGAGATGGGACAAACCGCCCCGCGAGGCCGACCGGATCGAGACCCTGGAGCGGATGCTGGAGCCGTAGCAGCGCGGCCCGGGCGGCGCGGGGGGCCTCGGCGTGACGGGGTTCTCGTTCGGGGAGGTTCGCGCCTGGCAGGCGGCCGCGCTTTGCCCGGAGGTCGCCGTCGGGTCGCGGCCGGCCGGATGGGGCGTCCCGGCGACATGATGCGGCCGGGAGGCCGTCAGCCGCGCGGCCAGTCGGCGTTTCCGATGCTGCGTCCGGGCCTCGGCGGCCAGCTCGACCATCCCGACATCGCCGGGCTTGCGGCGCCGACGCCGATGCTGTTTCTGTGCGGGCGGTCGGATCCGCATTTCCCGGCCGCGGTCACCGAGGCCGCGCTCGGCGATCTGCGCCGCATCTGGCGGGCCGCCGGCGCCGGCGCGGCGCTGGAGACCGGGCTCGTCGATGCGGGGCACGTCTTCACCGCGGGACATGGCGCCCGCGCCTTCGATTTCCTCGAGCGGCGCCTTCGAGCGGCCGCCTCTCCAGACCAACGAGCCGGAAGGATGCAACGATGACCGTGTACGCGAACCTGATCGACGGGGAATGGGTGGGTGGCGAGGCGGCGCCGAACATCAACCCGGCCAACACCGCCGAGGTCGTCGGCGAGTACGCCCGCGCCACGGCCGCCGACGCCGAGGCGGCGATCGCCGCGGCCAAGGCGGCGTTCCCGGGCTGGAGCCGGTCGGGGCCGCTGGAGCGGCATGGCGTGCTGTCGAAGGCCTCGGCGGAGATCCTGGCGCGGAAGGACGAGCTCGGGACGCTCCTCTCGCGCGAGGAGGGCAAGACGCTGGCGGAGGGGATCGGCGAGACGGTGCGCGCGGCGCAGATCTTCGACTTCTTCGCCGGGGAATGCCTGCGGCTCGCGGGGGAGATCCTGCCCTCGGTGCGGCCGGGCGTGGGGGTCGAGATCACCCGCGAGGCGGTGGGGCCGGTCGGGCTGATCACGCCGTGGAACTTCCCGATCGCGATCCCGGCGTGGAAGATCGCCCCGGCGCTCGCCTGGGGCAACACGGTCGTCATCAAGCCGGCCGACCTCGTGCCGGGCTGCACCTGGGCGCTCGTCGACATCCTGCACCGCGCCGGGCTGCCGAAGGGCGTGCTGAACCTTGTGATGGGGAGGGGCTCGGTCGTCGGGCAGGCGATCCTCGATGCGAAGGACATCCGCGCGGTGAGCTTCACCGGCTCGGTCGGCACCGGGCGGCGGGTGGCCGAGGCGTCGATCCGGGTGATGCGCAAGTTCCAGCTGGAGATGGGCGGCAAGAACCCGATGGTGGTGCTGGACGATGCAGACCTGGAGGTCGCGGTGGAGGCCTGCCTGAACGGCGCCTTCTACTCGACGGGGCAGCGCTGCACCGCAACTTCGCGGCTGATCGTCACGGAGGGGATTCACGACCGCTTCGTGGCGCGGCTCTCCGAGCGGATGCGTGCGCTGGTCGTGGGCGATCCGCTCGACAAAGCGACGCAGATCGGACCGGTGGTCGACGAGAGCCAGCTTGCGCAGGATGAGACGTACATCGCGCTTGGCAAGGACGAGGGCGCGGAGCTCGTCGGCGGGGAGCGGGTGAAGCGGGCGACGAACGGATTCTATCTGGCGCCGGCGCTGTTCGTCGGGGCGAGCAACGAGATGCGTATCAGTCGGGAGGAGATCTTCGGGCCGGTGGCCAGCGTTATCCGGGTGAAGGACTACGACGAGGCCCTCGCGGTGGCCAATGACACAGAGTTCGGCCTGTCGGCAGGGATCTGCACGACCTCACTGAAGCACGCGACGCACTTCAAGCGCGCGAGCCAGGCGGGAATGGTGATGGTCAATCTGCCGACGGCAGGGGTGGACTTCCACGTGCCGTTCGGAGGCTCAAAGGGCTCGAGCTTCGGGCCGCGCGAGCAGGGGCGCTATGCCTCCGAGTTCTATACGAACATCAAGACAGCCTACACTGCGGCGTGATCCTCGGGCCGTACGGCGGCGAGTCACGGGGGAGATAGATCGCGCGCGTCCCCCGCAGGGTACGTGCGCGGGCCGGTAGCCTGCTGGGAACGCAACCCTCCGCCGAGGGCCGCGGTCAGGCAGCGCTTGCGGCTACGTCGGAGTTCCAGTGCCATGGCAGGAGATCGTCGAGGTGCGATGCCGGCGTGCCGGCAATTCGGGCGAGGACGTCGGCGAGCCAGGCCCTGCGGGTCGACGTCGTTGAGCTTTGCGGTGGCGATGAGGGAGTACATGACGGCGGCCCCCTCGCCGCCGCGGTCGGAGCCAGCGAAGAGCCACGCCTTCCGGCCGAGGGCGATGCCGCGCAGCGCGCGCTCCGCGGCGTTGTTGGTGAGGCAGGCGCGGCCGTCGGCGAGGAAGCGGGCGAAGCCGTTCCGGCGCTTCAGCATGTAGTCCATGGCCTTGGCCACCGGGGCATGGCGCGACAGGCCAGCCCGCTCGCGGCGTATCCAGGCCTCGAGATCGGCGACCAGCGGGGCGATCTCCTTCTGGCGCACGGCCAGGCGGGCGGCGACCTCGTGGCCATTGATCGCGCGCTCGGCGTCGAAGACGGCGTCGATGCGGGTGACGGCCTCGCGGGCGAGCGGCGAGATCGGCAAGGCCTGGGCGCCGCGGCGTGCGGAGGCGGCGGCGAGGTCGTCCTCGGTCGCCGTCGCTTCCAGCTCCTCGAGCTGCAGCTCCAGCTGGTCGAGCAGCCGGGCCTTGCGCTCGGACCGCGTCCCGTAGAGAGCCCGCCGGAGCTTCTCGATCTCCAGACGCAGCGCCGCGATCGTCGCCTCGGCGCCCGCCAGCACCGCCCGCTCCCGCGCCGCCGCGACGACCTCCGCCTCGGCGGTCGCGGCGCGCGCTTCGGCCGCCGCAAGGGCGGTACGCAGGGCGTCGATCTCGCTCGGGTCGGCGCACACTACACGACTCCCTTAAATTGTGCTGGCTTTCCAAGCCTGCGCCATGCGTGGAGGGCGTGGCTGTGATCGGAGCTGAGAAGGTTTCGGATGCGGTCGAAGCCGATACGGAACCAGGATTGGG